>NZ_CATYRA010000001.1:0-768467 GCF_958411575.1 uncultured Bacillus sp.
TTCAAACTAGAAGGTGTTTTTTATTTGTCTCATATTATGGGGTCAGTCCCATTCACAAGGCGTTTTTTCTTATGCGGCGCCGGCCAGATTTTTCTTCTTTTTCTTTTTAATCGGGCTTAACGCGCGTTCAAGCCAGCCCATGACCAAATCGGCAATCACCGCCATCAGAGCTGTGGGGATCGCGCCCGCTAATATGATCGCGGTGCCGTTTGTTGCGTTTGATCCCCTGACGATGATATCTCCCAGCCCGCCTGCACCGACAAATGTTCCGATGGCCGTAATGCCGATCGCAATGACAAGCGCTGTGCGAAGGCCGGCCATAATGACAGAAAGTGCAAGCGGAAGCTCGACCATCCGCAGCACTTGAAATTTTGTCATTCCCATCGCTTTACCGGATTCAAGATAAGCGTGTTCAATGCTGATAATGCCTGTATACGTGTTTCTGATAATCGGCAGAAGAGAATACAGAAATAATGACAATATCACCGTATTAGCGCCCAGCCCCATGACAAGCATCAGCACGGCGAGCATGGCGAGAGCCGGGATGGTCTGAATGACGTTCGTCACCGCAAAAATCCATCCGCTTAATGTTCGGTATCTGGCGATCAGAATGCCGAGCGGAATTCCAACAATAGCGGCAAATAAAACGCCGTATACCGACATCAGAAAATGGCGGTAAAACTCCTGCAGCACGTAACCGCCGTTTTGCGAATAGTAAGTGCCAAGCTGCTGTAGTACTTCCATATGATCCGCCTCTTTTCTTAGTCAAAATAATGATGTTTCTCTAAAAATTCCTTCGCTACGACAGACGGCTCCTTCAGCTTGCCATCCACCTCATAGTTAAGCTCCTGCATCGTTTCCGTATCGATTTGCCCAATCAGCTTATTGATCACACCTTCAAGCTCCGGATGCTCCTTTAGCACCTTTTCCGGAATCACCGGTGAACAGTCATACGGCGGGAAGAAATGCTTATCGTCTTTTAAGGTTTTCAGATCATAAGCTTTAATCCGTCCATCCGTTGAATAAGCCAGAACGGCGTCCATTTTCCCATTTTTGACTGCGTCATAGACAAGCCCGATCTGCATCGGATAAGTTGTGCCGAATTCAAAGCCATATGTGCTGACAAAGCCTTTATATCCGTCGCCTTTTCGTTTCAGCCAGGCATTGTCGACGCCCAATTTATATTGAGAAGCGTTTTTCTTCAGGTCAGACACGGTGTGAATATGCTCCTTTTCCGCAAACTTTTTTGTCACGGTAAAGGCATAAGTGTTATCAAATCCGTAGGAATCAAACCATTTATAGGAAAAGCGCTTTTTAAACTCGTTCTGCACAATGTTAAGCGCTTTTTTCGGATCTTTTTCTGCTTCCTTGCCGAGGGTGCTTGTTAAATCCGTTCCGGAATAGCGCGTGGCAGAAATATCAATGTCACCGCCCAGCATTGCTTGGTGCTGTACATAGTTTGACCCGAGGTTTTTCACTAAAGCGGTATTCAAATCTGTATCATGTTCAATAAGCTGCGCGATCATATTCGCTAAAATTTCTGATTCTGTCATGCTTTGCGCCCCAATTTTGATCGTTTCATCTGAAGCGCCGCCGAGTCCCGGCAAAGAACAGCCGCTCAGCAGCAGGACAAAGGCGAGAGCGAGAGCGCCAAGCCATTTGATTTTTTTCGTTTTCAACAGAGCCAACTCCTTACGAAACTTCCTTCATCCCTTGCAATCCTTTCGGCGTCACCTTTCGTTCTGTCACAGCCAGCACATAATCAATGATAATTGCCAGGATCGTGACCGGGACGGCGCCGCCAATGATATATTCAGGCTGATACAGGTTCAGGCCGATAAAAATGTAGTCACCGAGACCGCCGCCGCCGATAAACGACGCAAGTGTCGCCCAGCCGATTAAATAAATCGTTGACGTGCGGATTCCCGCCATGATGATCGGAATCGCCAGCGGGATTTCGACAAGCCGAATCTGCTCCCATCCGGTCATGCCTATCCCTTTGCCCGATTCCAGCAGATTTTTGTTTACACCTTTGATGCCGGTATACGTATTACGCAGGATCGGCAACACCGAATAGAAAAATAAAGCGACAATCGCAGGCACTTTCCCTACGCCGAGAAGCGGAATAAAAAAGGCTAAAATCGCCAGACTCGGCAAGGTTTGCACAATGTTGACGACACCTATAATCGCACCTGCGCCTTTTTTCATTCTAGTGAGAGCGACACCAAGCGGCACTGCTACGATAATGCCTAATACAACGGCTATGAGTGAAATATATAAATGCTCTCCTGTTTTATACAGCAGCTCTCCGCCGTTCGTTTGCAAAAAAGTCATCATTTGATTCATCTTAAAAGAGCTCCTCCCCTGGTCAGATCGTCATAAGCTGGTCTTCCTCGCCCCATATAGAATCGTATACGATATCAACAAGGCTCGCTCTCGTCACAATTCCTGCTAAGTGGTTCTGTTCATCCACCACAGGAACATACTTGATTCCCTGCTTCAAGATCTTTCGGACCGTATCGCGAAGAAGCGCCCCTTTTTGCACGGTATATATATCAGAGCGGTATACATCACCAACGACGCTCGCTTTTTTGCGATTTTGATCAATCATTTCCACATCAACATAGCCCTTCAGCACATTCTGCCGGTCCACAACGAGCAGCGAGTCGACACGTTTTTCTCTCATCAGTTGAATCGCCTGAGAAAGCGTTTTGTCCGCTGATACAGTCACAGGTGTTCTGTTCATCATTTGCTCAACCCGCTCAATTTCAGGCCTTGTCTGGATCAGGCGTTCTTTCCCGATAAATTCTTCAACAAATTCATTTGCCGGATTCCGGAGAATCTCATCAGGTGTGCCGACTTGAACGATTTCGCCCGCTTTTAAAATCACGATCCGGTCAGCGAGCTTAATCGCTTCATCCATATCGTGGGTGACAAACACAATGGTTTTGTTTAGTGTTCTTTGCAGTTTTTTAAATTCTTCCTGAAGGGAATCACGCGTAATCGGATCAAGCGCTCCGAACGGTTCATCCATTAAAATGAGAGGGGGTTCCGCAGCCAGTGCGCGCAGCACGCCTATTCTTTGCTGCTGTCCGCCGCTGAGCTCATGGGGATAACGGTCTAAATATTCCGGGCCCATATCCACGAGCTTTAACAGCTCTCTCGCCCGTTCTTTCCGTTTTTCTTCAGGCCATTTCAGCAGTTTCGGTACGAGTGAGATATTCTGCTGAATGGTCATGTGGGGGAACAAACCAATCTGCTGAATCACATAGCCGATTTTTCTCCTCAGCTCAACCGGGTCCTGTTCCATAATATTTTCTCCGTCGATAAAGATCCTTCCCGACGATGGTTCTATCAGTCTGTTAATCATCTTCATCGTTGTCGTTTTTCCGCAGCCGCTCGGGCCGATAAAACAGATAAATTCACCCTTGGCAATATCTAAATCAATGCTGTTCACAGCTTTTTTACCGCCCTTATATACTTTTGACACTTGTTCCAATTTCAGCAATCCGTGCACCTCCGCAGGTTTCCTTTAATTTTTCTGAAAAGTATAATCTTTATTATATTTTGAACTTTATAAAATATAAAGTTTACAATGTGTTGAAATTATATGTTATTTACAGATTATTTATTGTTATGATCAAGACGGAGAGGGTGTTCTTACAATTACGCCGGATACCTCCCTCATCCTCCGCATACAGCTGTTTTCAACAACTGGCAGAAATATGATATATTGACACCATCAATTGCCATTTGAAGGGATGATCAGCTGTGGAAAAAACTGCTCTCGACATCATTGAACATGCTGAAGAGCATCTCATTGAGAAGATTGCCGATAATATGCATACGTTTGGAATGCCTTCGACTGTCGGGCGTGTGCTTGGAATTATTTATATGAATCGAAAACCGATGACATTAAGCGAGCTCTCTGAGGCGACAGGCATGAGCAAAACACGGATGAGCCAGGTTGTCCGTGAAATGATCGATGCCAATATTGCCGAAAAGGTGTTTGAAAAAGGCGTACGAAAAGACCTTTATGACGTTGAGCAGGATTATTATCAAACCTTCATTTCTTTATTTGCGGCGAACTGGACAAAGGTCGTGAGCAAAAACAAAGTGCTGTATAAAAAATTAAACCGGGAGCTGACTGATCTTTTACAAAGGGACGGGCTTACCCCCGAAGCGGAAGAGAAAGTCAATCAACTGCTTAAAGAATTAAGAGAATGGCTTCATTACTATGACTGGCTGAGCAGATTGATTGAGTTTTTTGAGAGTGAGGAAGTTTTTCAATACGTGCCGAAAACAAAAGAAAGCAGCTCCCTGAAGTAAGGGAACTGCTTTTTGCATTATGACGTTAAGATCGGAAACATGCCTTTCAGCCCGGCACCAATCATTCCGACCGCAACGACCGCCAAGATTAATCCCATCAGTCTGGTAATGACGTTCACCTCGGTTTTAAAGTTAAAAGACCTATATAAAGCACTGCTTTGCATCGCCGAAACGATCTATGAAAATGATATTTTAATTAATCAAGCGGAACAAAGCTTAGATAAAGCCGTGACTATTCTTCATTACACCCGTCCTGAACACGTCAACATTGAAACACAATATAGAACTGACAGAATTCGGATTCACATGGCTGACATCCGTCCGCTCGGAGTATCCTTTTAAGGATTTTGGAGTTGTATTTGAGAAATATATTAATAACTAGCATAAAAAAAGACACAGCTGCTATTGCGCTTGTGTCTTTATTATGTGGTATTTTTGTATGAATATTGGTTACTTTACAACTTTTTTCTTTTATAATAAAACTAGTAGTCTATTATCCCTATATTACAGATAAAGGAGTTATTTTATGTATTGTCCTCAATGCGGCCATCAAACAGATGGCGGAAAGTTTTGTGAAAAATGCGGATCACCGCTCCCTGGTCAATCAGGCCAACAGCAGGCGGCGCAAACCGGAGGTGCTGCAAAACAAGCAGCAAAGCAGTTTGGCTCATTTGTCCTGGCCGTCCTGAAACGCCCTTATCAGGAATGTAAATCAACAGGCGGAGAACAGCTGATCAGCGCGATTATCACAATGGTTCTGTTCAGTTTACTGACCCCTTTGATGTTTTATATTCTTTTTTCAGACGGTCCCGGCAGCGTAAGCTTTACAGCAGTCTTTTTAGAGCCAACCATTTACTTTGCCCTGTTTATTTTCGGTTTGCATGCATTGATCTTTTTCGCCTTGAAAATTGCGGGAAATCCAGTATCTTTCAAAGATTCATTTTCCAGATTTGGTGCGTTTCTCATTCCGTTTACGGCTATTTTGATTATTGCCCTTTTATTCTTTTTATTACATACAGACATTTGCTTTACCGTGTTAGCCGTTGGTTTAATCGGTGCATTCTTTGCCATTCCTCCTGCGATGCTAAGCAGTTACCAGCATTCATATAAAGGAAAGGTTGATATCATTTACTCAACGATTGTGATTTATCTGATCACATGCGTAACATTTCAGCTTATTATCGAACACTATATCAAGGAGATTTTCCGTTATATGCTCTTTTAAAAAACAACCCCATCACCTGCTGATGATGGGGTTGTTTTTATTGAATAGACGTTAAGTAAATTCTTCCGTTCTTCACTGTGCCCGTGTAGGTCCAGTTATAAGTTCTAAGCTTTGGACTGCCGCCTGATTTTGTGATTTCGAATTCTTCGTATGTTTTAATTATGATATTCGAACCGCTTTGACTAAAGTTTTTGACCTCTACATCAATAAATACTTCAGTCGTCCCCTCGCTGTACAATTTCTTAACTAGTTTCTGCTGATCAGCATATAACGTGCTTCCTTTTTCTAAATTGCCTTCCATCACTGCAAATTCATTTAAATTCACAGCGCTTGATTGATTTGTCAGATAATCAACCATAAATGATGTCACTTGCTCTTTTGTAAGTGTGCCGGAATTCACTTTGGACTCATTTGATGATGCCCAAGCGGAGGTGTATACTTTAGGATTTTCATTTTTTAGAGTTTTTATATGGTCTCCTATGGCTTCAGAAGTGGTCCCCGCACTTTCAAGCTTCCATTCTTTTTGTTTTTTATCATATGACAAATAATAACGATAAGCTGTATGTTCTTGTGTCATTTCAGGTTCTGTATAATCATCAAAATAAGCTGATTCGTGAAGTTCATTTCCGTTCACTGAAACAATCCATTGTCCCTTGTCGCTCTGTGAAATAGCAAATGAATCGAGATCGTAATCTGTTTCTATATACTTATCCTTATAATACATATGATTGCTCTTCATCTCTGAAATTTGTTTTTTCGTTTGAGCTTTAACATCGGATACGGCATTTGTCATCTGTTCAGTTTTTCCATTAGAAAAAGCAGCCGTGTATTGCTCAGTCGCCTTATTAATGGTTTCTATGATGTTTTCTTTTGTTTCTTTATCAGGAACTAATCTCATCTTCATGTTGCTATCAGTAATTGGCATTGCTTCAGTCGTTTGCTTTCCCCATGGAAAATCAGTTTTCACAGTCGCCGTCATACTGCCATCAGTCAAAAGAGGGCCGTATGTAAAAGTTTTGAACGGGTCTTTATGAATCGATTTACCGTTAATCAGCAAATCTCCCTTCCCGCTCTTAATGTCATCCGCTAAGCTGAATGTCACATCGTCTGCTTCCAATGAAAGATTTACCCGAAAGCTGTTATCGCCAACCGCCTGAATGTCTTCCTTTTTCACAAGATCGACTACATCGTTTTTCAGTTTGGCTGAGACTGTGTATTCTCCGGGAATGTACGGTCCGAGGGTTTGTGCTTGATCCGCTTTCTTTACAGATCCGGCATCCTCTTTATTGACATATAGATCGGTATTTTTATAATTGCTTGTCACTTCAAAATAAACCGGTGCTACCTTTAAGTCATAATGGTCAAAAACTAGCAAGCTTTTCCCGTCTTTCTCCGCATATACGATATCCTTTTGGGCTGTTTCAGCACGCAGCGATGCAAAAAGCTCATCTTTTTTGTCAGGATGATCCTTTAAATAAGTAAGAAATGGTTTTACATTATTTTTAGTTAGCTTGAGCTTGTCATTTATCGGCGTAAGGAGAGACGCGATTTGCTCTTTATCCTCATCATTTACAGCCTGTTCAAATTTGTCGACTAACCTATCCTTTGAAGTAAAGTACGCTCCTGTTTTATATGCGGCGAATAAAATGACGCACGCTGCGGCAATGCTGCTCCATAAAACGATGGTCTTCTTAGGGATTGGTTTTCTCGGGGCCTGCCTCGTTTCAGCAGTGCTTGCTGTTTCTTTATGTGCCTGTCTGTTGCTCTCTCCGATCGGGGTGCCGCATTCTTTACAAAACTTGGCCCCTTCATTGTTTTTTTGACCGCATTCCTTACAAAACATGTGACTTTCCTCCTATTTACTCTCCACTATTTTGTACATATTTCCTATGTTACATATTTTATAATAGAATGGTATGAAATTGGAGGAAATCACGAAAATATCTCTATAAAATATGAAAAGGTGGAATAATGATGCAACAGCTCACCATTCAAAAGGCTACAAACTATGACCAAGCGCTGTATGAGCTTCTGCTGCTCGCCGATCCGTCGAAAGAAATTGTTGATGAATACATAGCCAGAGGAGAATGCTACACCGCCTATATATCGGGTGAGTTAGCTGGTGTATACGTGCTGATCACAACCAGACCGCAAACCGTAGAAATTGTTAACATCGCAGTAAAAACAACAATGCAAAAACAGGGCATTGGCAAGCTTCTTATCTGCAATGCCATTGAAAAAGCGAAACAAATGGGGGCAAAGGTGATTGAGATTGGCACTGGAAATTCCAGCATCCATCAGCTTTCGCTTTATCAAAAATGCGGATTTCGCCTTCAGGCGATCGACCATGATTTTTTTATTAGACACTATGATGAGGAGATCTTTGAAAACGGCATTCAATGCCGTGATATGGTGAGGCTTTATTTGGATCTCTAAAAACACAAAAAACCGCCGAGAGAAACCCCGGCGGTCATTTTATTACTTGTTTAAGTTGTAGAAAGAGTTAATACCGTGGTATTGAGCAGTTTCAGCCAACTGATCTTCGATGCGAAGAAGCTGGTTGTATTTCGCAACACGGTCCGTACGAGACGGAGCACCAGTTTTGATTTGTCCTGCGTTTGTTGCCACAGCGATGTCAGCGATTGTGCTGTCTTCAGTTTCACCAGAACGGTGAGAGATAACAGCAGTGTAGCCTGCACGTTTCGCCATTTCGATCGCATCGAATGTTTCAGTCAATGTACCGATTTGGTTTACTTTGATCAGGATAGAGTTGCCTACGCCGTTTTTGATACCTTCAGCAAGTTTTTTCGTGTTTGTAACGAAGAGGTCATCACCAACAAGCTGAACTTTTTTGCCAAGACGCTCAGTAAGAAGCTTGTGGCCTTCCCAGTCGTTTTCGTCAAGTCCATCTTCGATAGAGATGATTGGGTATTTAGAAACCATTTCTTCGTACCAGTCAACCATTTCAGCAGATGTTTTCACAACGCCTTCGCCAGACAGATGGTATTTGCCGTCTTCTTTGTTGTAGAACTCAGAAGATGCAGCATCCATTGCAAGTTTTACTTCTTCGCCAGGTATGAAGCCGGCTTTTTCGATTGCTTCAACGATTGTTTGAAGCGCTTCTTCGTTAGAACCAAGGTTTGGAGCGAATCCGCCTTCATCACCTACAGCTGTGTTCATTCCTTTAGCAGAAAGAACTGATTTCAGGCTGTGGAAGATTTGAGCGCCCATGCGTAGTGCTTCACGGAAGTTAGGAGCACCTACAGGCATGATCATGAATTCTTGAATATCTACGTTGTTATCAGCATGCTCTCCGCCGTTTACGATGTTCATCATCGGTACAGGAAGCGTTTTTGAGTTGAATCCTCCAAGGTATTGGTAAAGAGGAATCTGTAAGAAATCAGCAGCTGCGCGCGCACAAGCCATAGATACGCCAAGGATTGCATTCGCACCAAGTTTGCCTTTGTTTTCAGTACCGTCAAGCTCGATTAAAAGCTGATCGATTGCGTTTTGTTCAGTTACATCAAAGCCAAGAAGCTCTGGAGAAATAATTTCGTTTACGTTGTTAACAGCTGTTAACACGCCTTTTCCAAGGTAACGGTCTTTGTCGCCGTCACGAAGCTCAACTGCTTCGTATTCACCTGTAGAAGCTCCGCTTGGCACTAATGCACGGCCGAAAGCTCCTGTTTCTGTATATACTTCAACTTCAACTGTTGGGTTGCCGCGGGAGTCTAGTACTTCGCGTGCATAAACATCAACAATGTATGGCATGAGTTTTGTCTCTCCTTTTGATTTCAAATTATTTTTGAATTAACGATGTTCCTGTCATTTCTTTCGGTTTTTCAACACCGAGAAGGTCTAATAACGTTGGTGCAAGGTCGCCTAGGATTCCGCCTTCACGCAGCGTGATGCCTTCTTTCGTCACAATGACAGGGACTGGGTTTGTCGTATGCGCAGTGTGCGGTTCGCCTGATTCTGTAATCAGAATGTCAGCATTACCGTGATCAGCGGTAATGATAGCATGTCCACCTTTAGCGAGAATCGCGTCAACGACTTCGCCTAAGCATTCGTCCACTGCTTCAATTGCTTTAATTGTTGGTTCAACCATTCCGGAGTGGCCGACCATATCAGGGTTTGCGAAGTTAAGAATGATCGCGTCATGTTTGTCAGCTTCAATTTCTTTGACAAGCGCGTCCTTTACTTCATACGCACTCATTTCAGGCTTCAAGTCATATGTTGCAACTTTCGGCGAGTTGATGAGAATACGTTCTTCACCCGGGAATTCAGCTTCACGGCCGCCGCTCATAAAGAACGTGACGTGCGGATACTTTTCAGTTTCTGCAATTCGAAGCTGTTTTAATCCGTGCTGAGATAATACTTCTCCGACTGTGTTATCGAGATTTATCGGTTTAAACGCTACATAGCCGTCAACTGTTTCACTGAAGTGAGTCAGGCAGACGAAATGCAGGTTTTTCGGATGATTTTCACCGCGGTCGAAATCACGGAAATCTTTGTTTGTGAACGTGTTGGAAATCTGAATCGCGCGGTCTGGTCTGAAATTATAGAAAATCACAGAATCGCCGTCTTGGATTGTCGCAACAGGCTCACCGTTTTCCTTTGTGATCACAGACGGAATCACGAATTCATCATAGATTCCGTTCGCATATGAATCATCAACAACATCCATTGCGCTGCGGTATGTTGGGCCTTCGCCGTACGCCATTGCGCGGTACGCTTTTTCTACACGGTCCCAACGTTTGTCGCGGTCCATTGAGTAGTAGCGTCCGGAAACGCTGGCGATTTCTCCAACACCGATTTCCTCAATTTGTTCGTTCAGCTGGTTGATGTATGTTTTCGCTGTTTGCGGACCTACATCACGGCCATCAAGGAAACCATGAATGTAAACCTTTGTCAGCCCTTCATTTTTCGCAAGCTTTAACAATGCGAACAAATGATTGATGTGGCTGTGCACGCCGCCGTCTGATAAAAGGCCGAACAGGTGCAGGGCTTTGTTGTTTTCTTTCGCGTTGTTAATCGCGTCAAGGAATGTTTGATTGCGTTCGAACTCTCCTTCACGAATGGCAACATTTACGCGTGTTAAGCTTTGGTACACAATACGTCCCGCACCGATATTTAAGTGACCTACTTCGGAGTTCCCCATCTGTCCGTCAGGAAGACCTACAGCCTCGCCTGAAGCAGTCAATGTTTGATGAGGATACTGGTTCCAGTAGCGGTCAAAATTCGGTTTTTTCGCTAAAGCGACTGCGTTTCCTACTGTTTCGTTACGTAATCCGAACCCATCAAGAATGATGAGTGCAGCTGGTTTTTTACTCATATTGACCTTCCTCCAATAATTGAACGAATGACTGTGGCTCAAGGCTCGCGCCGCCGACCAAAGCACCGTCAATATCGGACTCTGCCATATATTCTTTAATGTTTGCAGGCTTTACGCTTCCGCCATATTGGATGCGAAGCTTGTCTGCAACTTCTTGGCTGAAGCTTTCAGCGACGGTTTTACGGATATGCGCACACACGTCGTTCGCATCTTTTGCTGTAGAAGATTTGCCTGTTCCGATTGCCCAGATTGGCTCATACGCAATAACAGAAGCAGCAACTTGTTCTTCAGAAAGACCAGCAAGGCCTTTTTTTACTTGGTCAGCAACAAGATCATTTGTTTTACCGGCTTCGCGCTCTTCAAGCGTTTCACCTACACAGATGATCGGCACAATGCCGTGTTTGAAAGCAGCATGTGCTTTTTTGTTAACTGTTTCATCAGTTTCAGCGAACATTTCACGGCGCTCAGAGTGGCCAATGACGCAGTAGTCAACGCCAAGGTCTTTAAGAGCAACCGGGCTGATTTCGCCTGTGAACGCGCCGCTTTCTTCGAAGTGCATGTTTTGTGCGCCGACTTTTAGATCAGTGCCTTTAACAGCAGAAGTAAGCTTTTCTAAGAAAAGTGCTGGCGCGCAAACAACAGCTTCCGCTTTGTCTGCTGCTGGAATGGAAGATTTCACTTCTTCAACGAAGCTGACAGCTTCGCCGAGTGTTTTGTTCATTTTCCAGTTACCGGCGATAATTGGTTTTCTCATCTGTTCCACTTCCTTATAGCAGTTTTGAGATTATTTATCGTTAAGTGCAGCTACCCCAGGAAGCTCTTTGCCTTCCATAAACTCAAGGGATGCGCCGCCGCCTGTTGAGATGTGGCTCATTTTGTCAGCAAGGCCGAATTTTTCAACCGCTGCCGCAGAGTCTCCTCCACCGATGACAGAGTATGTATCTTTCGCCTCTGCCAATGCTTCCGCAACCGCTTTTGTTCCTTGAGCGAACAAGTCGATTTCGAATACGCCCATCGGTCCGTTCCACACGACAAGTTTGCTGTTTTTGATTACGTCAGCATAAGTTTCGCGTGTTTTCGTACCAATGTCGATTGCTTCTAAATCACTAGGGATTTCAGAGATCGGCACAATTTTCACGTTTGCATCGTTAGAGAAATCATCTGCAACGAGTACATCTTCAGGCATGTAGAAGTTAACGCCTTTTTCTTTCGCGCGGTCCATAAATGATTTCGCAAGCTCGATTTTATCCTCTTCAAGAAGAGATTTACCGACTTCATGGCCAAGCGCTTTTACGAATGTATAAGCAAGACCTCCGCCGATGATCAGGTTGTCCACTTTATCAAGAAGACTTTCGATCACACCGATTTTGTCTTTTACTTTCGCTCCGCCGATGATCGCTGTGAACGGGCGGTCAGGGTTAGAAACCGCTTTTCCGAGTACGTCAAGCTCTTTTTCCATTAAGAAACCTGCAACTGCTGGCAAATGCTCGGCAATTCCAGCTGTAGATGCGTGAGCACGGTGGGCAGCACCGAATGCGTCATTTACATATACATCTGCAAGCTCAGCAAATGCTTTTGCAAGCTCAGGATCATTTTTCTCTTCACCAGGGTAGAAACGTACGTTTTCCAATACAAGAACGTCTCCGTCCTTCATGTCAGAAATTTGTGCTTTTACAGCATCACCGTAAGCTTCATCCGCTTTTTTCACTTCTTTGCCAAGCAGTTCGCCGAGACGTGCAGCGACAGGAGTTAAACGAAGCTCCTCAACCACTTCGCCTTTCGGGCGGCCTAAGTGGCTTGCAAGAAGGACTTTCGCGCCTTGTTCTGCAAGGTGTTTGATTGTTGGAAGCGCAGCACGGATACGTGTATCGTCTGTTACTTCCCCGTCTTTCATTGGAACGTTAAAGTCAACGCGGCAGAATACAACTTTACCTTTTACGTCGATGTCTTTGAGAGTTTTCTTATTCATGCCTAGGAGATCCTCCTTCAAAATGGTTTGCATACAGCACGAAAAACGTGAAACCGTCTGGTCAAGCGATAACTCCGCTAGGGCAGATCGCAGTCTTTTTCGGCACAGGGCAGTTCGTCTGAAGCCAGGGCAGCGGCCTTAGGCGTAAGCGCCGGCAAAGCTGCTAAAAACGCGGTCGTTTCTCTATCACAGAACGTTTTCTGAAAGCCGGTCTTCATGGAAAAAGGGAAAGGGAGTCCGTCCCCTTCCCTTGTCCGCTTTCATTATAGCGCTTCTATTCAAAAGAACCAAGTCAGGTCCGCTATAAATTAAAGACCTTTTTTTGCGATGTAAGCTGCAAGGTCAACAACGCGGTTAGAGTAGCCGCTTTCGTTATCGTACCAAGAAATTACTTTTACCATGCTGCCTTCCATAACCATTGTAGAAAGAGCATCGATTGTAGAAGAGTTTTTGTTTCCGTTGTAGTCGCCAGAAACTAATGGCTCTTCACTGTAGCCAAGGATTCCTTTAAGATCGCCTTCAGCTGCTTCTTTAAGAGCTGCGTTTACTTCTTCAGCTGTTACTTCTTGGTTCAGTTCAGCAACCAAGTCAACTAGAGAAACGTTTGGAGTTGGAACACGCATTGCTCCACCGTTCAGTTTGCCTTTTAGTTCAGGAAGAACTAGAGAAACTGCTTTAGCAGCACCAGTTGAAGTTGGGATGATGTTTTCAGCTGCTGCACGCGCACGACGGTAGTCTTTGTGCGGAAGATCAAGGATTTGCTGATCGTTTGTGTAAGAGTGAACAGTTGTCATCATACCGCGTTTGATGCCGAATTTGTCGTTAAGTACTTTTGCAAACGGCGCAAGGCAGTTTGTTGTGCAAGATGCGTTAGAGATAACATCGTGGTTAGCCGCATCGTATTTATCTTCGTTAACACCCATAACAATAGTGATATCTTCTTCGTTAGCAGGAGCAGAGATGATTACTTTTTTCGCGCCAGCTTCTAAGTGTTTCGCAGCGTCTGCGCGTTTTGTGAAGAAACCAGTAGATTCAACTACGATTTCAACGCCTTGTTTGCCCCAGCTAAGTTTAGCAGGATCGCGTTCTGCAGAAACTTCAATTGTTTTGCCGTTAACAACAAGGTTGTTACCGTCAACTGAAACTTCAGCGTCTAATTTTCCGTGTACAGAATCATATTGTAAAAGGTGAGCCAGCATGTTAGCATCTGTTAAATCGTTAACCGCTACTACCTCAACTTCAGGATTGTTTAATGCTGCGCGGAATACGTTACGTCCAATACGACCAAAACCGTTAATACCGACTTTTACTGCCATGATTGTTTCCTCCTTTAAATAAGTGAGAGATATTTATATTGAGGGATTATTCATCCCTTAATAACTTCTTTGCGGCTCCTTCGTCTGTGACGAGAACCGTGTTTCGGGGCTTTTTAAAGTAAGCCTCGATCGCCTCGGCTTTTGATGATCCGCCCGCTACCGCAATAATATCGGGGATGGCGTCTATGTCATCCAGCTGCATTCCGACAGAATGCACTTTGTGGACCACTTCGCCGTCCACGTTAAAATAGTAGCCAAACGCTTCTGTCACCGCGTCGTTATCATCTATTTTCTTTAAGTCTTCTAAAGGTGTGTTTCTCCGCTGAGCCATAGTTTTAGCTTCGCCGATTCCGTGAACCAGCATACTCGCTGATTTAATCGTGTTCAGCACCTCTTTGACAGAAGGTTCTTCAATAATAGATGAATAGGCGCCTTGTGACAGCTGTCCCGGAACAAACAAAAGCCGGTAAGTGCCTGAAGCCTTTTCCGCCATATGCGCGCATATGGTGTTCGCCTGGTTTTTCACGTCTTCGCCTAAACCGCCTCTTGCAGGCACAAACAAAAGCTCGCGGTTTTTAGAATCCGGCGTCATCATTTCGGCGACAGCTTCAATTGTCGTACCGCCAGTTACAGCGACGATATTTTTGCCTGAAAATCTTTTTTTCATACATGCGACAGCTGCTCTTCCCATTTCTTTTTTGACCCATGGGGATTGATCGCTGTCTCCGGACACGATAATGGCATCCTTTAGATTTAAACGTTCTTTTAATGTCTTTTCCAAAAGAGTCAAACCTAAAACATCTTTCATCGTATCTTCCAGAACGGAAAGCAGTTCATAACCCTCTTCTGTCAATGTCATGCCGTTAGTTTTAATATCGACCAGGTTCTGTTCCTTTAAAAACTGAACCTCGCCCCTCAGCACACGCTCGCTGATTCCGAGACTGGCAGACAGGCTTCTTCGCCCGATGGGTTCTGTCAGCCTGATATACTGCAAGATTTCAAACCTCTTTTGCATAACGAGCAGAAGATCAGGCAATAATTTTTTTTGAGCTTGTATTAACTGGTTCATGACTCAAACGTTCCTTCCTTTTTTTGCTGGACATTATATGTCCCGCTATGACAAAAAACGTCCCATCATAGCCAAAAAAAATTATTTCTGCTTTCTTTAATTATTTTAACAGGGTGGAATTGTTTATTCAACTGTTAAGAGTCAATTCATCGACAATATTCGCAGAGTTTTCATGCCGCAGCGTTTTATCCAGCACTATTTTTTCCTATATATCTATATCTTATACAGAAAACGCCAAAAGGTGCATCCCAACATAAACAGCCCTTCCAAAAGAAAGGGCCTTCTTTTTTTAAAGCGTTTTCATTTTATCCAGAGCTTTTCAATCTCTTCGAGCGATTTGTTCTTCGTTTCCGGACAGATCGTAACAACAAACAGGAAGCAAAGGACGTTAATCACCGCAAAAATCCAGAATGTATAGGCGAGCCCGAATGAGTCGATCATCATTGGCACAAACTGTCCGATCGCCCAGTTTGCTCCCCATAAAAAGATGGTTGCAATGCCTGCGGCCCGCGCACGCAGATGGTTCGGGAAGATTTCAGAAATCATAATCCATGTGATCGGCCCTACAGATACACAAAATGCCGCCACAAAACCTAAAATAAAGAAGATCAACATAAGTCCGCTTGTTAACTGAAAGTAGAACGACGTTCCGATTAAGATCATAAAAATAGCCATAAAAGCAGATCCGATTGACATCAGTTTTTTTCGTCCGACTTTATCAATCAACAGCACCGCAATAACGGTAAAAATGACTTCTACAACCCCGACGATACAGGTTGTCACAAATCCGGCATTTTGTCCGAATCCCATCATTTTAAAAATTTCCGGCCCGTAGTAGGTAATTGCGTTCATGCCGATGACTTGGTTAAACAGCGCCAGCAGGATTCCGATGAAAAGCGCCTTTCTGAGCCCTGGCTTGAAAAGCTGGGAGAGCGATCCCATTTGTTCTATTTTTAAAGAGTTCTCAATATTCCTTAATTCTTCTTTTGCAACAGTTTCTCCATTAATACGTGTCAGTATCTTTAGCGCTTCATTTGTTTTGCCCGCTTTCGCCAGCCATCTCGGACTTTCCGGCACAACGAGCAATACGAGGAAAAAGATCACAGACGGCACCATTCCATAAGCGAGCATCCATCTCCAGCCGGTGTGCACACCCCATTCATATGTTCCGGACCGCTGCACAGCGAGATTAATAAAGTACGTTGCGGAAATACCCAATATCGTAAAGAGCTGATATAAGGAAGAAAGGCTTCCGCGTATGGCAGGCGGCGCGGCTTCCGTAATATACGTAACTGAGAGTGATGAGCCCATCCCAATCCCGAGGCCACCGATAATCCTTGCAATAATTAGAGTTGACACGTCTTGAGAAAGTGCTGAAACGATGGCTGATATCGCAAATAACAAAGCAGCTGTCATTAAAATTTTTCTCCGTCCGAACCTGTCGCTTAAAAATCCGGATATTCCGACGCCCGCCACTCCTCCGATCATAATGCTGGAAATCACAAGTCCTTCCATAAACGGAGTCAGGCTGTATAAATCTTTCAAAAAACCGATGGCGCCTGAAATCACTGCCGTGTCATAGCCGTACAATAAGCCGCCAAGTCCCGCCGCGCATGAGATCAAAATGACAAATCCCATTGAATGGCTTCTTGTTACAGGAGCATTTGGTTCTAATTGAGTTGGAGTATTCTTCATTTCCCTGCCCTCCCGAATGTTGAGTAAAGCGTTTTCATTTCCCTATGCAATTGTACGTACTTATATTAAAATTTAACGAAAATTTCATTTAATTAGTACGTACAAATATAGAATAATCCTGTTTGTATTTTCTGTCAATGTTTTCTTACAAAGAATGCTGTGATATACTAAAATTTGTCCGTATACATTTTGGAGGAATGGATATGTTACCAAAATACGCGCAAGTAAAAGAAGAAATCAGTTCATGGATTAACCAAGGCAAAATACTGCCTGATCAAAAGATCCCTACCGAAAATGAATTAATGCAGCAATTTGGCGTCAGCCGGCATACTATTCGCAAAGCGATCGGAGACCTCGTATCACAAGGTCTGCTGTACAGTGTACAAGGCGGGGGCACCTTTGTCGCTTCACGCTCTGCTAAGTCAGCGCTGCATTCCAATAAAACGATCGGTGTTCTGACAACTTACATGTCAGACTATATTTTCCCGAGCATCATCAGAGGAATCGAGTCTTATTTAAGCGAGCAGGGATACTCCATGCTGCTGACCAGCACAAACAACAACCCTGACAATGAAAGAAGAGGGTTAGAAAACCTGCTGTCCCAGCATATTGACGGACTCATCGTGGAACCGACAAAAAGCGCCCTGCAAACGCCGAACATCGGCTACTATCTGAATTTGGAGAAAAACGGCATTCCTTTTGCGATGATTAACGCGTCCTATGCTGAGCTTGCCGCACCAAGTTTTACCTTGGATGATGTGAAAGGCGGCATGATGGCGGCGGAGCATCTCATTTCTCTCGGCCACACGCACATAATGGGTATTTTTAAAGCTGATGACACACAAGGTGTGAAGCGGATGAACGGGTTTATACAGGCACACCGGGAGCGTGAGTTATTCCCTTCTCCGGATATGATCGTGACGTTTACGACAGAAGAAAAAGAATCAAGACTGCTGGAGAAAGTAAAGGCTACATTGGAAAAAAACAGCAAGCACATGCCAACAGCCATTCTTTGTTATAACGATGAAATTGCGCTGAAGGTGATTGATATGCTGCGCGAGATGGATATCAAAGTGCCGGAGGATATGTCTATCGTCGGGTATGACGATTCGCATTTTGCGCAAATTTCCGAGGTCAAATTAACCTCTGTCAAGCACCCGAAATCCGTGCTTGGAAAAGCAGCGGCGAAATATGTCATTGACTGTCTGGAGCATAAAAAGCCAAAGCAGGAAGATGTCATTTTTGAACCTGAATTAATCATCCGCCATTCGGCACGAAAACTGAATGAATAAAAAAGCAATGTATCGGTCTCCCCGCTACATTGCTTTTTTTTATAGCTGTTATCTGTTTTTCCAAACGTCTGCAATGATTTCAAACGAACGCATTCTGTCTGCGTGTTCAAAGGTTTCTGAGTTGACCATAATTTCATCAGCCTGCGTCGTTTTGACAAAGTCTTCGAGCTTCGCCTTCACTTCTTCAGGGCCGCCGACAATCGTGGAGCTCAGCTGCTCATTGACCATCGCTTTTTCATATGGACTCCAGATTTGATCCATATCCTCAACAGGCGGCTTTAGCTGGTTCGGCGTGCCGCGGACAAGATCAAGAAATCTTTGATAGTGCGAAGTCGCAAGATGCTGCGCTTTCTCGTTTGTATCTGCCGCAATAATGGTGACACCGACCATCGCATACGGTTCGTCGAGCACTTCTGACGGCGTAAACGAATTGCGGTACAACTCCAGAGCGGGAACGGTATTCGCCGGCGAGAAATGAGCGGCGAATGCAAACGGAAGACCCAGTTCACCTGCCAGACGGGCGCTGAAGCCGCTTGAGCCCAGCAGCCAAATCGGCACATCTATGCCCTCTCCAGGAATGGCGCGGACTTGATTGCGCACATTTCCTGACGGTTTAAAGTAATTGCGCAGTTCCTCTAATTGTTCCGGGAAATCTTCACCGCTGCTGATGTTTCTGCGAAGCGCTCTTGCTGTCAATTGGTCTGTTCCCGGCGCACGTCCGAGCCCCAGATCAATCCGTCCGGGATACAGCGTTTCCAGTGTGCCGAATTGCTCAGCAATCACTAGTGAAGAGTGGTTCGGAAGCATAATGCCGCCGGAGCCGACGCGAATTTTCTTTGTGCCGCCGGCAATATGGCCGATCAGAACTGCGGTGGCAGAGCTTGCGACACCTTCTATATTATGATGCTCAGCGAGCCAGTAGCGGTGATAGCCCCATTCCTCCGCACGGCGCGCCAAGTCCATGCTGTTTCGGAATGATTCTGCAATCGTTCCTCCCTGAACAACCGGAGATAAATTCAAGACAGAAAGCAAGGTATCTTTGCGTTGTTGAGTAGACATGTTTTTCTCCTTTGCAATTGTGATATCAGTAAACAGCCTCAAGCTGTCAAGTCATGATCGAAAGGACTTCTCTCACACCATAACACAACTGCAATCAGGAATAAAAGAATTTGTTTCGATGAAATTCGAACAATATAAAATGAGCGGATTGGCACCGTTATTCAGGCCCAAATAGCCCCTGCGCCATCTCAATAATTCCTCGTTATCGCGCTCGGTTGGCTTATCTTTTTTACACTTGTCGGTTCAGGAGAAGCAAGCAAGGTCGCATCCTACACCTTTTTGATTCCGCTCATTTCGATCGTGGCCAGCTCCATTTTCCTGCATGAACCGCTCACCTATAGCCTCTTGGCGGGGCTGCTGCTGATTGTGACGAGCATCTGCCTCGTGAATTCAAAATCAAAAGCACAAAAAGCAGCGGCGATCTGTGTAAATAAGAAGGCTGCACAATAATAAAAACCCTCTTGTCGGATATGACAAGAGGGTTCCTTATTTACTGATGCTTGCGCCCTTTGACCACATATGCAACTGTAATCAAAAGGTAGATCGCCGCAGTAATGCTGGTAATGACAATTGACGTTGTCAGGATGACCCCGATCAGAATCGCGAGTAACGCCAGTATCGCAAACCATGTGGTGTACGGGAACCATTTTACATAATAGGCCGGTGTTTCTGTTTGCCCTTTTCTCGATTTCAAATGAGCGAAGCCGATGATCAGCCAAATGAATAAAACGGTATATCCCAATGACCCCATTAAGTAATTAAACGTTTGGCTTCCTGCGAACAGAGAAATCAATACGCCTATATATAAAGAGGAAGTGCACATCAGAATCGCAAACATCGGTACGTTTTTCGATGAAAGCTTCGAAAAGATCTTCGGAAGCCTACCGTCAGTAGCCTGTGTATATAAAATGCGGGATGATCCGTATAAACCTGAATTCATAGAAGAAATGATTGCCAGCAGGATGACTGCGTTCATGATATGATCCGCGCCCGGAATACCTACCATTTTAAAGACCATCACGAAAGGACTTTCCGGAACGGCATTCACTTGATTCCATGGAATCAGGCTGACGATGATGAAAAACGGCAGCAGGTAGAATGCGACAATCCGTGTCAGTGTGCTTCGAACAGCTTTCGGGACAACCTTTTCCGGGTTCTTTGTCTCAGCAAGCGTCACACCAATAATTTCTGTACCGCCGTAAGAGTAGATCACGACAAGCATCGCCGCAATCAGCCCTGTGCCGCCGTGCGGGAAAAATCCGCCGTGCTCTGTCAGGTTTGAAAACCCGGCAGCTGTATGATCACCGAATGATACAAATAAGAGCAACAATCCTAATATAATAAAGACAATAATAACAGTAATCTTGATCATTGCCAGCCAATATTCGGTTTCGGCAAAGATTTTAACAGAAAGCAAGTTCACAATCGTGACGATAAGAGAAATCCCTAATGCCAAAACCCAGATCGGGCAGCCCGGCAGCCAATATTGAATAAAGATCGCAGCCACAACAGCTTCAGCCGCAATATTAAGCACCCACATTTTCCAGTATATCCAATCCAAGAAATAAGCAGCGTAATTTCCTAATACTTGCTGAACAAGATCCCGGAAGGTTCTGGCATTTCGGTTGCGCACAGCCATTTCCGCGAGCCCTTGCATAATAAACAGCAAAATAATGCCGCCGAGCAGGTAAGCGATAATGACAGATGGCCCTGCCACATCAATCGCTGAGCTGCTCCCTTTAAATAAACCTGCGCCGATTGCTCCGCCCAGCGCCATCATCATAATATGGCGGGACGTCATCGTGCGTTTTAACGTCTGATTGTCCTTTTTCATCTTCTTGTACCTCTCCTTCTCGTTTTCAAAAACAAAAAAGCCCGCCGTCTCCTATCTAATCTAATAGATAAAGAGACGACGAGCCTTCGGCTGACCGCGGTACCACTCTTGTTGATTCTTCATGAAGAATCCAGCTTTTGACCTGTAACGAAGGTTAGCCGTTAAAACATGGGGAATATTCAATCTATTCCGTTTCGTCTTACCACTCCCGGGCGAGTTCAAAGAAGAATCAGGCTGCGTCTCACCATCCCGCAGCTCTCTGTTCTGATACCTTTCTTTTACTGCTCCCAATCTATGTGTTTTAGTTTTCTGAAAAACTTAAATTTTACGATCTGAATATATTAACATAATATACGTGCTTCTCTTTTCCCTGTCAATAACTTCAGAAAAAAAGAAATTGTTATTTTGTCCCTTTTTGAATGGCTTTCCAAAAGGATTCTGACTCGTTTCCTAATGCGTAGACTGAGACTCCTGCTATATTATATTGCTTTGCTAGATGGCTTTTCGTTTGTATGGTTTTTTCGTTTTCATACCACACGACATGTTTATGCTTCTTTTTGTCAACGTAAGAAAACGTCATCGAACCTGTTTTTTTGTTGAATGCCGGCTTTGCTTTTTGTTTTTTGATAAGGGACTTGAGTTCATTCCATTCCCGCATTGTGCTGCCGCTTCCGTCTTTCACATTCCAGTCATAGCCGTACGCCGGGATTCCCATGATGACTTTATTGGCTTTGATTTTTTTGACTGAAAACTGCAGAGAGCTTTTGATCCAGCTTGTGCTCGCCACTGATCCCGGATCGCCCCAAATGCCGTGTTCATCGTAAGTCATCACCTGCACGTAATCCGCATATTTACCGATTTTCGCATAATCATACGGCCAGCTCCAGTCATCATTTTGATCATCGGCGCTTTTGGCAGGAACAGAAACCATTGTTTTAATATGTTTCTTTTTCAGAGCCTGTGAGACATCTTGAATGAAGCGCGAGTATTTGGATCGGTCTTCTGGATTCACTGCTTCAAAATCGATATTGATACCGTAGTATGAGTGCTTTTTGGCCAGTGCTATTAGCTGATCTGTGAATCGTTTTTTCGCTGTTTTATTACTCATGACCCGCTTGGCTAAACCCCCGTCAAAATCGTAAATGGCGTCATTATAGTTTGAAATGACAGCCCATGTCTTGATTTTTTTCTTTTTCGCATATGTTAGCTGCTTGCTTGGGGCATCGCCAATGACTTGTCCGTTTTTTTCAAACGCAAACGTATCTGTAGCGATGGAATTCATGTATGTATGATATTTCGTAAGAGAATTGTATGAGGCCGTATCCCCAGTCGTGTAGCCTAATGTCACGCCTGCTGCCTTCGCTTCTGTTTTTGTATACATAAACAGCACGATCGCAATCGCCAGTGAAACAGCTATAATCAGCCATTTTTTCATCGCATTTCCTCCTTTTTCAAGTCATACTCTTCTCATCGGCCAAATTTTTGGAAAATGAAGTTTTTTCAAGCTAAAAGCCCGGCATATGCTGCCGGGCTTTTTTAGATCAGCGGTCAGAGACGAGAATGTATGCGGCTTTTACAGGTCCGTGTACCCCAACAACCAAATCCATTTCAATGTCGGCTGAGTTACTCGGTCCAGTAATATAGTTGATGCATGAAGGAACAGTGACGCCGTCCGCAATGTTTTGGCGGATGATATCACTGGCTTGCGTCATTCTCGGCACGATGCTTGATTTCGGGACAATCGCAATATAGGTCGTCGGCAGAAGGCTGACAGACCGGCCGATGTCTTTTGAGGAAAAGAGAACAACCGTCCCCGACTCTGCCAGTGTGATTTCACTGAATGTAATTCCTACATTGGCTTGCTCCGCTTTTTTGATATTCTCTTCACCTTTAGAAGCATCCCACTCCCAGACCGGCGTTCCATCGTTCGGCCAGTCTTTGGTGAGCAGGCTTTTTAGTCCGTATGCTTCAAAGCGGGGGTCCTTCGGAATGATGACAGGGCCTCCGGAAAACCGGCTGACCTGCTCGCGGAGGGCATCGTAAAGGCCGGTTGAATCCGTTTCAATCAGCTCTGTATGGATTTTGACGCAATGGTTTTTAAGGACTGTGACTAAGTCATCCGCTGAATAACCTTTAAGTGTTTGATACTGCGGTTGATGCGCCCACTCAGGGACTGCCACGCCTCCTGTTCTTCTTTCACGGCCCAGACGTGATGCGATCCGGTTTAAAAAGCTCTCCTGATTCTGAACGGTTCCCTTCGTCATCACTGCTCCTCCTTCGTGCGTTCACTTGTTTCTCTGTCTGTAAACCAATCTCTGAATCTCGATTTATGCGGTGCTGGGAAGTCACGGATCTGTGTCCAGCTTTTGAGCGGGCCGGGCCCTTTCGAAATTTTTTCGTCCTCTGTAAAAGGCGTCATGGCGGCTGGCGCCCATTTTGAACCCAGTTTATAGAGCGACAAAGAGGACGCGCCAAGTCCGAACGCTTTCATCGCCAGCTTTTCACTGATCGGCGCTCTGCCTTCTTTTTCGACGATGTTCTGACGATGCTTGAGAAGCAGCTCATGAAGCGGAATTTTGACTGGACAGGCTTCTGAACAAGCCGCGCACAATGTAGACGCGTACGGCAGCTCCTTAAAATCGTCATAACCGCCGAGCAATGGTGATAAAACCGCTCCGATCGGCCCCGAATAGATGGAGCCGTATGAGTGTCCGCCGACATGGCGGTACACAGGGCAGACATTGATACAGGCGGCACAGCGGATACATTGCAGCACAGACTGGAATTCCGTTCCAAGAATATTGGACCTGCCATTGTCAACGATGACAAGATGGAATTCCTCCGGCCCGTCCACTTCCCCTTCCAGCTTAGGGCCTGTCAAAGCTGTAATATAACTTGTCAGCCGCTGCCCGACAGCGCTTCTCGTCAGCATGCTGACTAGTACTTCAAATTCTGAAAATGACGGGACAATCCGCTCCATTCCCATGACGGTGATTTGTGTTTTCGGCAAGGTGCTCACAAGCCGTCCATTTCCTTCATTGGTCACAAGGCTGACAGAACCCGTATCAGCAATGGCGAAGTTACAGCCGGTAATGCCGATATCCGCTTCCAGAAACTTCTCACGGAGGATAGCGCGCGCATGCATCACTAGCTCTTCCGGTTTTTCTGTATGTTGATAGTCCAGTCTTTCTTTAAATACATCGCGTATCTGCTCTTTATTTTTATGAAGGGCGGGCGCTACGATATGTGAAGGCGGATCATGATCATCAATCTGCAAAATATACTCGCCGAGGTCGGTTTCGACGACTTCGCAGCCTTCCTGTTCCAGCACCTCATTTAGATTGATTTCCTCTGTGACCATTGATTTTGATTTTACAATTTTCTTCCCGTTCTTCTTTTGAATAACATCGCGAATATAAGAAGACGCCTCTTCCGATGTTTCCGCGAAATAGACATGTCCGCCTCTTTTCGCCACATTTTCGGCAAGCTGGCCGAGATAGAAATCGAGGTTTTCAAGGACATGCTGCCTGATTTCCTCTGATAACGAGCGCCACTCCTCCCAGTTCCCCAGCTCTTCGGCTGCTTCAAGGCGCCGTGTCCGCAGACGCTCCTGCGCCCCCGAAACAGCACCTCTCATAAATTCATTATCGATCCCCTGTGATACCCGCTCTTTAAAAGCGTCAGTACCGATTTTCATCGCCATGATCCTTTCCCCCTCTGAATCCAGTTTTATCTGCTGTTGAGCACTTCGGCGATGTGCATCACTTTGACATTCTTGTCTTTACGATCAAGCCGTCCCCCGATATTCATCAAACAGCCGCAGTCAGCACCGATCAGCACCTCTGCTCCCGTTTCCTCCACACATGCGACTTTTTCATCGACCATCTGCTCAGAGATCTGCGCCATTTTGACGGAGAACGTTCCTCCGAATCCGCAGCAGTTATGTTTGCCCGGAAGCGCTGTGAATTCTAGGCCCTTCACATGACTCAGAAGCTTCATTGGCTCCTCCCGAACCCCGAGCAGCCTTGTCATATGGCACGACGTATGTAAGGTTGCTTTTGTTTGAAGGGTCGCGCCGACATCCTCTACCCCAAGGACGTTCACGATAAAATCCGTCAGTTCATACGTTTTATCGGCAAGCTTTTGCGCTTTGCCGGCCCATTTCGGGTCATCCCGAAACAGGTGCGGATACTCCCGGAACATCGTCGTGCAGGAACCGGAAGGGCTGACGACATATTCGGAATCCTGAAACGTTTCGATCATCCGTTTCATTGCTTTTTTGGCGTCATTCACATAGCCGCTGTTGTAAGCCGGCTGCCCGCAGCAGATCTGACCCTCCGGAAAATCAACCTCACACCCAAGGCGCTCCAGCAGCTCAACTGTTGCTTTTCCGACATTTGTTTGAAACATATCAACAAGACAAGTGACAAAAAGTGAGACTTTCATGATGAACCCCTCTCTCATCCCCAATATATGATCTGGTCATCTGATGACCTGAGTTAAAATAACTATATGAATATCGTACACTATTCTGACAATAGAAGGAAAGGGTTTTCTATACATTCCTGCAATAAAAAACGCCTGTTTCACTGGACAGACGTTCATGGTGCAACACACTTTTTAATGGTCATACAGGCACTTCCTGTACTTTTTATATGTTTTCACAAATAGATAAAAGAAGCTAAGAGCGCTGAGGAGAACAATCCATCCCGCTCCCCCTCTCATCAGTGCAAAAGGTGTTTCAAACAAAAAGGCCCTAATAAAAGTTGCTCCGGTCTTATCCCACAGTCCCGGCGTATAATACAAACTCTGGGGACGGATAAATAAATCAGTATTCAAAGCATTGGCAGTAAAGAGAGTCAGGATGAAGGATAAGAATATAAATGAAAGTGCAAAGTACGCTTGAAATAAGCGTTTGTATCTTCCAGCTCTGGATTCTGCATCAGAAAAAATATCGTCTGATGCACTGGAGTTCTCTTTTCTAAAATAATGCAGGCCTTGCGAACTGAAAAGATGCTTCCATCCGCTGTCTTCAAATAGAGTGCGATAATCAGTAAAATCCTCCGGATGTTTAAAGGTGCGATAGTCTATTTTGACGATAGAAGGGTCTGACGTTGCTTCGTCTGCAAACCGATAGGAAAAAAATCCTTTTCCTTTTAATCCGTACCCCTTATCTGCCATCTTATTGAGCCACTGTTCCTCACAGTCTATGTCCGTAAAATATCTGTATTTCTTCATATGGCCTCCCCCTTTTTATTTAATTCCTGCCTCGTTATCTCAACCAGCCGCTCCATTCTCTCCATGTCCTTCCTTAATACACTTCTTCCAAGTTCAGTGATGAGGTATGTTTTTCTGCGGCGGTCTTCACTTGGATAAGGCTCTATCAATTGATGCTTCAATAAGTTTTCG
Organism: uncultured Bacillus sp.; assembly: GCF_958411575.1. Taxonomy (NCBI): domain Bacteria; kingdom Bacillati; phylum Bacillota; class Bacilli; order Caryophanales; family Bacillaceae; genus Bacillus; species uncultured Bacillus sp. The sequence goes on from NZ_CATYRA010000001.1 coordinate 26,533, forward strand.
ATTGCGCCATAAAGAGTTCCAGGCGCCATTTTAACTCTTCCGCCGCTAAGATCTTCAATATTTTTCATAATGATGTAGCCGTGAGCAGGATGTAACAAAGATAAAAGTACATAGTAAACAGTCTCAGTCAGCGGCAAATGCTTATTTTCATTCATATAACGGCCTCCATATTCAGTACAACTGTATAGTTCCATAATATACAGTCGTACTGAATATTGCAACCATAAATAACCAGATGAACAAAAAAACCTGGCTATAAATAACCAGGTCTACATTAAATCCAGCCCTTTTCCTCAGCAATGCTGGCTGCTTCTGTCCGATTTTTCGCATCGAGCTTTTGGATGATTTCTGATATATAGTTTCGGACTGTGCCTTGAGATAAATAGAGTTCCAGCGTAATATCTTTCGTTGTCTTGCCTAAAGCCGCCAGACGCAGAATTTCTTGCTCCCTTACTGTGAGCGGATTTTCGTCTCGCATCATATTGAACGTCAGCTCCGGGCTGAAGACTCGTTTTCCCTTTACACACTTTCGGATGGCGTCGGCCAGATCGTCAATTTCGCCGTCTTTCAGCAGATAGCCATGTACGCCGGCTTTGACGGCGCGTTCAAAATACCCGGGGCGTGCAAAAGTGGTTAAAATAATAACTTTGCTGCCGCAGCCTTTTTGCATGAATTCCTCTGCCACATCCAGCCCGCTTCGAACCGGCATTTCAATGTCCATGATGCATACATCAGGCTCCAGCTTCAAAATGGCTTCTAGCGCCTCTTCCCCGTTTAATGCTTGTCCGATGACTGTCATATCCTCTTCTAAATCAAGCAGAGATCCCAAAGCGCCTAAAAGCATTCGCTGGTCCTCAGCAATAAACAGACGAATCATTCCTTTCGTCCTCCTATCATTCTGCTTTTTTAATAAGGGGAACTGTCAGTGTCACAATCGTTCCGTTATGAGCTGAAAGTGTTAATCCCCCTTCAATGAGCATGAGCCGTTCTTCCATTCCCCGCAGGCCATTCCCAAACGTTTTCTCCTTCGCCGCTCCCTTTCCGTCATCCCGTATGACAATCCGCATTTTGTCAGCGAACTGGGCAATGGTGATGGCGCAGTGAGTGGCATTGCTGTGCTTGATGATATTGGTCACGGCTTCCCGCATACACATGCTAATAATATTTTGCGTGACGGGCGATATTACTGAAAAATCTTCGTCCCCTTCGTATTGAAAGGTAATGTCCCCCGTTCTTAATATGTGCTGAATGTTGGCGAGCTCCTCCGTCATCGTGACCGTTCTCATATCAGAAACCAGCTCACGAACCTGCTTGAGTGCGGCTCGTGAACTTGTTTCCATTTCTTTTGCTTCAAGCCGGGTCCGTTCTGGCTCAGATGTTGCCAGCCGCTGAATCAGCTGACTTTTTAATGTAAGGAGCGACAAAGTATGGCCGAGGGTATCGTGAAGATCACGGGCGATTCGAACGCGCTCCTCTCTTTTGGAGAGTTCTTTTATCTGTTCGTTGGCTTGGGCAAGCTTGGTTTCGAGTTCAATTCTCCGAAACAAAGAACGGATTCCGAATGGAGAAATGAGCATGATGACGAGAAACGGGAGAACAGAAAAAAGCTCCCGGAGCGAGACCGAATTCGCGAGTAATTGATAAAAACATGGAAAAAACAGCATAAAGAGTAAACCGCAAAACGCACGGTTAAACTTTGTTTTCTCTTTGTAATAACCAACAAAGTTTGCCGGGAAAAAACCTAAATAGATATAGGTGATATTGTAAAACACACTATAGATAAAAATAACCGCCATTTGCACGATAAGCCAATACGTAAACGAAGCTCTGTCGACACTGCAGAACAACTGGCGATATGCCATGACAAAAAAGATCAGCATGCCATATCCAATCACCTGTTTGATGCCTGATTCTCTCAATAAAGTAAGAAACGGCATGATGGTATACACCAGAAAGATATAAGGGAAAAACCCGAATTGCCTAGGGAATATGGATGTTAAGAGTTTCATGTATTACACCGCTTCTTGTTTTCTTCTTATATATTTAGATAGTAGCATGAAGAGCATCAAATAAGCGATTAATACCAGAATATTTTTCCAGGTTGGACTCCCGCCTCGGACAAGTTCCCACGCTCCGCTCCCGAAATGATAGGATGGAAGCCACCGGCCAATGTTCTGCATCATATCAGGCATGACCTCAAACGGCATCCACATGCCCCCGCCTAAAGCGAGCAGCATGTAAAGCACATTACTGATTCCGGCTGCAGTTTCTACTTTTCTCATGAGGCCGATGAGTGTACCTAACGCTAAAAACGGCAATGCGCCAAACAAAATCCATAGTCCGCTCATGATCCATTCAAACGGTGACAAGGCAATGTCATTGATAATGGCGCCGAACAGAAAAATGACGGTAATGGATAAAACGTGAATCACACTTTGGCCGATCATCTGAGCTGATAAATAGATATGATCCGGAAGAGGCGTAATGCGGATAAAAGCTGTCCAGCCTTGTGACCGCTCTTGAACCATACGGATTCCAAGCGTCATGATAGAGGATCCCATCACACTGAAGACTGTCATCGACATTAAGTAATGGGCGTCCCATGCACGTTGATCAGGTACGTTGGTATTCACTACATTGGTAAAGAGATAATAAAAGGCAATCGGCATCATCAGCGACCAAAGCACAAAGTACTTATTCCTAAGCACCCTTTTCATTTCAGCTATGCTTTGTTTCTGCAGCATGTTCACTCACATCGCCTCCCTGTTTCCGTCAGCCAGCTGGCGAAATGCCTCATCGAGCGTTCCTTGCTCAATCCGGATATCGCGTGCATGTATGTTTTCTTGAAAGATCAGCGCTAACACTTTGTCTGTATTTGATGTTTGGATGATGGTTCTCTTATGCTTGTGGATCACTCGCTCTACTTCCGGGTGACGAGACAGCCTTTCCAAGGATTCATCTGAATGTAATGTAAAGGAAACAGACTGTTTTTGAATCCTTGAGCGGAGTTTCATTGGTGAGTCGTCTGCCACAAGGCGCCCGTCAGCAAAAAATAAGATTCGCTGTACGGCATCATCTGCTTCCTGTAAATAATGAGTTGAAAATATAATCGTTTTTCCTTGATCCGCCAGTCCATGAATGGTCTGCCAGAATCGATGTCTTGATGAAGTGTCCATCCCGACTGTCGGTTCATCGAATATAAGCAGCTCCGGGTTCCCGGCAAGAGCCAAAGCAAAGCTCAAACGGCGTTTTTGTCCGCCGGATAATTTTTCTGCTCTTGTTTTCAAATCTTCTTTTGTGAGTGCTGTTAACGAAACGAGTTCTTTCATGGACAATGGATTCGGATAATAGCTTCGGAAGAGTTCGAGGATTTCACTCACCTTCAGACCCGGCATGACACTCACTTCCTGCAGCATCACGCCTATTTTTTCGCGAACCTGTTGATCATCGGGAACCCGGTTAAATAGTTTGATGTCTCCCTTACTCGGTTTCAGCAATCCTAGGATCATGGAGATGACGGTCGTCTTCCCTGCCCCATTCGGTCCGAGAATAGCTGCAATTTCTCCTTTTTTCATACTGAAGCTGATGTTGTTTACAGCTGTTTTTTGCTGAAAATGTTTTGTCGTATTGCTTACTGATACAATCTCATTCATCACATGAGCACCTCCTGATGGCTTACATTGATTGTAAAATGACGGAGAAGATGACGTTAGTATGGGGTGTCATGATATCAGAGTGACAAATGTCATATTCTTCCCCACCGCATGTGCCTAGGCCATCCATCCTCTACATCTTCCAATTCATCCAGCTCTCCTATGCCTGATGTCCCCTTTCTTTTAAACTGCTATTTACTTTCATAGAAAGACACACTCTTGAAACGGCGAGTGTTATGATATACATATTGAACTTTATTTTACTTTCCGGCTGAAAGGAGCCAATCATGAACGAAGCGATTTTGTCTCGAAATGATGTGAAGGTGAAGGGAAGCGGCAAAACATCTATCATTTTTGCACCTGGTTTTGGCTGCGATCAAAGTGTGTGGAATGCCGTGGCGCCGGCCTTCGAAGAAGAACATCAGGTCATTTTATTTGATTACGTCGGTTCGGGGAATTCGGATTTACGCGCATATGACCTGAATCGTTACGGAACACTTGACGGCTATGCCCAAGATGTTCTTGATGTTTGTGAAGCTTTAGATCTGGGAGAAACCGTGTTTGTGGGGCACTCTGTTGGGGCTGTCATTGGCATGCTAGCTTCGATCCGCCGCCCGGAGCTGTTTTCCCATATCGTGATGGTGGGACCTTCTCCTTGCTATTTGAATGATCCGCCTGAGTATTTCGGAGGATTTGAGGAGGAGCAGCTCCTTGGTTTGCTGGAGATGATGGAGAAAAATTATATAGGCTGGGCTACTGTATTTGCGGCAACCGTTCTGAATCAGCCAGATCGGCCTGAAATCAAGGAAGAACTTGAAAGCCGTTTTTGTTCTACTGATCCTGTGATTGCCCGGCAGTTCGCGAAAGCCGCGTTTTTTTCTGATCACCGGGGGGATCTTTCGAAGGTGACGGTTCCCTCTCTTATTCTCCAATGTGCAGATGATATCATCGCACCGGAAGCAGTAGGTGAGTATATGCATAAGCACCTCCCTTATAGCAGACTGAAACAAATGGAGGCACGCGGGCATTGCCCCCACATGAGCCATCCGGAAGAGACGATACAGCTGATCAGCGATTATTTGAAAGTATACGTGTGATATAGGAACGAAAGGGATAGAGGTGACCCTCTTAATGGACAAACAATTGAATGATGCACCATGCGGTTTCCTCACTTTGTCAGAAGAGGGTTCGATAGTAGCAGTCAACCGTACCCTGCTCAACATTTTGAACTATGAGCAGGAACAGGTTATCGGCCAGCATATAGATACAATTTTGACCGTTTCCGCACAGCTTTTCTACCAGCTTTATTTTGTTCCGCTTTTAAAGCTGGAGCACAGCATCGAAGAAATGTATATTTCCTTGAAAACAAGAGATGGTGAAGAAATTCCAATTCTTGTTAATGCTGTTGCAAGAGCTGATCGCGGAGCAACTGTCACCGAGTGTGTTCTGATTCCGATGCGGAAGCGAAATGAATATGAAAATGAGCTGCTGATGGCCAAAAATGCGGCTCAGAAAGCTTTGCTTGCTAAACAGAAAGCCAATGCAGAGTTAGAAATTGCCTTGGGAACGCTGAAGACCAAACAAGAAGAACTTCTTGAAACCAACAAACAAAATCAGCAATTTAAATTAAATACCAAAAGAGAGCTTGAGCTCGCCAGAAAGATCCAAGAAAACTCGTTGACTGAACCGATTGTAAACGATCAGATTCAGATTGACGCTTATTACAAAGCATCCAGTGAGTTATCGGGGGATTTATACGGATTCTATCAAATCGATGCAACTCGTTACGGCATTATTATCCTTGACGTGATGGGCCATGGGATTTCATCTGCTATGATTACGATGTCTCTTCATCCTTTGTTCCAGCGCCAGATCACGCAAGGCCTCAGTCCCGTCAAAGTCATGAAGGAATTAGACCGTCACCTCCACAGCTTGTTTCAAAATGATGAGGAAGCAAGACATTATTGCACGGCCATTTATCTTGAGATTGATACAGCCCGGCAAAAAATTGGTTATGTCAACGCAGGACATCCGCCAGCATTATGGCAGGGCGCCGGCGGAACCCAAAATCCGCTGCACGCAACCGCGCCTCCGATCGGGATGTTTGAAGACACGGTGTTTCATTCTAGCAGCCTTCCCTACACGGAGGGCGGAAGGCTCCTTCTATATACGGATGGCGTGATGGATCCTACGGCTTCATGTTATTTATTTGATTTATTAAAGGATCATCCCGATTTGCCTATTGCTGACCTGAAAGAGAAAATCCTTACATCACTGCATCATCATAAGGAAGCCCATCATAAAAGTGATGACGAATGTTTTATATTAGTTGATTTAAAATAAAATGATCCATGAGATAGTACATCTCATGGATTTTTATGTTTCAGCGCTTCTTCGGGGTATGGCCTGACTCCGCATATTGAAACACCTGCAAGGAAGGCAGCGGGTGTCCGTTAACATCAAACAAAGCTTGGTTATCCACAGCACTTCCCCCATACCACTTCCCAGCATCTTCAGGGTCATATTCAGCAGCATAGCTGGAGGCCCAGCCTGACCCGTATGTGTCCCACAGCACTTTGTTTTTCTCTACCTGTGTTTTCGGCCCGACTGGAGTCCACGCAGGTTCCCAATAGAAAACGCCAAGTCCCGCCGTGCCTGTATTCGCTACGGCCTGCATCACATCTCTTATCGCATCCGCCTGGCCTTGAACGGAAATTGGATATGGCAGCGTCTGCCCGCTTTTTGGCGCTGTATTTTCATGCCCATCGCCATCCTCAGCGGTATAGGTGTATGATGTCTCCGCCACCATGACTTTTTTGCCGTACGTATCGGAAACAGCCTTCAGCACGGAGGTCAAATTCTGTAATGTGCCATGCCAGAAAGGATAATACGAGCTGGCAAACACATCATAATCCACTTTGTTTTTGCTAAGTGTTTCTGCAATAAATGAATACCTTCCTGCCGTTTCAGGATTGGTAAAATGCAGTGCGACCAAAATACCTGGGTCTGTCTCCCTGACCGCGCGGCTTCCTTCATTAAATAATTGGCTCATTTTCGCCCAATCGGTTTCACCTGCAAATGCCCCTGTCGTTTCATTTCCGACCTGAACCATGCCAATGTCGACGCCTTCCTTGATCATCTTTTGCAGGCTTTGTTTCGTATACTCATAGAGCTTTGTTTTTTTAGCTTCAAAGCTGAGCTTCGCCCAAGCTTTGGGTACCTTCTGTTTCGCAGGATCGGCCCAGAAATCAGAATAATGAAAGTCGGCCAGCACCTTCATTCCATTCGCTGTGGCTCTTTTTCCGATTTCGATGGCTTTTTGAACATCATTGTTCCCCCCTCCATACCCATTGCCATTTGAATCATACGGGTCATTCCAGATTCGGACGCGAATATAGTTGATGCCAGCTTGTTTTAAGGTTGTAAAAATGTCCTGGCGTTTACCGCTAGTATTGTAAAAAAGGTGACTCCGCTGTTTTCTAAAGCAATAACACTGGACACATCTGCCCCTTTGATAAAGTCCTTGTTCATACCCTCTACTTTTTTAACGAAAAGATCATCTGTCCGAAGCTCAGGCACATGTTTCTGCCCCTCAATGGCAGCGGCATTTCCCGTAGAACTGAATGCACTCCACACGATGGCAGCCGCAAAGAACATTTTCACTCTGCCCCTCATGATTCCACCCCTCACTCTAAAGTAAGCGTTTTTCAAATATGCTAGAAAAAGAATCCGCCCGTATCGAGCGGAGCATCAGCCTAATGTGTATTTACGACAATTCTGACTTCATATTTTTCCAGCGTCAGGTCACCTGATAATATGTCTCCTGTCATCATATCCTTCACACTGTGATCAAACGTGACCAACTGCTTTTCTTCCGTAAAATTCATGACAAAAATATAATCATTATCCTGATCCTGCCTCGCTTGTACGGAGACACCTTTTCCATGCCGAACCGGAAAAACAGGAGAAAGAGACAGGTCTGTGATGAGCCCTTCATAAAAATCCCGGTGAAATTGATCCTTCAAACGCGCACCGATAAAATACGCCTTGCCCTGTTGATATTGATGGCTTGTCACCGCTGGCGTACGCGCGTAAAAATCTTCTTGATACACCGCTTCTGCTGATGCGGTCTTGACATCGATCACGGTTGCATAGTCCTTCATTTCATATGTTTGGCTGCGATAGCTGACAGCATTTCGATCCTTCGGATATAGCGTGTCGGTTTCAAGAGGCTCAATTCCGAAAATAGCTTGCAAATCCGGATGCCATCCTCCTGTATACGTTAAATCATGCTCATTTACAATCCCGCTGATATATGTCATGACTAAGGCGCCGCCGTTAGCCGTAAACGTTTTCAAACGGGAAATGGTGTCTTCGCTGATTAAATATAGCATCGGGACGATCAACAGTTTATATGGTGAAAAATCCTGTTCTTTTGTGATGACGTCGACAGGGATATCGTGTTCCCAGAACGTGCGGTAATGCTGCTGAAGCGTTTGCGCATAACGTTTTGTCGCCTTCGCAAACCCCTGAGCATCCTCGAGCGCCCAGTGATTTTCCCAGTCATATAAAATAGCCGTTTCAGCGGGCCTCTTCGTTCCGACAACCTCGGACAGCCGTTCTAATGTTTCGCCGGTTTTGGCCACTTCTTGAAAGACCCGGTTCTTCGGGCTATTGTCATGATCTACTATTGCCCCGTGCAATTTTTCTGATGATCCGCGCGATTTGCGGTATTGGAAATAGAGAACGCTGTCCGAACCGTGGGCAATCATTTGCATGGACGACAGCAGATTCATGCCCGGGCGCTTCGCCTTGTTGACGTTATGCCAATTGACCGCGCTTGGCGTACACTCCATTAATAAGAAAGGCTGCTGCTTCAGGCTCCGGTACAGGTCATTGATAAAGCCGACCTTCATCGCCAAATCAGCTGTGCTTTCCCAGTCATTGTGCCAGACCGGATAAGCGTCCCAGCTGATAACATCGACATGCTTCGCAAATTTGCTGTAGTCTAGGCCCTGATACGGAATCAAATCCGGTGTGTCAGCCATAAAGTTCGTTGTGATAGGGATATCAGGCGTCAGTTCATTCAGCGGAATGATTTCATTTTCATAAAACGAAATCGTTTGATCTGTGACGAACCGGCGCCAGTCTAAGTTCAGGCCGTGTAAGCCGTTTTCACCGATCGGCGAAGGGCTTTCAATTTGTGACCAGTCATTGAATGTGTGGCTCCAAAAAGGAGTCCACCACGCATGGTTCAATGCCTTGAGACTGTTGTCATATTTCGATTTCAGCCACTCCCTGAAAGCATGCTGGCATAGATCGCAGTGGCACTCTCCTCCGTATTCATTTGAAATATGCCACATTAACAGCGCAGGATGATTGCCGTATCGTTCTGCTAGTAACCGATTGATGTGACGTGTTTTTTCACGGTAGACTTGAGATGTGAGGCAGTGGTTGTGCCTTCCGCCGTGAAGCTGTTTGACACGGGAGGCATTGACGCGCAAAACTTCAGGATAGGTTTGCGACAGCCAGGCAGGACGAGCTCCGCTTGGTGTTGCTAATATGACCCTGCCGCCTATGCTGTGAATTCGTTCAAAAATATCGTCCAGCCATTCAAATTGGTATACGCCCTCCTCTGGCTCAAGCGCGCTCCATGCAAAAATGCCGACAGAAAACGTATTCGTATGAGAAAGTTTCATCAGCGTGATATCATCGGCTAAAATATCAGGGCGATCCAGCCATTGATCAGGATTGTAGTCTCCTCCGTGAAGCATAAATTTTGCCCCTGTTACGTGCGTTTTTTCAAGCTTTGACATCATATTCTCCTCCTTATCCCTTAACCTTTTGTTCCCCCCGCGGTTAATCCGGACACAAAATTCTTTTGCAGCATGATAAAGATGACGGCAACCGGTATGCTGATAAGCAGGGCTCCGGCTGCAAATGTCGTATAGCTGGCCCCCATGACATCATTCACTAAATTGAATAGACCTACGGGCAATGTATATGATTCAGGCGTTCTCAATATCGTTGAGGACAGCACAAAATCTCCGAGCGGGCCGGTAAAACTGTTCATAGCGACCACTGCCGCCATCGGTTTTGATAATGGCAGAATGATCTGGAAGAAGATTCTTGTGCTGCTGGCCCCGTCAATCTTGGCGCTTTCGTCTAAATCCATCGGAATGGAATCCATGTACCCTTTCATCAAATACGTATTCATCGGGATCAGCCCTCCGATATAAAGCAAGATTAACAGCCAGTGGCTATTGATCATTCCTAAGATTTGCGCCAATACAAACAAGGCAATTAAAGCCGAAAACTGAGGAATCATTTGCAGCAATAAAAAGAGAGTTAAAGCGTATTTTCTCCCTTTAAATCGAAAGCGCGAGAACGCATAGGCTGTAAACGTCACACAGATTATAGACCCCGCCATCGTAAACAGGCTGATCTTCATTGAGTTGATATACCACTGCACATATTGAAGGCTTTCTTTGCCCGCAAATAATTCCTTATAATGGTCGAATGTCGGATGCTTCGGAATGATGGATGTACTGATCAAGCTATTGCCGGGGTTAAAACTTGCGCCTGCCGTCCAAAGGAGAGGATAAACAATGATGACCGCCATACAGGCTAACAACAAGTAAGAGAGAAGGAGACGGATATATTTTCTGACCTTCATATCTGCCAGCATGCCTCATGCCTCCTCTTTAAAAGACTTCGTCTGTCTGAACTGCCACAAAGCGACGGAGATGACAAACACAGATAATAAAATGGTTAAAGCTGCGGCGAGTGAATATTGGCTTGACTGCATTGTCAATTTATAAATCCACGAAACAAGGATATCTGTCCCGCCGGCAGTTGATCCGGTTACAGCCGGACCGCCGCCATTGAATAGATAGATAATATTAAAGTTATTAAAATTAAACGTAAACTGAGTAATGATAATCGGAGCCATGGCAATGAACACCATTGGAAGCGTAATGTATCTCAGCTTTGCGAAGACTGAAGCGCCATCAATCGTAGCTGCTTCATACAGATCGTCCGGGATGGACTGCAAGACGCCTGTTGAGACGAGAAAGATGTACGGAAACCCGAGCCAGCCCTGCATAAGAATCAGCGCAAGTCTCGACCAATTGGCATCTGTCATCCATGGAAGAGGCTCTATGCCGAAGAAAGCCAAGATATCGTGATTCATCGCACCGAAGCTATCATTAAACAGCCCTGCAAAAATTAAAATCGTAACAAATCCAGGAACGGCCCATGGCAAAATGAGAATCGTCCGGAAAAAGCGTTTAAAACGAATGTCTTTCTGATTGACAATAATCGCGAGAAAAATCCCCAAACTAACTTGCAGTGTGGATGCGGCAAGTGTCCAAACCACCGTCCAAGCCAGCACATCAAAAAAAGTCGACCTCCAAATATCAACTGTGAAGATGTTTGAAAAGGTTTGAAAACCCACCCAATCAATTAATTTAGCAGGAGGAGAATGATACAAATCATAGTTTGTAAACGCTAATGCAAAGCTGAATAAGATGGGGAAGATGACGGAGAAAATTAAAATAAACAAAGATGGGCCGCTGACAACATAAGGGTAGCCATGAGAAATGATATGTTGGTATTGTTCCTTGAGGGAGCTCAATGGCTTGTTTTCATCACGCCGTTTTCCGCTTTGAAACGCATCGCGAAGATTCACATAATATACCGCAAGGCCAAAGCAGGTCACGATGACAGCGATAATTCCTTCCGCCAGCAGAAACACGGAATTATCCCGCGGCACTTCTGTTCCCAGTGTAAAGATTCCCCAAAACCCCATATTGAGCAGATCTCCAAAGACTGCAAAAAACGATGCGCCTAAGAAAAGAAAGACAAAACCTTTTATCCATTGTTTGTTATAAAATTGCCCGAGCCCCGGGATGATAGACAGCAACAAAGCGATTTGACGATGCTGCACCGTTTTCACCTCTCTTACCATACAAATCTAGCTTTCTCTTTATTTTCCGCTGTGTTTTGCCTTGATTTGTCCTTTGGCCGTTTCAGCAGCTTGATCCAATGCTTGTTTCGGATCCGCTTTTCCTGTTGCAACCGTCTGCAATGCCGAATCAGCCGGCGTCCATATTTCATTCATTTCCGGAATATTTGGCGTCAGCTCTGAGAAGCGGGATTGTTCAGTAACAGCCCGTGCCGCCTCGCTTTTCATAATAGCTGGGTCATCGGCTAAGGATTTCACAGCTGGGACTTCTTTCGTTTGTTCATATCGTGTTTTAGAATTTTTTTCGTTTGCCAGGAAAACAGCCAATTCTTGCGCCAGCTCCGCATTCTTTGAAAATGCACTGACGTTGTAGCTTTTGACACCGATAAAGGCACTCATGTTTTTGCCATTTTCCAGCTCCGGCAGTTTCGTTATGCCATAATTGATTCCTGCTTTCGAAAAGGCTTCTACATTCCACGGACCTGAGATAATCGCGGCGGCTTTTCCTTCTGTGAACAGCGATTCCAACACATTAATCCCTTGTTCTCCAATAATGCCGGCCGGGAATAAGCCATCTTTGTAAAACTTCTGAATCAGTGCCGCACCTTTGACAGCGCCTTCATTATTGATCCCGATATCTGACGGGTTATAGCTGCCGTCTTTGTCCTTTCCAAAAATGTATCCGCCGTACCCGCTCATCACACTTTCCGCATAATAAATTTGATCGAACAGGGCTAAAAAGCCAAATTTGCTGCCATCAGCAGTCTTTTTGGAATAGTCGTACCACTCTTCCAGCGTTTGCGGCAATTCCTTTTCTGAAATGAGATCTTTGTTGTAAAAAAGCACTGTCGTTTCGACCGCTTTAGGCAGTCCATAGAGCTTTTGATCTACCATTTGAGACTGAATGGAAGCGTCAGTATAAAGCGATTGAACGTTCTTTTCGACATGTAATTCCTTGAGTAATCCTTCTGTGACAGCTGTTCCGATTTGGTCACCTGGCATTGTTAACACGTCAGGACCCGTGCCGGCCGGTCCGTCCATCCGCAAATCTTCAATCTGCTTGGCATATGGTTTTTCAACAACTTTGACCTTCACATCATGCTCTTTTTCAAACGCAGCCACGGCGTCTGTAATGCCGATGCTCTTTTCCTTATCCTCCCACACGACAAGCTCCGCCCCTTTTGAACTTGATTTGGCGCTGCTGCTTTCCTTTGGGCCGCAAGCCGCCAAGGATAAACTGACAGCCACGCAGATCATAAGTGCGGAATACTTTTTTGCCATTTTCATTGATTGTCACCCTTTCGTTCTGAATGAAAGCGCTTTAAAAATAATATAGCACGGCTGAGAAAATGTGTAAACAAACTATTTACTCTTATTAGTAAATTTTTTTACCTAAATAAAAAATGACTTAGTCTCCTAAGCCATTCTTCAATTCATACTCTTTCTGACGATTAATTCCGCGCCCACATATAATGTTTTTACCGTTCTTCTCTTGTCCTGCACTTGTTCAAGCAGCATTTCAACAGCATTTTTACATAATTCATGTATATCAATATGAAACGTCGTCAGAGGGGGTGAGACATACTTTGAAAAGCTGATGTTATTGATGCTTACTACGCTTACCCTGTTCGGTATGGGAATTCCTTTTTCGTTCAGGGCTTGCAGACAGCCTACTGCAATCGGATCGGCTGCGATCAAGAAAGCAGTCGGAAGCTGATCGCCTAATGTGTCGATCGCAGCTGCCATCAGCCGGTAACCGTTTTCTACAGAAAACCCGCGATGACAGAAAATATAACGCTCATCCAGCATGCCTTTTTCCCTCATATAGGATCTGAAAGTTTGTTCACGGATGTCCATTTCATCCTGATTGGTGTTCGGGTTTTTGTATGTGCCGCCGATAAAACCGATGCTCTTATGCCCTTTCTCACTCAGGATGTTTACCGTCTTCCTTGTCATTTGAGCTAAATCAGGCCTTACCGAGTCAAAATGATCGGGATCAGGAGTTGAATCGATAAAGACGCCGTTTTCAGTGAGATTTCTGAGGAAAGCCAGCTCATCATCAGAAAATGTCCCGACAGCTATAAACCCTTCCGTGTGTTCAGGGATTCTTTCGATGCCATCCGATATTTTATAAGTGGTCATATCGATATTGAAGGTTTTCGCCAATTTCTCTACTTCTAATCTCATCGTTTTAAAATAGACATCTTCTAATTCTTCTTTATCGGTCAGCCAATATAAAAACGCAATATGTTTCACTAGCGGCCTCACTGTTTTCTTGCGGTAATTGAGCTTTTCAGCCGCTTCATATATTTTCTCCCGTGTCTCATCAGGAACAGAAAGGCTTTCATCGTTATTTAAAACGCGGGAAACGGTTGAAATTGAAAATCCCGCTTCCTGCGCGATATCCTTAATTGTCGCCATTGCATCTGCCTCCATTACTCAGCTCGCTGTTCATTTTAGTAAAATATTTTACTTTCTTTTTCGGAAATGTCAAGTGCACAAAGCTCTTGCTGCATCATGTAAAAAGACTGAACCATTTGCGGCTCAGTCTCGGTTGTTCGTATCATGCGGCGCTTGCGGAATTGCCCGGGAAATGAGTTGGTTATTGCACATTTTCCTCGAAATATCCCGAAAGAACATCTTCCACATTCGTTAAATGCGCCAGCATGGCGGCTTCTGCCTGCGCTCCATCCTGTGATGCCACGGCCTTGTAAATCCGTTCATGCTCCTCATACAGCCGCTGAACTGAGGTCTTCTTGGAAAACAGCCAGATTTTCCGTGTTTCTCTCATCGTTTCCAGCAGCAATGATGACACATGGTTCATCAAGTGTTTAAGAAGGTCATTTTGGGAAGCGTCAGCTAACGCGAGATGAAATGCGAAGTCTGCTTTCTCGCCCAGCTCCCCGTCCGTTTCAATGTTGCCCATTTCCTTTAATGCAGCATGAATTCTTTCGAGATCAGCTTCTGTTCTTTTTTCAGCAGCTAATGACGCTACACCGATTTCAAGCAGTTTTCTGACCTCAAGCAGCTGCTTGACGTCCTCTTTTTTCATGAGAAGGGCGGCTGAGAGCGGCTGAGAAATTTGATTGAGCTCAAATTCCTTCAGGTATGTGCCTTCTCCCTGTTTCATTTCGACAAGTCCCATCGCTTTTAGCGCGGAAAGTGCTTCGCGAACTGCTGAGCGGCTGACTTGAAAGCTTTCGGAAAGCGCGTGAACGGAGTCTAATTTATCTCCTGGCTTCAATTCGCCGTTTTTGATCATATCTAATAGTGCATCCGCCACTTCTTCATATATTTTCTTTGTTTTAATCTGTTTGTATTTCAATGCAATTCACCCCGTAACTTGTAGGTCTGGCTGTTTACGATCTATTATACTCTGTTTTGGGGGCCGCCAAAAGATTTTGACAATTTTGTCAAAAAGTCTTGTACTTTGATTTTTTTCAAAATATAATGCTAGGTAACTGGTCTTATTACCCAGTCATCAGATGATCATATCATCTTTAGAAACCGCTTACACGTAACGCCAGTTCATGTTTCAAGGAGGGGTTTGGGATGCAATGGACACAGGCATATACGCCTATAGGGGGAAACTTGCTTTTATCAGCGCTTGCCGCACTTGTACCGATTATTTTCTTTTTTTGGGCGCTCGCGATCAAACGGATGAAGGGGTATACAGCGGGCTTGTCCACATTGGGAATCGCACTTATCATTGCTGTATTGGTTTATCGGATGCCGGCAGAAAAAGCGCTGATGTCCGCGACACAAGGAGCCGTATACGGGATTTTGCCGATCGGCTGGATCATTGTGACGTCAGTTTTTTTGTATAAAATCACTGTGAAAACGGGACAATTTGATATTATTCGCAGTTCTGTTCTCTCGATTACGGATGACCGCCGGCTTCAGGCGCTCCTGATCGCTTTCTCATTCGGGGCTTTTTTAGAAGGAGCTGCCGGCTTCGGAGCGCCGGTCGCCATTTCTGCCGCGCTGCTGGTCGGCCTCGGCTTTAACCCTCTTTATGCGGCGGGAATCTGTTTGATCGCCAATACGGCGCCGGTCGCCTTTGGCGCGATTGGGATTCCGATTACAGCTGTAGAAGGGCCGACTGGGATTCCGGCGATGGAGATTTCGCAAATGGTCGGGCGGCAGCTGCCGTTTTTATCCGTATTTATTCCTCTCTATTTAATCATCATCATGAGCGGGTTCAGGAAAGCCTTTGAGGTCTGGCCAGCGATTCTCGTTTCCGGTGTTTCCTTTGCTGTTGTTCAATATCTCAGTTCCAATTTCTTAGGGCCTGAGCTGCCGGATGTTTTGTCAGCGCTTGTTTCGATGGCTGCGCTTGCTGTGTTTTTGAAATGGTGGAAGCCGAAAACAACATTCCGGTTTGCCAATGAACAGGAATCTGCCGCCGCGATTGAAACGGCGAAAACGAATCCAGCAGCGCCTGCGTACAGCGGCGGACAAATTTTCAAAGCCTGGTCGCCATTTCTGCTGCTGACGGTGATGATTTCTGTATGGGGCATTCCAACTGTCAAAGCCGCGCTGACCGGACATTATGAAGGCACTGCTGTTTTCTTGAAGTGGCTGAACGCAGTTGGCGAAAAACTGACTTTTGCTCCTGGTGTGCCTTTGTTGAACAATCAAATTGTCAATGCCAACGGTACGCCGATTGAAGCAGTTTACAAGTTAGAGGTGCTTGGTTCGGCCGGCACCGCGATATTGATTGCCGCTGTATTGTCAAAATTCATCACGGCCATTTCGTGGAAAGACTGGGGAGCTGTTTTTATAGAAACGATCCAAGAGTTGAAGTTTCCGATTTTGACCATCGCTTCTGTCGTTGGTTTTGCCTATGTCACCAACTCCTCTGGAATGAGTACGACACTCGGAATGACACTCGCGCTGACAGGTTCGATGTTTACCTTCTTTTCGCCTGTTCTCGGCTGGCTCGGCGTCTTCATTACCGGCTCGGATACGTCTGCCAACCTGCTGTTCGGCAACCTGCAGAAAGTCACCGCGTTATCGGTCGGCATGGACCCTGTTCTCTCTGTCGCCGCCAACTCTTCAGGCGGTGTCACAGGAAAAATGATTTCGCCGCAGTCGATTGCGGTGGCGTGCGCCGCGGTAGGACTCGCCGGGAAAGAGTCGGATCTTTTCCGCTTTACCGTTAAGCACAGCCTGTTTTTGCTGCTGCTCGTTTGTATTATCACCTTTTTGCAGCATCATGTGTTCAGCTGGATGATTCCTTAAAAAAATCCTCCCAACATGGGAGGATTTTATTTATACCGTTTTCTCGCTGCCGATGACGGAATGTTCATTTGATCGCGGTATTTTGCGACCGTGCGTCTGGAGATTTGGATGCCGTGCCGTTCGTACAGCAAGTCGGCAAGCTTTTGGTCTGAGAGCGGTTTTGTTTTGTCCTCTTGATTGACCAGATTTTCTAGATGGGTTTTGACTGCATAGTTTGACGCATCTCCATCTCCCGAAGCCTCAGCCTTTGCTGAGAAAAAGAGTTTCATCTCAAACAGTCCGTACGGCGTTTGTATCGTTTTCCCTTTGATTGCCCGGCTTACAGTTGATTCATGGAGGCTCAGGCAGTCTGCTACCTCCCTAAGCGTCAGCGGCTTCATTGCGCTTCGCCCTTTCAGAAAGAAATCCTTTTGGCGAGTGATCAGCTCATTGACAATTCTCGTGATCGTCTGTTTTCGCTGTCGCAGCGCGCGGCTCAGCCAGCGCCATTCCTGGTATTTCGCAGATAAATATGAAGCGGTATCCTGACAGGAGCCGGACGATAAAAGTGTTCTATACTGCGGATGTAGGTCTATCTCTGGAAACGAGCGGGTATTCAGCTCTGCTGCGATGTACCCGTTTTTCACGGTGATAAAAATGTCAGGCTCGATATACACATCTTGCTCTGGCCGGGCAAACAGAAGGCCCGGTCTTGGATGGAGAGCTGCGATGTCATCAGAGATATCTTGAATGGTATGAAGCGGAATTCCAGTCTCTTTTGAAAGCGCTTTCCATTTCTTTTGCGCAAAAGCATTAAAATGAGCTGAAACAAGCATTTCCGCTTGTTCATTTCTGTTCGGCAGCCGCTGTAATTGGAGAAGAATGCATTCCTGCAGAGATCTAGCGCCAATTCCAGCCGGCTCTAACGACTGGAGTTTTGCCAAAACCGCTTCCGCTTCCTCGGTCGAAACAGATAGTTGCCGTGCTGCCTCCTCTATATCTTCTTCCAAGTACCCGTTCGAATCAAGCGAATGAATCAGATAATTGAAAATCTTTTTTTCGGAGTTTGTCAGATTCATATCGAGTGACTGCTGTTTTAACACATCCTGCAGTGTTTTTTGCGGATCACTTAATTGAAGGCCTGCTTCCTGTGCATTCATCCTGTTTTTATTTGTTTTATGGTAAGATAGTGGCGGTGTGTCCGTTTCCTTTCGTTCAATAAGAGGGTTTTCCAGTGAGAGCTCATCAATGTATTCGGCGAGTTCTGCCGAATGATAGCCTAGCAGCGTGATGGCCTGCCTGAGCTCCTGTGTCAGTTGAGGCTTTAATACTTGTACTTGCTGAAGTTTCATATCCATCTTGCTCACTCCCCTTTCTTCATTGTACATGATTGAGATCACACCGTATACATTTATGAAAAAGGAGCTGCCAAAGAAATGTCTGAACTTTTTTCCGTCCCTTATTTTATTGAGAATTTAAAACAGCATATTGAAATGAATCAGTCTGAGGATAAAATCCACGCGATGAACAGCTACTACCGTTCCGTCGTCTCGACGCTTGTGCAGGACCAGCTGACGAAAAACGCAGTTGTCTTGAAACGGATTCAGCATTTAGATGAAGCATACAACAAAGTCAAACGGGGAGAATCAAAATAAACCTTCCTGCTCATATCTGAGCAGGAAGGTTTTCCTTCTTTGAGGCGTTCTGGATTCGGGTGCTTGGCACTCCTTCCATCCAGGTATGATAGTAATTGGCGTTTTTCCCGTAGGAATTATCAATGACCGTGTTTTCTTTTTGAAGAAGAGAGGACAGGATGTGGCCGTGCAGCCTTGACGTTTCTACCGATTCGTAACGGCTGAAAAACCGAATCGCTTTTTTGACGATATAATCCGAGTATTTTTCCCATATATACGCGATGGGCAAAGGATTGCCCGCTTTTTTATTCAGGACGTTCAGCGTTTGCAGAAAAGCGATCGTCCGGCGGTCTGAAGCTGACAGCACCGTGCGCCAATCGAAGCTTTCCGCTTTTGCATGTTCCTGAAGCTCCTTGTTTGCTTCATGATCTGTTCTGATAAATCTCAGCTTTTGGTTGAACGGCTGCTGCGTCGGAGTGACGGGAAACAGTTGATGGGCCATATCGGGCAGAAGCTTAATCTGATTGCTTGTAAAATAAGCCTGAGCCGTTGCGTAGGAGGCCTTTTCCCTTGTGATGATATGGAGATTCGCATGCTTTGAAAATATCTCCGCCGTCCGTTTGAGATTGTCTTCGTTTTGGAAATAAATCGATTGCGGCAGGATCACGATTTTGTGGTTCGGATAGGTTTGGACGATTTTCTCTCTAAAGCCTTGATAATACGGATACAAATCCCCGAAGTTGCCGCCTCCCTGGCAGACGATGATGAGATTCGGATCCAGCTTTCGCCCAAATGGAAAATTATCGGGATTCCAGCGTTTTCTGACCCGGATCCTATGTTCTTTAAAGAAGGCTTCTGTTCCCTTCATAATAAATAAATCCCCTACATTTCCGTATAGAGGATAGTCGGCATATATGATCTCGGATTGTTTTGGAATGACGTCGAGCAGCTCTGACAATTTCTGTTTCAGGCTAATCATCGAATGCTTGCTGTCCATTTCTTCACCTCGCCAGTTTGGAATAAGTGTGATAGCACATCAATGACCCGGTCTTGCTCTTCTTCCGTCAGATTTGACCCTGATGGGAGACAGATCCCTCGCTTGAAAAGATCTTCGCATATGCTTCCTGTATCTTCATGAGAATAAAATAAAGACGGCTCAAACAGCGGTTGGGTATGGAGCGGCTTCCAAAGCGGCCGTGCTTCAATGTTTTCTTCCGCAAGGCGTTGAACCGCGTCATATGGGCTCAGCCCGTTTTCAAGTGTGAGCGTGGTCAGCCAGCGATTGGATACACCTGCTGCATGCTCCGGCATAAAGCGGACACCTTTTATATGACCGAGCGCGTTTTTGTATCTTGTGAAAATGGCCCTTCTTTTCTCCACCCGCTCATCCAGCACCTCAAGCTGGGCAATGCCCACGCCGGCGAGAATATTGCTCAGTCTGTAATTGTGCCCGATTTCGCTGTGCTGATAATGAACAGCCGGTTCTCGTGCCTGCGAAGCGAGAAATCGCGCTTTTTCAATGGCAGCTTCATCGTCTGAAACGAGCATCCCGCCGCCTGATGTGGTGATGATTTTGTTTCCGTTAAATGAAAAAATGCCGAAGCGCCCGAATGTCCCGCTTTGCTTCCCTTTATAAACTGTGCCGAGAGATTCGGCTGCGTCCTCAATGACAGGAACTCCGTATGCATCACACAGGCTTACGATGTCATCCATTTTCGCGCTCTGTCCATATAGATTGACGGCAATAACCGCTTTGGGCAGAGTTCCGTTTCTTTTCGCATCCTCAAGCGCTCTTTCAAGGGCTCTCGGCGACATATTCCACGTCTCAGGCTCAGAATCAATAAAGACGGGCACCGCTTTTTCATACAAAATCGGGTTGGCGGTTGCCACAAATGTAAAGGACTGGCAAAACACGCTATCTCCTTCTTTTATCTCAAGCAAACGCAGTGCCAGATGAATAGCCGCCGTTCCTGAGCTGACCGCAGCCGCCCCTCTTACGCCGATGCGTTCAGCCAGTTGTTCTTCAAATGAATTCACGAGTGGCCCAAGTGGCGCAATCCAATTTGAGCGAAAGGCTTCTGAAATATAGTGCTGCTCTCTGCCACTCATGTGAGGGGGAGATAAGTAGATTCTTTTATGCATATAATCATCCTTTGTTTTATGTTTGAATGTAAGAAATAATGCGCGCCGGGGCACCGGCAGCCGTTACCCTGTCCGGTATGGAACGGATCACCGCGGAGCCGGCGCCAACAATGCTCCAAGACCCGATTGTGAGCTGCGGTATGACGGCCGCGCCGGTTCCGACGTGAGCACCTTCCTGAACGGCGACCGCTCCTGACAGTGTGACACGCGGAGAAAGGTGAACGTAATCGCTGATTTGATTGTCGTGCTCTGCCACCGCGCCCGTATTGATGATGCAGTGGGCGCCGATACGCGCATCCGCCTGAATGATTGCGCCCGCCATAATCACGGTCCCTTCCCCGATGACAGCCGACTTGCTGACGATGGCTGACGGGTGAATCAATGTAATGAAATCTTCTTTCTTCAGTCCCAGTCGCTCCGCCAGCTGTTTTCTGACACTGTTGTTTCCGATGGCGATTAGAAACAACACATCGGGAATGAGCCTGCGCAATTCAGCAACGGCTTCTGGCGGGCCTGTGTAGCACTCTTTTCCGGCTTCAAATGTTCGGAATTTATCATCAAGCACCGCGGCTAAGCGCGTGTCTGACCGAGCGTTTATCAGCTCTCTTATCACCTTTCCGTGCCCGCCGTCACCCACAATGGCCACTTTTCTCATGAGGACACATCTCCGCTTCCTGTAAACCGTTCCGCGGTCACGTGATTGGTTTGCTGAATCCCTTCTGAAACAAGTACTTTTCGCACAGTCAAACATAAAATTTTCATATCGAGAAAAAATGATCGGTTGTCAACGTACCAAACATCTAATTCAAATTTCTTTTCCCAGGAGATCGCGTTTCTGCCGTTGATTTGCGCCCATCCTGTGATACCCGGCTTCACCTCATGGCGCCGTGCCTGCTTTTCTGTATAAAGGGGCAGATAGTCCATCAAAAGCGGACGCGGGCCGACAAGGCTGAGATCGCCTTTTAAGACATTCAGCAGCTGCGGAAGCTCATCGATGCTCAGCTTTCTGATCAGCCTGCCCGTTTTCGTCAGCCGGACTTCATCAGGCAGCAGATTTCCTTCACTGTCCCGTTCATCCGTCATCGTTCGGAATTTATAAAGGGTGAACGGCTTGCCGTGCAGGCCCGGCCTTACTTGCTTAAAGAAGACAGGTGACCCTATTTTCAGCCTGACAACGGCTATAGTGAATAGAATGATGACACTCGTACAGCACAATAAAAAAATGGCGGCCGTCAGATCAAAAAGTCGTTTCAGGATCAAAGATTCACAGCTCCTTTCGTTTTTTGAAACCGTTTTAGTACCTGCTGTCTTTCCTCTTTCGTACAAACGAGCATAAAAGCGAAAACCGCGTAGCAGCAGCTGACTGTCATTCCCGCCGCTATCAGTGATGTCCAGCCGTCAATCTTCACAGCGAACCGGATTGCCTCACAGACCGCCCAGGCAAATACAGCCGCTGAAAGAGGCCCAATAATGCCTTTAAAGAACACGTGCTTTTTGTAGCCGGTAATACGGGATACGTAAAGCGGCGTAAAAATGGCATTTTTCAAAATAAGGGAAACCGCCCCGGCTAATGTAATGCCGTACAGACCGAGATGAGCCGGCCCGCTCAGCGTGACAGCCAGCACCACATTCACCGCGCCTAACAGCAGGGTAACGATCGCCGGTGTTTTTTGTTTATTAAAGGCGGTCCATATATAAAACAGCGGCATAAAGGCGAGGCTGACCACCAAGTATCCGGCATGAATATATAAAAGCGGTGCTATAGACGAAAAGGATGGCCCAAGCCAGATCGTCAGAAAAGGCTCCGCCAATCCGCCCAATAAGGCAGCAGGGAGCGCAAGCAGAAGACCGTTCAGCCTCACTGCCTTGTTGGCGTAATTCACCAATCCGTCCATATCGCCTTTTGAATAATACGAAGTAATAAGAGGCGCAAACAGGGATGCGACCGTTCCAGCCAAGCTGCGCAGCAGCAGCGGAAACTGGATAATCGCCGCGTAATTCCCGGCTGCAGACGCCCCCAGCACCAAATTGGCAGTTAATAGATCAATCTGCAAAAAAAGCAGGACGCCGATTTGATTGACGGAGCTCCATGCGCCCGCCTGAAACAGCTCCCTGCTTATGCGGAATGAAAGATCCTTGATCCGAAACGAAAACCATGGAATCAGTTTTTTGAAGAAATAGAAAGACAGCACAGACGCGATGACAGCGCCAGTTAAAGCGGCAAGCTGGATCTGCCAGATTTTCGGCGCAAAACATGCAAACAAGAGCAGCACAGACAGCACGCGTATAAGCATTTGCACTGCCTGAATTGAACTGGTGATGTAAAGGCGGTTGGCATAAAATGGTGCAGCGCCGAAACCCGCCATCAGAAACGTTAAAATGAACAGCAGACTGCCGATCAAAATTGACAGACGCACATCAGCCAAAAGCGCTGGCGGCACGTTCATGACGCGGTCAATAAAGAAAGCCGAACCCGCTAGAGGCAGCAAAAGAAGCAATGAAATCAGAACAGACGCCGCTAAATAATTGCTGATATACGCATTTGCTTTATCACGCTCTCCCCTGTGGGCGGCAACAGAAAAGAACCGCACGACAACCGAACTGAGCGCCACGGTGATAATCGAAAAGTAATTAATCACATTTTGTGTCAAATGAACAAAGCCGAACGCTTCCACACCAAGCGTTTTGACAATAAAAGGCGTCATCCAGACCGACAGGAAAACGGACAAAAGAAAAGCCGTGAGATTTGCGCTGAAGTTTATCGTGAATTTCATGCCTGCTTTGCACTGCCTTTCATCGTTCCCCGCTGCTCAAAAAACAGCTTGATGAGAAATATGAGCCGTAATTTGCACAGTCCTAATACCAAACGCTCGCCTCTTAATAATTTCTCATGCTGAACCGGTGTATGTCTGACAGCCTGCCGCACCATGTCATAGGATAAAATGTGTTTGATCTGCTTTTTAATGTCTTTCGGCGATTTTGGAGAAGCACAGGCGTTTGCGAGAAGCATCGGAAGCTGGTGCTTGCAAATGTACACATTCAAATCTTCTTTGCATGCACCTGCTAAACCGTAATGATTATAGAATGCGATTTTCGCCTGATATTGCTTTTGAATATGTTCATCCATTGCCGGCTTATAAGGAATTTCTGTCAGGCTGTTTGGATTTTCCCGATAGATGTACAAGCCTTCATCCAACATTTTCACCCGCTCCGCTTCGCAAAAAGCGGACAAATTGAAGGGAGAGTCTTCAGCAAAACGGATGTCTTCATCGAACATCAGATTGGCCCTTTCCAAAAGCTCACGGCGATAAACATAACGCCATACATACCAGATAAATCTCGTTTCGTGAGCATGTTTAAGCCGTTCAGCCATTTCCGGTTTTGTGAGTACGCGGTTTATGTCAAGCTGCGGCGGCACATACACCCGCCTGTCCGCTGACTGCTTATAAAAACCGCACCCAGCGATGTCGAGCCGATTTTGCTCTGCTTCTTCAATCAGCCTCTGGAACATGGCGGAAGATACATAATCGTCTCCGTCAACAAAGCCGATGTAAGTGCCCCGCGCGGCCTTTATTCCCGCATTTCGTGCTGAGCTCAGCCCGCCGTTTTCCTGATGAATGACCCGGATTCTCGTATCCCGTTTTGCATAGTCCTCTGCAATCTCGCCTGAACGATCCGGTGTTCCGTCATTCACGAGAATGATTTCAATATCAGAAAGCGTTTGACGAAGCAGAGAGTCAATGCACTCTTCTATAAATGGTTCAACGTTATACATCGGGACAATGATGCTGACGAGCGGGGTCATTGCGCTTCACCGCTGATTTTGTCCCGCAGTCCTTTAAAATACACGTCTCTCGGAAAGCCGGCAGGGGATGTCTCTTTTGTTAACAGCTCTTTTACTGCGGCTGTCACACGCTCCGGGTCTGGATGTTCAATCAGCTTCATGGATGGGATGTCTTTGATCCATTGATAGCCTTCCATCACCTTGTGGTCAAAGGAGCGGATGACAACACACGGCGTTCCTGTCAGCGCACAAAAAATCATGCCATGAAGCCTGTCAGTGACAACGGCTTCTGCGCTTTGCAGCTTAGACCACAGCGCTTCAAGCTCCTGCTCCCGGGAGTCGCGGCTGACCCGGCGCCCGATCGTTGTCGTAAAGGCTTTGATGTCGCCGAACTCTTCAAAAAGCGCGGCCTTTACCCGGTTTCTCTCATCCTCCTGAAGCACGCTTTCCTGATCCTCGCGCAAACACATATAAACCCCTTCGCGCTCTGCGGGGGTCTTGCTTCTATCTAAATACAGCACCATGTCCGGCTGCTTCAAAATCGTTTTTTCTTGAAAATGCTGTTTCATAAACTGATACGTTGTTTCATCCCGGGCCATCAGCAATAGGCCGGGGTGCGCGTTATAAATTTTCTGCGCCCGTTTCAGCTCTTTGCGCCCTTTTTTCGTGTCAGAAAAATGTGCCGTTGCCGGCAGCTGGACAACTCGATAGTCGTGAAAAGTTTTAATGATGAATCGGCGTGTCCACTCCTCATAACGGTATAAATCACCCATGTTTCCTCCGCCGATGATAAAGACCATATCCTCCGGATGGCGCGAACGGAGCAGTGCTTTTGCTGATTTGTAAATGTCCTTCATATCGACCTCGACGATGTCAAAATCGGGGTATTCCTGCTCAAGAAATGCCTTGCTGGCATAAGCAATCGCGTGATCTCCCAAATTGTCATGGGACGGCAGCAGGGTCAGTATGATTTTTTTCTGATGTGCTGCAGCCTTTACTGGCTGACCGCCCGCACCCAGCCAATATTGGGACGGGTATTTGACCTTAAGCAGCAGCCATTCTGCAAGATTGATTTTCAACGATTGTAACGACATGTCCTCACCCTCTGTTTCTCATTTTGTACTCGATCGCCCGCTGATACACGGCCGAGGCCATAGCGACGAACGGAATCATTCTGTATTTCGCCATCAGAAGCAGGCATGATCGTTTGGCGTCAAAAGGCGCAGTACCCGTTTTTGAGAGGCTCTCCCGAAACACTGGGTCCGCGCAAATCACGCCGACATTTCTAAGCTTTTCGAGCAGCCTGCGGCTGCCGTTTGTTTTCCATTCGTTCAGCATACAGATGCTGCTGTGAAGCACCATAAAAGTATCAAGCTCCTTTTGGTACTCCTCCAGTTTGTTGTTCTCCTGTAAAAACGCCGCATTTGCCTCATATAGCGCAAGCCCTGATTCAAACAGTTTTTTCTGATAGCTTTGCACAATGGAGGAAAGGTGAATTCGGTAATGATACAGTGGCGCTGTCACATAGGATACCGAGCGGGCGAAAAAATGAGCCCGGAAACTGAAAAACTGATCCTCCACATGCTCCAGCTCGCCGCGGAGCGGAAACGACAGCCGATGTGCTTCAACCATGCTTCTTCTATATAGTTTGTTCCATGAAAACCCTCTGACCTTTCCTTCAAATACCGCCTTGATATAGTGCTCCTTCGGCTGCTCCTGATAAGTTTCCGCAATGTCAGAGATCATGGTTTTTCCAGTGTCCTCAAACTCCGCGGCGTAATTGCAAATGACCAGATCCGTTTTATCGTCTGCTTCCTGGAGCATTCGCTCGCAATAATCAGGTTCGATCCAATCGTCTGAATCTATAAACGCGATAAACTCGCCGCGTGCCGCCTCGATGCCTTTATTCCGAACAGCGCCGAGACCCTGGTTCTCCTGATGAATCACCCTGAATCTGTGATCGTTTTTGGCGTATTCCTCCGCGATATCCGGGCTGGCATCTGCTGAACCGTCATTGACGATGATGATTTCAATGTTGTCCACAGTCTGGTTCCGCAGTGATTCGAGACACGTTCTGATATATGTTTCTGTGTTATATACAGCGACTAACAGACTAACTGCAGGTGTTTCCATAATGACCGGCTCCTCTTGCATAAATTACCGGGAAAAAATCGTTCTGTAAGGCAGAACGGACGAATCAACCGGCATAAGCAAATAACTATAAAGAAAATAACAAACAACGATAGCGATATAGATCAGGGCATTCGATTTTTCATCAAATATCCTGACGAAATAAGGGACTAAGATCATTTGATACAGGCCGAAATAAATATTGAATCTGGCAAAGATCACGTCCTTTGTGGCCAACAGCCCGAACAAAAAACCGAGCAGGCACAAATTGACGACGATATCAATTTGCGGCCACAGCTTCCGCAGACGCGCTCTGTAGCAAAAGGCGAGAAACAGCGGCAAAACCAAGACAGCGATTTTAATCACATTCATTCCATTTGTGTTTGTCATGAGCCATTTTTCATAATGGCTGTATGAGCTGTTTTCAAGCACAACAACAAACACAGAAACAAATTTTTGATATAAAAACGTCATGCCGAGAAATAAAGCAGATAAGCCAAATATCGCCGGTGACCAGGCTTTTCTCCTGACAATAAAGTACACTGGAATCATAATCAGCGCCGAGGAATGAAAGAGCGAGCTGATCAGCACGATTAGAAAATATCGCTTCCAGTTCCCGCTGATAATATAACGGATCGCCCAAAACAAGGCGGCTGCCACCATGTATTGCCTGATGCCGTTAAAAGACGCGTAATAATGAAAGGTGCCTATAAATAAAAAGACACTCAGCTCAAACGGCCTTCCGTAATCAGCGAGTGTCTTCATAACCAAACTGTAGGTCACTGCCGCAACCGTTATATACATGATTTGCGGATCTTCCGTGATGAAATTCATCAGCCAAAGGAGTGCGGTAAAGCCCGGGTCTGTCGCCGTTTTTGCTGTGCCGAAACCGAATATCTGCCACACATTTTGATAATCGCCCGCCAATTCGTACAGCAGTGTGTACGTTTGAAAATCCGTGCCGACTCTGTAACGAAGACCCGACACGAGCACAAGTGAAGCAAGCGGAATCCAAATCAAAAGCTTATTCGGCCGATACCCCGTGGCAAGTGAATCGTCACGGCCGCCGCACATTTTGGCAAACCAGGACCAAATATATACAATTCCCATATTGACGGCATATACAATCATCGTTTATTGTCCTTTTCCGCTAGTAATGTTGTATACATTCAGCAGCGCTCCTACGTTTTGCTGTGCATCGTAGCCAAGTTTTGCGAGTGTACCTTTGATGAGCTCCTGCTTCGGCCTGCCTGCGGCGGCCGCTCTTGCTATGGTTTCAGCCCAGATGCCGATCGGCTCAGAAAGACTCAATCTCGTCACAAGCCCAAGCCCGGCGTCGACTTTATCTGTAATGTTGTCTGAAATGATGCATGGAAGCCCCGACGCCTGCGCTTCCACAAGCACAACCGGCAAGCCTTCGTACAGAGACGGCATGACAAACACATCAAATGTGCGCATCAGCTCATGAATGCGTTCTTCAGTGCCTAAAAATAGGACTTCTGAAAGCAGATTCTGCCGCCGCGCCTCCTCTTCCATTTTCTCGCGCAGCGGCCCGTCTCCTGCGAGAACGAGCTGAAAGCGAACCCCTCGTTCTTTGAGATGTGCGGCAAGCTTCAGCAGAAACGCGTGGTTTTTCACTTCATGAAACCGGGCCACATGGCCAATGATGAGACGGTCAGCTGCAATGCCGCGTGCTGTTTTTTCTTCATCAGCCCTTTGCCCATTTGGAGCGAACAAATCAAGATCAATCCCGTTCGGAAGGAGATGAACACGCTCCCGCTCCATGTTGGACTGCCCGAATAAAAACCTGCCCGCATCCTCTCCGCAGGCACACAGTGCTGTCGCATTTGCCAAAATAAGCCGCCTAAACACCATCAGCTGCAGGCGATCCTTCCAATTGAAGCCGGTCTTCCACGACGTATTGTGGGAATGGCATACCCTGACCGGCACTCCAGCAAGCCTTGCCGCAAGGGCGATAAAGCCCGTTTGAAAATCTGTGTGTGCATGAATGGCGCTGAACGGCCCGTTTTCTTTTATCGTGTTTCTTACATTCCTCACAAATGTAAGGGGGTTGCTTTGCCCGATGCTCGGGACATAAAAAAGCCGCCCGCCTAAAGATAAAATCTCTTCATCGTAAGCGCACGGATCATTTCGATACGTTAAAAAATCAAATTGTACTTTGCTTCTGTCCATTTTCCGATATAAATTCATCACCATGGTTTCCGCGCCGCCCCTGTTCATGCCGCTGAGAACATGAAGCACGCGTTTTTGGCTGCTACTCATGCTTGACAAGCCCTTCCTTTTGGTTCATCACTCTTTTTTTGTGGTAGCGATTCATCACGGCTGGGGGCATAAACGCGCGGATTAACGGTTTTGCAATATATATGTAATCAGATAAAGGAAGCTTCAAGCGTCTGCATGCCTGATAGACAAGGATGGCATTGTCTACGGAATACGTAAATGACCTCCGCTTGAATGCATCGCTGTCTTCCCTTACTTTATACAAGGCTTCTTGAAGATTGTAGCCCCTGAAGCCCTCTTCAAAAAAGCGAAGCCACAAATCAATATCCTCCATCCGTCTCGTCCGCCTCACCGAACGGTAGCCTTTCAGCGTGCGGTAAGCGCTGGCTCTCATCATAATCGTTCCGTGGCAAAACGGGGTTCCTTTTGCCATGATGCCCGGCTCCGGAACAGAAGGCAGGATGCGTGTGCCTCTAACGCCACATTCATCAAATACAAGCATGCCGGTGCCAACCACCTGATAGTGGTGGTGCTTTTCTAAAAACGCGACCTGCTTTTCCAGACGGCGCGGGAATGAAAGATCGTCTCCATCCTGACGTGCGATATACTCGCCTGTCGCATGTGAAAGACAATGATTTAATGAAGCGGCAAGCCGCTTGTTTGTTTTGTTTTGAATCAGCTTGATGCGGTCGCTGTAATGAACGGCATACTGCTTCGCGATGCGGAGCGTGCCGTCTGTTGACGCATCATCGCACATAATCAGCTCCCAATTTTTATAGGACTGGCTGAGTATGGATTCAATGCTTTCCGCCAAAGTGCGTTCACAATTATAAATGCCCATTATGACAGAAACTTTCGGTCCTGAGTTCATACGCTTTTCTCCTTTGTATCCATATCCATATATGCTGAATAAATATCTGCCATTTCTTCCACCGTTCGCGACTCCGAAAAGCGCAAGGCTGTTTTTCGCCCTTCCTGCCCCAGCTTTTTGCAGAGTTCCGGCTTATGGTAAAGCTGTTCAATCCGGCAGGCAAAAGCGGCACTGTCACCGATTTTAATCAGAAAACCGTTTTCTCCGTCCCGGATGATTTCCCGATGCCCGCGGTTATCCGTGGCAATCGCCGGTTTTTCCGCTGCCATCCCCTCAAGCACATTCATTCCGAGGCCCTCTCTAATGCTTGATGCGACAGATACATCTGCAAGCTGAATCAGCTCATGAATGTCGCGGCAAAAGCCGTAAAAGCGAACATTGCCGGAAGCACCAAGCTTTTCAGCCAACATCCGATACGCTTGTTCCATCGCTCCTTCTCCTGCAAAAACAAGGCGGAGCGACGGAATGTTTTCTTTCAGCAATGCTGCGGCTTCAATTAACAGCTTCTGATTTTTGTTGAGATTAAGCTCAGCCGGATAAACCAATATAAAATCGTCTTCACGGAATCCGTGTTTTTCTCTGAGGTTTCGCTTCTCTTGCAAGCTGACAGGCCGAAACCGCTCTGTATTCACCCCGATGCCGTGAATTTTCTCGGTCATGCCGCCCGGCCTTTGAAGTCCTTTCGCCCGTATGTAATCCTCTTCATTGATCGTAATCAGGCAGTCTGTATAGGCCGAGAGCCATTTCTCAACCGGATAGTAAAGAAGCCAATTTTTTATTGGCGCTCCGCTGCAGAAGTGAAATCCGTGCGCGGTGTACAGCACCTTTGTTCCGTGCCGCCTCGCTTGCCTCGCCGCTAGTCTGGCAAGAACGCCGCCGACCGGCGTATGGCAATGGACAATGTCGTATTGATTGGTGTCGATCACTTCCTTCAGCTGTCTGTAAACGGCCAGATTCTGAGGATGGAAGGGTGACCTGCGAATCGGAATGGAGAATTTCTCATCCACATACGGCAGTTTGGTTTGTCCGCTCGCCGCGACATGAACCTCCCAGCCCATTCGTTTAAACCATTTAAAGTAAGGAAGATGAAAGGCCTTAAAATGATAATCAACAGTCGCACAAAACAAGATCTTTTTCGTCATCTTCACTCCCCCTAATGAACACTGGCAGCTGTCATTTTGTCTGATGTATTGATTGCCGCAAACAGTCTCGCTCTCAGGTCGGCTTCCGGCAGATCATGAAAATCCTCAATAAAGCGCATCAGCACTGGCCAATCGCCGTCCACTGCTTTGCCGATATGAATTTTCGGAAAGATTTGTTCAGCGTGCACTTCATTTTTATTCAGCAATTCCTCATACATTTTTTCGCCGGGACGAATGCCTGTGAATTCGATTGGAATCTGCTCAGTCGTGTAGCCGGACAAATGAATGAGATTTTTGGCAAGGTCCACAATCTTAACGGGCTCTCCCATATCGAGAACGAATATCTGGCGCCCTTTCGCCAGTGCCCCGGCCTGGATGACAAGTCTTGAGGCCTCGGGTATCGTCATAAAATAGCGGGTCATGGCCGGATGTGTTACCGTCACCGGGCCGCCTTTTTCAATCTGTTTTTTGAAAATCGGAATGACGCTGCCGCGGCTCCCAAGTACATTACCGAAGCGGACAGCGACAAATTTGGTTCTGCTGATTTTTCCAAGATTCATAATAATCATCTCGGCGAATCGTTTTGTCGCCCCCATTACATTGGCCGGGTTCACCGCTTTGTCTGATGAAATCAGCACGAACGTTTCTGTCCCCGACATATCGGCAGCTTCTGCGACATTTTTTGTTCCGATGATGTTGTTTTTGACAGCCTCCTCAGGATTATGTTCCATTAAAGGCACATGCTTATGGGCAGCTGCATGGTAGACAACGTGCGGCTCGTACTTTTTCATCAAGGTAAATATTTTATCGCGATCCTGTACATCCGCAATTTCCGTATGGAACACAATGTGTTTGCCGAATCGTCCGTTCAACTCTGTATAAATTGAATGAATGCTGTTTTCCCCATGGCCGAGCAGAATGATTTCCTTAGGCTGAAACGCGCTGATCTGCCGGCAGATTTCTGAGCCGATTGATCCGCCCGCTCCCGTAACGAGAACTGTTTTTCCTTTGATACGGTTCGAAATTTCGCTTGTGTCGAGGGTTACCGGCTTTCTGCCGAGCAAATCCTCAGCTTTTACATCTCTGATTTGTCCGGCAGTTCGTGTGCCGAGCAGCATTTCATCAAAATGAGGCATAATTTTAATGTTGACTCCAGTTCGCACACATTCTTTATATAACACCTGAAGCTCATGGGTGCGGAGTGAAGGAATGGCAATAATAATATAGTTAATTTTGAGTTTTTGCACCGCAGGCATGATACTTTCTTTTCCGCCGATCACGGGCAGCCCCATAATTTCTAATTTGTGCTTCGTTTGGTCGTCATCTATAAAAGCGACAGGTATGATGTCAGGGTCATCTTTTGAAAGCAGCTGCCTGACCATCAGAGTCCCGCCTGAACCCGCCCCGATAATCAGCGCGCGGGATGAGGCGCTGCGGTTTTTTCTGATGCTTTCTTTTAACACTCTGGATAAAACACGGGTTCCTCCGATAGACAAAAGCTGAAGCACCCAGCATGCGGTTAACAGACGGAAGAACATCGTATGATACACAGCATACTGAATGACGCCTGTCACAGCGGCTGAAAGCGTAATGCCCTTAAGCAGGACGATCAGCTCGCCGAGACCGGTGTATGTCCACACCTGTTTATACTGACGGAACAGGAAAGCACATACATGATAGCTGAGGAGCAAGCTGACAGCGGTAAGCAATAATGCTCCGGAGTCATAAAATTGATAGGAATCTTTTAAAAATTGATATCCTGCAAAAACTGAATTTAAAACGAGATAAGTATCCAGCGCAATAATCATTGACAGTCTTCTCCGGTAACTCAACCTTTTTCCCCCTAATTCTTTTATCGGTTTAGCTGCGGCGGTTTTCGTCCACCAAAACATCGGCAGCAGCTAAACCGACAATACATCCTATGTATATATCAGATAAGTGGGCATTTAACCCGTCCTCACGCCCCGCCACCGACGACCAGCATCTAAGGCAGCAACTTCAACTGCCCACAGCAGAGCCGAGTGCCTCCATTGATACAGGTCAGGAGACATCACCTTTACCATCTATTTAGTAGGAATAGTGTTCCGATTTTTTCAATTTCTTTTTGTTTAAAAGAGCGCCTAACAGCTTCGCATTGGATTGTTCCAGTGCATCCTTTGCTTTCAAGACGGTATCGGTTTTCGTTTTTCCGCTTAACACTACGAGCACGCTGCCATCTGTCTGATTTGCTAAAATCTGCGCATCCGCAACAGCCAATAGCGGAGGGGAATCAAAGATAACGAGGCTGAATTGTTCATAGATGTCAGATATTAAATCTCCCATCGCTTTTGAAGACAGCAGTTCAGCCGGATTTGGCGGGGTCGGTCCGCTTGTCAGCACATACAAGTTATCGATCGGCGTCTTTTGCACCGTCTCACTGAGTGAAGCATTCCCGACCAGCACATTTGTCAGCCCGGTTACATTCTCAACCTGAAACGTCTGATTGATGGTCGGCTTTCTTAAATCAGCATCCACCAGCAGCACTTTCTTTTCCTGCTGCTGCGCAAAGACAGCCGCAAGATTCGCTGCACTGAACGATTTACCTTCACCAGGCACAGAGGAGGTGACGAGGATAGACCGCAAGTTGGTCTGGACGGATGAAAACTCAATGTTTGTCCGAATGGTGCGATATTGTTCTGCAACAATTGATTTATTGTGTAAAACGGATATTTGAGCCAAACCTCGCCTTGCTTTCTTTTTTCTAAAGAACACTCGCTTCACTCCCCGAAATGTTTTATCCCGCGATTCCGCCCTTTTTGGACATCAGGAACGGAGCCTAAGCATGGCAATCCGGTTCTCTCGCTGAGCTGTCGTGCGCTTTTGCACGTATCATCGAGAAAATGCAGAAAAAATGCCAGTGTAATGCCGCCCATGACAGCAGCGCCAAAAGCCATAACCATATTTCGCAGCCTGGCCGGCTTGATCATTGGGCTTTCAGAAGCCTTCGCCTCTGATAAAATATGCACGCCTTGTACATTCATTCTTTCATCTACTTCTTTTTCAAACTTGTTTACTAATGTGTTCGCAATGTCAGCCGCTTTCGCCGGATCGTGATCCTGGACGGCAACGGTGATCATTTCTGATTCATTTTCACTGCTGGTAATTACTTTTCCTTTCAGCGAGGAAGCCGATTCAGAAAGATGCAATTCCGCCTTGACCTCTTCCATTAAGGCAGTGCTTTTCATAATCGATTGGAACGTGCTGCTGTACTGAAGATTTCGCTGGATGTCACTGAGATTCGAGTTTTCTTCACCGTCTGATTCATGAACCAGCACTTGCGTCGACGCTTGATAGGTCGGTGAAATGACCTTAAATTGGGCAAAGCCCGTAATAAGGGTGACGCCGATAGTGAGGAGCAGAATCAGCACGAATCTGTGTCTGACAATCGCATATAATTCTTTAAAACTCATATTCTCATTCATGTATTCATAGCCTTCAGCCTTCCCGCGGCTGGCTTCCCGCGCCCCTTTCTGTTAATGATTGGATTATAAAAGAAAACTTTATTATTTAAAAATTGCAAAATAAGCCAATAAGTTCTCTTTAGAGAACAAAATCATGATTTTCCTCTTATTTACTGCACTTCCCTTATTATTTTAAATTTTATAAAGAACGGATAATTCCTTATAATGAACAAAATAACGACAGGAATAGAGGAGAATTTTAAATCATGATTGGAAGAATTATCCGTTTGTACCGTAAAAGAAAAGGCTATTCTATTAATCAGCTGGCTGTGGAGTCAGGTGTATCTAAATCCTATTTAAGCAAGATTGAAAGAGGCGTTCATACAAATCCGTCCGTTCAATTTTTAAAGAAAATTTCCGCCACACTAGAAGTCGAATTAACAGAATTATTTGACGCAGAAACCATGATGTATGAAAAAATCAGCGGCGGTGAAGAAGAATGGCGCGTGCATCTTGTGCAAGCCGTCCAAGCCGGAATGGAAAAGGAAGAGTTGTTCACTTTTACGAACATACTGAAGAAAGAACAGCCTGAAACCGCTTCCTATCGCAACCGTAAACTGACAGAATCCAATATAGAAGAATGGAAAGCGCTGATGGCAGAAGCAAGAGAAATCGGTCTAACCGTTCAGGAAGTCAAATCCTTTTTCAAAACAATGGGAAGATGATTATCGGCTAAGGGCTGACGTTCGCATTCGCAGGGCAAATCTGTTTATAATGGGGGAAAAAGGGAGAGAACGCGATGACTCAGCAAACAGTAACAACTCAATACGGCAAAGTAAAAGGCACAACAGAAAATGGCGTACATAAATGGAAAGGCATCCCCTATGCCAGACCGCCTGTCGGGCCATTGCGTTTTAAAGCACCGGAACCTCCGGAAGCGTGGGAGAACGAACTGGACGCAACAGCGTACGGCCCTATTTGCCCGCAGCCGTCTGATTTGCTGTCACTTTCGTATAATGAGCTGCCCCGCCAGTCTGAGAATTGCTTGTATGTCAATGTATTTGCGCCTGATACTCCAAGTCAAAACCTGCCTGTCATGGTGTGGATTCACGGCGGCGCTTTTTATCTTGGAGCGGGCAGTGAGCCATTATTCGATGGGTCAAGACTTGCGGCGCAGGGAGAAGTCATTGTCGTTACACTGAATTATCGACTGGGGCCGTTTGGATTTTTACATTTGTCTTCGTTTGATGAGGCGTATTCCGATAACCTTGGTCTTTTGGACCAAGCCGCCGCACTGAAATGGGTGCGAGACAATATCTCAGCATTTGGCGGTGATCCGGATAACGTAACGGTATTTGGAGAATCCGCTGGCGGCATGAGCATTGCCGCGCTGCTCGCAATGCCTGCGGCAAAAGGCCTGTTCCAGAAAGCGATCATGGAAAGCGGCGCTTCTAGAACAATGACAACAGAAAAAGCGGCTAGCACTGCAGCAGCCTTTTTACAGGTCCTTGGGATTAACGAGAGCCAATTGGACAGACTGCACACTGTATCTGCGGAAGATTTGCTTAAAGCGGCCGATAAGCTTCGGAAAGCAGAAAATGAAAATCTCTTTCAGCTGTTATTCCAGCCCGCCCTTGATCCGAAAACGCTGCCTGCTGAACCAGAAAAAGCAATCGCAGGAGGTGCTGCTGCCGACATTCCGCTGTTAATCGGAACAAACCGCGATGAAGGATATTTATTTTTCACCCCGGACTCAGACGTTCATTCTCAAGAAACGTTTAATGCCGCGCTTGAGTATTTATTGGAACAGCCGCTGGCAAAGAAAGCCGCCGATCTGTATCCGCGTTCACTAGAAAGCCAAATTCATATGATGACTGATTTGTTATTTTGGCGCCCGGCCGTCGCCTATGCCTCCGCTCAGTCTCAATACGCGCCTGTATGGATGTACCGATTTGATTGGCACTCTGATAAGCCGCCATACAATAAGGCGTTTCACGCATTAGAGCTTCCTTTTGTTTTCGGAAATCTGGACGGGTTAGAACGAATGGCAAAAGCAGAGGTTACGGATGAGGTGAAACGGCTTTCTCATACCATACAATCAGCATGGATCACGTTTGCCAAAACAGGAAACCCAAGCACCGAAGATGTAAAATGGCCGGCGTATCATGAAGAAACAAGACAGACGCTGATTTTAGATTCAGAGATTACGATCGAAAACGATCCTGAATCTGAAAAAAGGCAGAAACTATTCCCTTCACAAGGAGAATAAACATGGGGAAAATAGGATACATTGGTGCTGTCATTGTTGTGGCAGCTTGTATCATTATTTTGTCGGCCGTGTTATGTTTACGGGACACAGCCTATTACCAGCCTATGCGCTGGACTGGCATCATACTGTTTTTCGCGGGAATTATGATGGTTCCCGCATACTCAGCAAAAAGAAAACCCGGGAAAGAGAAGTGATTCTCTTTTCCGGGTTTTTATGTTTATTATAATTTTCCCGCGCGTATATCGTCTGTCATTCCTTCATAAGGAGCTTTCGAAATTACTTCTTCGTTGTCGACTCCCTCATTTTTCAGAAAGGTAATCTCCGCAAATTCAGGTACAACGTATTTTGGATACGTTTCATATTTTTCGCGGGATTCTTTCATCAGATCAATGTGGTCATTTTGGTAGCAGACCGTAATTTCAGGATGTTCATGCACCCATTTCGGGAAGAAAATAATGCCGTGCATGCGTTTTTCATTCGGCATAAAGTTTAATGAAACATCTGTACCTGTCGGCTCTGTCCAGGACACTTTATATACGCCTTCTGTCAGTTTGACAATATTCACTTCCTGATCCCGAACCCAGCGTCCGGCAACCATTCCGCTATGAATTCTATAATCAATTGTATGGTCGTTTTTAATATAGATCTCGTATTCCCATCCATTTTCATAAGTATAAATCATGTGGCTTCCGATAAAGTTTTCCATCTTTCACACTCTCCTTAGTCTTTACTGTACTTGATAAATGTCTAGTCGAACGTAATCAAGGGTTCTTTCTGCGGAACCGATAAACAAGCGGTCATGCAGCCATTGATAAACTTCACTGCCTGTTTCAAATGTCGGCACCGTACGGAAATAAACATGCTCCGGATCAATGATTTCCCCGGCCGCAGCTTGTTTTCGAAACGGCTCGCTGACTTGCCGTATTCCATTGTTTTCAATGTAAATCAGTTCATGATCTGCTGTTTCGATCACATACCTGGCAGATAAGTCTGTTCTGCCGTCAGCGCGAATGATTTGTGAATCGGCACCGTCCGGCAAAATACGCCCCTTTATATCCCCGGTTATTGTTCCCGAACGAATCGGAATGAATCGTCTCATTCCCAGGCCTGTCTCACCAATGGTAATAGGCGGACCAACCTTGATTTCTAAAGAGGCGAATAGTTTTAAAACCGGCTTCTTCATGAGCACCACCTCACCTTTAGAAAAACATGTAACTATTTACATGTTAACTTTAACACCATTGCGTACAGCTGTCAAACAATAGGAGCAAAAAAACAAGGACTGTTTGAAGACAGTCCTTGTCTGAAACTAGCTTTGATTGGCAAGATATGTGCTGACAGTGCTTTTTGCAAGACAATCAGAGGAATCTATAATCGGAATCTCACTTTGAATATGATCTAACACCGCATTTAAATCTGTGCAGGCTGAAATGATGATGTCTGCATGCTGACTGATTTCTTCATATAGCGTCTGCCACAATGCTTGTGTATGCTGCGTATGATTTGGCTGTTTGATTGCAGCGATGAGCTGATTCACAGAATGCTGCCAATGGTCCTTGTGAACAACTTCTTGTCCATTTGCCTTCAGCCCTTTTTGGTAGATGGCGGATTGGATGGTTGAATCTGTTCCTAAAACGACCCCTTTTTTTGCAGAGTGCGGAATCTCTTTTATCGTTTCCTCAATGATATGCAACAAAGGAACCGACAATACCTGCTGAATCTCTTCATAGTAGACATGTGCCGTATTACAAGGCAAAGCAATGAAATCAACGCCTGTTTTCTCGAGCTTTACCGCTCCGTCGATAATGGCTCTTTTCATCTCACCATGGTCAATCGGACGATCTGCATAGAAGGGCGTCGGGCATGAACAGATCATCATGTGCGGATAGTCAATATCGTTTGAAGCCCCGTACAGCTTCTGACAGTAATCAATCACCTTATCGATAAACGGCGAGGTCGATCTCGGCCCCATTCCGGCTAATATACCGATCATCAAATTCATTCCTTTCTAATTTGTACGGACCGCTTCTTCTTCTGTCCCATTCTCATAGAGAATAAAGCTTTTCGCAACATCATCACCTAGCATAAATTCTAATTCAACAGACAATGATCGCAGAAAGAAACGGGTTTCCGAGGAAGGAAATAATTCCAGTCTCAGCTGCCCAGTGATCTCCAAATAAAGACGTTCATTCTCGGCTGTCACCCGTGCAGCCGTCCCATCCTGAAACGAGTAGCTGCCAACATAGCTGGCGTATATCGCCGGTTCAATTGCTTTTTTCTTTTTATCAGCAGGACGTTCTGGGATCTCATATGGCTGGCCAAATAGAATATGTTCCGCTGCCTTCAGAATCGCTTGTTCATATTTAGCTTCCTCTTCCTTATTACTCAAATAGATCAGCGTTTTACGATGATCGATATATCGGATCATCGCCGTCGAATAGCCGGGCCATCCTCCGTCGTGGCTGACAATCCGCCCTTTTTCAGGACTGTTTTGCAGCACCCAGCCAAAGCCGTAATCAATTGTTCCCCCATTGTTCAGCCGCACAGGAGAATACGCGGCTTTCTTAGAAGCATTACTGATTAAATCGTCCTGGTATAAAGCCTGATCAAATCGAAACAAATCGCTTGTGACAGAGTTCACCGTTCCGTCTCCCTGTATGCCATCGAGATAAACGACATAGTTTGTTTCCTCCAGATCGTCAGGAAGGACGTACGTTTCGGAATGTACATCATACACATAACCATATGCATAATGATCAATCCGCTCAGGCCGAAGCCTCCTGTTATACACTCTCGTTTCACTCATGCCGACCGGTGAAAAAATCCTTGTATTCATAAAATCCGCATAGCTCATGCTAGATGCTTTTTCAATAATAACCGCCAGCAGCACATAACCCGTATTGCTGTACAGCCAGCCTTCATTCGGCTCAAAATAATTAGGCAGCCCCTCATTCATCAGCATATCGACAATATCCTGATTCTGCGCAATCTTGTGTTGATCCCAATTGCTAACAAACCATCCCATATAATCAGGAAGTCCTGACGTATGGTGCAATAAATGCCGAATCGTTATACCCTGATACGGAAAACCCGGAAGCCACCGCTCCACTTTGTCTTCATATCCAAGAATCCCTTTCTCCTCCAGCAATATGATTCCCAAAGCTGTAAAAGGCTTTGACAAAGACGCTAACTCAAACAAAGAATTGGTCTGCAAGAGGCGCTTTTCCGTCAATTCTGCATAACCGAAAGAGTGATGATATAAGATTTCGCTATCCTCCGCAGCCAGAATCGTCCCGTTGAATTGATATTTTTCGCCTAATGTCTCAAATAACGTCTTAAGATGCTTCCTTTTATTCTGCTTCATTCCTCCACCTCCCTTTTCTCTGTACGTTACTTAACGATTAACGTTTCAATTATTTTGAAAATAATAAAAAATCTGATCATCCTAAACACAGAAAAAAACAACTTTAATATAGAGCGGCTGTGAACCGCATGAATCAAATATCCTTTTTTACGAAGTCAGAGAAACTGCTTTTTTTCCAAGATTAATTTCAAAGCATCAGTTCTCTTCGCGCCATTGGAGTCACCACTTATAAGCAAATATATGATATGAATAAAAAAGACCTCATCCTTTTTATCGGTCAACATTTGTACTGCATGTCATACAGCCATTCACTAATGTTTAATGACATGAGATATTGTGAATCATATCTGGATGATCATTTTCTGAATCATGATTAAATAGGTAACTTTATGCCCATACCTCTGGCGTTATTAAAAATACAGTGAATGAAAAGAAATAGGCAAATGAGTTAGTTCTTTAGACCCTTAACCTTTACATCCTTTTATGATTTTCTATCTAACAAAAGAGGAAAATAGACCAGTTGCAATCCAATCGAGAGTCTAATAGAATGATGTCGAAAAGTAAATCACGCAGGTTTGTTACTGATAAAGCAGGCAAGACCTAAAATGTGTAAAGGGCAAAGTGTATTCTTTGGCATCACCCCTTACATATTTTAGGTCTTTTTTATTGTGCGTAACTGACTTGCCATCTTCAAACAGGAGGGCCGGAAGAAGCAGACCGCTAACTCAGTACATACAAAAAAGGAGACATGAACGATGAACATCAAAAAGTTTGCAAAACAAGCAACAGTATTAACCTTTACTACTGCACTGCTGGCAGGAGGCGCAACCCAAGCGTTTGCGAAAGAAACGAACCAAAAGCCGTATAAGGAAACTTACGGCATTACCCATATCACCCGCCATGATATGCTGCAAATCCCTGAACAGCAAAAAAATGAAAAATATCAAGTGCCTGAATTCGATCAGTCCAAAATTAAAAATATCTCTTCTGCAAAAGGCCTGGACGTTTGGGACAGCTGGCCATTACAAAACGCTGACGGCACAGTCGCAAATTATCACGGCTACCACATCGTCTTTGCATTAGCCGGAGACCCTAAAAATGCGGATGATACATCGATTTACATGTTCTATCAAAAAGTCGGCGAAACTTCTATTGACAGCTGGAAAAACGCTGGCCGCGTCTTTAAAGACAGCGACAAATTCGATGCAAATGATTCAATCCTGAAAGACCAAACACAAGAATGGTCTGGTTCAGCTACATTTACATCTGACGGAAAAATTCGTTTATTCTACACTGATTTCTCCGGTAAACATTACGGTAAACAAACACTGACAACTGCACAAGTGAACGTATCAACATCAGACAGCTCTCTGAACATCAACGGTGTAGAGGATTATAAATCAATCTTTGACGGTGACGGCAAAACGTATCAAAATGTACAACAGTTCATCGATGAGGGCAACTACAGCTCCGGTGATAACCATACGCTGAGAGATCCTCACTACGTAGAAGATAAAGGCCACAAATACTTAGTATTTGAAGCAAACACTGGAACTGAAGACGGCTACCAAGGCGAAGAATCATTATTTAACAAAGCATACTATGGCAAAAGCACATCATTCTTCCGCCAAGAAAGTCAAAAACTTCTGCAAAGTGATAAAAAACGCACTGCTGAATTAGCTAACGGCGCACTGGGCATCATTGAGCTAAACGATGACTACACACTGAAAAAAGTGATGAAACCGCTGATTGCATCTAACACAGTCACAGATGAAATCGAACGCGCGAACGTCTTTAAAATGAATGGCAAATGGTATCTGTTCACTGATTCCCGCGGATCAAAAATGACGATCGACGGCATCACATCTAATGACATTTACATGCTTGGTTATGTTTCTGATTCCTTAACTGGCCCATACAAGCCGCTGAACAAAACAGGCCTTGTGTTAAAAATGGATCTTGATCCTAACGATGTGACCTTTACTTATTCACACTTTGCTGTGCCTCAAGCTGAAGGAAACAATGTCGTGATTACAAGCTACATGACAAATAGAGGCTTCTATGCAGACAAACAAGCAACGTTTGCGCCAAGCTTCCTGTTGAACATCAAAGGCAAGAAAACGTCTGTTGTAAAAGACAGCATCCTTGAACAAGGACAATTAACAATTAACAAATAACAACGCAAAAGAAAATGCCGATATCCGATTGGCATTTTCTTTTATTTCTTATCAACATCATAAAGGTGAATCCCATATGAACTATAAAAAAACAGGCAAATGGCTAACCGTATTCCTCACCTTCGCAGGAATACTGCTGTTTATCGATTTATTGCCAAACGAAGAACCTGTCAAAAAAACAAAATCAAATCATAAGGCTGACTACCGGGCGGCATATCACTTTACGACGCCGGATAAATGGAAAAATGATCCCCAAAAACCGATTTATTTTGATGGACAATACCATTATTTCTATCTGTATAACCGTGATTACCCAAAAGGTAACGGCACAGAATGGCGCCATGCCGTATCAGAGGATTTGGTGCATTGGACTGATGAAGGCGTGGCCATTCCGAAATACACAAACCCAGACGGCGACATTTGGACCGGTTCTGTCGTGATCGATAAAGAAAACACAGCCGGATTCGGGAAAAACGTGCTTGTCGCGATTGTGACACAGCCCTCAGCCAAAGACAAAAAGCAGGAGCAACATTTGTGGTACAGCACAGACAAAGGAAAATCATTTAAGCCCTACAGTGATAACCCTATTATGCCCAATCCGGGCACAGACGATTTCAGAGACCCGAAAGTCATATGGGATGACCAGGACAACAAATGGGTAATGGTCATGGCTGAAGGAACAAAAATCGGCTTTTATGAATCCGATAATCTAAAGGACTGGCGTTACACAAGCGGATTCTTCGCAGAGCAGGCGGGAATTGTAGAATGCCCTGACCTCTACATGATGCGGGCAAGCGATGGAACGACTAAGTGGGTTCTCGGCGTCAGCGCGAATGGCAAACCATGGGGCAAACCAAATACGTACGCCTACTGGACCGGAAGCTTCGACGGAAAAGAATTTACAGTGGATCAGACCGAAGCCCAATGGCTTGACTACGGCTTTGACTGGTACGGCGGCGTGACATTCGAAGACGGCAAAAGCACAGATCCATTAGAAAAGCGGTATGCGCTTGCCTGGATGAACAATTGGGATTACGCCAACAACACACCGACACTGAAGAACGGCTTTAACGGCACAGATTCTGTCATACGCGAACTCTGGCTGCAAGAGCAAGATGGCACATACAG
Organism: uncultured Bacillus sp.; assembly: GCF_958411575.1. Classification (NCBI taxonomy): domain Bacteria; kingdom Bacillati; phylum Bacillota; class Bacilli; order Caryophanales; family Bacillaceae; genus Bacillus; species uncultured Bacillus sp. Next base: position 69,697 of record NZ_CATYRA010000001.1, read on the forward strand.
CCTCGTCTCACAGCCAGCCGAAGCTTTGGATCAGCTGACCGTTTCAACTGACAAAGTAGAGGATCAAGATGTGAACGGTTCAAAAACACTGTCGATCACAGGTGATACGTACCAGCTTGATATGGATCTTTCTTGGTCAGAGCTGAAGAATGCAGGCGTCAGACTGAGAGAGTCAGAAGACCAAAAACGCCATATTGATGTCGGCATTTTTGCAGAAGGCGGCTATGCATATGTCAACAGAGCTGCCACAAATCAGCCTGACAAAAGCAAGACCTATGTCGAAAGCCAGGCTCCTTACGATGTAAGCAAACAGAATGCGCATTTGAAAATTCTCGTCGATAAAACAACGATAGAAGTATTTGTCGGCGACGGGAAAACCGTTTTTTCAAATGAAGTGTTCCCCAAACCTGAAGATAAAGGCATTACTCTTTATTCTGAAGGCGGCACAGCCTCATTCAAAAATATAACGGTGAAACATTTGGATACGGTTCATGAATAAGAAACAGGTGCAGCCCTTGCTGCACCTGTTTTTTTATTAGAGCGGTATTCTCTGTTACATATTGGGCATTGTAAGGAATATAAGGCTGGTTTCTAAGGAGGAAGCGGATGTCTAAACAAGGAAATTTTCAAAAATCAATGTCGCTGTTTGATCTGATTTTGATTGGGATGGGTGCCATCTTTGGATCAGCATGGCTGTTCGCTGTCAGTAATGTGGCTTCAAAAGCAGGACCCTCGGGCGCTTTTTCCTGGATCATCGGCGGAGCCATCATTCTGTTAATCGGGCTCGTGTACGCGGAGCTTGGGGCCGCTCTGCCCCGTACCGGAGGCATCATTCGATACCCCGTTTATTCACATGGCCACCTTGTCGGCTACTTAATATCATTTGTCACAATTGTCGCTTACACAAGCCTGATTTCAATTGAAGTGACGGCTGTGCGTCAGTATGTGGCCTATTGGTTTCCCGGCCTGACCATAAAAGGATCTGATTCGCCGACCATTGCAGGCTGGATCTTGCAGTTTGCCTTGCTATGCTTGTTTTTCCTGCTGAATTATTGGAGCGTCAAAACCTTCGCTAAGGCAAATTTCATTATATCGATTTTTAAATATATTGTACCGATTACCATCATTATCGTGCTGATCTTTCATTTTAAATCGCAGAATTTATCTGTTGAAGGATTTGCACCGTTTGGTTTTACAGGTATTCAGGCAGCGATTTCGACAGGCGGCGTGATGTTTGCGTATCTCGGCCTCCACCCGATTGTGGCGGTTGCAGGTGAAGTGCAAAATCCAAAACGCAATATCCCAATCGCTTTAATCATTTGCATTATCGTTTCAACCATCATTTACACTGTTTTGCAGGTCACCTTTATTGGTGCAATCCCGACAGAAACGCTTAAAAATGGCTGGCCGGCAATCGCGCGGGAGTTCTCATTGCCGTTTAAAGATATTGCGGTCATGCTCGGTTTAGGCTGGCTTGCAACGCTTGTCATTTTAGATGCCATTCTGTCTCCCGGGGGAAACGGGAATATTTTTATGAATACAACGTCTCGCCTCGTATACGCCTGGGCGCGTAACGGCACATTATTTGGCATATTTTCAAAAGTGAATAAAGAAACGGGAACGCCCCGTGCTTCACTCTGGCTTTCGTTTGCCATGTCGATTTTCTGGACGCTCCCCTTCCCTTCGTGGAATGCGCTTGTCAATGTCTGTTCTGTCGCGCTCATCCTTTCTTATGCGATTGCACCAATTTGTTCGGCAGCGCTGAGGGTCAATGCGAAGGACTTAAACAGGCCGTTTTATTTAAAAGGAATGAGCATTATCGGGCCGCTTTCCTTTATCTTCACGGCGTTTATTGTGTACTGGTCAGGATGGACAACCGTTTCCTGGCTGCTCGGTTCACAGCTCGTGATGTTTTTCATCTATCTCTGCTTTAGAAAATATGCGCCTCAAGAGGATGTCAGCTTTGCCCAGCAGCTGAAATCAGCGTGGTGGCTTGTCGGGTTTTATATCATGATGCTGATCTTTTCCTACATCGGTTCTTTCGGACATGGTTTAGGCATCATCAGCAATCCCGTCGACCTCATTTTAGTCGCCATCGGCTCACTTGTGATTTACTACTGGGCGAAGTATACCGGGCTCCCGAAAGCCGCCATTGATTATGATAAATAAAGAAGCAAGAGTTTTTCTTGCTTCTTTATTCTTTACAAACACACATACTCGCGATAAAGTGAATGATAGTCAGTCATTACAGGAGGTGTTCCTCATGTCAAAACAAACATCGGGCAAATATGAAAAAATTCTGCAGGCTGCCATTGAAGTTATTTCTGAAAAAGGTCTCGACAAGGCCTCTATTTCTGATATTGTCAAAAAGGCCGGCACCGCCCAAGGAACGTTTTACTTGTATTTCTCATCTAAAAACGCCCTTATTCCGGCAATTGCAGAAAATCTTCTCACCCATACGCTGGACCAAATCAAAGGAAGACTGAATGGAGACGAGGATTTTTGGACCGTTTTAGATATATTAATTGATGAGACATTTCTCATTACAGAACGCCATAAGGATATTATCGTCCTCTGTTACTCTGGACTTGCGATCGACCACTCCATGGAAAAATGGGAGACGATCTATCAGCCTTATTATTCTTGGCTTGAAAAAATCATCAATAAGGCCATTGAAAACCTTGAGGTAACGAAAGGAATTAATGCCAAATGGACAGCAAGAACGATTATCAACTTGGTCGAGAACACTGCAGAACGATTCTATATCGGGTTTGAACAAGATGAAAATGTCGAAGTGTATAAAAAAGAAATCTTTACTTTCTTAAAACGAAGCTTAGGTACTGCTTAAAAAATGACTGGGTAACACCGCTCATTTTTTACGGCTCAAAAATGACTGACGTTCATTCATAAATTAGAGAGGTGTTTCATTTGAATTGGGTGCTTGTTTTTATTGCAGGACTTTTAGAAGTTGTTTGGGCCTCTTCCCTCAAACATGCCGATTCGCTTTTGGATTGGATCATCGTTTTTTTATTAATAGCGATAAGCTTTATCCTTTTAATCCGCTCTTATCGAAAAATCCCTATGGCCGCGGCGTATACCGTATTTGTCGGAATTGGGACGGTCGGAACCTATATGACCGGGATTTTCTTAGGCGAATCCTTCTCAGCAGCGCAAATCTTCTTTTTGATGCTGCTGCTAGCCGGTATTTTAGGAATGAAGCTATTTACGAAAGAAAGCAAATCTCAGCCAGGAGGTGACATATAATGGCATGGTTTTTATTAGTGATTGCCGGCTTGGAGGAAATTATAGCTGCCGTTGCAATGAAATATATAGACGGAACAAGAAAAAAATGGCCGATCATTGTGATGACTGTGGGATTTGGCTTATCCTTTTACTGCCTTTCACAAGCGATGCGGATCCTGCCTGCCGGAGTCGCTTATGCCGTCTGGACCGGCATTGGCAGTATTGGCGTTTCGGCAGTCGGGTTCATCTGGTTTAAGGAGCGTTTTCAGCTTTCACAGGTGATTTCTCTTTGCCTAATCCTCACCGGCGTCATCGGCCTGCGTCTTACGGCTTAATCATAAGATAAGGGCATATACAGCTGTATATGCCCTTTCCATTAATCGTCTTGATGTTGTTGTAGATGAAGCGGCGGCGGGATGAGCCAGCCTTTGTTTTTTAGCAATCTTAAGTATTTTGCGCCGGTTGCCGCTTTTGATACATGGAATTGCCCAAACATCATGGCAATATCCTCACGAATAGACTGTCCCATAATTTTGCTGCATGTCACAAGGCCTGCAGCATTTTGCGCTGCCGCAGAGGCCGCGACATCCGGATCAAGAAACCGCGCACCCGGCGGAATATCTTTAAGATCTGCAGCCGGCGGTTCAGGAGAAGCCGGCGGGAGCGCCACCCCGTTTTCTTTCAGGATCGCACTGATCTGTTTCACTTCATCTTGGCACTTCTCAATGGATTCACGAAGCAGCTTCTTCAAGTCGTCATCACCGACATGATGCAATAACATCTGGTAATTGCCGACCATTTTATTGCCCGCCATCACATAACTCCATAAGCTGAATACCTCACCGTAATGCATCGGTTCATCCTGCGGATTTCCGCTTAAAATACCCATGTTCATCCTCCTCGCAAATTCAATATCACACATCTCATAACGTGCCCGAGAGGAGGAAAATTTATGTTCCGTTGAGAAAGATTTTTGATACAAAAACAAAAAAGACAAGAGCGGCAAAATGCCAAACCCTTGTCTTTCCTGTTGTTCTATTGGACGCGCTCGGAGGGATTCGAACCCCCGACAGACGTGGTACCGGAAACCACCGCTCTATCCAACTGAGCTACGAGCGCATATGGACTGCGTTATGAGAACGTCAGCACAACTAATTATACGATAATTCCATTGAAATAACAACCCTCTATTTCAAGAGGCCGTTTTTTTGATCAGACACATCATCTTATTTGGCAATCTGACATACGATGGTTTGAACCCCTGTATTTTTGGGGAAAATGGGAAAAAGAGAAGAGTTTGCATGTCAAGCCAGCTTTTTGTTTGACCTTTATTGACCAAAAATGTATCATGTAACTACATACTTACCTAAAAGGTGAAGGAGGAGCATTATGAATTTAATACCTACAGTCATTGAACAAACGAACCGCGGGGAAAGAGCGTATGACATTTATTCTCGTCTATTAAAGGATCGTATCATCATGCTTGGATCTGCGATTGATGACAACGTTGCGAACTCCATCGTGTCACAGCTTTTATTCTTAGAAGCAGAAGACCCTGAAAAAGATATTTCTATTTACATCAACAGCCCGGGCGGCTCTATCACAGCCGGTATGGCGATCTATGATACCATGCAGTTTATTAAGCCTAAGGTATCTACAATTTGTATCGGTATGGCTGCATCAATGGGCGCGTTCCTGCTTGCTGCCGGAGAAAAAGGCAAACGCTATGCGCTTCCAAACAGTGAAGTTATGATTCACCAGCCTCTTGGCGGAGCTCAAGGTCAGGCGACAGAAATTGAAATTGCCGCGAAACGCATTCTCTTGCTTCGCGACAAATTAAACAAAGTGCTTGCTGAGCGTACTGGCCAGCCGCTTGAAGTGATCGAACGCGACACAGACCGCGATAACTTCAAGTCTGCTGAAGAAGCGCTTGAATACGGCCTGATTGATAAAATTCTGACTCGTAACACAGAAGAACAAAAGTAATACGAGAAGAGCCTTCCCTAAAGAAGGCTCTTTTTTAGATTTCCGTCCACTTTTTCTCTAAAATCGGATAAGAGTAATTCTGCATTTGCTCAATTAACTCATCCGGCCGTGAAGAGCTGTGGATCAGCTTAAGGTGTGAGTCGTTAGAAAATCCTTCTTGAATGCTGTATTTGACCATTTTCATCATTGGTTCAAAATATCCGTTGACATTGTAAAGTCCGATTGGCTTTTGGTGGATGCCGATCTGCGCCCAACAAAGCACTTCAAATAATTCTTCATATGTACCGAAGCCGCCCGGCATGGCGATATAGCCGTCAGCCAGTTCGCTCATTTTTGCCTTCCGTTCATGCATGCCGTTGACTTCAATCAGCTCTGTCAGATTTTGATGGACAACCTCTCCGCTGAACAGGCCGCTTGGCATCACTCCAATTGCAGTGCCGCCGTTTTCCATTAACGCATCAGCAATCGCGCCCATCAACCCTACACGAGAGCCCCCGTATACCAGGCCGATACCCTGCTCAGCCATATACGCGCCAAGCTCTGCCGCTTTTCGTTTATACGCTTCATTCCCCCCCGGGTTTGACCCCGCAAATACACAAATTGTTTTCATCTTGTCATCTCCACATCTATATATCGTGTTAAACATTCATAAAACACACTATATATTGTCCCATCTTCATGTGATAATATCAATATGAAATACATAAAGAATGCAGGAGTGATGATGGTGCAGCTGGCTGATGCAGAAAAATGGATGAAAGAGTTTTACGAAAAAAGAGGCTGGACAGAATACGGACCGTTTATTCGGGTCGGCTTTTTAATGGAGGAAGCCGGAGAACTGGCCCGTGCTGTCAGAGCATATGAAATCGGCAGAGACCGGCCTGATGAGAAAGAATCGACACGAGCTGAGCAAAAACAAGAATTGATTGAAGAAATGGGGGATGTCATCGGAAATATCGCCATTCTTGCTGATATGTACGGAGTCTCTTTAGAAGACGTGATGAAAGCCCACCAAGAAAAACTGACCAAACGTTTTGAGCATGCATAAAAAAGCGGCCGTAATGGCCGCTTTTTTTAACCTGTGATTTCATCATGGTGATCAAAGAAATGCTGCTTTCCTATTTTGTGAAATAGGCCTGTTTTATGCAGCAGCTCCTTCGGCTGCGATTGCAGTCCTACAATCATCAGCTTTCCGTTGTGGCGTTTAATCCGGTTCATAACGTTCCCAAGCACTGCTTCAGCCGACGTATCCATGTAGTGCACCTTACTCATGAGCAGAATAAGGGTCTTCGGCTTTTTCTGTACTTGCTCCAGCAGTGAAGATTCAAGCGAATCAATTGACCCGAAAAACAGCGGCCCTTCTATGGAATACATACTCACGGATGGGTCTTCTCTCTTTGCCGTCTTTGCCAAAACAGGATGCGATTCCTGATTGTGGATGCGGGTCGCTTCGCTCATTCTTCTGATAAAGAACACAAATGCGAGCAGCAAGCCTGTTGCCACACCGACGATTAAGTCAAACAGAACCGTTAGCGCAAAGGTTGCCGCCAAAATAAAGGAATCGGCATTTTTCAATCTCAGCATGTTTGCGACTTCCTTGCGCTCACTCATATTCCATGCGACAACCATGAGAATCGGGGCCATACTGGCAAGCGGCACATGGGATGCATAAGGCGCGAATACGAGCAAGACAAGAAGAACGACTACACCGTGAACGACGCCGGAAACAGGAGAAACCGCTCCGTTTTTAATATTGGTCGCCGTCCTCGCGATTGCTCCCGTAGCCGGGATCCCGCCGAACAGCGGCGCAGCCATATTCGCAATCCCCTGGCCGACAAGCTCCTTATTGCTGTCATGCTTTGAGCCCTTCATGTTATCAGCGACCATTGCGGACAAAATGGACTCAAGGCCGCCAAGAAGCGCGATGACAAGCGCTGCTGGAAACAGCATAACCATTTTATCCAATGTAAGTTCAGGAAATTGAAATTCCGGCAAATGGCGAGGAATTTCTCCATAAGTTGACCCGATCGTTGCCATACGGTCAGGGAAAAACACAACCGCGATCAGTGTGGAAATCAGAAGCGCCAATAAAGCGCCTGGTACTTTAGGCATCACTTTGGTGGATACAAGCAAAATGACAAGCCCGATCACTGCTGTCAAAATGGCATACACGTTAAAGGTGCCGAGCTTCTGTGCGATTTCAAACATGTTGTGATGAAAGTTCTCATGTTTTTCAACATTTCTTAAACCGAGAAAATTAGCGATTTGCTCAGTAAAGATCAGCACGGCAATTCCGGCTGTAAAACCGACGATAACAGGTTTCGGCACGAATTTCATTATTTTTCCGAGCTTAAACAGCCCGAACAGCACCAGCATCACCCCTGCCATAAACCCTGCAATCAGCAGGTTCTCCAAGCCGTACTGTATCACAATGCCAAATAGAATCGGGACAAAGGCGCCTGTCGGACCGCCAATTTGATATTTTGATCCCCCGAACAAAGAAATACAAATCCCTGCCACAACAACAGTGTACAGCCCGTATTCAGGCTCGACTCCCGAGGCAATGGCAAACGCCATCCCTAAAGGAATTGCCACGACACCTACTACGATACCTGCAATCAGGTCTTTCTGAAATTTCTGCAAATTGTATCCCTTGAATCTCCCTGAGAATCGCATATTTTGTTATAACCTCCCTTATAAATGTGTGTTTATGAGCTCAGTTTCATAACCGTTAATGACGACATCAAGTTTTCCTGTTTCAGGGTGAATGACAAGCCCGTGAACTGGCACCTTTTTCGGCAGCAGCGGATGGTTCTTGATCATATTCACACTGTGGGAAACGCTTTCTTCTACACTGTGAAAACCGGTCAGCCATGATTTCAAATCGAGTCCGGCGCTCGACAGCAAATTCAGGCAGTTTTCTTCCACTCCGCGTTCCTTTGCTTTCTCAAGAATCGAAGTGGCATTTAATCCCGACATCCCGCATTCATGGTGGCCGACAATGCACACCTCTTCAGCCTGCAATTCATAAATCGCAACCAGTATGCTTCGCATCACGCTTCCAAATGGGTGAGAAACGATGGCTCCCGCGTTTTTTACAATTTTAGCATCACCGTTTTTAAGCCCCATTGCTTGCGGAAGAAGTTCTGTGAGCCTTGTATCCATACAGGTGACAATGACGAGCTTTTTTGAAGGAAATTTTGTCGTTTTGTACGGTTCATACTTCTTCTCTCTGACAAACCGCTGATTGTGTTCCAAAATTGATGTTAAAGAAACCATTTGATTCATCTCCCATCCATATGATTTTGCAAGCCTTCTTACCCAGCTTACAATAAGGAATTATAGCATAGGAAGCCGCCGCGAAAAGGCTTTCAAAAAAAGACACTATAATTGGACTGTAGAATAAAAACATAAAAATTTATATCTTTCAAAGATAATAAAATTTATATTTATTGAATCCTATAATCTGGCTTTAACTCGTATATTGATGATTTGTCTGACAAAAAATATAGGCGAATTCAGATAATTAAAAAACTTTTTTAAGCAGATTTAGCTGTTCAATCAATTTCAATATCCATTTTAAGTTCAAAAGAACCAGAAATTTAAAAGAACGCAGCTATATTTTTAACATCTATTTATTTCCGATATAATAAAATAGACAACAGCCATAAAGGGGGAGCCTTGTTGAAACCATTTGTATTTATCACAAAACCGATTCCTGAAGAGATTGAATCATTCATCGGTGAACATTGCCGTTATGAAATATGGCAGGAGGATACGCTTCCGAATGACGTGCTATTTGAGAAATTAAAAGAGGCAGAAGGGCTTTTAACTTCAGGAACGTCCGGACCGTCAATCAATCGTGAATTGCTGAAACATGCGCCTAAGCTCAAAGTGGTCAGCAACCAATCCGTAGGCTATGATAACTTCGATATAGAAGCCATGAAAGAAAGAGGTGTCGTCGGGACTCATACACCTTATACACTGGATGACACGGTCGCGGATCTGGCCTTTTCTCTGATTCTATCTTCCGCCAGACGTGTTGCTGAACTGGACCGTTTCGTCAGAGCAGGAAAATGGGGAACAGTTGAAGAGGAAGCGCTTTTCGGCGTTGACGTTCATCATCAGACGTTAGGCATTATCGGCATGGGCAGAATCGGCGAACAAGCAGCGAGACGCGCCAAATTCGGCTTCGATATGGAAGTGCTTTATCATAACCGTCATCGGAAACAAGAAACGGAAGAAAGCATCGGTGTCAAGTATGCTGAGCTTGATACATTGCTCGAACAATCTGACTTTATTCTGCTCATTACGCCGCTGACTGATGAAACGTATCACATGATAGCGGAACGCGAATTTAAGAAGATGAAGGATTCAGCAATTTTCGTCAATATTTCCCGGGGAAAGACAGTTGATGAAAAGGCCCTCATCCATGCCCTTCAAGAAGGATGGATTCGTGGTGCCGGCTTAGACGTGTACGAAGAAGAACCTGTCGCAAAAGACAATCCGCTCTTGCAGCTCGATCATGTTACTTTACTGCCACATATCGGCTCAGCAACAGCGAAAGTGCGCTTTAATATGTGTAAACAGGCTGCCGAAAACATGATTGCAGCCATTCAAGGGCAAACACCGAAGAATCTTACTAGAGAATTTCAATAAAAAAAAATCCGGTCTGATCCAGACCGGATTTCATATTACATATGCTGGAGAACAGCACGCTTATAAATATGGCGAGTGACGATATAATAAACAGCCTGGAACACAAAATAAATGAAGATGACAATCACGGCCTCAAGAAATAAGTTGGAATTCAGCATGTTGCTTAACGCCGCATACGCAAAGCCGGCGTGAATTGTGCCCGCGATAAATGGGATGAAGAACAAAAATCCAATTTGTCTACCAAGGATGGAGTGAATCTCTTTGTCCGTAATCCCCATTCTCTTTAATGCTAAAACTTGCACTCTCGTATCTTCTATTTCAGTAAACATTCGCAAGTACAGCATGCTCCCTTGAACGATAAAAAACAGCACGCTGACAAACAGACCGATAAACAGCATTAATGCGACTCCCTGCTTCACAATTTGATAGCTAGGAGCACGCGTTTGAAAATCAGATATATGTTCCTTCGGCACCATATTTCCAAGCTTTTCAGAGACATCTACGGTCTCCTGCCAATGCTCAAGCTCATAACCTACCACTCTCATCTGATCCTTCAGCGGCACTTCCTGAGTAAGGCTGTCAAAGCTTTTTTCGCTGACGACCAATAAACGGCTGACTCCTTCAACTGACATCAATATCCCTTTGTTTTGCTGCTTTTTCATGATATAGGAAAGTGTTTTTCCTGACTTCATATGAAAGGCTGCTTTTTCCCCTTCGCCAAATGTATCTTTTACCATCATTTGAAACGGAACATTAATAAACGCTTCATTTTCTTGTAAATGAATAACAGGGAAACCTTTTTCCTTTGCGACTTGATTATAGATTTTCTCTGAAATCAGCAAGGCTTTCGCTTTCCTGTTCCCATACGGCGAGTCTGATTGAAAAGTGACAGGAATTCCTGTGGCATTTACCTTATACTTGATGTCAGCATCAGCTTTTTTCAATGTATTCTCAGCCGTCTCAGGCTTCATAACCTGAAAGCTGGAAGCGTCTTTTTCTACCCAGGCAACAGATTGAGGAATACTTTGCTCCTCCTGTTTTTCTAAATCAGCATAAAACATATAGATAACACCTGTAGCGGTTAAAATGACTGCTGTAATGACAGAGGTTAAAAACAGCATGCGTGCGTGATCCTTCAGCCTGAATATCATGTTGGAACGGACAATGATATTCGTTCCTTTATAAAAGCTGTGTTTCTTTCTGTACAGCATGCGGAAAAACGCCACACTGCTTTGTGTAAAAAAGAAATACGTCCCGATTAACACTAAAATCAAAATCGGAAAGACACGAAATACCATATCAATCGCATTCGCTGTGGCAGACAGATAATAACCGCCAGCCAGACACAGCAAAGACAGCACAGTGAGCCATTTCGAATAGGCCGGCAAGCTTTTCGGCTTTTGGGCTGCTTTAATCAGCTCAATGATTTCCAGCTTGCGAATCCGTGCCAGTGATAAAATGAGCAGCGTCTGAAACAGGATGAGAAAGCCCGCAGCTGTCATCACAAACGCTTTCGGCACAATGACAAACGAGATCGGCACCTTCACGCTGAGCATCCAAGTCATGATCATAAAAAACAGTTTTGAAAATAACAGCCCTGCACCAATACCGGCAGCAATCGCCGCTAGAGAAATGAGTGACTGCTCATAATAAATCATCTTGCGGAGCTGCTGCTTTGATGTTCCGAACAGCGTCAGCAGCCCAAACTCTTTCTTTCTCGCCTGCAAAAATGCTGAATTCGAATATGAAATGAAAAATATACAAAAGACAATGATGACGACAAGGGCTGCGCTCAAGCACGTTTTAACAAGGCTTCCTCCATATACATTGTCTTCATTGACATCAGGATGAAAAATAAAAGATGTGAAGACAAAAAACACCGAAACGGCAAACACACAGCTTAAAAAGTAGGCGACATAACGTTGCAGATTCCCAAGAATGTTTTTACGGGCGATGGTTCTCAAATTCATGAAAATCGCCTCCCAACACACTCAAGGTATCCAGTATACTTTGATAAAACACCTGCTGGTTTGACCCTCTGTGAATCTCTGAAAAGAAACGTCCGTCTTTAATAAACACAATCCGTTTACAGAAGCTTGCCGCTGTCGCATCATGCGTGACCAATAGAATCGTCGCGTCCTTTTCTTCATTCAGCTGAGCCAGCGTGTTCATCACTTGCTTAGCCGATTTTGAATCAAGGTTTCCCGTCGGTTCATCGGCAAGAATGAGCGCCGGATTATGAATAATGGCTCTGGCACAAGCTGCCCGCTGCTGCTGTCCGCCAGACACCTCGTATGTCCGATGGTCGAGAATATGCTTGATTTGCAGCGTATCCGCCAGTTCTTCCAAACGGGCTTCCATTTCTCTCAGCCTTACCTTGTCCAATGCGAGCGGCAGCAGAATATTTTCCCGAATCGTCAAGGTATCAAGCAGATTAAAATCCTGAAAGACGAAGCCAAGTTCTCTTCTGCGAAAAAGAGCCAGCTCTTGATCCTTTAACGTTTTCGGCTGAATGCCGTTGATCATCATCTCACCCTGGGTCGGCTTATCAATGGTAGCCAGCAAATTCAGGAGTGTGGTTTTTCCGCTTCCCGACGGCCCCATAATCCCCACAAATTCTCCTTTTGCCACACTGAGGTCAAAGTCGCTGAGCGCTTGGTATGATATCGTTCCTTTATTTGAATAGTACGTTTTCGACAGGTTCGTTGTTTGTAACACGTTCATGTTCTGCTCCTCCTTTTTCTTTATTATAAAAAGGAAGTCAGCAGCCTCCCATCGAACTTTCTTGCAATTCCGCTCTCCAACCTTACAATGCTGTCACATTCAGTAGGGTGTCACTTGAAAACACGATGGTCATTACAGTGCCAGCTCCTTCTTTTGATTCCGCATACAGCTGATGGCCAAGCCGGATGCACACCTGTTTTGCTAAATAAAGCCCCATTCCCGTTGCCTCTGTCATGCTTCGTCCGTTTTCCCCGGTAAAAAACGCATCAAAAATACGCGGCAGATCCTGCGGCGGTATGCCGATGCCTTCATCAGCAATCGACAATCGCGTTTCATGTCCCTCTGCTTCAATCCGGATTGTAATATGGTCTCCCGCACCTTGCTTTGAGTATTTTAAGGCATTGAAAAGGATTTGCTCGACAACAAAGGAAAGCCATTTTTGATCACTTGAAATCTGAATGGCGTTTGGAGGCACATGTAATTTTGGGAAAAGGCGCCGTTTGATAAACTGCCGTTTTTCCTGATTGATAAGTGAACGGACAAGCTCGGTTAAATTAAAGGTTTGCGGCCTTACATCAAACGCAAATTCCTCCAGCCGGGCCGTTTGCAGCATCATATCAAGACCATGGCGAAACCTCTCATTTTCATCCTCCAGCTCCTCTAAAAACGTCGGAAAAGAAGAAGAGGTTCCATTCTTCCCTTCTTGAATCATTAAGGAAATGACAGATACCGGTGTTTTCATATGGTGGACCCACTGATTGGTGAAGATATAATGCTGTTTTTGCTGATTGATATATTGTAAGAGCCTGCCTTCGTACTGCTGCCCGAGTGCGTTGATCATTTTTGTCCAAAGCGCCTGCTCTCGTGTTCTTGGCTTTCGGGCTTTCAAAGACTGGCCGATGTCATTCGAAGAAGGCGCTTGTTCCGCAAGTTTTTTGACATAAGTCAGAAAGGAAAATTGCCGAACGTAATCAATTGCAAAACCGGCAGCTAAAAGAACACCGGGCAAGACCCATATGTATATCATATTTTCTGCGGGAGGTTTTGCGCCGCTTTCTATGATGCTTAAATACGCAATCAGCGTGGCAGCTCCTATCCCTAATAATGAAAGTAGAATAATCGCGAAGCGGTCGATGAGATAAGTCTTTAACACTCCGGTTCATCCTTCCGATTGACTTGAAATTGATAGCCTTGTCCTCTTATCGTTGAAATGCAATCTTTCAGTCCGGCATTCTCCAATTTTTTTCGCAGCCGATTGACATTGACCGTTAGCGTATTATCATCCACAAAATCGACGTCATCCCATAACGCCTCCAATAATTCATCACGGGAGACGATTTTTTTATGCTCCCTCACGAAAATCGATAGAAGCTGAAATTCTTTTTGTGAAAACAAGATGCGGGTGCTGTTCCACTCGGCCTCATTCTGATCAGGATAAACCGTCAGCCCGCCAAGCTCCACTATTCTTGATTCCTGTGACAAAGAAGGCGAGTATTCACCATATGTGCGGCGCAGGACGCTTTTGATTTTGGCCATCACTACCTCTAAATGGAACGGCTTGGTGATATAATCATCGCCGCCATTTTCAATCGCCATCACCTGATTCAGCTCATCGGTCCGTGCCGATATAAAGATAATCGGCGCATTGGAAATGGTACGGATTTGCCTGCACCAATAAAACCCGTCAAAAAAAGGCAGGTTGATATCAAGCAGGACAAGATCCGGCTTCATTTCTGTAAATTCTAATTTTATATCATTCAGCTGTTCAGCAATTTTTACTTCATATCCGTATTTTTGAAGATGACCGCCCAGCAAAGAAGCAATCCGCTCATCATCTTCCACAAGCAAAATCCGATACACGTTTATCCCCCTTACATTCTGCACGAAGATTTTTCTAGAAGATTCCAAAATTCATTATAGCATGTGGTGAGATAGTAAATCGGTCTTTTTCTTTTCGTTATGATAGAATGATAAAGGTAAAAATTTCATAATAGGCAGGTGTCGTGATGAAGAAAATCATGCTGCTTCTAACAATAACGGCAATTCTTTCAGCATGTCAGCCCAACTATACCGGGAAATACATAGAAATTGGAGATTCACTAACTGAATATACCAAAGAGTGCTTTAAAGAGCATCAAATTCCTTATCAATATGAAAAGGGAAAACTGTATGTTCCAGATGATGCATTTGATGTAGTAATCAATACTTGTTCATAAGAAAAAGCTTGCAGACATGCCGCAAGCTTTTCACGTTACAAAAAATAAGTATTTAATTTCTCTTCAAACTCTGAAGGGGCGAGGTCACTTTTTTGGCCTTCCCCGCCATTTTCATGAATGGTGAAATGGCGGTCTGACATGACCATCCGTCCGTTCGGTGTCAGCTTTGAAGCGAGCAGTGATTTGTTAAAAGGAGATTTTTCATGAGCGTGAATCATGTCCTTCATGTCATCTAAATCACCGGGATCACTCTCTTCAAGGGTAAAGGCGTAACCGATTTGCCAGCCTTCCCCTTTGTCCATCAACAGAACATGGCTGCCCTTTTCTGTCTCTTCCCCTTTGATTCGGAATGACCCGACAGGTGATTGTACCGTTTCTCCGGAAAGCGGTATCGGCTGGAGTGCCAGATTAATGCCGAAGCCGATATCAACGATGTAATCACCTTTTTCCGCAGACAGCAATACAGCAGCATGCGTTCCGTCTAATGCCCACTCTTCTTGTTTTCCTGCATAAACCGTTCCCCGAATGAGCTTCACATGAAACCCGGCCTCACGCAAGACAAAATAAATCAAACCATTTAAATCGTAGCAAAGGCCGCCGTGCTGTTCTTTGACCAGGCGGCGCCATAGCTCTTCTTTTGTTATGTTATAATTCTCTTTTGCAAGTACGGCACGGTTTTCAAATGGAAAACGGTATGCCATTGCTTTGAGAAAAAGGGGGAGATCATCGAAGCTGACATGGTCTTTCTCCCAGCCGATTTTCTGAAAGCAGTCTTTTAAAAAGTCACTCATCTTATCACCTAAACTTCTTCTTGAACATAAGCAGCCAACTTTTCCAGCGCCTCTTGTTCGTCTTCTCCCTGGGCAATCAAGGTAACCTCAGTGCCTGTGCTTACCGCAAGACTCATCAGCCCCATGATACTTTTGGCATTTACTTTTTTCCCATCCTTCTCAAGAAACACATCTGACGTAAACCGGTTTGCCTCTTGTACAAACAAAGCAGCAGGACGCGCCTGCAGTCCTGTCTTTAATCGAACTTCCACTTTCTGTTGAACCATAAGATCTCCCCTTTTCTTTACGGTTATTTTAAAGTGACGGTTTGCCCTGTCCGCAGCTGTTCTGCGATTTCGTCAAGTTTTCTCAGCCTGTGATTGATCCCTGATTTGCTGATTTTCCCGCTTGCTACCATTTCCCCCAGCTCTTTCAGCGTCACTTCCTGGTAATCAATCCGCAGCTGCGCGATTTCCCGAAGTTTTTCAGGAAGCGCATCCAAGCCGATTCTTTCATCGATGTATTTAATATTCTCCACCTGTCTGAGCGAAGCGCCGATCGTTTTGTTTAAGTTGGCTGTTTCACAATTGACGAGGCGGTTGACCGAATTTCTCATATCCCTGACGATTCTGACATCCTCAAATCGCAGAAGCGAATTGTGGGCGCCGATCACGTTCAGAAACTCAGTAATCTTTTCTGCCTCTTTTAGATAGGTGATATAGCCTTTTTTCCGTTCGAGCGTTTTACTGTTTAACTGAAACTCATTTAACAGATCACATAATGAATCGTTATGTTCCTTATAAAGAGAGAAGATTTCTAAATGATACGAGGAGGTTTCCGGGTTATTGACCGAACCTCCTGCCAAAAATGCCCCTCTCATATAAGAACGCTTGCAGCATCTCTTTTTGACCAGCTCTTTCGAAATACTTCGTTCAAACACAAAATTTTCCCCGAGTATTTTTAAATCCTCTAAGATCGCTTTTGCATTTTCTGAAAAACGCACAATATAGACGTTATTCTTTTTCAGCCGCATTTTCTTTCTGACCAGCAGCTCGACCGACACATCATATTGTTTTTTCAGCAATGTATAGATGCGGCGGGCAATCGCCGCATTTTCGGTTTGAACATCAAGTACGAGATGGCGGTTTGTAAATGATAATGCTCCGTTCATCCGGATAAGCGCAGACAGCTCTGCGTTAATGCAGCAGTCTTTCACTTCCAGATTCGTTAATTCTTTTTTTGTTTCTGATGCAAATGACATATAGCCACCTCATTTCTGGCTTCATTCTTTTAGTAAATCGACAAGAAGAGAGGCCACTTTATGTGTATCGTGACGAATTACGTCATTTTTATACGTTACGATTTGATCTCTGATGACTTCAAGCCCCATTGCTTTCAGCTCTTCGATATCAAAATCAACAGGACGCGCCGATTCCATTTCGTACTTACGTTTTATTTCGTCAGGAATGTCTTCGCTGTTCACTAATATTGTATCAATAAAACCGCAGCCCATATGCTGGTTGAGCGCTTTCACATGATCAGCTGCGGTGTAATGGAGTGTTTCGCCGGGCTGAGTCATCACGTTGCAAATGTATACTTTTTTCGCCGGCGCCTTCACTACTTCTTCCCCGATTTTCGGGACGAGCAAATTGGGAAGAATGCTTGTATAGAGGCTTCCCGGACCGATAATAATCAAATCCGCTTCCCTGATCACGTCTATCGTTTCCGGCAGCGGATCAATATGTTCAGGCGTAAGAAAAACACGCTTAATCCGCTGTCCGTACTCCGGAATAGTGGACTCGCCTGAGACCACGCGGCCGTCCTCCATTTCGGCATGCAGAACAACACTGGCATTGGCTGCCGGCAAAACCTTTCCTCTTACATTCAGCACCTTGCTCATTTCTGTGACAGCGTGAAAAAAATCACCGGTTATATTTGTCATCGCTGCCAAAATCAAATTCCCGAGAGAATGGCCTGTTAAGTCATTCCCCTTATTGAAGCGATGCTGAAAGAGATCTTCAACAAGCGGCTCCACATCAGATAAAGCGGCAAGCACATTTCTGATATCTCCGGGAGGCGGAATTTTCAGCTCATTCCGCAGACGGCCAGAGCTTCCCCCATCATCGGCAACTGTCACAATGGCCGTAATGTCAACAGGTTTATGCTTTAAGCCCCGAAGCAATACAGAAAGACCCGTACCGCCGCCAAAGATTGCGATTTTCGGCTTTTGTCCCATCTTATTTCCGGCTTCTCTTTTCAATGTCCCGGTGAGTAACATGAGTATAGTAATCCTTTTTGAAATAGTCAGCTAAATTCTCGGCAAGTGTCACAGAGCGGTGCTGGCCCCCTGTGCAGCCGATCGCAATGACGAGCTGGCTCTTCCCTTCTCTTTTGTAGGACGGCAGCATGAAGCTGAGTAAATCGATTAATTTTTCATTGAACTTTTGTGTTTCATTCCACTTCATGACGTAAGAGGATACCTCTTCATCTTTTCCGGTCAGCGGCCTCATGCTTTCGATATAATATGGGTTCGGCAAAAATCTGACATCAAAAACGAGATCGGCATCAATCGGAATACCGTATTTAAAACCAAATGACATGACATTTACCGTAAATGTCTCTCCTTGGTTTGTCGCAAAATGCTTTACGATTTTCTCGCGCAGATCGCGCGGCTTCATGTCTGATGTATCATAAATCATTTGAGAGCGGCCTTTTAATTCCTCAAGCAGCTCACGCTCCAGCGCGATGCCCTCAAGCGGCAGGCCCGTCGCTGCCAGAGGATGCGAACGTCTCGTTTCTTTATATCTCGTGACGAGAATGGAATCTTTCGCGTCCAAGAATAAAATTCGCGGTGTAATCCACGGATGTTCCGCCATTTCATCCAGTGCTTCGATCAGCCGGTCAAAAAATTCACGGCCGCGCAAATCCATCACGAGCGCAACCTTGCTCATTTTCGAATTTGATTCCTTCATCAGCTCTAAAAATTTCGGAAGCAATGAAGGTGGAAGATTATCGACGCAGAAATAGCCGAGATCTTCAAAGCTTTGAATAGCGACAGTTTTCCCCGCTCCCGACATTCCGGTTATAATGACAAGCTGAATATCATGTGATTCACTACCACTCATCTTTCTCCCCCCTGACTTGTCTTTCTATTTGATATGCTGCGGGTCTAACCGATAACTGAGCAGCTCAAAATCCGGTGTATACGTAAATGTGCCGTGCAGCAGCCCTTTTCCCTTCATCATAAAGTCTAGGATATGGCCGTCTCCCGGAGCCATAGGCAGGTTTTGAATGTCATTGACATCGTGCCACTGCAGCTTGCCTTCCTCTGATTCAGCTACATTTTGTCCGGTATATGAATCAGCGACAAACGTAAACATCATCCACTCAGAGACAACGTGGTCACCATCTTTAATAATAAAGGTAAAAACGCCTTTTAACTGAGGATTTATGATATAGATACCCGTCTCTTCTCTGTACTCTCTGATGACGGAGTCTCTGACTGATTCTCCGCTCTCCATCTTGCCTCCCGGCGCGACCCACCAGCCGCGTCTAGGTTTTTGAAGCAGAAGGACTTTGTCATCCGTCTGAAGCACACAATTTGTCACTCTTTGCAAGTACGTTCACCTAACCTTCTCGTCCTGTCATCGTCTCTTTATTATACCGCTTCAAGATGCCTCCCACAATGAAGAGGCATTGACAATCTTTTCTTCTATTTTACAGCATATTCATCTCTTAGTTCAGGTGATTTGCTGTAATAGGCATCCGTCTTTTATTTTTGGACAAAAAAAGGACACGGATAACTGGAGAATCCGTGCCAAAAAAGTGTATTCATTATAAAAAGGGGGTCAATTACTTTATTAATCATAACCGAAAAGCATTACACAACTGTTACAGCGGAATTAAAACCCAGTAACGTTATATGAAGCTCGTATGACAGTCCTTTTTATTTTAAGGTTTTCAGCGTTTCTTGGAGTTCTTCGACATAATGCTGAACGCTTTGTGCCGCAATACTTCCGTCTCCTGTAGCCGTTACAATTTGGCGCAGTGACTTTTCGCGAATGTCTCCGGCAGCGAAAATACCTTCAACCTTTGTTTCCATGCGGTCGTTTGTTTCGATGTAGCCTTCTTCATTCGTAATGCCCAGATTTTCGAACGGTTTAGACAGAGGAAGCATGCCGATGTAAATGAATACGCCGTCTGTTTTGAATTCACTTTCTTCACCGGTTACCGTATCGACAAGCGTTACGTTACCGACTTTGCCGTTTTCCTCATGAATTTCCTTCACGGTTTTATTCCATAAGAAGTCAACTTTTTCATTATCAAACGCTCTCGCTTGGAGAATGCTTTGCGCACGGAGTTTGTCACGTCTATGAACGATCGTTACTTTTGAAGCAAAACGTGTTAGGTACACGCCTTCTTCAACCGCGGAATCACCGCCGCCAACAACGACAAGCTCTTTGCCTTTAAAGAAAGCGCCGTCACATACCGCACAATAAGATACACCGCGGCCGCCCAATTCTTTTTCGCCAGGCACGCCGATTTTTTTATACTCCGCACCTGCGGCAATGATGACTGCACGTGCTTTATATTCTTTTGAACCGGCTTTAACCACTTTGTACTCTTTGCCGTCAACAACTTCTTTAATATCGCCATAAGCGTATTCAGCACCGAATTTTTTCGCGTGTTCGAACATTTTATTGGAAAGCTCAGGTCCAAGGATGCTTTCGAATCCAGGATAGTTTTCTACATCTTCCGTATTGGCCATTTGCCCGCCTGGAATTCCTCTTTCAATCATTAATGTCGATAAATTTGCTCTTG
The DNA here is from genome assembly GCF_958411575.1 of uncultured Bacillus sp. Taxonomy (NCBI): domain Bacteria; kingdom Bacillati; phylum Bacillota; class Bacilli; order Caryophanales; family Bacillaceae; genus Bacillus; species uncultured Bacillus sp. Next base: position 90,116 of record NZ_CATYRA010000001.1, read on the forward strand.
ATGTGTATACAGCGGCCGTCATCCCAGCAGGGCCCGCGCCGATTATAATCACGTCATACACTTTTTCTTCTGACACACTATTCACTCCTTAAACCATCTTTTCAAGTTTGGGCTCTTTCTTATATGATAAGAATCCCCATCAAACGTATTCCTTACCCATATCCTATAAAATCTCATGGTGATACGCTATTTTTTTGCTCATTTTTTTCTCATCACGATTAAATGTATTGTAAAAGGGTATACATGTTAATAAAGAAAGAGCCTTCTGTGTATAGAAGGCCCTTGTCTTATTTATTATTGAACAACACGTCTTACAACGCCTTTAAATGCTTTTTTCCAGTAAACGTTGCTCATAGAGTCAACAGATACACCATGAGATGTATTGTCGTTTAGGAAAGTACCGTTTCCTAAGTAAATTCCAACGTGACCGTTTGTTTTATATGTGTCAAAGAAAACTAAGTCTCCGCGTTTCATTTCGGACGCGCTGACAGCTTGTCCTCTGCCAACTAATGTATCAGTTGTTGTTCCGCCGACAGGTCCAAGGTTAACACCTGCAGAAGCGTATGCCCAGCGTACGAATGATGAGCAGTCAAAAATACGGTTGTTGATATCAGACTGAGTGCGTCCGCCGCCAAATTTGTACGGAGATTGTCCTACAATGCTTGAACCAACGCTGATCGCGCCTTCAATTCCACCTGAGTTGCTGATAACAGTGCCGCCTGAATTGCTGTTTGAGCTGCTGCTCTTCTTAGAAGATGAGCTGCTTGATGAACTGTTTGATGAACTCTTAGAAGAATTGTCTGAAGAATCGTCAGATGAGCTCACCTTTGCTGATTCAGTTGTAGCCGTCTGGCTGTCATCTGTTTGTGTTTCATCAGATGCTTTTTGTGCTTCTTCCTGCTTTTTGATCAAAGCAGCCGCTGCTTCTTGTTCTTTTTTGATGCGTGCTTGTTCAGCTTCAGTATCTGCTTTTTGATTTGCAAGTTCAGACGCTTCTGATTTTAATTCAGAAATCGCGGCAGCCGTTTTCTTCTGGCTTGCTTTTGCTTCGTCGAAAAGCTTGTCTTTTTCATCAAGCTGTTTATCAAGGTCTTTTTGCATTGTTTCTAATTTAGCCAATGCAGCTTGAACTTCTTTCAGCTTATTATTCAAATCCGCTTCAGAATCTTCAAGCTTCGCTTTATCCTGCTCTTGCTGCTTAATTAAATCTTTGTCTGCATCAACAATAGATGAAACCGCAGTGGCGCGAGAGATAAAATCACCAAAGCTTGTTGATCCTAAAAGGACATCTATGTACCCTTGAGATCCGCCGCTTTCCTGTAAAGAACGAACGCGTTTTTTCAGAATTTCATTGCGTTTTTCAATGCGGGCTTCTGTCTCTTTAATCTCTTTTTTCAGTTTTTTGATTTCTTCTTTTGTTTTATCGTTTTCTTCTTTTTTATCTTCGATCTTGTTGCTTGTATCAAGCGCCTTAGCGTTAATGTCTTTCAGTTCTTTTTCAATCTTTGATTGGTTTTCCTGAAGCTTAGTTAATTCTTTTTCCTTTGCTTCAATGCTGGAAGCAACCTCAGATTGCTTGCTTTCGATTTTTTGTTTCTTTTCATCTAATGTTTCCGCCGATGCAGTTTTACTTGTAAATGGGATCAAAAAACTGCTTGTCCCGATGACGGAAGCCAAACCAAGTGTCAATAAACTCTTTCTCACTTTTTATATCCTCCCTTTTACTGTGAACCTGTTCTCATTTGGAATTGTATTTTGAACATCAAGTTTCGTTCCTCATACTCTACGAGGAATGATGGTCGTTTATGGTTAATTATTCTGTGCATCTCTTATTCTGGTTGTATAGCGTTTATTTCACATCATATGTAAAAAACACTAATTCCTTATGTACGAGAATCATTATACCATCAAGTTTCGACAAATTAGCGATAAATTTTATTACATTTGTGTTTCAAACAGATGTCAAGTCGCACATCATTTGTCATTTTTCTTAAACGAGTAAAAAAACTGTCGATATTATTTTCTTAATATAATCTATCAAATAAAAAAAGAGTCGATTCTACAAATCGACTCTTCAAAATATTCTATTCTAGAATATCATCAATATATTTCATATATTTCGTCAAAGTTGCCGGAGAGATGCCGAATCGGGCCGCTGTGTCTTTTTTCGTGTCATGCTTGCCGTGGGCTTCTTTCCAAATATAACAGATCGCCGCTGCCCAGCCTCTCTCATTTTTCAACGGAGCGGCTGCACGGATTTGCTGGATGACATGGAACACCCAGCAGCTCATGACTTCTGTTTTCATCTCTTCTTTTTCAGCTTGCTCCAATAATTTGACGGTTTGATAGGCAAAAAGTGCATCTTCTGTTACGTCAGCAGCCGCGGAATCTCCATTCAAAAGCAGCTTAACAAAATGATTTTCGAAAGGAGCGGTAATTCTCTTTGAGCGTATCACCGCTTCAAGATGCTCCGTTTCTCCCTTTGTGCTGCTGATATAATAGGCTGCGAGACGCTGTTCCACGGATGAAGGGAGAGCTTCCCTCCGCTCTATCCAGGGAGCCGGGCGGTCTTCTCCGGGATATTGCGACTCGACTTTTCTCCAGATCGTTTCGGCAAATTCAGTATGTCCCGTAAAATAAGCGGAACACGAAAGCCAGTAAAAGAATGTATCGTCACCTTCAAAGCCGGTTTTATATAATGATTTAAGCCATTTATATCCGATCTCGTAACGGCCGACAAGCGCCAAAGTGGCTCCCAGTTTATAGCGCTGTTCCAATAGCATCGGATATACATTAGAAAGCTGAGCACTCAATTCCGCCACTTTTTCATCTTCTCTTTCATAATAGTAGAAAACGAGAAGATTGCATAAGGCGTGAAGGTTTCCTTCATTATGACTGAGCACTTGATAAGCGGTTTGCTTCGCTTTTACGATGTTGCCTGAATAGAAATAGGCAAGCGCCAGGTTATTGTATGCTGACCAAAGCTCCGGATATTCTGCTGTGATTTCCTCAAGCGCCGCAACCGCTTCAGCAAGCTGGCCACTTTCCAGCAATGACTTTGCCCGATCCTGTTTCATCAGCAGTTCATCCTGATCATACAACGAATCCTCAATGCCGTCGTCTCCTAAATCGAGCAATTCAAGCAGACTATCGTTTTCTTCGGCGAATTCACCGTCCGGATCCGCATCTGAATAAGCGGCCGCTTCTTTATAAGCTTCTTGAAAGAGTCCCAGATGGGCGAAGTTATTCGCTTTAAAGTAATGGCACTCCGGCATTTCGTCCTCCAGATTCGCCATGATATAATCAAGAAGATCGTTCGACTCTTGATACTGGCCCATTTCTGAATAAATGACCGCAAGCTGCGATAGCATCTCTGAATCGTCCGGCTCCAAATGAACCGCGCGCTGAATCAGTTTGCTTGCCCGTTTCAGATTGCGCTCTTTATACGCTTTCAAGCCTTTATGAAAAAAATATTGTCCATCTTGAAGCAGCTGGACAATTTGTGCGTGATTTTTATGTTCAGAAGTGTGTTTTCCCACAACTACCCTCCGTTTTATACAATATTACCGTCAGTAGTATACCATAAATCATAAGCCCCTCAATAGTTCAAAAGGAAGGATTGGGAAAATCCCTCCGCTTTTTACTGGCTGATTCGACCAAAATTTACCCGGCTTTGTTTTCTAAATCCGCGTTCATTTTCAGCTGTTGCTCAGCAAAATCCCTATAAAGATCATGGGAAGCCATTAATTCATGATGTGTTCCACGTCCGGTAATTTCTCCTTTTTCAACAAACAAAAGCCGGTCCGCGTCTACAACGGTAGATAAGCGGTGGGCGATGACAATCGTTGTGCGGCCCTCCATCAGCACCTCAAGCGCCTGCTGAACTGATTTTTCAGATTGGCTGTCGAGGCTTGAGGTGGCTTCATCGAGCATAAGAATGCTCGGATCACGAAGAAGCGCTCTCGCAATCGCGATTCTCTGTCTTTGTCCTCCTGACAGCATAATGCCGCGTTCGCCCACCTCTGTATCAAGCTGATTCGGCAGCTCCTTTATAAAATTGAGCGCATATGCCATCTCCGCAGCTTTTTCGATCTCGTCATCCGTAACATCGCGTTCTAACCCGTAGCAGATATTTTCTCTGATTGTTCCTGACATTAACGGGCTTTCCTGTGATACATACCCGATGTGCTCCCGCCACGATTCAAGCGAGTAAGTATCAACTGGCTCGTCCCCCAGCCGGATGGTCCCTGCAGTCGGAGTATAGAAACGTTCTAGCAGCTTAAACAGCGTCGTTTTCCCACCGCCGCTCGGGCCGACAATCGCTGTGACTTTCCCTGCTTCAATGACGGCGTTGATCTCTTTCAAGATCAGCTGATCAGGCTTATATCCAAAAGACACACGATCAAGCTGAATAGGCAAATGCGCGTTTTCGATTTGTTTTCCTGTGACTGTATCTTCCTCTTCCTCTGCTAAAATCTCAATCATTCGTTCTGTTGCACCGATTGATTTTTGGAGCTGTGTGAAGAACGTGGTAATCTGGCCCATCGGCATAATAATTTGAAACAAATATAAAATAAAAGCCACGAGCGCTCCGGCGGTGAGCTCACCTGATGACACTTGCATGCCGCCGTATCCGATCACTGCCACAAGCGCCGCCATTAACACGAGTGAGATGAGCGGGCCGACAAGCGACTGAACCTTTGCTTCACGCACGCCAAGTTTAAATAATGAAGAAATCCCAATCTTCCCGCGCCCATATTCGACATCCTCCGCATTTGAAGCCTTGACGAGTCTGATTTCCGGAAGAATTTGATTCAGCAGGCCAGTGAAACGGGCTGTTTCATCTTGCGTTTCCCGTGAAATGGAGAACATCTTCCGGCCAATCGGTATTAAAATAAGAGCTGCCAGCGGAACGACAACTAACACAAGCAGTGTCAGCTTCCAATTCATAATAAACAAGATTGTCAGTGATCCAATAACAGAAATGATCCCTGTAATAAATCCGCTGATATGGGTTGTAATCAGTTCTTTGACCACCATCGTATCATTCGTTACACGACTGACTGTTTCTCCGGAGGCGTTTGTGTCGAAATAAGGAACAGGCAGCTTAATTAATTTCTTCCATAATAAATCCCGCAGTCCGGAGATGATTTTTTGTCCATTATAGTTAAGCGCATAGGTGGCATAAGCGCTTAAACCCGCCTGAACGAAAAAAACCAGCGCGATCAGCCCGATTTGCGTGCCTGACAGATTTGACATAGAAAATCCGTCGACAAGCTGCTTCGTTAATAATGGAATCAGCAGGCTGACCAGCGTGGTCACAATACTGAGGGCCAGCGCAAAGGCAAGCTTTCCATAAGAAGGATTGGTCTTCTTTACTAATGCAAAAAAGGGTTTCAATTTACTTTTAGATTTTTGTTGCTTAGTTGGCATATATGTTTCCTCCTGTTTCAGCGTTCAGAAAGGTGAAATGGCATAGCAAAAGGATGATTTTTACTCTTTCTCAATCATATCAATGGAGAGAGACTTTTTCAGTATATTTTTGCCGTGATGAACAAAAATCTCCCACTCATTGTTTGAATAGGAGACTTTTTATATTAGACACCTTGAACAGGCTTCTTTTTTTTGTAAGTCAATGTCACATCCTGCTTTCGCAGGTCTTCAATCATCATTTTGTACCGGTCAACTTTTGCAGTATGTTCTTCTTTTATCATTTGAAGTGCAGCTTTTCGTTTTTCGCTTTTTGATTCAAGCTCTTCTTTTATTTTTTTTACAATCAACCCTTTTTGTCCTTTGATTTCCTCTTTTAGCGAAGACTCAAATTTCTTTGTCAGGCCGAGAATGTCGTTGATCGGTTTATTGAGGCTGTCTGCTTTCCCCTTCATTTCGTCTTGGGGAAGAAACATATAGGTGGTTGATACAATTTCTGTTTCACTTTCTGAAAATAAGGAAGTCACTCTTCATATTCCTCCTAAGGCTGAAAATCAAATAACTGAGAAATCATTTCTTCTTTTTCAAACAGCTTTTCAATACTCTCGCGGATGTTTTTGATGAAATCTCTTTTTTCTGTTGCCTGTTTTTTTAATTCAGCAACAATTCCATCATTAGCAGGGAGCGCACCTGTGTGGAACGATTCATGAACTGAGATTTTCTCCAATTTATCGAATGTGTGATTGAAACCGGCTGCAAGCCGGAATTGAAGATCGAAGGCATAATGCGAAGGATTTTCTTCCATATGATGAATTGCCGTGATGATCGCCTGTTTTTTGTCTACGAAGTCTTCATCGATTTCCTGACTGTAAACCTTCTGGTACTTAGAAATCGCCTCTTCCATATCTTCAACGATCTTCATACCGTTTTGATAGATTCTGACAGCGGATGATAGATTGACTTTAATCGTTTCTCCCGATCCGCTCTTTCCTGTAAAGTAAATATCGGAGCCTTTATAGCTAAAGCCTTTTCCCTTTGATAAAGCGTTCAGCATTTGAACGATGCTGTGGCCGTCGACAATGAGCTTTAATGCGTCTTTTGTTTCTGTGTCGAGTGTTTCTAGTGCAGCCTTTAATTCTTTAACACTCCCTACTAACTCACAGACATAATAAACAATTGCAACTACATTATTAGTAGAAAGTGCGTATTTTAACTGTTGATATTGAATTTCTATATCGCTTATCTTATTATTAACAATTTTCAACTGTTTTTTGATACTCTTCTTTTGTGTCTCATCAATATAACCATTCTCTTTAAGCTGATCCACAAATGTCCCGCTATTATTCAAGATAGTATGAAAGAATTTGATAAAGGCCGGCATTTTTTCCCCGATATTCTTAACCATTACCTGTATATCACCAAACCGGTCTTTCACTATTTTCCCTTTCGCCATATTTCCATCAGCACTAAATATACTGCCGACAAGCTCTGCATCTATACCAGTTGAAGCCAAGACAAATCCGTTTAGCCCACCTTTTTTATAGTCATCCGAATACTTTCGCAAAAAGGTTTGGATAGAGCGGACTTCCTCATCGGGAATATTATCAATAATGCTTCTGATTCCTTTGACATCCGTGTTTGTATCTTTCATCTTTACATCGCCAAATGTAATAAAATCAGCCTTTCCGCTAACGCCATAAAGCGGGTCATCTTTGGAGATGCGTTGGGTGATGTTTGCTGTTACGCCTTTGTCTTTATAGTATTTGGTGATCGCTTTTTTAAGGTCTTCTTTTGGGAGTGAATTTAACTCTTTAAATGTATTTACCTTAAATTTTTTGAGCATTGTGTATCTCAGATGCTCATCGGCTTTAAACAAATGGTCCACGCTTACTTGAGCTCCATTTACACCATACACCTCATCGTATTCACCATCTATTAATTGCACCATTACTTGGTTATTATTAGCCAATGAATGCCCCATGCTATATGTTTTTAAATTTTTGTCATTTCCTGCTTTCTTCTTTGCTTTCCTAGTAAACTCCTTAGTTGCATTATATTGACTATCGTCCATCCCAAGAAACAGACCAAAAAAATTATAAGTCCAGTCTTTATTATCTGCACTTCCTTCAGAAATAATATGCAACTGATTGACTTCATTCTTTTTATCTGTGATATGAATAGCAGTACCATCATAACCTGATTCTTCATTCTGATGTACAAGCTCTTTAGATGTATAAATTTCAATATTTTGTGTAAGATCCTGATGAGTTTCTTCTTTATAAATTCTCCGAATATCTGCTTCAAAATCATCCTTAGCATCTTGAATTATTTTTGGATCCGAAGAAGCAAATTTCTGTTTATAACTGTATTCTATATTTATAAGGCGCAGTTTTATATTTTCATTTACAAAAATATTTTTACTCCCCATCTTCCCGCTCCTCTATATTAAAGGTGACAGAATTTAATATTTTTTTAACCTTTATCCCATAGTCTTTTGGATTTTGTTTACATGTCTGTGCATTTGCTGAGCAGCTGAACATAAAAGAATATTCCATCCCTAAATAATCTTGTTTTTTCGATTTTATATAACCAAGATAGATATAGGATGGTTTCTCTTCGTTCTCAAAGTATTCTTTTTTTGAAGCAAAATAAATATCCTTATCCTTTGCTTCTAATTTTTCGAAATTACCTTTGTATTCATTTTTACCACTAACGATATCCAACATAGTCTCCGGATCGTTTATAAATGATTCATTTTGATAAAACTTTACTGAAGCATTCATTACTATATTCGTTTTTTTATTAACACTGTCAAAAAATAGTGACTCGTTTGTTTTTGAAGTTTCAGAGTCTGAGTACTCCCCATCCTCTGGAAACAACATCCTAAATCCTTTCAACTTAGACTCCAGCAAATAATACCCCGGTTCCTCTTCTTTCGTTGACACCATGTACTCTCTCGTTTTATCGTCCTGAAACGCAGGAACTTGCGGCAGGTCTTTTGGATCCATGTCTTTTGGTTTTACGGCTTCTGTTTTATTGTCATTTGTGCTGTTTTTATCATTGTCGTTCATACTGCATCCTCCTGTCAGGGCAAGTAATAAGCTGAAGCAAATAAAGATGATCTTTTTCATTACGAACCTCCACGGTTATTGTGAGAATAGTATTCTATTTTTACTCTAAAAATAATTCTATTGACCTGGTTAATGAGTGATTAATTTATCCTTTTCCATGTTACAACATGGCGGAATTTGGATAAATAGGAAATCCGACTTGGTTTTACTCTCCTTTTATTAACTAATCATGCAAAACACCTCATACGCAACTAAATACCTATTACTTTTTTCACAAAACAAAAAGAGCCGTATGATAACGGCTCTTTACTCTTATTTTTCAGAATGTCGTTTCTTCAATACGTCAAGCACATCATCCAGCGGCAATGCTTGTTCTCTGAGCAGGACAAGCAGGTGATACAGCAGATCTGCCGCTTCCCATTTGAGTTCCTCGTGGTCTCGGTTTTTCGCGGCGATGATGACTTCGGATGCTTCTTCACCAACTTTTTTCAAAATCTTATCGACGCCTTCTCGGAAAAGGTAAGTGGTGTAAGCTCCTTCAGGCATTTCCGCTTGGCGTTCCGCGATCACGCGCTCCAGCTCGTTAATGATGTCAAATCGGCCCGCAGCCTGTTCTTCTGTTTGTTCCTTTATAAAACAGCTGTAGCTGCCAGTGTGGCATGCCGGTCCGGACGGTTCTACGAGCACGATCAGCGCGTCTTGGTCGCAGTCATACCGAATACCCGTAACGGCTTGCGTGTTCCCCGAGGTTTCTCCTTTATGCCATAACTCTTGACGTGAGCGGCTGTAAAACCATGTTTCTTTCGTTTCCAGCGTTTTTTCGTACGATTCCTTGTTCATATAGGCAAGTGTCAGCACTTCTTTGCTTACCGCATCCTGCACGATGGCAGGAATTAATCCATCCTCATTAAAACGCAGTTCATCTGCCTGTTTCATCTCACATTCACCCCGTGCTCTTTCAAGTATGATTTCACTTCTTTCATTGATGTTTCTTTATAATGAAAAATAGAGGCGGCCAGCGCAGCGTCGGCTTCTCCTTTTGTAAAAGCCTCAAGCATATGCTGCGCGTTTCCCGCTCCTCCCGAGGCGATAACAGGTACGGGGACAGTTTCAGAAACAAGCTTTGTCAGCCTGTGATCAAAGCCTTTTTTCTCACCGTCAGAGTCCATGCTTGTCAGCAATATTTCTCCTGCGCCGCGTTTGACGCCTTCTTTTGCCCATGCTGTGACTTCCCAATCTGTTTTCTTTCTGCCGCCGTGCGTGTAGACTTTATATGTGCCAGATTCCTGGTCATACTTGGCATCGATGGCAAGTACGATGCATTGCGAACCGAAAAACTCGGCTCCTTCCGTAATCAGCTCAGGCCGGAGAACAGCTGCCGTGTTCACAGAAACTTTATCTGCGCCGGCACGCAGAATCGTTTTCATATCGCTGAGCTGATTGATGCCGCCGCCGACTGTAAACGGAATCGCAAGCTTCGCGGCAACCTGCTCCACCACATCAACCATCGTTTTTCGTCCTTCATGCGAGGCGGAAATATCGAGAAAAACCAGTTCATCCGCGCCTTCCTGGTCATACAATTTCGCCAATTCAACAGGGTCACCGGCATCTTTTAATTCGAGAAATTGAATTCCTTTTACAACGCGTCCTTCTTTGACATCAAGACATGGAATAATCCGTTTTGTGATCATTTGCGTTTCACCCTTTCAAGCGCCTCGCTCAGCGTAAACTGATTGGTATACAGCGCTTTTCCGATAATCACACCAGAAACGCCGTCCGCCTGACAGCGGGCGAGGGCTTCGAGGTCCGCGACGGAGCTGACTCCGCCGGAAGCAATCACAGATTTCCCCGTTTCCTTAGCAAGCTCGACCGTGCTTTCAATATTTGGGCCAGACAGCATTCCGTCTGTCGCGATGTCAGTAAAAATAAAGACTTCCGCTCCTTCATTGGCAAGCTCTTTACCGAGTTCAGCTGCCTTAAGGCTTGATGTTTCCAGCCATCCCTCTGTTGAAACAAATCCGTTTCTCGCATCCAACCCGATTGCAATTTTCTCGCCATATTGTTTCAGCATTTTTTTGACAAATGGAGGGTTAGAAACAGCCGAGCTTCCCAGGATTACCCGATCGACTCCTGCTGATAAGTATTCATAGACGTCACTTTCGGAACGGACTCCCCCGCCGATTTCCACTTTCAGGTCCAGCTTTTGCGAAATTTCGATCACATGACGGTCATTTACTCTTTTTCCTTCTTTTGCGCCGTCAAGATCAACGAGATGGATCCATTCGGCACCCTCACTCGCAAATAACGAGGCCATGTCGTATGGTGAATCGCCGTATATCGTTTCCTTATTATAGTCTCCTTGAACAAGGCGGACACATTTGCCGTTTCTCATATCAATTGCCGGATATAATGTAAAAGCACTCATTTTTTCACCTTCTGTTCTGCTGCCATTTTCGTAAATTGGGTTAAGATGGACATTCCGACCGTGCTGCTTTTTTCCGGATGAAATTGAGCGCCGAAGACGTTCCCTTTTCCGACTACAGCAGGGACTCGCACACCATAATCAGCGCTTGCCAGAAGCGCATCCGCCTCCATTCCGTCAATGTAATAAGAATGCACGAAATAAGCGTAGCCTTCTTCTGTTTCAGCCAGCAGCAGAGATTCGTTATGAAAGGAAAGGCGATTCCAGCCCATATGCGGAACCTTCAGCTTGTTTCCTTTCTCATCTTCTGCTTTCAGCCTGACTGCTTTCCCTTTTAACAGCCCGAGGCCTGACGCGGTCCCATTTTCTTCGCTTTCATCAAATAAAAGCTGCATGCCGAGGCAGATTCCGAGAAGCAGTCTCCCTTCTGAGACCATGTCGCGAATCAATTGATCGAGCTTCGCGTTGCGCAAATTGTCCATCGCGTCTCCAAATGAACCGACTCCCGGCAAAATGAAGGCATCAGCTTCTTTCAGCTCCTCCGGCTTTTCAGAAACAAAATACGGCACGCCGACACGCTCAAACGCCTTTGAGACACTGTATAAATTGCCCATTCCGTAATCTATCACGCCGATCATTTACAGCATCCCTTTCGTTGATGGTATCCCTTTAACACGCGGATCGATTGTAGTCGCTTCATCAAGCGCACGTCCAAGCGCTTTAAAAACAGCTTCAATGATGTGGTGGGTGTTTGTGCCGTAATGAACGATAACGTGCAGATTCATCCGTGCTTCAAGCGCCAGCTTCCACAAAAATTCATGTACAAGCTCCGTATCGAATGTGCCGACTTTAGCCGCAGGGAAGTCCGCGTGCATTTCCAAGTGCGGCCGATTGCTTAAATCTATGACGACTTGAGCAAGCGCCTCATCCATCGGTACAAACGCCGATCCGTAGCGTTTGATTCCTTTTTTATCACCCAAGGCTTCGAGCAGCGCCTGCCCTAAGCAGATGCCGATGTCTTCGGTCGTGTGGTGATCATCTATATCAACATCGCCTTTTGCGTTAATCGAAAGATCGAATTGCCCGTGTTTCGTGAATAAATCCAGCATGTGCGTCATAAACGGTACGTCTGTTTGGATATCAGCTTGTCCTTCACCGTCTATTGTGAATGCCAGCTCAATATCTGTTTCGTTTGTTTTTCTGGCGCGTTCCGCTTTTCTCATTTTGAATTCCTCCGTTCTCTCGCTTCGATTGATCTGGCATGGGCTTCTAATCCTTCAAGTCTGGCAAAAGCCGCGATGCTTTCGGCATGTTCTTCAAAAGCTGATTGGCTGTAAGAAATAATGCTCGATTTCTTTTGAAAATCCGTTACGTTTAATGGACTTGAAAATCTCGCTGTTCCATTCGTCGGAAGCACGTGATTCGGTCCGGCAAAATAATCTCCGATAGGCTCAGGGCTGTATCTGCCTAAGAAAATTGCACCCGCATGTTTGATTCTTCCAAGTAAAGCTTCGGGAGACTGTGTGATGATTTCTAAATGCTCCGGCGCAAGCGTATTGACAGTATCAATCGCTTCATCCATTGTTTCCGCCACATAGATACAACCGTAATCACTCACTGAAGCTTCCGCTATTTCTCTTCGCGGCAAGGTTTTCAGCTGTTCGTTCACCTCTGTTGAAACCGCCTTGGCCAGCGCCATGGAATCTGTGACAAACACACATGAACTGAGCTTATCGTGTTCCGCCTGTGACAGCAGGTCGGCTGCAATTTCTCTCGGAATCGCTGTTTCATCAGCCAGCACGACGATTTCACTCGGTCCGGCAATCATATCAATATCGACATCGCCGAACACCTCTCGTTTGGCAAGCGCGACATAAATATTTCCAGGGCCTGTGATTTTATCTACCGGCTCAATGGTTTCGGTTCCGTACGCCAGCGCCGCAATCGCCTGAGCGCCGCCCATTTTGTAAATATCTTTTATGCCCAGCTCGGCAGCAGCGACTAAAACCCCTGGAGACAGCTGTCCGTCTCTTCCCGGAGGCGTCACCAGAACGATTCTTTCCACACCCGCTGTCAGCGCCGGAATGACATTCATCAAAACAGATGAAGGATATGCAGCCGTTCCCCCTGGCACATATACGCCGGCGGAATCAAGCGCCGTCACTTTCTGCCCCAGCATTGTGCCGTCCTTTCTGTGATAAAACCATGAGGATTGCAGCTGTCTTTCATGATATTCCCTAATATTTTCGATTGCCTGCCTAATCACCTGAAGCAGCTGTAAATCCAGTAAGGTGTATGCTTCCTCAATTTCTTCTTTTGTGACGAGCGGGCTGTCTATTTCGATGCCGTCAAATCTCGCCGTATAGCTGCGAACCGCCTGATCACCGTTTGCTTTGACATCTTCAATAATGGATCGGACTGTTTTTCTTTGCTCTTCCGTTCCGGCATCTATAGACCGCTTAAGAGAAAGCCGTTCAGCGCCGCTGATGGTTTTGATCTTCATTTTGCCGTTTCTCCTTCCACAACGAGAGATAAGCGGGATGCCATTTCGTCAATCACATCGTCTTTCATGCGATAGCTTACCGGGTTGACGATAAATCGGGAAGTAATGTCGCAAATGTGCTCCGTTTCAACAAGCCCGTTTTCTTTCAGCGTCTGTCCAGTGGAAACGATGTCCACAATCCGGTCTGCAAGCCCAATGAGCGGTGCCAGCTCAATTGAACCGTTGAGCTTAATGATTTCAACTTGTTCTCCCTGCTCTCTAAAATAACTAGAAGCCACATTCGGATACTTTGTCGCGATCCTTGGCGCTACGCCGCTCCAATCTGTATTCGGAAGTCCGGCTACTGCCAAGTGGCATTTGCTGATTTTCAAATCCAGCACCTCATATACATCGCGTTCCTCCTCCAGCATGACATCCTTGCCAGCAATTCCGACGTCTGCCACGCCATGCTCCACATATGTGGTCACGTCCATCGGCTTAGCTAATATAAAACGGAGATTTTCCTCCGGTACATCGATGATCAGTTTTCTCGAATCTTCAAACTCCTCAGGGAGCTTGTAGCCAGCCTGCCGCAGCAGCCCTGCCGCTTCTTCAAATATCCGGCCCTTTGGCATCGCCATTGTGAGTAACTTACCCATTTTGCTCTTCCTTTCTGGCACCGATAAAATAGGTGACGTTTGCAAAAGATTTTGTCATCTGATCGATATTGTCAATTCCCGATAAATCTTGAAGAACCACTTTGTTCCCCTTCATACGTTCTTCATTCGCATAAGCGATGGCTTGCGCCCGTTGCTCTTTGCTGAAAATAACAGCGTCTATTTCACAAGGTTCGTCTTTCATATGAAGAGCTTCAATCAGCCGATCGATCCGAAGCCCGAAGCCTGTCGCAGGCGCGGGTGAATTAAAATGACCCAGAAGCTTGTTATAACGGCCGCCGCTTCCAATGACAAAGCCGACATTCTCGGCGTACACTTCAAATAAAATCCCTGTGTAATAGCTCATGTGGCTAACCATATTCAGGTCAAGACGGACATTTTCCGTACATCCGTAATCCTCAAGAATGTCCCACAGCGCCTTCAGCTCATCAACCACGCTTTTTCCTTGTGCAGAATCGACGATTTCCTCAGCACGTCCGCAAACTTCTATGCCGCCACGCAATTCAAGAAGCGCAAGCAGCCTGCTTTTATCAATGGAGGAAAGCGGGAGAGACTTGACATGTTCTCTGTAGCCGACGTAGTTCTTCTCGTATAAAAACCTCCGCAGCACATCAGCACGCTCAACGTTTCCGAGCACCTCAACAAACAGGGCATCCGCAATGCCGGCATGGCCGATGGCTATTTTAAAGGAAGCAAGCCCGGCGCTTTTTAACGCACCAATTACTAATGCAATGACCTCAGCATCCGCGCTTGTCGTTCCGTCACCGATTAATTCCACTCCTACCTGCTCGAATTCGGCGGAACGTCCGCCTTCGCGTTCCTGGGCCCTGAATACATTTGCCGCATAGCCAACTCTGAGAGGATGACCGTGTTTCAGAAGCTTTGATGCCGCCACCCTTGCAATCGGTCCTGTCATATCCGGGCGAAGCACCAACGTCTTGCCGTCCTGATCAAGAAGCTTAAACAGCTGCTGCTCTTCAATCGCTGACTGTACGCCAACGGTATCGTAAAACTCCAGTGTCGGAGTTTCCATAAATTGATACCCCCATTTATCTATCAAATCGGTTAACGATTGTCTCACCTTTTTTTTCGTCTCGTATAAACCGGGCAGTGTATCTCTCATGCCGTGCGGTTTCTCAAACATAAACATCAACCCGCGCACCTCCGTTGCATTGTTTGAAGGAAAATTCCGAATCCTTTAGTTCGCTAATATGATAATATGTTAGCAGATGAAAGGATGAAAATCAATGCTTAACTTCAGTTAAGATATTTTTCATTCAGATGCCCTCCTCCCAAATATGAAAAAATCATGAATAAATAATTAAAGGTACGTAATATCTCAAATTCTTTATGTTTGGCATGCTATAATACAAATCAAATAGAGAACAAGGAGATAAAGATGAAAACACTGCGAACTCTATGTATACTGATCATCCTTTCA
This sequence comes from uncultured Bacillus sp., assembly GCF_958411575.1. Classification (NCBI taxonomy): domain Bacteria; kingdom Bacillati; phylum Bacillota; class Bacilli; order Caryophanales; family Bacillaceae; genus Bacillus; species uncultured Bacillus sp. The sequence goes on from NZ_CATYRA010000001.1 coordinate 105,639, forward strand.
GGCGTCATTTTTTTCGGACTTAAAATAAATGCAAAAGATATAGACATTCCTTTTTTCAATAGCGATAAAAAAGAGGCTGAAAAAGAATCGGCTGCGAACAGCAAAAAGGAACTGAAAGGAAACGCAGAACCACTGGATGTCGTCCTTTACAATCAAATGGACGCGCCTCGGCTCTATAACGGCTGTGAAGTAACAAGTCTTGCGATGGTGCTGAATTACGCGGGATACAGCGTGACAAAAAACACACTGGCTAACCAGATAGCCACAGTTCCTTTGACATACAGCAGCGGATTAAAAGGTGATCCGAATGACGGATTTGTTGGGGATATGGCGAATGGACCGGGTCTCGGTGTCTACCATGGACCGATCTATCAGCTGGCGAAAACCTATGCCGGAGACAAAGTGTCTGACCTGACTGGAAAAAGCATTTCTGCTGTTTATGAACAGCTTGAGAAAGGCAATCCTGTTTGGGTCATTACAACCTCCAACTTTACGCCAGTTAACAACATGCAGACATGGAAAACACCAAACGGAACGATTGATATTACGTACAGTGAACACAGCGTTGCCGTTACGGGATATGATGAAACATATGTCTATCTCAATGATCCGTATGGCTATAAAAACAGAAAAACCGACAGAACCAGCTTTGAAAAAGCGTGGGAACAGATGGGCAGCCAGGCCGTTGTGATTCAAAAGTAAACAGCTGACAACCGTTCGTTTCCACAATACGTATGCTCTATCCTGAGCAAATACGACAATATTCACGCTTTTTGTTTCAATCGGTAATATCGATTCATTTTCCAGTTATCATCCAAAATTATCTTTACTTTCAGGCTGTCTGTTTTTATGATTAAAGCAGATTCAGCCTTGCCCCGATCTATGTGAGAGAAGCCGGTGCAGGACGCTGAAGCTTCTCTTACAAAAATGAAAGCGATCCGGGGAGGATTTTATCATTGAAAAAAATCATGTCTATCCTATTTATGTTCAGTTTGGTTATGGGTTTCAGCCAGTTTCAGTCATCAACTGCTTTTGCAGCTGACAAAGTGGTGCACGAAACAATTATCGTACCAAAAAATACAACATATGACGGGAAGGGACAGCGGTTTGTAGCAGGGAAAGAATTAGGTGACGGAAGCCAGTCCGAAAACCAGAAACCTGTTTTCCATGTGGAGGATGGAGCAACACTAAAAAATGTGGTGCTCGGCACACCTGCTGCTGATGGCGTGCACACTTATGGTAACGTTAACATTCAGAATGTGAAGTGGGAAGATGTTGGCGAGGATGCGTTAACGGTGAAGAAGGAAGGAAAAGTGACCATTGACGGCGGCTCTGCCCAAAAAGCGTCAGATAAAATTTTCCAAATCAATAAAGCCAGCACATTCACAGTGAAAAACTTCACGGCGGACAATGGCGGAAAGTTCATTAGACAGCTTGGCGGTTCAACCTTCCACGTCGATGTGGTCATTGACAAATGCACCATCACGAACATGAAAGAAGCGATATTCCGGACAGACAGCAAAACAAGCACGGTTAGAATGACAAATACACGCTACTCCAATGTTGGCCAAAAATGGATTGGTGTTCAGCATATTTACGAAAACAACAATACTCAATTTTAACAATAAAAAAGCCTGCTGATGTTTATTCAGCTGGCTTTTTCAATCTTTCTTGCATTTCTTCCTTCGTATAGATGATCCTCATCGGATTTCCGCCGACAAAAGCCCCGGCAGGCACATCTTTATGGACAAGTGTTCCGGCGGACACAACTGCGCCATCCCCTATTTCCACACCGGGCAGAATGGTCGTGTTGGCACCGATCATCACTTCGTCTCCGATTAGGACTTTGCCGATCCGGTATTCTTGAATCAAATACTCATGGGCCAAAATGGTCGTATTGTACCCAATGATTGTATTTGTTCCGACTGAGATCTTTTCCGGAAACATAATATCCGGCATCACCATGAGGGCAAAGGAAGTCTGCTTTCCAACCTTCATCCGCAGAAATGTACGGTACAGCCAGTTTTTCATCCCTATAAACGGTGTATATCTCGCAATTTGAATGACAATAAAATTTTTGACAACCTTTAAAAAAGGCACCGTTTGATAGACATGCCATAGTGAGTTAGCCCCCGAGACCGGATGACGATCTGTTTTTCTCACAGATTACTTCACTCCAACGATTTGTAATAGATCACTCATTTTCTCAAGCATATAATCAGGCTCATGCTTTGCCAGTGTTTCCGGCCCTTTAATCGTCCATGCGACTCCGGCCGTTTTTGTTCCGGCGTTTTTCCCTGCCAGCACATCGTGGTAATTATCTCCGACCATAATGGCTTCCGCCGGCTCGCTTCCTAGCTGTTTCAGCGCTAAAAGCACAGGCTCGGGATCAGGCTTTGCCATCGTCACATCATCAAGGGTAACGACCGTTTCAAAGAATTCGCCGATTCCCGTCAGCTTTAGGCCCATATTGACAGTATCTCTTAATTTCGTTGTCACAATCCCTAATTTAAAGCCGGCTTTTTTTAATGCATCCAGGGTTTCATACACCGTTTCATATTCAGTCACGAGTGTGTCATGCATGTCATGATTATACGCTCTGTACATGGCGATCATATCATCGCATTTATCAGCGTCCATTGAGGAGAATGTGTCAAAAAGAGACGGCCCGATAAACGCAAGAACGTCTTCTCGTTTATACTTGCTCGGGTAATAATGCTCCAGTGTATGCAAAAAGGACGCGATAATTAATTCATTCGTATTAATAAGAGTTCCGTCTAAATCAAACAGAATCGTCGTTACTTGTTTGTCACTCATATTGCTTCCTTTCCAACCGCTGAGGGTTTCCATTTTTTCCATGTATGCGCAATAGCCATTGTCAGCAGCACTGCGGTGGTGACACGAATCAGAAGAAGAGGCCAGACCGGGATACCGAGCGGAATAAAGACAAGTGTATCTTCTACGACCGCGTGGCAGGCAACGAGAAAAATAAATGCCAATGTCATATCCCGTCTGCTCACGCCGTCATCTTCGACAGCTTTGATCATAACACCCGCTCCATAGGCCAGACCGATCGTCAGTCCCGCCACCATCGTCATGGATGTATTTTTATTCATGCCAAGCAGCTGCGTAAACGGGGACAGCCACCTCGATAACCGATGCAGCCAGCCTAAATCTCTTAAAAACTGAATGATGATCATCAGCGGGATCACTATTGCCGCCAGCTGCAAAACACCAAGTCCAGCTTTTGCTAAAGCTTCGGCCAGCATTGCCAGCCAGCCGTCAGGCGCCGCACTCTTCGCGGTGATAAAACCGTACTGCGCCGTTTCCTGTCCGCCGTGCCAGATGAGGTTGATGACGATCGCTGACACAGCGGCCAAACCGATACGCACCGCCAAAATAACGCCAATTCTGATGCCGACCTTCGCGGCAACTGTCGATTCGATAATCAAGTTATGACAGAATGAAAGCATTACAGCTAAAATAAAGACTTCCTTCACAGATAAATCCAATGTCAAAATTCCGGCAATTCCGGCATACAGATTCAGCATATTTCCCAGTACAAGCGGAATAGCCGCTTCACCTGAAAGCCCGAAAAGGCCCATAACCGGTGTGATCAGACGTATCAGCCAATCCATGACAGGCGTATGCTGAAGCAAAGTGACCAATAGTGTTACCGGGAAAATGACTTTACCGAGTGTCCATGTTGTTTGAAGACCCGCCGAAAGACCAGCCAGAAAGATCTTCTTCATCCCTCATCCCCCTTTGTTGACGTCTACTCCGCGTACCGCTCCTTCGAGTATCCCTTGACGCGTCTGAAGATGATGGCAGCCACAGCCAAAACAATCAATACGATTGAAATCACCTGAGCGATGCGAAGTGCATCAGTCAGCATTAAGCTGTCAGTCCGCATTCCTTCAATAAAATATCGTCCGATTGAATACCAAATGATATAGATCAAGAACATCTCGCCTCTACGCAAATTTGCTTTGCGCAAGAACAGCAAAATGATGACGCCGACAAAGCTCCATAGTGATTCATATAAAAAAGTAGGATGATAATATTGTCCATCAATGTACATTTGATTGATGATAAATTCAGGCAGGTGCAGGCTTTCTAAAAAGGCTCTGCTGACTGCCTCACCGTGCGCTTCCTGATTCATGAAGTTTCCCCAGCGGCCGATCGCCTGGCCGAGTAAAATGCTTGGCGCGGCAATATCCGCAAGCTTCCAGAACGAAATGTTTTTCACTCTTGAAAACACATAACCTGTTAAAATGGCGCCGATCAATCCGCCGTGAATAGCAATGCCGCCCTTCCAAATCTTAATGATTTCTCCGGGGTGTGCCGCATAATAATCCCATTCAAATGCAACATAATAAATTCGTGCGCAAATAATCGCAATCGGAATGGCAAACAGGACAAGATCGATAAACGTATCTTTCTGCAGCCCCCGTTTCTCACTTTCCCTCATCGCAATCCAAAGCCCAAGCAAAGCGCCGAGACCGATAATGATTCCGTACCAATGGACGGCCAATGGCCCTAGCTGAAACGCTATCGGATTGAGTGGTTCTATCGCTTCATTCATTTAACGCCAACTCCTATTCGTCTTGTTCACTGTCTTCAATGACATCCGCCAGCTTATTGGTAAATTGCTCAGCGGCGTTCAGCCCCATCCGCTTCAATCTGAAGTTCATTGCTGCCACTTCGATGATGACTGCGAGATTTCGGCCCGGACGGACAGGAATCGTCAGCTTTGTAATTTCTGTATCAATGATTTTCATGGTTTCTTCCTCAAGCCCGAGACGGTCGTATTGCTTGCCCTGCTCCCAAAGTTCAAGATTCATGACAATCGTAATTCGTTTATTGCTTCTGACCGCGCCGGCACCAAACAGCGTCATCACGTTGATAATGCCAAGCCCTCTGATTTCAAGGAGATGCTCAATTAATTCAGGAGCGTTCCCGACAAGGGTATCCTGATCCTCCTGCCGAATTTCAACGCAATCATCGGCAACAAGGCGGTGCCCCCTTTTCACAAGCTCCAGCGCGGTTTCACTTTTCCCGACGCCGCTCTTTCCTGTGATCAGTACGCCGACGCCGTATATATCCACAAGCACACCGTGAATGGCTGTGGTTGGCGCAAGTCTGCTCTCAAGGAAGTTGGTCAGCCGGCTTGACAGCCTTGTCGTTTTCAGCGGTGATCTGAGGACAGGCACACCGTTTTTTTCAGAAGCGTCAATCAGCTCCTGCGGGATAGGCATATCTCTGGAAAGAATGATAGCTGGTGTTACATCCGTGCACAGAGAATCCATTCGCTGCTTTTTCTCCTCTTCCGGCAGCTGCTCAAAGAAAGAAAGCTCTGTTTTTCCGAGAAGCTGCACGCGCTCTCTCGGGTAATATGTAAAATATCCGGCAATTTCAATGCCTGGTCTTGATAAGTCACTCATTGTAATCGGGCGGTTAACTCCTTCTTCTCCGCTGATTAATTCCAAATTGAACTGTTCCATTACGTCTTTTGTGCGAACCTTTGCCACGATATGTTCCTCCTGTTCCGGGCTTCCCCGAGCTTGCTCACAATAATTTCATTTTATCACTTTCGGGCTTGAACCTAAAACAGATTTTATAAAAGACTGGAAAACGCCTTAGCTGGTCTAGATCACTAGTCTGAAAAGGAGTAAAATAAATGTATTCATATTCCAGAAAGGCGGATCATTTATGGCAGAAAGTCTTCTTATTAAAGGCATCGCGATCGTGACAGAAAATGAAGTAATCAAAAATGGTTATGTCGGAATCAGTGAAGGAAAAATCAGCACAGTCTCAACAGAACGGCCTAAAGAGTCTTATTCAAAAGAGATTCAAGCACCGGCAGATTCCGTTTTGCTTCCCGGGATGATTGACATTCATATTCACGGCGGCTATGGCGCAGATACAATGGATTCAAGCTATTCAGCCCTCGACACCATGTCGTCAAGGCTGCCCGAAGAAGGCACGACGAGCTTTTTAGCAACAACGATTACTCAGGAACATGGGCACATTTCTCAAGCTTTGGTGAATGCAAGAGATTGGAAAGCAGCTGAGGAAACCTCTTTATTAGGTGCGGAACTGCTCGGCATTCATTTAGAGGGCCCCTTTGTTTCACCTAATAGAGCCGGGGCGCAACCAAAGGAATGGATCAGGCCTTCGGATGTTGCGCTTTTCAAAAAGTGGCAGATGGAGGCGGGCGGACTGATCAAAATTGTCACACTCGCGCCGGAAGAGGACCAGCATTTTGAACTGATCCGCTATTTGAAAGACGAATCGATTATTGCGTCGATGGGGCACACAGATGCCGACTCCGCATTACTATCGGAGGCCGCGAAAGCAGGCGCGAGTCATATGACCCATCTTTACAACGCGATGAGCCCGTTTCATCACCGAGAGCCCGGGGTGATCGGAACAGCGCTTGCTCATGATGGGTTTGTGACAGAGCTTATTGCCGACGGCATCCATTCCCATCCTTTAGCGGCTAAGCTTGCTTTCTTGGCAAAAGGCAGCACCAAACTCATTTTAATTACCGATTCAATGAGGGCAAAAGGCCTGAAAGACGGCGTATATGAGTTCGGCGGCCAAAGTGTGACGGTAAGAGGTAAAACAGCTCTTCTATCAGACGGAACACTTGCCGGTTCAATCCTCAAAATGAACGAAGGTGCACGGCATATGCGTGAGTTTACAAATTGTTCTTGGACGGATATAGCTAATATAACTTCTGCAAACGCGGCCAAACAGCTGGGCATCTTTGACCGAAAAGGCAGTGTGACAGAAGGAAAAGATGCGGATCTTGTCATTGTCAGCAGTGATTGCGAGGTGATTCTCACCATTTGCCGCGGAAACATTGCATTTATATCCAAGGAGGCTGACCAGATATGAAAGTAGTGGAATGTCAAACATATGAAGAGCTAAGCAAAAAAGCAGCCAGAATAGCGGCAGACACAATCAAGGAAAAACCTGACGCCGTTCTCGGTTTAGCGACAGGCGGCACACCGGAAGGCACGTATCGCGAGCTGATCCGCCTGCACCAAACTGAGAATCTCTCATTTCAAAACGTCACCACGGTTAATTTGGATGAATACGCCGGACTTTCAAGCAATGACCCGAACAGCTATCACTTTTATATGAATCATCGTTTTTTTCAGCATATCGATAGCCAGCCAAGCCGGCATTTTATCCCGAATGGAAATGCAGACGACCTGGACGCCGAATGCAGACGGTACGAACAAGTCATCGAATCCCTCGGCGGCACTGACATTCAGCTTCTCGGCATCGGCCGAAACGGACATATCGGCTTTAACGAACCGGGAACGCCTTTCAAGTCGCGAACACACATTGTGACCTTAAATGAACAAACCCGCCAGGCGAATGCCAGATATTTTCCTTCAATAGACAGTGTGCCAAAACAAGCACTCACAATGGGAATCCAGACGATTCTCTCAAGCAAGCGCATTCTGCTCCTTATTTCCGGAAAAAGCAAGGCAGAAGCTGTGAAAAAGCTGTTAGAAGGAGACATAAGTGAAGATTTCCCTGCATCTGCTTTGCACCTGCATTCTGATGTAACGGTTTTGATTGATCGTGAAGCAGCGGCATTAAGACCTTGAAAGGAACATGCTGACTTATGAAGATCGATAAACAATCGCCTATTCCGATTTATTATCAGATTATGGAACAATTAAAAGCCCAAATAAAGAGCGGAGAGCTGCTGCCGGATATGCCTCTTCCCTCTGAGCGTGAATATGCCGAACAATTTGGGATCAGCCGGATGACGGTTCGCCAGGCTCTTTCTAATTTAGTCAATGAAGGCTTTCTCTATCGCCTAAAAGGGCGGGGCACCTTTGTCAGCAAGCCAAAAATGGAACAAGCACTCCAAGGGCTGACAAGCTTTACCGAGGATATGAAAAGCCGCGGGATGACACCGGGCAGCAGGCTCATTGATTACCAGCTTATTGATTCAACGGAGGGGCTCGCCGCTATATTAGGTTGCAGGCACCCCTCCCCTATCCATAAAATCACTCGGGTGCGACTGGCAAATGATATTCCGATGGCGATCGAATCCTCGCATATTCCGTTTGAACTTGCGGGTGAATTAAACGAATCGCATTTTCAGTCTTCGATTTACGAGCATATTGAAAGGTACAACAGTATACCGATTTCCAGTGCAAAACAGGAGCTTGAACCAAGCGCTGCAACAGCTGAAGAAGCAAGTATTCTCGGCATTCAAAAGGGGGCGCCTGTCCTGTTAATCAAACGAACAACATATTTACAGAACGGAACTGCTTTTGAACACGCCAAATCAGTATACAGAGGCGACCGTTATACATTTGTCCACTATATGGATCGGCTTTCATAAAAAAATCTCCAACCCTTTTTAAGGATTGGAGACATGGCGAAAATCTAACTGGTCTGGCGCAGGGCGATATGTCTCTTTTTTCGTCTTGAACTTCCAGATCGGTGATTTCGTTTTGCCGTTAAAACTGTCTTCTACAATGATGTACCAATAATAAACAGAGTGCGGCTCAAGATGATCCCAGCGGAATTCAGCCGTATCCCCGCTCTTCACTTGCTCCCGTTTTCCGAGCTCTTCATTGGTATATACATTACACTCAAAATAATCGGTTTCCACCTTTTTGATCCTCGGCTTCAAATCAAGCGAAAGGGTAAACTCATCCTTGTTACCGTAGGTATCCGTATCATAGTAGTTTTCATCTTGTAAATGCGGAGAGTACGTCGACACATGCACCATATCATTCGCCTGGTCAAATTGCAGCAAACGCAAATACCCTTGCCCGCCTTCTGCCCCACCCTGATAATCGGCCAGCATTTGATGCACGAGGCGATCCGGTTTTCCATCACCATCATCATCAAGCTCATCAGTTTTTCTCATCGCACTATGATAATGCCCGCTTAACACCATCACGACATTCGGATTCGGCTTCACAATTTTTTTGAATATTTTCTCTCCGATCGGGCTTCTGTTTCCGCTAACAAGCAAATACTCATGAAAAGCTAAAACAGCCATCCGGTCAGGGTGCTTCTTCAGTACCTGATTCATCCACGCGATGTCTTCATTGGTAATGCCCCACCCCATGTACAGCATGATATAATCATTGCCGTTGCTTGAAATCAGGTCGTAATGTCCGCGGTTATTTTTATAGGAACCGCCATAATGCAATTTTTTATCAAAACGATCACTGCCAAAGTATTTGCCAAACGCCCTGTAGGAGCCGTCCTTATGCCCGACATCGTGGTTACCGGCCAGCACGCCGTAAGGAATCCCGCTTCTATCCAAAACGGACATTGACCGATTCGCGTTTTTCCACTGTCTGACATCAGCAGAATCATCTACAATATCACCCGTGTGAAACACATATTTGATATTGAGTTGCTTTTGATTATCTTTTATCCATGCAGTTTGTTTATCAAAAATATGCGGATAGCTTTTGGCGTAATACTGTGTATCGGACATCCAGACAAATGTGTACATATCCTTTGCAGGAGGAATTTCATCCTGTACGATCACATTCATCTTCGACTTCCGCACAAAATCGGAGGCGATCACAGACGCCTTCAGCGTAAACGGTTTGTCATTCCTTGCAACAAAGCTGTCAACCGGCTGCCACTCGTTTGTCCGATAATTCCAAACATACATCGTCACCTTTCTCCCCGGCAAAGAACTTCCCTTCCAGACTGCTTCCGCCAAGTCATTCTCATCAACTGACGGATCAACCGTCACTTCAAAGCGATGATATGGGAAAAGCTCCTTCTTTTCTGTCGATACTGTTTTTCCGTCAGCAGCAGATACCCTCTCCAATTCTTTATTCGTAAACGGGGTCTCACTTTCCGGCACCAAGCTTTTCGGCGGTTCAGTCAGTGACGCATGCTTGAATATTTTCACATTGTTTCGCGCCGTATACTGAAATCCTCTATAAAAAGCGACATCCATGGCATCATTCGTCGGGTCCTTCACCCGCACAGAGAGCTTAGCCCTATGCGTGTCGGCTTCGCTGTCTATGACCTCCGGCTGATCTGGATGCTCTCGTTCTGTTTTAAACATCCGCTCAACAACTGTTTTATTGCCCGCTAGATCCGTTGCTGTCACTTTTAGCGAATGTTTTCCCGGCAAAAGTTCAGAAGATGACGTATGGTATGGGAGTGTAATGCTTTCACCATCTAAAGAGGCCTCCGCTTCTTCAATTTTGCTCCATTTATCATACATATCCGCCTGCAGGATGAGGTTTCCTTTGTACGTTTGTCCCTCGGTGATATTCGGCTCAATGTGAGGCCCTGAATTATCTACCCGCACAACCAAGCTTACATTTTCCTTGCCGTCGCTTGCTTGAATATGGTGAGCGCCTTCAGAAAGCTTTGATGTATCCCACTCCAGCAACTGTGACGTAAACAGTCCGTCAGGCAGATTGAATTGAAATTGCCAGCTTTTATTCGAGCGCTGATTATCTCCAATAAAGAGTTCCTTCTCAGGAGAAACCCTCTGATCCCTGATCACCGTACCATCCGATAACACCAATCGGGCGTTTTTGACTAAGAAATCATCACGGTTTTCAGCCGTATCAAACGGCGATACCTTTGAACCTGACCGTATCGTAATATGCTGCAGCTGCTTCCCTTTACGAAGCAGCGTCTCTGGCAATGGAACGGAATAGGTGCGGTATTTATTTGTCGTATCATCAAACACCTTTAACACTTTGCCTTCCATCGTTACCGCGTTTTTAAAGTAAAGATTCGTTTTTCTCGTATCGAACGCAAAATACACTTCTTTTTCCATAGCGGGCTCTGTCACTTGTTTTTTTCCGTCAATCCACAGCTTAATGCTGTCAGTGCGCCCGTCTGTCGTCGCTTTAAGAAACTGAGTTCCCGACAGCGTGTCTCTGTTTTCAATATTCATCCGCAAACCGTGCGACTTGCTTGTTTGTTTAATATCAATCATTTTGACCGGGGTTCTTGCTTCATTGATCCCGTCTCCTGCAGTCACGTAATACTCAAGCTGATCCTTCCCGATCAGTTCAGGCGAATACACAATATAATGATAGAGATTGTCGTTGCGGTCTTTTTCAGCGAGAATGCGCTTAAACGGTTTGTTTTCATCTGTCCGATAGTAGAAAGCCGCCGTTTTCACAAGACTGCGATCCCGTATGTCAGCACGCAGCTCAATGCTTTCAGCAGGACGGACAGGCTTGCGGTCAGTCAAATCCTCAATGACTGGTTTTTCTTTATCAAGCTTGATTTTTCGTTTCTGCTTAGGCACCTGCGCCTGTAATACGGTTCCGGGGGATGGATTCTTTTCTCCGATTGAAATATTGAGAAGTTCTGCGGTACCGTCCAGCGGATACTTGTAAAGCACAGACGACAGCCGGCGCAGCGCATGTTTCCGATAATGCGCAACCGAAATATCTTTTCCTGTATTCGTTGATATCACGACTGACCTCGGTCTGGTATTAGCCATGCCCTCTGTCTCTTCTATCACCGCAAGATTTTTCCCTTCCGTTAATTGTGTCTGATAATATCGATTGAAATCCTCCGTCGTCAATTCTGGATGTCCGGCAGGCTTCAGCCAAACCACACACGTTTCACCGGATGGAATCGTGATCTTTTTTTCCGGTCTCCAAATCAAATCGGAGTCAGGCCCTTCTTTCGGATAGCGGTAACGGATGTGATAGTCTTTAAAATCAATCGTTCTGTCAGTCGTATTATAAATCTCAATAAATTCATAACCGTCTGCACGTCCAATGTTCTTTGTATCAACAGCTAGCTCTGTGATCAGAAGCTCCGGAATATGGGCAAGATCAGCCTGATATCCTTCGAGCTTCAGTTTCTTCATCTCCGACTCGACCCGCTGCTTCCCGTTGGAAACCACAATGTAATACTCAAGCTCGCTGTTCCAAATCAATCGTTTCGGAATTTGTGCGAAAAACTTGCGAACCGCTCCGGGTGTCGGGTCCATCGGTACCATTTTGTAGCCCAGCTCATTACTTTGTTTATAAAACAGAAAGGCAGAAAATGCTTGATACTCATGGTCACGCACTTGAGCCTCAATCATCAGATTGCTTTTCATTTCAGCTTTCACATCGATTTGAGGAGGATTTTCAAGCAAGGGTATGTAATGAGGCGCTTGGAATGGTTCCTGGTTTATAACAGGAAAAGCTTTCGGTTCATGATGGCCGCCAGACAAACCTGAAAGAAAAGACAAGAATAAAGAAGCAATAACAGTATATTTCCTCATCAAATCACCTCCCTTTTCATGTATTTTGCGTCTGAACAGGGAAGCTTATGAGTTCATTTTTGTGCATAAAGGACAAAAAAGCGTCTGCCTCTTGAACATTCCACTATTACCCAGTAAACTAAGGATAGTTAACCAGTTAACAATTAAGTCAGAGAGGCAAATTGATGGACAACAGCATTTATGATGAATTAATTCAAGCTATACAACAATTCGCATTAAAAAGGGATAAACGTGTTATGCAAAAGGTCCAGATACCGTCCCGCAACATGTCCTCAGAACATCCCGAACACCTCAGAAAAGAATGGACATTGACTCAGCTTCACATTGTTTCCTGTATACATACCAGCCAAAATGTGAACAACAGCTTCTTAGCATCCCGCTTACACATCTCAAAAGCCGCTGTTTCAAAAGCAGTTCAAGCTTTGTTGAAACACAATATCATCACAGTGACAAAAAAGCCCGGCAACAAAAAAGAAATTTTTTATACGCTAACTGAAAGCGGCAGAGAACTGGCGGCATTACATGAACAGCTTCATGAGAAAGCAAAGGAGCAATATAAACAGCTCTTCAATGAATTTTCAATTGATGATTTAAAAACAGTGACTGCGTTTTTCAACTTGTGGGTAAAACATATGTAAAAAAAGCCTCCCCCGCATGGGAGAGACCTTTGAAATCTTATTACGCCCTGTCAAACGCAACGTGAAGTGAAACAGGTCCGCGTGTATACAGACCGGACTCAGCATAACGAAAACCTTCCTCTAATCTAATATTCCGCATCTTATCCAGCACAATATTGGCTACAATCTCGATTTCGGTTTTGGCAAAAGCTGCTCCTACACAGTTATGGATGCCGGATCCGAAAGCGAGATGCCTGGCGGCGCCGCTAAAAGCGCTCTTGATGCCGAGATCTTCCCGATGAATATGAAACACGTCGGGACGTTCAAACGCTTCAGGGTCCCGGTTAGCCGCTCCGATCATACAAAAAACTATCGTATCTTTTTTGATTTCCATACCGCCGATCACTGTATCTTGGGACAGCTGCCGCGGAATCAGCTGAACCGGCGGTTTATAACGCAACGTCTCCGCAATGGCTCTAGGCACTAACGAACGGTCAGCCAAAACATCATTCATCTGATCGGGATTGTTGAGCAAATGATAAATCATCAGTGCCAGCGTCTTATCTGCCGGTTCCGTTGCGGCTAACAGCACATTGAGAATCAGTGCCAGTATATCCTTGTCCGACATCGCCATGCCTTCATATTCAGAAGTGCATAGGATAGAAATTAAATCGGATCCCGGATTGACGCGGCGTTCTTCGATGACCGGCATCAAGTATTGGGAAAGCTGTTCGCTGCACCATAAAGAATGCGCCCGCGCTTCAGGAGTCTGAGAGAGGCTCGTAATAAAATCGGCAACTCCACTGTGCCACTCAGCGATTTTTTCATGATCTCTTTTATCCAGCCCGAGCATGTCCATCGTGACACACACCGCAAACGTCTTTCCAAAATCATTGACGAGATCGATTCTCCCTCTTTCAAGATAAGGTGCTAACAAGTTTTCTGCATTTTGTTTAATCAATGGAGACAGATGATCTAATGCGTCCCCTACAAAGCTTCTCACTACAATTCTTCTTTTTGCGGAGTGTTCTTTCCCATGCATTTGGGCCAGCACAGGGCCGCGCATGACTGGTTCAGCACGCTCAACAAGTGATTTAGTCGTGAAAATATCAGGATGCTGAAGGATATAGCGGACATCGTGATAGCGGCTGATAAAATAGCTATCTATCGACTCTTCATAATGAACAGGATCTTCCTCCCGCAGCTGTGAAAAATAAGCATATGGATTTTCTTGAAATTGATCTGAAAGCACGCTAAACAATTTAATGGATTGATTCATGTTTACTCCCCCTATCATCCTTCAGATATGATCCGTGTTTCAGAAAGCATCTGCGCCATTTCTTGCACAATGAGATACCCTTGATTCGGCCGCATACGAATAGAAAATTCTTGGTTACTGATCTTCTCACCCAGCTTCCATGGACGATGATAAGCAAGGAGCGTCTCTTCCACCTCAAGAATATCCGGAGCCCCGATAAAAAACGGCAGCTCAGCAATGACATATTCCACAGCCAAATTCAGCATATCCTCACTGACTTCTTCCATCATCAAACTGATTCCGCGTGCACGCCCGATCATCGCTTCACGAGACATGTCCAAACAAGCATGCCGAAAATGAGGCTGATCAAAAAACGCATGTTCAACTTCTTGTCTCATCAGCTGATAGGCTTTGTTTTCCGCGAAATCAGAAAATGTATGAATCGCCTTCGTGTCCCCGCCATGAGCCGCAAGAGCCCTTTCTGCAAATCTCCTGTTTCGCGATACCTCTTTCCTTACTTTTCTTTCAGCCTTGCCTCTGGGAGTGCCGAGCGCTTCAAGAAGGTTAGCCGCCTCATGCCCCGCAAGCAAAACGGAAACGCTTTTAAATTCTGCTGTTGCCCATCCAATCAATCTGTAAATATAATCCTCAGAAAACCTGCTGTTAAATGGGCTGATCCCCACCAAAACATGCCGGCGCCGTTCAAATATTTCTCTGCAATTTTGTGTCAGTGACTCAGCAGTAAAATCTATAGGCTTTCTATCCGTCACCATTTCGGTCATCTCATTCACCCCTAAAACACTTATCCCGCTTTAAGTCATCACCCTCAAAAATGAGTTGGAACAACTGGCACAACTGAACAAGACGAATGGCAGGCAGCACTTAAAGTTACCAAGCGAATTATGTTAAGATTCAAACTTCTATTTTCATTTTTCAAAATGCACACCATAATTAATGTTTACTAGTAAACATTAGTCATTTTATCCCTTATTCCTCTACCCGTCAATATAATCTGTACCCAAATATTTGAAAATAAATGTAAATGTCACATTTTTCACACACTTTTTACACTCGTTTTCAGTATGACGCCACACCAAACAAAGCTTAAACACCAGCAATTGACAACGAAAACAAGAAAAGATAAAATGAAATTGTTCACCGGTAAACAATATTACTTATTGTTTCATCGTAAACTATTATTCCTAAGAAAGAAGGTAGCCTATGTCTGATTTGACAAAGCAGATGATATACGACATATACGTGAGACTGCTGCACCTTAATGAACAAAAAGCGAATACTTCACTTCAGCAATTTTTTAAGGAAGCCGCAGAAGAGGATGTGATCGATATCCCTAAAAACATGACAAGCATTCATGTCATTGACTGTATCGGCCAGCATGAACCCATTAACAATGCGGGAATTGCCAGAAAAATGAACTTATCGAAAGCGAATGTAACGAAAATCAGCACAAAACTGATCAAAGAAGAATTCATTAACAGCTATCAGCTGACAGATAACAAAAAAGAAGTGTATTTCAAATTAACACGTAAAGGCAGACGGATTTTCGACCTGCATAAGAAATTGCATAAAAAAAAGGAGCTGGCTTTTTACCAATTCCTCGATTCATTTTCACAAGACGAACAAAATGCTGTATTGAAATTTCTAGAGCAGCTGACATCCACACTTGAAGCAGAGCAAACCGATGAGACTCCGGACAAACCCGTAAAGTAAACAAAAAGGCGGTGTACACTGATGACTCAAACAAAATCAAAGGCGGTATTGATCTTATACATTGTTTGCTTCAGCGCATTTTTTGCATCTTTAAGCCAAAACATTTATTCACCTATTATCCCGATTATTAAAGAATCATTCCATGTTTCCGCAGCAATGGTAAACCTGTCAGTCTCAGTTTTTATGATTGTGACAGCGATTATGCAAATTATATTAGGGACCATCATCGATTTTAAAGGCGCGCGGTTTGTCTTGATTGCCGGAATTATGGCAACAGCAGCTGCCAGCATCGGCTGTGCGGTGACCACTGACTTTACTTTGTTTCTGATATTCAGAATGATACAGGCTGCCGGATCCGCAGCACTGCCTCTTATTGCTGCCACAACGATCGGACAGCTGTTTACAGGCAGTGACCGCGGGAGTGCAATGGGAACGTATCAAATGCTCCTGTCCGCCGCGCCGGCTATCGCCCCCGTTCTCGGGGGATTCATAGGCGGAGCAGCCGGATACGAAGGGATCTTTTGGATGCTTACAGCCATCTCTGTCGTTATGCTGGTAACAAACAGCATCATCTTTCCTAAGGACTCTCCCGCTGGATCTAAGCAGCAAGCCCAAGGCAATGTGTTCACTCATTACAAATCAATATTTACAAATCGAACAGGAAACGTCATTTTGACCTTAAGCTTTGTCCTCTTTTTCATTTATTTTGCGGTGATTGTCTACCTCCCGATATTGCTGACGGAGCACTATCATATTGATGTGAGCATAGCAGGACTGTTATATTTGCCACTGGCGCTAAGTACGATTGCCGGTACGTTTCTATTTAAAAAAATACAGGCAAAAGTCGCGCTGAACACCTTGTTTACCGGCAGCAATGTGGTTGCGGCCTGCAGTATCGTGTTGTTCGCCGTTACACATTCCGTTTCTCTCATTCTCATGGCTCTCACACTGGCGCTGTTTGGTATCTCGATGGGGGTCATCCCTCCCTTGTACTCCACAATGATCACCAATGAATTTGAACACAATAGAGGGAGTGCAATCGGAGTTTTTAACTTTATCAGATATACAGGCATGGCGGCAGGTCCGATGATATCCGCCTATCTGCTCACACTGATGCCGTCTGCCATGTCCTTTGGTCTCTTAGGCCTTGTATTTGCCGCATTGAGCTTTTGCCTTCTGCCGCAAATGTATCCGCCACAGAAGCGCATTAAATCAAAAAAACACCACATGTAAAAAAGCTGCCTTCTGTACGGCAGCTTTTTTTATTTCTTTCGCAGTGGCTCTAAAATGCCTTTTTGAATCAGCAAATGGAACACCGACAGGATAACAGATGCCCATATCGCTGTGCCGAAGCCGTCAATTTGAAAACTGTCACCCATAATGGACGCGGTCATCATCAGGGTGATGGCGTTAATCACAAACAAGAAGAGACCAAGCGTCACCATCGTGACTGGCAGTGTAAAGATAATCAAAAGCGGTTTAATCAGCACGTTTAAGATCGATAAAATGAGGCTGGCGATAATCGCTGCCCCGATGCTGCTGACATGGATGGAGTCAATGTATCCATCAATGACGATTAATAACAATGCATTTACCAAAATGCTGACTGCCCATTTTACCATGTCATTTCATATCCCTTTCTGACGGGACGATAAAAATCCAAATGATATAAATGAGCAAAACAGGGAAAACACTTGTCATAACAGCTAAGATGACAGTGATAACTCTGAGGAGTGATGCGTCCCAATTGAAATATTCCGCGAGACCTCCGATGACACCGGCCATTTTCTTGTTTTTTTCTGAACGATAAAGCCTATTCATTTGATCACCTCTGTGAGTACTTTAGTTTAATGGCGCCTGTTAATGATTCTGAGAAGACGGTGATGTTTTGATCATGTGCCTGATTTGAAGTGAACAACATTTCTTTTTGAATGGTATCATTTTTTTCTTTCAGCATCTCAACATCCATTAATTCATGGGACAGCGAACCAAGATTGCTTTTTAGCTCTGCCTTCACTGCAAGATCTTCCGGAATCGCAAGCTCCACATTTCCAGTCGTCGTTTTGGTATAAATAGAGCGGCAGTCCGATTCTGTTACGTGAATCGCAATATTTCCGTTAAAGCTTTGAACGTCAATGGATTCGCTTCTCCCGCGGAGATCGATCAATCCGTTAATGGTTTCCGCTTCTATCGTGCCGCAGCTGTGGCTGGCAAGCTTAATTTGCCCGTTGGCCGTTTCAGCTGTGGCTTTTTCGGCTGTTAAATGCGAGAACGACAGCACGCCGTTTGTCGTTTTCGCAGAGAACTCTTTTACATGTAAATGTTCCCCTCTGACCGGACCATTAAACAGCTTCACCCGAATCTTATCATACTCCTTCTGAGGAATATATAAAGTCACATTGGTTTTCATTGTTTTCTTCTCAGTACGGATAAAAAACTTATTTCCTTTGATTTCACATTCAATATGCTGAAGAAATGCATGTCTCGCCGCATCCTGGCTGTCAGCGCGATATACCTTCGCCTGGCATTCCGCTCTGATATCCTCGTCTTCCCAAGGGACGATATTCACGCTGCCGTTGGCAATTTGAAGCTCAACACTGGAGAAGTCAGTATCTTTAAATTGAAAAATGTGCTGAACATCATACGCATGGCCAAAGTTCAAATCAAGGTCAACTTCCTTGACCTTTTTCACGGCCGAATCAATCCAGTCAAACAGCTTGGCTCCTAAAGACGGCTTGCTGCTTTCTTTTTTTTCTGCTGTAAACGGCTCTTCCTCGTCATGTACATGAACTGATAGCGCTGTGATTTTTTCTTCTTTTTCCTTGTAGTCGCTGTCAAGCTTTTCAATCAGTGTCAAAGCCTCTTGTGCTGTAAGCTTTCCTTCCTCAACAAGCTTAAGGATACGTTCCTTTTCTTGTTTCATTACGATCTCCTCCCCATTGTCTACTTATGCTGCACGCAGCACCTTAATGCCCTGAATCACATTCCAAATCATTATGCCAATAACAACTAAGAAATAAATAACCGCTCCCCCAATGATCACAAATACAGGCAGCAGGCTGTCTCCATCAATGGCAATGGCTCCACCCAGAAAAGCGATAAAAAGGACTAGCCAGCCGGCAAAAGGAACAATGTGAGAAATAAGAGAACGTATCGCATGGCGTTTTGTTTCTTTCTCATCTACAACAAAATAAGCGACAATCGGCACAATGATTGGCGCAATGAACACACTGAAATAACAAAGTGATGCAATAATAGCTTGATTACGGTTCAATTCATTCCACACTCCTATTGTGAATTGTCCATGACAAAAGATCAGGGACGTTTTACTTATTCATACGTTTAAAACCTCTTCAGGGTTTCAAATTCATTCTTTAGACATGCTCCGATTTACGGAAATTGGATTTTAAAAAGTTTTAGAAGTAGAATCTTCCGGCTGTACCGATTACAATATGTAAAAAGCTTACGGCAATCAAGGAGGCTGGACAAGCAATGGAGAAAGATCCCAGTGACTATACAGTAACACAAGAATCGGTTTTAAAGCTGATTCGTGAACAAAAAAGAATGAACCGTGAAATGATCGCTGAGCTTGAACAGATCCACGGACCTCTTCCCATCTCTCACGATATTCAATATATAAAAGTACTGCTCGACAGCAGCAACACGCATATCGTTCAAGATTTAATGAGTGTAAGCAAGCAGCTGTATAAAAAGACTTTGTAATATATACTGCAAAGAAAAGACAAAACCCTCTGAAAAGAGGGTTTTAAGATGTTGCCGTTTCTTTCGCTTCCAAGAGCGATGTCATGCGTTTTTTGTCACGCTCCATAACAGGCTTCAAATAACGGCCTGTATACGATTCTTCCACTTCAATGATTTCCTCAGGCGTTCCTGATGCGACAATGGTTCCGCCTCCGGCTCCGCCTTCTGGCCCCAGATCCACAATGTAATCCGCTGTCTTAATGATATCAAGATTGTGCTCAATGACGAGCACTGTATCTCCATTGTCAACCAGACGCTGAAGCACGACAAGGAGTCTGGCGATGTCGTCGACGTGCAGACCTGTCGTCGGCTCATCTAAAATGTAGAGCGTACGTCCAGTTGAGCGTTTGTGCAGCTCTGATGCAAGCTTCACACGCTGTGCTTCTCCGCCCGACAAGGTTGTCGCCGGCTGGCCGAGCGTAATATAACCTAAGCCAACGTCAAAAAGGGTTTGGAGCTTACGCTTGATTTTAGGGATATTTTCAAAGAAAGAAAGAGCATCTTCAACCGTCATATCAAGCACATCAGAGATGCTTTTTCCTTTGTATGTCACTTCAAGCGTTTCCCGGTTATAGCGTTTGCCGTGGCACACCTCGCACGGAACATACACGTCAGGAAGGAAGTGCATTTCAATTTTAATAATCCCGTCTCCGCGGCAGGCTTCACATCGCCCGCCCTTCACGTTAAAGCTGAAACGGCCTTTTTTATAGCCGCGGACCTTCGCTTCATTTGTCTGCGCGAATACATCCCGAATGTCATCAAACACACCGGTATATGTCGCAGGATTGGATCTCGGCGTTCTTCCGATTGGCGCCTGGTCAATATCAATGACTTTATCTAAATGATCCAAACCTTTAATCTCTTTATGGCTGCCGGGCTTCGCCTTTGCTTTATGGAGCTTTTGCGCCAGCGCCTTATGCAAAATTTCATTGACGAGGGTACTCTTTCCTGAGCCGGAAACTCCTGTAACCGCTGTGAACGTTCCAAGCGGGAACTTGGCATTCGCTTTTTTCAGGTTGTTTTCTGCAGCCCCTTTAATTTCAATGTAACGGCCGTCCGGCTTTCTTCTTTCAGGAGGCAATGGGATGAACTTTTTCCCTGATAAATAGCTGCCCGTTAATGAATTTGAATCTTCCATCACTTCTTCCGGCGTACCCGCAGCCGTCACCTGACCGCCGTGAATGCCGGCCCCAGGTCCAATATCTATTAAATAATCGGCTGCCATCATCGTGTCCTCATCGTGTTCGACAACAATCAGCGTGTTCCCAAGGTCTCTCATATTTTTCAGAGCACTGATCAAACGGTCGTTATCACGCTGATGCAGGCCGATAGACGGTTCATCTAAAATATAAAGCACTCCGGATAAGCGCGAGCCGATTTGCGTTGCCAGCCTGATGCGCTGCGCCTCTCCCCCAGACAATGTTCCCGCTGCCCTGCTCAATGTCAGGTAATCAAGGCCGACTTTGTCCAGAAAGCTTAAACGCTCCACAATTTCACGCAAGATCAAATTGGCAATCTGCATATCCTTCTCAGAGAGGGTAAGGCCTTTGAAGAAAGCAAGTGCGTCGGCGACAGACAGCTCGGTAATTTTTCCGATGTGGCGGCCGTCAATCAGTACGGCAAGCGCCTCTTTCTTTAATCGATAGCCTTTACATGTCGGACAAGACTTCTGAGACATATACTGCTCCATTTGCTCTCGGATAAAATCAGAGCCTGTCTCCTTATAGCGTCTTTCAATGTTGCGCAATACGCCTTCAAATTGAATTTCACCTTCACGTATTTGCCCAAAATCATTTTCATATCGGAAATAAATCAGGTCGTCTCCACTGCCGTACAGCACTTTATCCAGCTGATGCTTCGGCAGATCTTTTACCGGCACGTCCATATCAATCCCGTAGTGGGTGCAGACCGCATTAAGCAGCTGCGGATAATATTGTGAGCTGATCGGTGTCCAAGGGGCGACTGCATTCTCCTTCAATGATAATTCTTGGTTGGGGATGACAAGATCGGCATCCACTTCAAGCTTCATTCCAAGACCGTCACACGTCGGACATGCTCCGAACGGGCTGTTGAACGAAAACAGCCGCGGCTCAAGCTCGCCGATTGAAAATCCGCAGTGCGGGCAGGCATGATGCTCACTAAACATCAGCTCTTCCTCACCGATGACATCAATCATAACCCGTCCTTCACCTAAACGGAGCGCCGTTTCCAATGAATCTGACAGACGGGCCGCGACGCCTTCTTTCACCACAATCCGGTCAATGACAACCTCAATCGAATGCTTTTTATTCTTCTCTAATTCAATATCATCAGAAAGCTCAGCCATTTCGCCGTCAATTCTGACTCTGACATAACCTTGTTTTCTGATCTGGTCAAGCACTTTGACATGAGCGCCTTTTCGGCCTGAGACAATCGGGGCCAGAACCTGAAGCTTCGTCCGTTCCGGGTATTCCAGAATTCTGTCCACCATTTGCTCGATGGTCTGCGATGTAATCTCAATCCCGTGCTCCGGACAATGAGGCTTCCCTACTCTCGCATACAAAAGACGCAGATAATCATAAATCTCAGTAACCGTACCGACAGTAGACCTCGGATTGCGGCTCGTTGTTTTCTGATCGATGCTGATGGCAGGAGAAAGCCCCTCAATCGCATCGACATCCGGCTTATCCATTTGCCCTAAAAACTGGCGGGCATATGCAGACAGCGACTCGACATACCGTCTCTGCCCTTCTGCATATATGGTGTCAAAGGCAAGGGAGGATTTCCCTGATCCGGACAAACCCGTAACAACGACAAGCTGATCTCTTGGAATCGTTACATCGATATTTTTCAGGTTATGCGCCCGGGCTCCCTTCACCTCTATCCGATCCATAGCCATTTGTTCATCATCCTTCCGCTTTTAGCTCTAAAAGTAAATCGCGAAGCTCCGCGGCTCTTTCAAAGTCAAGCGCCTTGGCGGCTTCCTTCATTTCGTGCTCCATTTGTTCGACGACTTTTTGACGCTCTTTCTTCGTCATTTTCGACAGCTTCGGCGCAGCTTTTGTTTTATACTCCGCTTTGTCCTCAGCAGCCACAGTCGCACGAATCACGTCACGAATTTCTTTATTAATCGTTTGCGGCGTAATGCCGTGCTCTTCGTTAAACCGCTCCTGCTGCTCGCGACGGCGTTTCGTTTCATTAATGGCAATTTCCATAGACTTCGTCATTTTATCGGCGTACATGATGACACGGCCTTCCGCGTTCCTCGCCGCCCGTCCGATCGTCTGAATAAGCGAACGCTCCGAACGCAGGAAGCCTTCCTTATCCGCATCCAAAATCGCAACCAAGGATACTTCCGGAATATCAAGCCCCTCTCTCAGGAGGTTAATGCCAATGAGCACATCATGCTTGCCGAGACGCAAATCACGGATAATTTCGATCCGTTCAAGCGTCTTAATTTCTGAATGCAGATAATTAACTTTGATGCCGATTTCTTTTAAATAATCGGTCAGGTCCTCTGACATCTTCTTCGTCAAAGTCGTCACAAGCACCCGTTCATTCCGTTCAACTCTCGCTTGAATTTCACCGATTAAATCATCAATCTGTCCTTCAATCGGCCGCACGTCAATAAGCGGGTCAAGAAGCCCTGTCGGACGGATGATCTGCTCTATCATTTCATCTGTATGCTCAATCTCATATGGCCCTGGTGTTGCTGACACATAGACGATATTGTGCATATGCTTTTCAAATTCTTCAAAACGGAGCGGGCGGTTATCAAGCGCTGACGGAAGACGGAATCCGTGATCCACAAGCACCTGTTTTCTCGCCTGGTCTCCGTTAAACATGCCGCGCACCTGAGGAATCGTCACATGTGACTCATCCACCACAATCATAAAATCGTCAGGAAAATAATCGAGAAGCGTATACGGCGTTGAACCCGGCGGGCGAAGCGTCAAATGTCTTGAATAGTTCTCAATACCGGAGCAAAATCCCATTTCCCGCATCATTTCAAGATCATATCTCGTCCGCTGCTCTAAGCGCTGCGCTTCCAGAAGCTTGCCGTTTTCATGCATGACCTTCAGCTGCTCCTCAAGCTCTTTCTCGATATTTTGAATCGCTTTCTCCATTTTTTCGGCCCGCGTAACGAAGTGGGATGCCGGGAAAATCGCAATATGTTCACGGTCGCCTAAAATTTCTCCGGTCAGGGCGTCCACTTCCCTGATCCGTTCAATTTCATCTCCGAAAAACTCGACTCTTACACAGTGTTCATCACGGGATGCCGGGAAGATTTCCACTACATCTCCGCGCACACGAAATGTACCGCGCTGAAAGTCGATATCGTTGCGGGCATATTGGATGTCTACAAGCTTTCTGAGCAGCTCGTTGCGCTCAATTTCCATATCAGGCCGCAGTGACACGACCATTTCCCGGTATTCTTCAGGCGAACCGAGGCCATATATACAAGACACACTCGCAATAATAATGACATCTCTCCGTTCAAACAGAGACGATGTAGCGGAGTGTCTGAGTTTATCAATTTCATCATTAATGCTGGCATCTTTCTCTATAAATGTATCCGTTTGAGGCACATACGCCTCCGGCTGATAATAATCATAGTAGCTGACAAAATACTCGACAGCGTTGTTCGGAAAAAATTCCTTGAACTCACTGTAAAGCTGTCCGGCGAGGGTTTTGTTATGGGCAATCACGAGCGTCGGCTTATTGACTTCTTTAATCAAATTGGACACCGTAAATGTTTTGCCCGTTCCTGTCGCACCCAGCAGAGTCTGATGCTTCTTGCCCTCCTGAATTCCTTTTACAAGTTTTTCAATGGCTTTCGGCTGATCTCCCTGGGGCTGATATTTCGAGACTAACTCAAAGCGATCTTTCACAAAATAAGCCTCCGTTTCTTTAACGAAATCTTCCTATAGATATAGTAACACAATGGAATGGAAAATCACTAAAAATACGAACTAAAGTTCGGTGGTTTTTTATTTCCAGCCGTTTTCGTGTATAAAAAACCTGCTTTTAAAACGTAAAAGCAGGAATTCAGTCTTTATATTCATTATGTCCGATTTATTCTTCTTTTTTCTCAGCAACTTTTTTGGCCATATACAGTCCGCCAGCCACAAGAGACACAACATCCAATCCTACAATAAAATACGTTTCTGTATAGCCTTTTAAATAAGAGGCAAACAGCAATGCAGCTGTTAGAGCGATCGCCACATAATGATTAAAGGTGACTCTTGTAAAAAGAACAACAAGCATAAAAGGGAAAAACAATGCAAAAACGGCTTTTGTAATCAACAAAAACCCTCCTCAGGGATTCTTCATCTGATCTGATTATAGTAAAAAATGAAGAATCGGACAATCGTGCAATCGTTCCCTCTTACTACACCATACCCTTTTTCAGCCAAAATCAATCACCATATTTGCACTTTGGTTCCGGTCAATATAAACATCAATAGATCAATAATAGAATGAAATGATTTATAAGATAAACAAGCAGAGTTATATATTATGGTTGTCAGAATTGGCCAGTTCAAAACAAAAAAGAAGTTCGAGTTCGGAAATTTTAACAGCAGCTGTACTATCCGGTTTCCTTATGGCATCACAACCCGCTTTTGCAATCACAGGTTTAGCTGATAAAAGTTCAGCTCTCGAAGTTCTTCCCGTTAATCATTATAGATGGAAGCTCCAGACAGCTGCCTGAAGAGGGTTTCTTCGGAAAACAAAACAGCTGATCATGTTCTATCCGCTTCGTTTACTTTCCAAGCGGAAAAAACTACGATCTTGAAAAACAGTTTGTGACCCCTGAGAAGACAATCGCTATCCTAGCAGAAAATCATTGCCCAGGGGAAGGACTCCCTCTTCACCTCACTTCGATTAAGCCGAGAGAACGTGTGTATATGAGGCTGAAATCCCATGATGGCATCTACAGCACAACAAGCAACTATGATTTCACTTATTCCATTCAGAAATTGATCTCACTTTAAGGAGTGCCGCTGTTCCAATCAGCGGCACTTTTTTATGAATGCATGCCACTGCCAGAATCCGAGAATAAAAGAAAAATAGGCATACTGCACCAGTTCGGCCGCATTTTTCATGATAATCTAACTAACTTAACTATTCATTTTATTTAGGACTTTCTGAGTTTGACAGCATTTTCCTGAAAACCTACAATTGAATGATAGTGTTTACTATCATTTTTTGAACACTGGTTCCGTTATAAAGACTAGAGAGAAAACCAAAATGAAGGAAAGAGGGGTTTCAAATATGTATTCTGTATTATTTCGCCAAGCAGAAGAATCCAGCCAGCTTGCAGGAGCAAAAGGCATGAACTTGATTAAATTGACCAAACACGGTCTTCCTGTTCCGGACGGGTTTATTATTCAGACGAATGCGCTCGCCCGTTTTATGGAAGATAATCAGCTTCGTGAAACTAGCGAAAACATCGAAAGCGGGATCATCACCGGAACATTTTCTGAGAAACTGAAACATGAGCTGACAAGTTCCTTTTACAAGCTGAGAGAATCATACCGATCCGTTGCCGTGCGTTCTTCATCTGCCTCGGAAGATTTAGAAGGCGCTTCATTCGCGGGTCAATATGAAACCTACTTAAATATCAAAACAGAGGAAGAGTTTCTAACTAAAGTGAAAGAATGCTGGGCCTCATTTTTCTCAGGCCGAGTCAGCAGCTATAAGAAAAAAATGAATAACCAGATTGCAGAGCCGTTAATGGGAGTTGTCGTTCAGGGCCTGATCGATTCAGAGGTATCAGGTGTTATTTTCAGCCGTAATCCTGTTACCCATGATGATAGAGAGCTGTTAATCAGCGCCAGCTATGGTTTGGGGGAAGCTGTCGTGTCGGGAAGTGTCACCCCAGACACATTTATAGTCAATAAATCTTCGTTTGAGATTCAGAAAGAAATAGGTGCAAAGGAAATCTATATGGAGTCTGCAGCAGAAGGAATCACAGAAAAAGAAACGAGCGAAGATATGCGCAGCCGTTTTTGCCTTGCAGATGAACAAGTAATTGAACTGGCTGAAATCACGAAAAAAACCGAAGACCTGTACGGATATCCAGTCGATATAGAATTCGGAATCGCTGATCATCAAGTATACCTTCTGCAGGCCCGCCCGATTACCACCATTGATCAGGACAAAAAAGAGGCAGAAGAAGAACGGAGCTTCATGATTACAGACGCTGATATGAATGATTTCTGGCTCAACATGGAGTCAAATATTGAAGGCCCGGTGAGCCCGTTATTTTCATCCTTGATCGTACCGGCGTTGGAGTATGGCTTGAAGAGGAGCATGCAAAAGTTCCCGATTGGTGTAGTTGTTGAAGAAGTAAAACTTTATCGCGGACATATTTATTCCAAAAGCCAGGGCGGACAGCAGCAGCCTTCTGAAAACTGCGGCAAAGAGCTTTTTCCAATATTATCGGAGCGTATGTATGACATCATCAATCACACATACCTCCCATTTTATAGAACGCTTGACCAGCTCGCACAAACAGAGCATACCGCAGAAAGTGCACTGGATGCTTTTCAAAAACTGAAGGCTTTTTATCTCACGGCTTATGAGGAGCACTTCAATATCGTTTTTCCGCAAGTTCTTCTAACAAACAAATTGCAAGCGATGTACCAACATATTCAAGGAGAATCAGAAAACGCTCATTTTTACGAGATGCTGACAGGCAAAATGAACAAATCACTGGAAACAGACCGCCGCCTGTGGCTATTTTCTGTTGAAGTTCAGGAAAACCCGAATCTGCTGTCTATTTTTGAAAACACCAAGCCGGAACAGCTGCAGGAAAAAATGGAACAAACAGATGAGGGCAGACACTTCCTGAAGAACATCCATGAATTTTTACAGGAATACGGATGGCGATCTGTAAAGAGCCATGATCTGATTCAAGAGACCTGGGCAGAAAATCCGTATTATGCCCTTGCCAATATTCAAAATTATGTCCGCAATGGCTATCATTTTGACAATGAATTTCAGAAAACGAAAGAAAAACGAGAGAAATTATACAATGACTTCTTGGAAAACATAGAAGACCCCGATTTGCGTAAAGAATTTGACCGTTATTATAAATGGACGCTGAACGCTGCAAATATAAAGGATGATCATCACTTTTATATTGACGCCATGCTGGATGCCAAGGCGAGAGTCTTTTTGCTGAAGGTAGGTGAATTGCTGGCGGAAAACGGTGTCATTCAAAATCGTGAAGACCTTTGGTTCTTATATGATGATGAAGTGGAAAACGCGCTTCTTCACCCTGTATCCATGCAAGAAAAGGCTGAAAAACGCAGACAGACCTTTCACGAGTATGAACTTGCTCAAGCCCCTGCCTATCTCGGCACTCCAACAAAAGAACAGCTCAAAGCTGCAGAAGAAATTGTCGGCGCTGTGATAGAGGATGAAAAAAACACGGAGAATCATGTTTTTGGCATTGCGGCATCAAGCGGCATTGCAACAGGTCCGGTAAAAATCATTCGGGACGCCAGTGAATTTTCTCAATTCGAGCCTGGGGATGTCCTCGTTTGCAAAATGACCACACCGCTATGGACCAGCCTGTTTCAAGACGCAAAAGCAATTATTACAGACACAGGCGGCATTTTGTCTCACGCTGCGATTATTGCCCGCGAGTACGGCATTCCCGCCGTTCTCGGCACACGTACAGCAACAGAAAGACTTCGGAACGGAGACATCATCACTGTTGATGGAAGCAACGGCAAAATCACGGTTGTCAGCCGGGCTTGATGCGTCCTCCCTCTTTCTTATACAAGCGGGGCAGGTGTATACTTGTCCTGCCAGTATATTCGTGAGGTGAAACGTATTGAGACCGACAAACAAGAGAATCCTTGACGCTGCCATGCAGCTGCTCGTCAAAAAAGGATATCGCGCAACGACTACAAAAGAAATTGCAGAAAAAGCAAATGTAAGTGAAGCGACGATTTTCAGGAATTTTAAAAACAAACAGGGACTAGTCGAGGCTTTGCTTTCTCAGCATTCTCCAAACAGAAGCAGCATTCTGGAACAAACTGAAGGCGATTTGTACAAAGACCTGCTTCATATCGGAACCTGTCTCTTGGAGGAGCTGGAACATAGAAAAGATATTATTAAAATCAGCTTTCGTGAACCGGCCATGTTTCAAGACGTCATCAACCACGTAACAGAATATCCCCAATCTATGAAACAGCTATTGGTTGATTATCTCAAAACAATGGGCGAAAAAGGGGTTATTCAGACAGGAGATGAAGAGGAGCATGCCGACGTGTTTATGTCGATCATTTTCGGTTATTTTATTCACCGTCTCCATTTAGGAGACCGTGTGATTTCAATGCCCCAGGAAAAAATGCTGGAGCATAGCACAGCTCTATTTGTCAAAGGAATTTCGTGATGAACTCCTTGGCATAACAAAAAGGAGGATCCCAATGAGTTCAAGAAAAGAATGGGCGCTGATCGTCTCACTATTATTAGGGGCCATCCTGGTTCCCATTAACTCCACGATGATCGCGGTCGCGCTCTCATCTATATCCCATACGTATAACGAGTCCATCGCCAGCATCACTTGGGTGGTTACCGTTTATTTAATCGTGATGGCAGTCACACAGCCGATTGCCGGGAAACTCGGTGACATGTACGGCAATAAAACAATGTACTTATGGGGCGTCGGCCTTTTTCTAGTCGCTTCCTTAGGCTGCGCACTCTCACCGAGCCTGCTGCTGTTGATTGTCTTTCGGGCATTGCAGGCTGTCGGCGGCGCACTGCTTACGCCAAACAGCATTGCCATTATCCGTCACGTTGTTTCTGAAAAACGCCTTCCGAAGGTGTTTGGATTTTTTGGACTTGGGGCAGGACTTGGGGCAGCGCTCGGGCCTTTTATCGGCTCTATACTGATTGACAGCTTCAGCTGGCATTCGATTTTTTGGGTCAACATCCCATTTCTCGCCATAGCTTTATTTACGGCATTAACCATGTTCCCTCAATATAAAGAAAATAAATCTGACGCGCCGCTGGATATTATCGGCTCTCTCTTGCTTGCAGGCAGTATCGTTTCGATTATCCTGCTGACGAAAAATGAGGCTTCATGGGGCTATGCGCTATACAGTGTATTGATACTTCTATTTGTCCCGCTTTTTTTCAGAAGAGAAAAACGTACACAGCACCCAATCATTGATTTTACACTGTTTAAAAGCTCAACCTTTACAAATGCCAATCTATCAGTCTTATTAAGCAATCTGATGATGTATGCCGTCTTATTGATCATGCCGTTATTCATGGCGAGCCAATTTGGGCTTAATACGTCTAACAGCGGCATGGCGCTCTCTGTATTTTCGATATTCATGTCGGCCAGCAACTGGGTCGGCGCCCAGCTCCATCACAAATGGGGAGCAAAAAAAATCATTTTTCTATCATTTGCCATGATGGCTGGAGCGAATCTATTATTTTTGCTATTAAGCAGCTCACATTCTGTCTTGTTCCTCATGCTCTCTCTTATCCTGGGCGGGCTCGCGTCCGGGGTCGGTCTGACCAGCATGCAGGTGTCTTCCCTCGCCACAGTAGACCCCGGGATGTCAGGAGTGGCGTCAGGGATCTTTTCGACCTTCCGTTATTTCGGAAGCATCATTTCATCAGCCTTAATCGGCATGATTTCGGGATATCGCACCCTATTTATGATTCTCTTTGCTGTATCCATCATTGGCGTTTTTGTTTCATTAGGCATCAAATCTGATGAAACGGCACGGATGGAAAAAAACTCAGCATAACACAAAACAGCCCGGCACCACATCTTCTCGCGGTGCCGGGCTGTCTTTTATGATCCGGACAAAGCGGCTGCTTCGTCTTCACGGTCATCCTTTACGAAAAGGATACCCAATTCATGATGTTCTCCCTCATAAGACGCTCGCTGATCAAAACGAATTTCTCCATTCAAACCGATAATTTCAAGCTTCACATATGCACGGTTATGCTGGAGCGCTTCATAAAAATCAGAAACATTCTTAACGGGTATGCCATTAACTTTCGTAATGATTTCCCCGATTTTTAATTCCAAATCCTCAGCCGGTGTGTTTGGTATAATCCCAAGCACCATTAAGCCCTGATCACGTTTCGAGAAATAAAACGGAGCCGCGTTATCATTCACCCTTTGCTTAATGGACAGAAAAATACGTCCTAAAACAGCCACACAGACGGCTGCACCCGCAAGCGGCGTCCACAGTAAGCTCGCTGCACCGAGAACTGTGACGGCAAGGCCGAGAATACAAACGCGTTTCGCTGTGATCCTTATACTCGTTTCAGGCAGCGATCCCTGCACCCTTTGCCCAAATCCGACAAAGTAAGGAATCCACAGAAAATGGAATGACCCACCGGGTACAGTAAATACAGGCCACCAGCTGAGGTGCGATTCTAATCCGTTACCGGGTACGAGAAGGAACAGCGGCAAAAGCCATATCCGGTTTGCCAGCTGCTGTCCGATCGGCAAACCGCGGCTGCTTACGACAAGTGCCGGTGATGTTCTCACATGTGCAGAACGATAAGCAACCGCTCCTTCAATAATAATCAGCAAGCCTAAAAACACACCCATAGCCGGCCAAACGACTGCAAATCCTTGCGGAAATCTCTCCAGAAAAGGCTCCGCCTGATACATTTGCAATCCAAAACATATCAGCATACTTACACTGACGATATATGCAGCAGACATCCAGTTTGCGCGAAGAGTGAGCGCTGCCGCTGCAGTGATAACAGCAATAATCGCAAGTAAACCGAGAGGAACCGAGATTCCGAGTACGCCTAAAACAACTGACAAAAGGAGGCCAGGGATCAGTCCCTTTGTATAAGTAAATTTCAGATCATCATAAATATCTGCTATTCTTGTATGAAAGGTTTTCCGTTCCCGTTTGATTCTAACATAGCCGAAAGCCAGGCTTATGATGATAAAAAACCAGAAAAGCGGGTGTAAGAAGAACAGGCCCGCACTTTTTAACAGTTCAATTCCCCATTGAACAGACACTATCTTTCACCGCCTCAAGCCAAACATGTTACTCATATTCTATCAAATATTAAGTGGCTTGGATATCCTCAGGAGGGTTTATCTCTCTTGCGTCATCCACAGCGTGACATTCGATAGTGAAAAATCCTTTAAATAATGGTTTACATCCACATCCAATAACCCGCTGATCAGATGCATCGACCTTTTTATATCTGTCAGATTGATTCCTAATCGCTTATGGTTTTTCATTAAGTAATTAAAATAATGTTTGGCACATTCTTCATTGATGTCATTTACTGATTCGACATTGGTGTAATTGACCAAATACCTGCTGAACAGCATAAGAAGACTTAGTGCTTTTGTAGCCGAAAATGTTACATCTTGTGTTCTGTCTTTTAATTGTTCAACTAATTCATAATATTTTTTTTCACGCACAATACTTGCCCTCTTCAATTGTGAACCCCCATTTTCTTTATACAGATAAGCACGGGCCAGTATAAGCAGCAGTACTGGAGTGCTAACAAGCATTCTCGCTAACGTTACTCTTTAATACCTGTCGTTCAGCTGCCATAAACCTGATTACTGTTCTTTTTAGAACCTTCTTATATTGTATGAAGTAAACAAAGACTAGGCAACTTGCAAAAGTTTCATTTTAAATGCATATTATCTCGTTAGAAAGTCTCTCTCATATATTGATATCGGGTAATCACAGTCCTTTATAAATGTTTATTTGTGAAAATTTTTTTAATTTCTTGTCAAAAACTCATTTTTTATGTGACTTATGATTCATTTTATCGTTAAGTATAAAGAAATAGGAGATGGAACACCATCTCCTTTAATTGACAAATAATGATTTAAGCGCTGTTTGGAGCTGCAAGTCATTTTTTTCATCAGATTTTTTCTTTTCTACCAGCTGATTTAATGCCTCTGCAGTGCGAGTGTCGATTACACCCGTTTTATCCAGTTTGTTTTGATCCTGAAAGGCCATAACTGCTTTTTTCATGTCTTTGCTGAAATAGCCGTCGTCACGTCCCGGGTCAAAGCTGAGGCCTTTTAATAATACCTGTGCATGCTTGACGTCTTCATTGTTCATATCCACTTTAAGCGGCTCTTTCAGCTGCAAGGGCCCGGCGGAAAAATAATCAGGCTGCTTAATCGCAATGGTCGGCTCAATTCCTTTTTTATGAATCCAATTCCCATTTGGCGTCAGCCACTTGTAAAGCGTCAATTTGATATTGCTGCCGTCTCCCATCGGAACAGCCTGTTGAACCGTTCCCTTTCCAAAAGACGTATCCCCTACAACATCATAATGCCCTGCCTCTTTTAATGCGCCGGCAAGAATTTCTGATGCGGAGGCACTCCCTTTATCCGTGATCACATTAACAGGATACGCTTTTTTATGGGCCAATGTTGAAAAATAACGTTTTTTATCTCCATTGCGTTCAGCAATTTGAATATACGGCTGATCCTTTGTGACGAAGTGCTTAAGAATTTCTTCCACACTTTGAAGATATCCGCCCGGGTTGCCGCGTACATCAATAACGAGGCCTTCTATTCCCTTTTTCTCAAGATCTCCCAGCGCTTTTGCAAAATCTTCCGCGGTATGCTCAGAAAAAGTTGAGATGGCGATATATCCGACAGAATGCCCCTGCACTTTTTTCTCTGAAGCAAAAACCGTTTCGAGGGGAATCTCAGCTCTTTTGATCCGGAATGACAGCTGCTTCTTCGTCCCAGGCCGCTGAATCTTCATTGAAACGCTGGACCCTTTCTTTCCTCTTATTTTTAACACAGCGTGGTTTAAATCCTTGCCGGCCATCGATTCTCCATTGATGCTGATGATTTCATCATTAGGCTTGAGTCCGGCTTTTTCCGCTGGCGATTTCTTAAATGGTGAAACAATAATAATTTTGCCGTCTTCCATTCCAACCTCGGCTCCGATGCCTTCAAATGAGGAATCAAGAGAATCAGAAAATTGTTTAGCCGTCTGCTTGTCCATGTAGACAGAATAAGGATCATTTAGTGTAGACAGCATTCCCTGGATGGCTCCCTCGAGCAGCTTTTCTCTATCAACTTTTTCTACGTACTCATTCGAAATTAACTCATACGCTTTTTCGATTTTGTCCATAGCCTTATCCCGTTCAGAGTCAGCTTGTGCCGTCGCGGGAGCTGCTGCAGTCTGGGGCTTATCCATCTCAAGCAGGTTCATTCCCGCATATACACCGGCGCCTCCGAACAGCATGCTCCCCGCTGCGATCACAGCCATTATTTTTTGCTTCATCCTTTACTCCTCCTGTATGCCAGACTGTCTTTATCAAAACCTAGAGATAGTATATGTAAAGGATGGAGATTTCATGTAATCATAGAAGAAAAAGAAGGCAAAAGAAAAGCCGCCCCGAAATTGGGACGGCTTCAGCATGTCGACAAACCCTCACACTCGTTGTCAAATCTGCTCTTCGGTGCTCACGAATTTCAACATTCGCTGTGCTTCGATGCTTGTTTGCTCCTAGACTTCGGGTTTTTAATCACGCTAAAAAAATGACAAAATCCTAAACCGTTTTAGTTAGGATTCTGTCAACATTCTGGAAACGCCCCGAGAACGGGACGTTTTTTTCTTTTATACTCGCAGAAACTTGCGGATGGAAGTCAGACTTCCCCATACTCCAATTACTGCGCCGATTGCAACAAGCACTAACGAAATTTGGAATACAAATGGATTATAAGGAAGAAGAGAAACAAATGATCCTTGAACCTTCGGAACGACCCATCCGATGACATATTGGTAAGTGCTCAGCACCAGTGCAATCGGAATTACTGAACCGAATACGCCAAGCAGCAATCCTTCAAGGAAAAACGGCCAGCGGATAAACCAGTTCGTCGCGCCGACAAGCTTCATGATTTCAATTTCTTTTCTTCTTGCGAAAATTGTAATTTTAATGGTGTTGGAAATTAAGAACATCGCCGTAAATACCAGGCCGATAATTAACGCGATTCCGATGTTGCGGGAAACGCCGACCACTTTAAACAAACGGCTGACCTCTTCTTTTCCGTAAGTAACTTTATAGACATGATCCATTTTTTCAATCTTTTTCGCCACGTTCGGCGTATCATGCGGATCTGTCGTTTTGACGACAAACGCGTCATTAAGCGGGTTTTCCTGATCCTTCATCGTCAGGGATTTTCCGCTGTCGCCAAAGCTGTCAACCAGCTGATCAAGCTCTTTTTCTTTAGATGAAAAAGTGACACTTTGAATGCCCTTCAGATCCTTAATATCGTTCTGCAGCTTATCCTGTGCCTTCTGATCTGCAGTCAGATCAATCAACACTTTGATTTCGACTTGTTTTTCAGCATTCGAAGCCATGTTATTCAAATTCAGCATAATCACTAAAAACACGCCGACTAAAATCAGCGTTACGGTTACAGCACTAATGGATGCAAACGTCATCCATGTGTTTCTCCCGAGAGATTTAAAACTCTCACGCAAGTGGCGCCCGAGAATTTTAATCATATGAACCATACTCCCCTCTTGACTCATCACGCACAATGATACCATCTTCGATTGCAATGACACGTTTCTTAATGGTGTTTACGATTTCTTTGTTATGTGTCGCCATCACGACTGTTGTCCCTCGGTTATTGATTTCTTCCAGCGTCTTCATAACTTCCCAGGACGTATCCGGATCAAGGTTTCCTGTAGGTTCATCCGCAATGACAACATCAGGGTTGTTCACAATTGATCTGGCAATAGATACTCGCTGCTGTTCCCCGCCTGAAAGCGTGTCAGGAAATTGTCTTGCTTTATGCTTCAGCTGCACGAGATCAAGCACTTCAAGCACCCGTTTCTTAATGACAGACGGCTGTTCTCCAATCACTTCAAGGGCAAAAGCCACATTTTCAAAAACAGTAAGTTTCGGCAGAAGCTTAAAATCCTGGAAGACAACACCTATTTTACGGCGCACGAAAGGAATCTCTTTTTCTTTAATTGTAGCGAGATCTTTATGATTAATTAAAATTTGTCCTTTTGTCGGTTTTTCTTCTCTGTATATCATTTTAATAAAAGTAGATTTACCCGCTCCGCTCGGACCGACAACATAAACAAACTCGCCGGGATGAATGGTAACAGAAATCCCATTGAGCGCTTTTACGCCGTTCGGATAGGCTTTATATACTTCCTTCATCTCTATCATGAAATCACCTAATCTTTTATATCATTTTATCTATCACACGGTCATACTCTTCGAATGCATTCGACAATTTATGACCCACTCATTTGTAAAAAGATGAAAAATCTGAAAGTTTCATTTTTCAATACACTTCATTATACGTCAAATTTAGACATAATACTATTACAGTTTCTTTTCATTCATATTGTCATGGCATAAAAAAATCCTTGCCTGCACTGCGGCAAAGATTTTCTCACCTTACTTTTTTTCTGACAGCCATTTGGCAATAACGGCGGCTTCTTTGTCATCTACAAGCCCCTTCGGCATATTGCCGCGGCCGTTTTTAATAATACTTTCAATTTTGGCTTCGTCGTATTTGCCTCCGACCTCTTGGAGATTAGGCCCTGACAT
This sequence comes from uncultured Bacillus sp., assembly GCF_958411575.1. Taxonomy (NCBI): domain Bacteria; kingdom Bacillati; phylum Bacillota; class Bacilli; order Caryophanales; family Bacillaceae; genus Bacillus; species uncultured Bacillus sp. Next base: position 141,826 of record NZ_CATYRA010000001.1, read on the forward strand.
ACCTTCTAAATCCTTGCCGTGGCAGCCTACGCAGCTTTGCTGATATAATTCTTCCCCTTCAGATGCAGAGGCTTCAGTCTTGCTGCCGGTGTCTGTCTTCTCCTCTTTTGCATCGTTTGAACCGCAGGCAGCCAATAGAACAGAAAGCGCAAATACAAGCATTAGTATCGATAACTTTGATTTCATGTTGAGAAGCACAACTCCTTTACGATCTCTTCCATATTATAACCTCGATTAAGCACGTTTGAAACCCTCGCCCAGCACCTCACTCGCATCCGCCACAATCACAAAAGCTGACTCATCAATCTGTTTGACGATTTGTTTCAATTTGGTGAATTCAGTTTGCCCAACCACACACATTAAAATCGGGCGATCATCGTCAGTATATCCGCCGACCGCGGAAATTTTCGTCACGCCTCTGTCAATCTTCTGTAAAACGGCTTCCTTGACAGCCTGCTCCTGCTTTGTAATAATGAGCGCCATTTTTGAACGATTGAAGCCAACTTGAACGACATCAATCGTTTTGCTGGACACATAGACGCCAAGCATGGCATATAAGCCTTGTTCAATATTAAATACGATCATAGCGGTAACGACAATCAATCCGTCAATGAGGGCGAGACACGTCCCTAATGACAGACCTGAGTACTTATGAATGATCTGTGCAGCCAAGGCCGTTCCTCCCGTCGACCCTTTCCCTAAGTACACAATGCCAATTCCGACACCGATGCCTACGCCGCCAAAAATCGCCGCCAGGAGCTCATGATGAGTGGCGGGCTGAATATCTCTTGTCAAAAACACAACAAGCGGCAAAAAAACAGAACCCGCAAGCGTCTTAAGTCCAAATTTCCCGCCGAGCAAAATGACACCGGCAATAAATAAAGGAATATTAATAATCCACTGTACATACGCTGCTTCAAAACCATATGATTGCAAAATCGTGCTGATTCCGCTGACACCGCCGGCAGCAATCTTGTTTGGAAGCAAAAATACATTAAAGGACACACCTGTAATCGCTGCTCCTATCAGTATGTATGCATAATCCCGTATCATTCGATATGTTTTCGTTCGTACATCCATCATATATCCTCCGTTTCTTCCAATGCTCTCCGATAGCATTTTAATCCTTCCCTGATTAGATGTAAATAACACCCAAATACAGTGGTAATATGCTAAAGCAGCAGTGAAATCAAGGATATGAAGAAATTAAAAAAACACACCTGTCTACATCAGGTGTGTTTTTCTGCTTATGATAGCTTAGAACGCAGGTAGGCATCAATAAATGTATCAATGTCTCCATCCATTACCGCTTGAACGTTCCCCATTTCTGTATTGGTCCGATGGTCTTTTACCATGGAATACGGATGGAATACGTAAGAACGGATTTGGCTGCCCCAGCCGATTTCTTTTTGTTCACCACGAATTTCATCCAGCTCTGCCTGCTGTTCTTCAATTCTGCGCTGATACAGCTTGGCCTTTAGCATTTTCATGGCTCTTTCACGGTTTTTAATTTGTGAGCGTTCCGTTTGGCACGTCACAACCACATTCGTTGGCAAGTGAGTAATCCGAACGGCTGAATCCGTCGTATTGACGTGCTGTCCGCCCGCTCCGCTTGCACGGTACGTATCAACCTTAATATCCTCCGTACGGATATCGATATCGATCTCATCGTTAAATTCAGGCATGACTTCACATGAAACGAAAGATGTGTGGCGGCGGCCTGACGAATCAAACGGCGAAATCCGCACGAGACGATGGACACCTTTTTCTGCTTTGAGATAACCGTAGGCGTTGTGCCCTTTGATCAGCAATGTGACTGACTTGATTCCCGCCTCATCACCCGGAAGGTAATCGAGCGTTTCCACCTTAAAGCCGCGGCGTTCTCCCCATCTGGTATACATTCTAAGAAGCATAGAGCCCCAGTCCTGTGACTCTGTGCCGCCAGCACCAGGGTGCAGTTCTAAAATCGCATTATTTTTATCATACGGCTCACTGAGAAGAAGCTGAAGCTCAAACTCATTGAACTCTTTTGTTAATGATTTTAGTTCTTTTTCAAGCTCAAGCTGGAGGTCAGAGTCCGGCTCTTCCTTCAAAAGATCATGAGTCATTTGCAATTCTTCGTGGGAGTCATTCAATTTTTTATACGAATTGACATAATCCTTTATACCGTTTGCTTCATTTATGACCGTTTGAGCTTTTTGCTGATCATTCCAGAATTCCGGATCAGCCATTTGTTCATCTAGCTCAGCGATGCGGGCCTCCTTTGATTCGAGGTCAAAGAGACCCCCTAAAGTCCGCTAAACGAGAAGCCATATTTTCGAGCTCTACTCTGATTTCTGATAATTCCATTCCATTCACCTCATTAAAAGATCCGCGGGCGCCTATAGGCGCCGCGGTCAGTAAACTTGCCCGAGCAAACTATTCAGTCCGGCCGCAGCAATTTTTATATTTTTTCCCGCTTCCGCAATGGCATGGGGCATTTCGGCCAATATCAACCACTTTGCGAACCGGTGCTTTCTTTGCTTTTTTGTTATCGTCGCCTTCTTGCTGCTGATGAGCCGTTGTCTGGCCCTGTACAACCTCTTCACGCTCCAGATTGTTTTCAATCTCAGCTTTCATCACAAATTTTGCAACCTCGTCTTCGATTGATTCAATCATATTCTCAAACATCGTAAAGCCTTCCATTTGATACTCTCGAAGCGGATTCGTCTGCGCGTAAGCTCGAAGGTGAATCCCTTGGCGAAGCTGATCCATTGCATCGATGTGATCCATCCATTTTGAATCAACGGCTCGAAGGACGATGACTTTTTCAAATTCGCGCATTTGCTCTTCGCCGAATTTCACTTCTTTTTCATTATATTTCGTCATGATGCGATCCATAATGAGTTCATGCATTTCATCCGGCTCTTTACCGAAGATATCGCTCTTCTCAAGCGCACCTTCATCAAGATAAGTCGTGTTGACAAGCTCAACAAGACCATCAAGCTTCCACTCCTCAGGAAGCTCTTCTCTTGGCGTATAGGCTGCAATTGCACGTTCGAGAGAAGACTTGATCATATTTTCAACGATTTCGCGCAAGTTTTCAGAGTCAATGACTTCAAAGCGCTGCTTATAAATAACCTCACGCTGCTGGCGGAGAACGTCATCATATTGCAGAAGCTGTTTACGCGAATCGAAGTTATTGCCTTCGACGCGTTTTTGAGACGATTCAACCGCGCGGGATACCATTTTGCTTTGAATTGGAGTAGAGTCGTCCATCCCGAAGCGGTCAAGCATTGCCATTGTTCGCTCAGCTCCGAATCTGCGCATCAATTCATCTTCCATAGAAAGATAAAATTGGGTGATCCCCGGGTCTCCCTGACGTCCGGAACGTCCTCGGAGCTGATTGTCAATCCGGCGTGATTCATGGCGTTCCGTTCCGACAACTGCAAGACCGCCAAGCTCTTTTACACCTTCGCCAAGCTTAATGTCCGTTCCACGCCCCGCCATGTTTGTCGCAATCGTAACTGCGCCTTTTTGGCCGGCCTCTTCAATGATCTGCGCTTCACGTTCATGGTTTTTGGCGTTTAGCACTTGATGCGGGATCCCTTTGTTTTTAAGCAGCTTAGAAATCAATTCAGATGTTTCAACCGCAACCGTACCGACAAGAACAGGCTGTCCGGTCATGTAACGCTGTGCGACATCCTCCGCAACCGCCTTAAACTTACCTTCCATCGTACGGTAAATTAAATCCGGACGGTCATCACGGACAACAGGCTTGTTAGTAGGGATCGTGACAACCTGCATGTTGTAGATGTTGCGGAATTCTTCTTCCTCTGTCTTAGCCGTACCAGTCATACCGGCAAGTTTTTCGTACATCCGGAAGTAGTTCTGGAATGTAATGGTCGCCAAGGTCATGCTTTCGTTTTGAATTTCAAGCCCTTCCTTCGCTTCAATCGCTTGGTGAAGCCCCTCGCTGTAGCGGCGCCCTTTCATCAGACGTCCCGTGAAGGAATCAACAATAACAACCTGTCCGTCTTCCACTACGTAGTCAACGTCCTTCTGCATCGCAGCATGCGCTTTTAAGGACTGGTTGATATGGTGGTTGAGCGCGACATGTTTCACATCAAACAGGTTATCGATGCCGAACGCTTTTTCCGCCTTCGTCATTCCTTCCTCAGTCAGCTGTACACCTTTTGTTTTGATATCATACGTATAATCCTTCTCTGCTTTTAACGTACGGACAAAAGCATTTGCCTGCACGTACAGCTTAGTGGATTTCGCAGCTTGTCCAGAAATGATAAGCGGTGTTCTCGCTTCATCAATTAAAATAGAGTCAACTTCATCTATTACCGCAAAATGAAGCGGGCGCTGAACCATCTGCTCTTTATAAAGAACCATATTGTCACGCAAATAGTCGAAACCAAGCTCGTTGTTTGTGGAGTAAGTAATGTCAGCGGCATAAGCTTCCCGTTTTTCATCTTTTGACATTGAGTTTAAATTCAAACCGACAGTCATACCGAGAAACTCGAAAATTTTCCCCATCTGCTCAGCGTCACGGCTTGCCAAGTATTCGTTGACAGTCACGATATGTACGCCTTTACCTGTTAACGCATTTAAATAAACAGGCAGAGTAGACGTTAACGTTTTCCCTTCCCCTGTTTTCATTTCAGCGATATTTCCGTCATGGAGCGCTACGCCCCCCATGAGCTGGACTTTGAACGGAAACATGCCGGTTACGCGGCGCGAAGCTTCCCGAACAACAGCGAAAGCTTCAACAAGCAGATCATCAGTTGTCGCCCCTTTTTCAAGGCGCTCTTTAAATTCAATCGTTTTATGTTTCAGCGCGTCGTCAGAGAGATTTTCATAGTCTCCGCGAACCGCATCAATATCGTTAGCTATTCTTTCGTATCTATTCAGCGTACGTTTTGTTGGATCAAACATTTTATTTAAAATTCCAAGCATTTATAACGCTCCTCTATCATCACATGCCTGTTTGACAAGCATGTATAAATAATTTACTAGTCCATGTATACCTCTCATTATCATATCATACCTTCTCTTATTTCCAAAGAATTTGCAAATAAGAAAAAACAAAAACCTTCCGCGAAAATCACGGAAGGTTGCTCTTCATTATTCAGTCGGTTCAATCAGGCCATATTTCCCGTCATTTCTGCGGTACACGACGTTTGTAAGGTTTGTTTCCGCATTTGTGAAAACAAAGAAATTATGGCCGAGCATATTCATTTGCAAGATCGCTTCTTCACTGTCCATCGGCTTTAAATTAAAGCGCTTCTGACGGACAATGTCCAAGCTCTCCTCATCTTCTATTTCATCCTGAACCGCAATATCAGTATCAGAGCCAAGACCGTTTGCCAATAAGTATTTTGGAGAGCCCTGCTCACGGAATTTACGGTTTACTTTTGTTTTATGCTTACGGATTTGACGTTCCAGTTTGTTTGTTGCGAGATCAATTGCGTTGTACATATCCTCGTTATGCACCTCGGACCGAAGCGCCAGATCTGTCATCGGAATCGTAACCTCAACTTTAGACTCCTTGTCATTGTAAAACTTCAAGTTGACGTTCACATCGGCATTCACGCTATGGTCAAAATAACGCTCCAGTTTGCCGATCTTCTTCTCGACATGATCCTTTAACGCGGCTGTCACTTCAATATTTTCTCCTCTGATGTTATAGTTCATCAAAGAACGCCTCCCTTTTATTAAGGATATGTATCTATTTCTTCTTTACCCTTTACAATTCCTGCTGAAACGTAAACCTTTTGTGAAAATTCAGTGAACTTTGTCGAATAGTGTTTGTATGTGCTGATGATTTGGCGGTTCGGAGGTATATGTATATGCTGATTGTAAGAAACAAATACCTCACCCTCGCCTAATTGATTACAAAGGGCTCCATACATTGATGAATGGACAGCATCCATTTTCTATAATGAGTCAGAAAATGTTCTTTTAAAAACTCGCAGAACTCATGAGAGGGAAAAGAGAAAGAAACCAATTGATCAAACTCCGCAAAAATTTCGTCAAATGCTTTAATACATATTTCAGCACATCGCGTGTTCATAACAAAGAGGAGTGTTGAATGTGTTGAATCCAAATAAAAAAAGGCTTGGATCAGATCTTGGTAGATCCGATCCCCTTCTGTTTTTGATAAATTCTGTTCAGCTTCTATCAAATAACACAGCCCTTCCTCAATGGTAAAAAGAAGATGATAATAAGCTGATAAAAGCGTATAATCTTCAATGCTCTTCAAGGCACTCACCTATTTACGCTTGTCATAATATCTGCCGTCAATCGTAATGTTGTTATAAGGATTTAAATACGTCGTGTGCATCGCACGTTTTCTTTTTACCTGCTGAAGTTCTGTTGCGATTGACTGCTTTAATCTTTTCAGTTCCTTCACAATAAGCTGATCCCATGTCAGGACAAGCTTCACCTGCTTTTTTTCTTCTTCTGAAAGCGGCAGAGATATCTCCTGAATAAGTTCAGACCGTTTAGCCACATAGTCTTCAATTTGCTTTAAAAGTTCATCGCTTTCCGATGTATCTTGTATGTGCGACAGCATACTCTGCGTCTCAGTGTATAGTTGATCTATGTTATTCATGCGATCCCGCCTGATCCGTGCCGGTCCTTCCGTTCACTTTGAATGGCTTGTTTCCATGCATCACGAAAATCTGTTACATATCCTTCAACCTCAGCCAGCATGCTCGTATCATTTTTGATATTTGCCTGTACCAATCTTCGATACATATAATCGTACATCGCACCCATGGAAGCGGAAAGCTCTATGTTGCGGTTAAGTGTAAAATTTAATTCCTGAATGATATTTTGCGCTTTAATCAGATTTTCATTTTTACGTTCCATATCATCATTCTCAATGGCCTGAGATGCAAGTCTTATAAATTTCAAACAGCCATTATACAGCATAAGTGTCAGTTCACCGGGTGTAGCAGTATTCACTGAATTTTGCTGATAGGCTGTATAAGGATTTTGGATCGCCATGTGTCATCCTCCAAATTACATTTATTGTACAAGAAGCTGTGATAAATAGGACGCTTGTTCGTTCATTTTTTGAATCGCAGAATCCATTGCACTGAATTTTTTATAATAACGGTTTTCTATCGTGGTCAATCGGTCCTGCATTTTGGTGATATCAGTACTGATCGTGTTTAAATTTTTACCGATTGAGTAGTCACTGGTTCCCATTGTCGAGTTACCAGCTTTTGCTTCAATGCTTTTCACAGTACTTTTCAGTGTGTCGCCGATGCGTTTCATAATTCCTTTATCACTATAGGCGCTGCTGCTCGTTCCGCTTGTAAATAAGGCAGCAACACTTTGCGGATCTTCTTGTATTTTTGCCTTCAGTTTATCTTCATTAATCTCTAAATGTCCCCGTAATTGGTAAGCACTTGATGTCGTGATGCCAAATTCAGTTAATTGATAGGTTTTCCCATTCGCATTTACTTGAGAATAAAAGTCAGTCCGCATTTGGTTCATACCGGTGCTTATACTGGTATCATTTCTCAGCAATCCGCTTTTTGCCTTCTCTTCCCAGAGTTCTACCTCTTTATCGGTCATTGCTTCTTTTTGTTCACTCGTCAGCGGCGTATAGTCTCTGTATTTTTCTTCCTTAAGCTTTTCATTCAGGCTGTCAACCAATTCATTGTATTTATCTACAAACTCTTTAATTTGGTTATAAATCCCGTCAACATCAGTAGAAACAGATGTTGTAACAGGGCCTGTCGCTGCAGTTGTATTTTTGATCGAGTAGGTAACGCCATTAACCGTAAAATTGTTTGTCAGCTTCTCCATTTCAAAGCCATTAATTGTGACTTTTGCATTTGTTCCTTCTTTGTAAGCAGTGAGCTTATTATCAGCGTCTAAAGAAAAACCAAGCTGACCGGACATAAAGTCGGCTGTAGCAGAGTCTGCTGCCTGTATGCTGCCTCCTGCACCTGTTGCTTTAGAAGAAAACGCAATCGTTTCTACATACTCTGTGCCGTTCCAAATTTTATCTTTAAATGCTGATACTCCCAGATCTGAACTGTTAATTTTAGAAATCACATTATCAATCGTATCGGCGCTCGTCACACTGATGTTCACTGTTTTTGCCGTTGTCTCGCCAGGCGCCACAACGTTAAATGCCAAATTATAATCACCTTGTGTGTATCCCGTATAATTATTTGCCTTATACGTAGCTGCAGTTGCCAAGCTCGCTACTTCAACAGTAGAAGAAGAGTTTGGCGCACTTGCGCTTCCTGTAGCAGTTAACACAGACTCATTGGAGCTGGTCACAGTTTTGCTCTGATACGTACTCGGATATGTCAATGTATTTTTAGACATATAATCTTGTAATTCTTTTATTTTTGAGTTTACTTCACGATAGCTGTCACGCTGCCATTCAAGAGTCTGCTTTTTTTGTGTCAGCTTATCAAGCGGCGCTCTTTCTGTCTGCATCAGCTTTGATACGATATCATCTATATCCATTCCTGACGCCAGACCTGTTATTCTCGTGACCATTCCAAACCACTCCTAATCTACTTTTTTTCATCTACAAATAACCCAAGAAACTCAGTCATAGCCGCATAAAAATCAAGCCACCGTTTCGGCGGAATTTCGCGGATGACTTCATTTGTAGAGTCCTCTATTACTTTGACATAGTATTCATTTAACTTCTCATGGAGCTCAAACTTCAGGTGAACTTGCGAAGGTTCCAAAAGCTTGTTCATTTCCCCTACCATTTCAGCAAGATTGGTATATGAAACTTGATGAACAGGAACCTCACCCTCATGATCTTTCTGATTATGTATTTGAGTATCATAACGATCCCAAACAGGTTGTAACGTAGTGAGCCTTTCAATATTCAATTGATCATCCCCTATGTCCCAATCTATCGTTTATATCGACTAAGTCGAGATAAGATTACACATATTTTTGGAAAAAAACTCATCCGTTTTAGATTTCTTGTTTGGAAATACATTTATAAGTTAGTGGAGAATCCGATTATTATATCACGGGTTATAGACAACAAGGGGAAAGATTTGGAGTTAGGAATATAAAAAAAGACCCCGGCAAACGCCAAGGTCTTTATCAAAATTAACGTAACAATTGAAGTACGTTTTGAGGCTGTTGGTTAGCTTGAGCAAGCATAGCTTGAGAAGCTTGAGAAAGAATGTTGTTCTTAGTGAACTCGCTCATTTCTTTAGCCATGTCAACGTCACGGATACGAGACTCAGCAGCTGTCAGGTTTTCACCAGAAGCGCCTAAGTTGTTGATTGTATGCTCTAGACGGTTTTGTACCGCACCTAATTTAGCACGTTGAGTTGATACAGTATTGATGGCAGTATCAATACTTTTAAGTTGATCATCAAAAGCAGTAGCAGCGAAATCTGTTACATCAAGTGCGTTTACTCCTAAAGCAGTTGATGACATGCTGTCAATTTTTACATTTAGTTGTTGGCCAGCATTCGCACCAATTTGGAATGTGAAACCATCAGTAGAATTAGTTCCGTCTAGCAACTTTTTACCGTTAAATTCAGTACGGTTTGAAATGCCATCAATTTCCTCGATAAGCGCATCCATTTCATCTTTAATTGCACCAAGATCTTCAGCTTGTTGTGTACCTGTGTTTCCTGCTTGAACAGTAAGTTCACGCATACGTTGAAGAATTGCATGAGTTTCAGTTAATGCACCCTCAGCTGTTTGGATAAGAGAGATTCCATCTTGAGAGTTTTTAGAAGCCATTTCAAGACCTCTGATTTGTCCTCTCATTTTTTCAGAGATCGCTAGACCTGCTGCGTCATCTCCCGCACGGTTGATACGAAGACCTGAAGAAAGCTTCTCCATATTCTTTTGTGCTGCTCCGTTGTTTGAACCCAAACGATTCAATGTGTTAAGTGCTGCGATATTGTGGTTAATTCTCATTGTGTTGTTCCTCCCTGAATATGTTTTTAGGCACGTCCTTGTGCCTCATTTTTTATAACTGGAGGAGTCTTTTGCGCCTCCTCCCGGCTACATCATTAATATCGGATTGTCTCTGATTTTGTTAATACCAAAATAAAAAAATCCTCACTTTTTTTGTGAGGATAATGCGGAGATTACATCGCTGGATAACGCTGCCGCACGGTTATTTTCTTCCTGAATGGTCAAGTAAATTTCTTTCCTGTGAATATCAATATGCTTTGGGGCGTCAATTCCAAGTTTCACTTGATCACCCTCAACCGCAATGACTTTCACTTCAATATCAGCACCTATTTGAATCGCTTCGTTTATTTTCCGCGATAAAACTAGCATAATTCTCCTCCAATCGGATGCTTTGTCGTATATGAGGAGTCGTGTAAAACGACTTGCTTAGCCATCATGTTTTTGCGATTCACAATAATGGGAGCCAATAAATTGGCAGTAGATTTTTCGAACGGCTCTGCCATGGTCAATATCGTCATGACTTCTACGTCTTCAATATTATCGATATCCAAAAGTTCAGCAGTTGATTCATCAAGGTCAAATTCATAATTCTTAAAAAAGATGAACGGACTTACAACGATGAACGCAAGATTTTCTGAAGTGACGGACTGCAGCGCCACGAATGGAGAGTCTTCTGAAAGCGGAAGAATGACGAACTGTTTTTCTTCTAAAAAGCCTGGAATCCCGTTTTCAAAAAGAATGATTTGTTCTTCTTTTACGTTCATTTGGCCATGGTATTTAGTATGAATGATCATTGTTCACGATCCTTTTCTATTTACTTTTCTAGTGATTCTTTCGGGTATTCTACATCTATATTTAAATCAGGGTATTGAAGCATGTCAACCTTAACGTTTCCAGGCGTATATTCAACAATTGGTTTATGCGGTTCAGCCTGAATAACAGGCTTTTGCGGCGTAATCTGAATATCAAGCTCTGACGGGATATATTGTATTTTCACCCTTGAAAGAGAAGGGGCATAATTTTCGCCTAATTGAATTTGGTGCATCTCAGAGTTCCTCTTTGCTTGTGAAGCGATTGGGTTCCCCTTATTTTCAATTCTCATAAGCTCGTCGCCTTCTTCTGCAGTACGGGCTATTCCTTCCATTACATCTTCATGCCCTTGTTGGGCAGCTTCTTCGATTCTTTTGAATACATGCTTTCTGTCTAATTCTTCCCATGCTTGCGTCTGGTCAATCGTGAGCTTTCCAGGTGTCACCGAAATTTCCATTTCCGCGCTTGGCTGTTCGATCTCTAGATCGGCTTGCGGCTGCTCCATTTTTAAGCTGGCGGGCGTCGTTGTTAAACCAATTTTCCCTTGAACACTATGCATAATCAATCTGGGAATTTGCATCACTCTACCTCCTGAACTATAAAAAAAGCGAACTCCTGAGAGCCGCTTACTTTAAAAAGTCAATCAATGTAGGCTGAACAATTTGCGCATTTACAGCCAGAGTAGCCCTGTGCACGCTTTGCTGCGCAATAAATTCAGTTATTATTTCTTCCAGTTCTACATCTTCATTGTCTGACAACACTTTTGTAGCTGTTTCTTCTTGAGCTGAAAGTCTTGTATTAACCAGTTCAAGACGATTATATCTTGCTCCAAGATCAGAGCGTTCAGCGCTCATGCCGCCAGAAAATTGATCAATATCATCTAACACACTATCCATGCCATCTATTGAACCCGAACTCAGTGCTTTCTCAAATGAGTCAAGCATTTCAAATACATTCTGTCCGCTTTCAGAGGTGCCCCCAAAAGCTGACTTTGGATCTGAATTCACTTTCAATGTCATATTATTTGATATATTGACAACAACATCAGCAGTATCAGAAATTGTATAAGTTCCGTCTCCGTTATCTGTAACCGGAGGCTTGTCTGAATTTGTGCCGTTAAAGATATATCTTCCGTTCACTTGTGTATTTGCAATATTTAAAAGCTGTTCCTTTAACTGCTTCACTTCTACGCCAATTGCTTGCCGCTCCGCTTCGCCATTTGTATCACTTTGAGCTTGAACAGCTAATTCTCTGACCTTTGATAGGATGTCAATTCCTTCAGTAATGTTTGTTTCTGTGTTTTCGAGCCAGGTAAATGCCTGAGAAGCATTGCTTTGATATTGCTGCACTTGTGACAATTGATTATTATACTTTAAGCTTTTCATTGCTACTACAGGATCGTCGGAAGCTTTTGAGATTTTTTTTCCTGACGAAATCTGTGATTGAAGTTTATCCAGCTTCGAGTAGCTTGAACCGATATATCTCAATGAGTTTTGCTGAATCATCCCTTGTGTTACTCTCATTTGATCTACCTACCTTCCTCCGACACCCATGCCATTGATCACTTTGTCGAGTATTTCGTCTTGTAACGTCACCATTCTCGCAGCAGCATTGTATGCGTGTTGGAATTGAATCATATTGGTCATTTCTTCGTCTAAAGAGACTGCGCTCATTTGCTGACGGTTGATGTCCGCATCATTGAGCTGTGTTTCTGTATTAGACGCCAGGCGATTCGCCTCTTGAGCTTTGATCCCCAGCTCGCCAATCAAACCCGCATAATAATCTAACACACTAGTTTCTTTGCCATTAATGGTTATTTTACCGGTTAAAACATTCGCTAATTTTGTAGCATTTGCATTATCGTTGGCTGCACCAGTCAGTGAGAAAGCAATGTTTGCGCCTTTTGAATCTATTATGCTGTCAGCAACTTTAATCTTGCCCGCCGCTCCCTTTGCAGGCTCAGTGTCACCGCCAGTAAAATCAAAAAAGTCCCCGCCTTGGTCACCGCTCTTGGTCAAACCATTTCTGTGCACTTCATTGAAAGCTTTCGCGAATTCAAGTGCCATATTGTCAAGATCAGAAAGCATTTCCGGGTATATGCCCTTTTCTTCACCGTCTGCTGTTATATACCCGTAAGACTCTACAAATCCTAAAAGGGATCCCTTACTGCTGAATGACTCCACCTGTACAGCTGTATCTCCGATTGAAATACTTGATACTAACCCAGTTTCATTATCATAGTTGGCTGCAAGTTCTGAAACCGCGTAATTTTTACCGTCCAAAACAGTTCCCAGCGACTGTTTATTTTTATCAAGGATTTCAATTGATACAGTTCCTTCAGCAGAAGAAAGTGCATTCCCTCCTGATTTGTTGTAGCTGACTTTGATATCAACCATTGAGGATAATTTATCTATCAGCAAATCTCGCTGGTCATATAAGCCATTCGGAAGAAGCCCAACCGGTTCTACTTGTGCAATTTGCTTATTTAAACTGTTTAATTGAGAAAGTAGAGAATTAACATCCAACACAGTTGTATTTAGTTCTGCTTTTAGGTTCGATTGAACATTTGTAAGTGATTCCGAAATATAATTAAACGTTTCAGCTACAGCTTGTCCTTTTCGGGCAACAACAGAACGCGCACTGTCTTCATTTGTATTATTCGATAATTCCTGCAAGGAATTCCAAAACGAATTGAGCACACTGTTCAAGCCGCTGTCATCCGTCTCATTTAAAATGCCTTCCATTTGGGACAGAGCTTTGGCTTTCGTGTCATAGTATCCGGCACTATTGTTTTGAAGGCGGTATTGGTAGTCAAGAAAGATATCTCTTATTCTCTCAACTGACTTCCCTTGAACACCCGTTCCCATTTGTCCCGCAGTTTTTTCTGCATTTTTTGATACAGCAGGGAAATAGTCAGTTGCCTCTAATGAGACTCGCTGTCTTGTATAACCATCAGTATTGGCATTTGCCACGTTATTTGCAGTAGTGCTTAACGCTGCTTGCTGAGCGCTTAACGCCCGCCTTGCAGTTTCAAGCCCCATAAAGGTAGATGTCATATTCTGAATTCCTTTCTGCTAAGCTTTTGAATCAAAAAGTTTCATTCGGCTGCTCTTTGGAAGCTCAGCTTTAATTGATTTGCTGTAATTGAAATGATTTTCCTTAGGAACCAGCATATCGTACGAAATAGAGATGAATTGCAGCGCGTCTCTCGTCAGCTGCCTATTCATCTCATTCACTTCTTTCAGATGTCCGAGAACGTTAGAAAGAGCTTCATATAGTTGTTCCAGCTCTTCCTGTTCACTGCCTGAAGTTTTGGCAATACATGCGGAAATGGTGTTATTTTCGCTGTATCCGAGAAAGGCGGAAGTCGCTTTGATCCGGTCATCTTCTGTCTGCCCGATAGCTTGAATATACTTTTGTTCTTTTGTCAAAATGTTAGAAAGCTCTTTTGTTTTGCCGGCTTTGAGCGCTTCCGTCTTTTCCTCAGACAGCGTGAGCAGATGCTCATGCAGAACGCAAAGTCGCTTCAATTGTTCAATAATTGGCTTTGCTGACATGGGCTTTCTCCTTTTTTATTGCTTTTTATAAAAATTAATCATATTTTTTGCTATATGATTTGCGTCTACTTTGTATGACCCGTTTTCAATTTGCGCTTTAAGCTGCTCAATTTTTTCCTGGCGTGAACCAGTGACTGCGTCGGATGCATTTTGCAGTTCCTTAGCCTGTGATGAAATTTCAATTTTATCTTTAGGCTGTGCAGCAGTTTTTTGCACCGCTTGCTTTTCATAATTTTTTTGGTATGGATTAACGGATTGTGTTCCAAATTGATTGATTTTCATAGGATTCCTCTCGCTTTCCGTTGCAGTCTTTAAACAATCTTAACCCTTTTATCGACTGCGGTTTCAGTTAGTTTAGGGAATCAGTTGTTTTTGGTATTATAGGCATAGTATGTGTCTTTTTTACTATTTTCTCTCTCTGTTTTCAGCGCTTCCTCGTGGTCCAAATGATCCATTTGAGTCTTTAAATCGGACTGACAAGCCTTGCAGAACTTGCCTTCCCGAATCGATGTCCCACACCTTTCACAAGGGTATGCCAAATTAGGGAGATGAGTGATTTGAATGCGTTTCTGCCTGATGAATTTCAATATCAGCTCTTCTTCTACACCTGTTTCCTCGGTTATCCGGCTCAAAGTCGATTGCCGGTTTTCCTGTTTCCTTAAAAACTTATATACAATCTCAAATGATTTTTCTTCTTCCTTAATACACGCCTGACATACGGTTTGCAGCTTTGTTTTTAAAAATAAAGCATTGCATTTCGGACAATTCGCCAGTTCTCCCATCTTTTTTCTCCTTATTCGATAATATGCCTGTGTTAATTTCTAGTGATTATATCGGCATAAAAACAGAATCATTTAGCTTCTGATTAAGGTAAAAGATGCCACTGAAGCGGCTCTTCCTTTCTCTAATAAACAGCGGGCTGCAAAATGCAAAGTGGCGCCTGTTGTATAAAGATCGTCTATTAAAATGATATTCATACCTTCAGCTGAGTTGTTTTTTGTATCAAAAATACGCGCTGAAAGCAGACGTTCTGTTTTCTTTTTCTTAGACTGTTTCTCATTATTCAAGCGGATGAGGGGGTGGTGGATAGGCCGGTCTAAACATTCTGCCAGGAGCCGTGCCTGGTTAAATCCGCGCTCTTCTTCCCGTTCCTTGCTAAGCGGAATAGGAACAAGAACAAAATGCTTATCGGGGTAAACCTGTGAAAAGGTTGAAGAAAAATCACTTTTAAAAGCATTTATGATTTCTGCATCTCCTCTAAATTTAAAACGGGAGAGCGTTTCTTTCATCACATCATTATATGTGTAAACTGAACGGTTTTGGCGCAGCAGCAAGCTGTCACTGACTCTTGATTTCCATGCTTCGCAATCTTTGCATACCGCATGAACGGATTGAGGTCTGCCGCACAGGGTGCAGATATGTCCTGTGATTTTCTTTAATTTGCTTCTGCAGGTATGGCAGACCTTTTCTTCAGGCTTTAATAAAAAAAGAGCTCTCCATGTAATAGCTTGAGAAAATGGCGAATCGCATAATAGACAGATCAGTTTATAAATGCCTCCTCCTGCTTCATTTGGCATAAATCGCTTGGACTCTCCGATACCACAGCAGCAGATTCAGCCAAAATGACAAGCATAGCCGTGTTTTTTTGTTTATCTACCAGCTCAGCTTTTGTATATGCGATCTTTTTAAGATCAGTGACGTAAGATGGTCTTACTTTGTTTAAAGAAAGTGCCAATACATCGTTTTTGCATACTTGGCAAGTGCAGGTCATATGAAGCTGATCCATATATCGGTCGAGCAGTTCTTTCATTACGATTTCTTTTGAATTGACAAGCATTTTTACAGCTCCTCATCGTCGGTTATATGAGTATACTGTACCACGTTTTCAAATAATGGCTAGTCTGTTCATTCTTTTTTTGCTGCCAAGGCATTCATTTCTTTTATATGCTTTCTTGCATCCAGCATACTCTTTGTTTTTCCGTAGTGAAAGAAAATGACATCACCGTCTGCATGCTCTTTATGCCGCCCGGTTCTTCCTGCGATTTGAACAAGTGCGCTTTCCGTAAAGATAGGCGATTCCGCCCCTAATACACCCGTTTGCACCTTGGGAATCGTGACGCCTCTTTCTAATATTGTTGTTGTGATTAAGAGATCAAGCTGACCGTCTCTGAATTGCTGTACTTTCTCTTTTCTGTGTTTATCTTCCGCATGCACTGCCGCTGCTCGGCAAATAACATCTTTAAAGCATGCAACTGCCTTTTCCAGAACAGAAACGGAGGGAACAAACAAAAAAACAGGCCTCCCTTCTTTCACATGAAACTCTATCCATCTTTTTACCGCTAGCGGAATTTTATTTCGGTATAATTTCTTTTTCCAGTTTCCACACCATAGAAAGCGCGGTTCAGGCAAAGGTTTCTGATGGTGTCTGGCTGGAATACGAACTGAATATAACTGTCCGTTCAGTGTTTTTCTTTTTAATTCTTGAGAAGGTGTTGCACTTACATAAACAAGGGTGCTGCTTTTCTTTCTAGCTTTTTGAACAGCGAATTGAAGAGTTTGATCAGCAGAATACGGAAAAGCATCAACTTCATCAATGATTATAACGTCGAATGCGCCTTTATATCGCAAAAGCTGATGTGTGGTGGAAATCATAAGCGGAGATAAACACCCTTTGTCATCACTTCCTCCGTAAAGTGCTGAAATGTCAGCACACTGAAAGGCAGCCTTAATTCTAGGAGCAAGCTCTAATACCACATCGGTGCGGGGTGTCGCAATACACACACGCAACCCTTGATTTAACGCGGATTCTATACCGGGGAATAACATCTCTGTTTTCCCAGCGCCGCAAACTGCCCAAATGAGGAGCTCTTCTTTTTTTGATATTGCATCAATTAAGACATTGGCGGCTTTTTGCTGTCCGCTTGAGAGCTTGCCATCCCATGTCAGCTTTATTTGTTGCCAGTTTTGTTCATCCTCTCCTATCCACGAATATAAAAGAACATCCTCACTCACTCTGCCCATCATGACACAGGAACGACAATACAGCCGATTCTTTCCAGATGAGGGGTAAAAAGAAAAATACCGCTGATCATTTTGGCCGCACCTATTACACTGATACCCCCGTTTATTTATAGATATAGAGTTTTGTGCTGCGATATATCCATTCTCGGTATGCCATTCAATCAACTCATCGGAAAATGGGAGTTCGGTTCTGAGCAAATGACGGCTTTGAAGCGTCTGCTGCAATTCTTTTGAAAAAGAAATGTTCTTTTCAGCTGGCACAATCAGCATAGCACCGCCTCCTTTCGAGACAGTATGCCTTAGTGAATATTTTCTGTCCAGCAATCAAAATAAGAATATAAAAAAATCTCCGCTGCTAAAACGGAGATTTTACGTTATTTAAAACACCAGCATATTCCTAGCGCGCCCTCACCCAAATGAGTGCCGATTACCGCGCCAAAATAACTGTTATAAAATTCAACGTGAGGATATTTTGCAGAAAGCTCTTCAATGATTTTCGCTGCTTCTTCTTCTCGATTAGCGTGGATAACAGCAGCACGCATAGGCAATCCTTTACTCGCATCTTCGTCTAAAAGCTCATAAATTCGCGAAATAGCCTTTTTTCGTGTTCGAATCTTCTCAAAAGGCACAATTACCTTATTGTCAAAATGAAGAATAGGCTTTACCTTTAGAAGACTCCCAATAAAGGCTTGGGCGCTGCTTAATCGTCCGCCCCGCTGAAGATGGGCTAAATCATCTACCATAAAATACGCCCGAACTGTTTTTTTCATTTCTTCCAGTTCTTTTATGATATCTTCCGGCGATGCTGCTCCATTTCTGATTAATTCAGCAGCTTTAAGAGCATAAAAGCCTTGAGCCAAACAGCTGATCTCTGAGTCAAATGGATACACTTCAATATTGTCGACCATTGTGTCAGCTGTTGCTGCACTGCTGAACGTTCCGCTGATCCCGCTGGAAAGATGGATACTGATGACCGCATCATAAGACTTGCCAAGCTCTTCATACAAAGCAACCAGCTCGCCGATTGACGGCTGAGAAGTCGTCGGAAGCTCGGTATGTTTTTTTACTTCATCGTAAAAGCTTTTCCAGTCCAGCTCAATTTCTTCACGATAAGTTTCTTCCCCAAAAACAACCTGGAGAGGGATCATATGTATTTGATGTTGTTCACGCATTTCTTTCGGAATATACGCCGTGCTGTCTGTTACGACTGCAATATTCATAGCTTCGATACCTGCCTTATTGCTTTATAACTCTATTGTAAGGGAAACGGCAGCCTAAAAAAAGACCTGCCCAGTAAAAGGCAAGTCTCTTATTATACTATCTCATTTCTACCCAGCCATTTTTAATGGCGACCACAACGGCTTGCGTCCGGTCGTTTACATTCATTTTTTGCAAAATATTGCTCACATGGTTTTTCACGGTTTTCTCACTGATAAACAATGATTCACCAATACCGCGGTTGCTTTTTCCGTCTGCAAGCATCTGCAGCACTTCACATTCCCGCCGAGTTAAAATATGTAATGGTCTGCGGATTTCAGGATAGACCTCATGCTGAGGGTGTGCAGAAACTCCGCTTGTTGCAAGGCGGCGGAATTCGTTAACGAGATTGTGAGTAACCTTCGGATGAAGGTAGGAACCGCCCTCGGCAACTACTTTAACCGCTTCGATTAATGTATCAGCATCCATCTCTTTCAGCAGATAACCTCTTGCGCCTGTTTTCAGGGCATGTGTTACATAATTTTCGTCATCGTGAATTGATAGAATAATTACTTTAGATTCAGGATACAGCTCTACAAGCTGTTTTGTAGCTTCCACACCATTTACGTTTGGCATATTGATATCCATGATCACAACATCAGGATGATAGTGCTCAACAATACGAGCCGCTTCGTCTCCGTCGTCACCTTCGGCTACCACTTCAAAGGTAGGTTCAAAATCCAATATCCGTTTAACACCTTCACGAAATAACTGATGGTCGTCGATAATAACAATGTTTACTTTAGTCACAAGCCACGCCTCCTTGTATTATTGTTCTATATACTCTAGCATTCGGTCAATATGCCTTTTGGCTCTATTTTACAAATCATAGTCAAAGAGATAACGGAACCTTAATCATAATAAATGTCCCAAGACCTATTTTCGAATCTATTGTCATGGTTCCTTCCAATAAATCTACTCTTTCTTTCATGCCCAGCAAACCGAATGATTTGTTTTTCTTCTCTTTCGCTTCCTTCAGGTCGAACCCTTTTCCGTTATCTTTTATCATTAAAATCACAAAATCCTTTGTAATTTCAACTTTGACTGTAATTTCTTCAGATTCAGAATGCTTTAGCGCGTTAGACACAGCTTCCTGTGCGAGCCTGAAGAGCGCAACTTCAAACTGAGGCGCAAGCCGCTTATCCTCTGTTTCACCAATGCACTGAAAATGTATTTTGACCTTTCCGTTATATTCTTCGGTTGTATATAGATATTTTCTTAAAGTTGGAATCAGGCCTAGGTCATCAAGGGCCATCGGTCTTAAATCATATATAATCCTTCTCACTTCGTAAAGGGCATTCCGCACATTTTGACGGAGATTTTTAATTTCTTGGAATCCGTCCTCAGCGCCCCGGTCACGGAAAATCCGCTCGATTAATTCCGATCTCATCATCACATTTGCCAGCATTTGAGCAGGTCCGTCGTGAATTTCTCTGGAGACTCTTTTTCGCTCTTCTTCCTGTGCCTCAATAATGCTTAAGCCGAAATCCTGTTTTGCCTGAGCATCCGCAAGAAGCAGTCCGACCTCGCGCAAATCCTGATTCAAGTAGTTGAGCACAACTGTTATTTGGCTTACTAATGATTCAGACCGCTCAATGATTTCCTGAAGGCCTAACAATCTTCGCTCTAAATCATCCCGGCGTTCCCGCAGTTGCTTCTCACGCTGCTGGATCATCGTCAATTCTACCTGCAGCTTATGGGCTTTTTCGTAAGCATTGCGGATTTCTTCTTCACTGAACCTATGAAAATTGCGGCTGACCTCGGATAAACGGTTTCTCGCATGGCGGGTTTGCACTTCAAGTTTATCGCCAAGCTCGATAACTTCATACACCTGCTGTTTAATTTGTTTCAGTTCTTCAACCAGCTGTTCATACTGCTGGCGTGACTGCTCCCCGATTTGAAAAACCTCGTCCTTGCTCCCGTCAACGGTTTTTAGCATCTTCATCAAAATAGAATCCAGAACTTTGGAATCCATCTTTGTTTTATTCATAATTTCCCTCCGTCACGGCGTTGTCATATATTTTTATTATAAATGTAATTGATATGCAAATTATGTCGAATTATAATGAAAGAATGCGTATATTCTAGAAAAAAACAATTTTATATACCTTCTATTCTTTATGATACCAAAATACGCACAAAAATTCTAAAGACTGTACGAATTTGTATAGGCAGTCTTTTATGCTTAGCAGGGGGTCAGCAAGCATGCTGCACAGCTATTTTACTGTGAAAGAAGCAGGAGAACACGAGATTGTTATAGAAAAATCGCGTTTTATCTGTCATTTAAGCCGTGTTTCTACCGAACAAGAGGCACAGGAATTTATACAGAAAATAAAGAAACAGCACTGGAATGCGACTCATAATTGCTCGGCTTACGTAATTGGCGAGAACGATCATATCCAAAAAGCCAATGACGATGGAGAACCAAGCGGTACAGCGGGAGTGCCGATGCTTGAAGTATTAAAAAAACGCGGACTTAAGGATACTTGCGCCGTCGTTACACGATACTTCGGAGGCATTAAACTTGGAGCCGGCGGATTAATTCGCGCTTATGGGAAATCAGTGTCTGAAGGATTAAATCATATAGGTGTTGTAGAACGGAAGCTTATGCGGGTCATGCATACTTCCGCAGATTACACTTGGCTTGGCAAGATTGAAAATGAAGTAAGGGAATCACAATTTCTGTTAAAGGAAATCCATTATGCCGAAAACGTTGAATTCGAAACATACGTGGAAGAAAAAGAAACAAACACATTTTCTGAGTGGATGACAGAACTGACAAATGGAAAGAGTGATATTAAAGAGGGAGAGTTGACGTATCTTGAAAAAGCCGTCAATCACATAAAGGAGACTGAATAATGGCTGAACGCGTTAGAGTGCGTGTGCGAAAAAAGAAAAAGAGCAAGCGCAGGAAAATTTTAAAAAGAATTATGTTATTGTTTGCCCTTGCATTATTGGTAGTCGTAGGGCTAGGTGGATATAAACTTTATAAAACCATTAACGCTGCGGACGATTCATACGATGCCCTTTCCCGCGGAAATAAATCAAATCTTCGCAGCGAAGTTGTAGACATGAAGAAAAAACCATTTTCTATTTTATTTATGGGAATAGAGGATTACGCGACCAAAGGACAAAAAGGGAGATCAGACTCTCTTATTGTAGTTACCCTTGATCCCAAAAATAAAACCATGAAAATGCTGAGCATTCCGCGTGATACACGGGTGCAATTAGCAAATGACACAACCGGAAGCAAAACAAAGATCAATTCCGCTTACAGCAAAGGCGGAAAAGATGAGACAGTTGAAACCGTTGAAAACTTCTTGCAAATCCCGATCGATAAATATGTCACAGTTGATTTTGACGGATTTAAAGATGTGATTAATGAAGTCGGCGGTATTGATGTAGATGTGCCTTTCGATTTTGATGAAAAAAGTGATGTAGACGAAAGCAAACGGATCTACTTCAAAAAAGGCGAGATGCACTTAAACGGCGAAGAAGCCTTGGCGTATGCCCGTATGAGAAAACAGGATAAACGCGGAGACTTTGGCCGTAATGACAGGCAGAAACAAATTTTAAATGCACTGATTGACCGAATGTCAAGTGCAAGCAACATTGCCAAGATCGATAAAATCGCAGAAAAAGCCAGCGAAAACGTTGAAACCAATATCCGCATTACGGAAGGTTTAGCACTGCAGCAGATTTACAGCGGCTTTACCAGCAAGAAAATTGGCACGTTGAGCATCACAGGTTCTGATTTGTATTTAGGGCCTAACAACACGTATTACTTTGAACCTGATGCCACAAATCTGGAGAAAGTCAGAAAAACGCTCCAAGAGCATTTAGATTATACTCCAGATACAAGCAGCACTGGCACAGATGAAAGTACAACAACTGACGGTACGACAAGCGGAAGCAGCTATTCGAATGACAGCAGCACAAGCACAAACAGTACAACGAATTCAACAACTGATTCATCTTATTAAAAAAATGCCCGGTCCTTTAGAGGATCGGGCATTTTTGCACAGAAAAAAACTCCGGCACAATGGCTGGAGTTTTTTAATTTCTTTTCACTAGCCGTTTATAAAATTTCGTAAACGGCTTAAATTTTTCATTCACGAGTCCTGTCACTTCGGCTATGATCTGCATAAAAATAATTAAAATGAAGATAATAAACAAAGAGAGCCAAATTGTGGCACTTTTTAGTACAATTGCACTTATGCTGAAAATAAATCCAATCAGATAAATGACAAGAACTGACATCCGATGTGAAAGGCCAAAGGCCATCAGTCTATGGTGGATATGCGACTTGTCGGGTGCCGAAATCGGCTGTTTGTTTAATATTCTCCTGATGATCGCAAACGTTGTATCAAAAATCGGTACACCTAAAATAATAATCGGGATAACGATACTGAACAATGTTACGCTTTTATACAGGCCTAATAATGAAAGAATTGAAATACTATACCCTAAAAAAAGTGAGCCCGTATCTCCCATAAAGATTTTTGCCGGGTGGAAGTTGTAAAACAAAAATCCAAGTGTACTGGCGATTACAACCAATGAGAGGGACAGAATCAGTACTTTTCCGCCGGATAGCGCCATGACGGCGATCGTTGACAGGCCAATAACAGAAAGACCGGCGGCAAGGCCATCCAATCCGTCAATCAGGTTAATCGCATTTGTAATCCCTACAATCCATAATACTGTCAGCGGATAAGCCATCCATCCTAACTCAAACCGTTCTGCTAAAAAAGGTACTGAGAAAAAGTCCATTTTTAAGCCAGTGCTTACAATCATAATGGCTACACCTAATTGAATCAAAAACTTAACTTTTGCACTTAATTGATATTTATCGTCAAGAATACCTAACACAATAATGATGAACGCTCCGACTGTAATAGCCGTCATTCTTGTTTCTGTGTAAATACCGGATGCAAGCACGCCTGCAACCACCCCGATAAATATGGCCAGCCCGCCCATCCGGGGCATAATTTTGTCGTGTACTTTTCGATTGCTGGGCTGGTCAACTGCACCTATTTTAATCGCAATCCTTTTTACGATTGGGGTTATGATTAAAACTGTCAGCAGCGAGACAATAAACGCAACAACAATGCGAATCATGCGTTCGTCAAGCATAAAGAAGTCTCCTTTGGAATTAAATGAAGTCTTTATTTATATAGAGAACCGTTCCTTCCATTATACCTTCTCCTTAGTTATTATAACAAGCTTCATCAAAAAGAAACACGTATAATCAAAAAACGCGCATCCCAAATTATAGGACTACGCATGTTTTTGAATCCCTGTATATTTCATAATTTGTTTAAATAAGCAGTTCCAATCCTGTGCGCGGGCGATGTTTCGGCGCATTTCTTTATACGTTTCATCTCCGTTTTGGCCGATTACTTTTTCGCACGCAGCTATAAAATCAAGCGGATGATCGCCTTCTACATATTCGTATACATACGGCTTTTTCATTTTTGAGGTAGACGGAAGATTAGAGCCGACGACAGGCTTTCCAGCCGCTAAAAATTCAAAAAGTTTCAGTGGAAACACGGCTTGATTATACGATGATTTTTTATATGGCATGATGCCGATATCGATAAGCTCCATATAATGAGGAACTTCTTTTGGATCCGCCGGACCGGTCCATATGACATTGGGAAGCCTCAGAAGCTCTTGAAACGAAACGTCGCCATTTGTAGCATCCGGACCGACCCATAAAAATGTCCAATCAGGCTTTTGCAGTGCAGCCTCTTCAATCATTTTAAAATCGAGCTTCGGTTTAATCCCGCCGATAAAGCCTAATACTGTTCCTTCTCTTCCCTGCAATATGCTGCGATCGGGAGCCGCTTTATTTGCAGAAAACAGCTCATATTCAACACCGTTTTCGACAGTATGCACCTTTTCTCGCCCTGCAGTTAGTTTTTTGTCTACTTCTTTGTGAAGATAATCCGATGAACAGGTAATGGAATCTGCACGATGTATAATTCTCAGCTCTGCCGATTTAATGACCTTTCGCCGGAATTCAGACAGCAGATTTGAACGGCCGCTGATCGGCGCCGCCCATAAATCACTGCAATCATAAATGACTTGATCCCAGGGATACAGCGATGACAGCAGCGGGAATCCGGGGAACGTATACCATAAACAGCAGCGTTCGCCGTTTGCAGAAGCAGATGTCAGTTCATCAAGTAATGGTGACAGCTTATGTCTGTAAAAGACATCTGTATATCGTCCGAAACGAAACATTTTTTTCTGTAGCAAGTCTTTGATAGCGAATTGCCTGATGCCTGAATGAACTTGCTGAAATTCATTCCCTTGGGTGCGCGGAGCCGGACACACCCAAATGACCTCCTTCGTTTCCTCCTGAGCAGCTAAAAATTCCGCCAGCCGGTGCCTTCTGTATCTCAATTGGTCTTTTCCCCATTCAGCAGTGGCAACGATGACATGAATGATTGCTTCTTTTGTCTCCACCTTCATCACCTTTTCTCTCTGTTTGCGGCTATAATCTTTTTTTGACCGCATTTTTTGCATATTGAACAAAACACCATGTTGCTTTCATTAAATGTAACCGTTCGATCTCCCTGTAGACAAACCACGTTTTTTTAGCAGCCTTCCATTTGTTGCTGGATATCGAGTTATTGACTAGCCGATATTCAGCCAGGCATTCATTCATACCATATGCGGTAAATCCCTTTTTCAAAAGAGACAGCCATGTGGCCAAGTCCTGTCTCGTTCTGATATTTGGCATTTGGATCTGTCCCGTTTGTTCCCTGTCAATCATCACCGTCAAGCAGCCGATAATCGTATTTTTAAGAGCGTCATCGTACGTCAGACTTTCC
Source organism: uncultured Bacillus sp. (assembly GCF_958411575.1). Taxonomy (NCBI): domain Bacteria; kingdom Bacillati; phylum Bacillota; class Bacilli; order Caryophanales; family Bacillaceae; genus Bacillus; species uncultured Bacillus sp. The sequence continues at coordinate 167,231 of NZ_CATYRA010000001.1, forward strand.
GGGGCATGAATAAATTTATCGAGCGGGGTCCCGTCCTGCGCCATTAAGCTGTAGCCTGTGAAAGAAAACGCGCAGGAACGTTCCATCATAAACTCAAGCTGCTTTTCCAGTTTGTCTTCTTTCCATTTATCATCACTATCCAGAAATGCTACGTAACGTCCTTGAGCACGCTCCAATGCTTTATTGCGAGCAACCGCAGCTCCGCTGTTCTCCTCCAGATACACCACTTGAATTCTTTCATCTATCTTTTCATACTGCTGTAAAATGTCACGTGTGCCATCCGTTGAGCAATCATCCACGATAATCATTTCCCATTGAGAGTGGCTCTGATCTAACACTGAATGAATCGTGTCTTCAATATAGTCACGCGCATTAAAGGAAGGCGTAATGACAGATACGAGAGGTTTCCAATTGGTCATGATCACATCTCCATCGTATGATTTTAAAGGGATTCCCTGAAAAATTCAGGAATGACAACGAACATAAAGGCAATCGTGAGGCCGATCATAACGCCGAGAACCGCTTTCTTTTTCGGAGACATTCCGCCGCCTGCTGTCTCACTTACGGTTTCAGAATCAGTGACACTGGCCGCTTTCAAATTAAGCTGCGTGTTTTTCAGCTCATACAAAAATCTCTCTTTATCCACTTTGGAATCCTCGCTCACCGACTCGCCTTCGAGCGCGTCTATGCTGCGGCGGATGACGGCTTCTCTTTCTGCATACAGTTTTTGATCGTTTTTGAGAAAAGCAGAGGAAATGGCGTTTAAGACGGATTCCGTTTTATCCTTATCCTTGTCGCTATAGCTCAACGTCAGCAAAGATTTGGATTCCGTTTTGATGGTAAGCTTCTCTTTGATCTCTGCCAAATCTTCATCCTTTTCGTCAGGAAGCGCCTCCTTCAAAAAAGAGTCGCTCTTAAGCAAAAGAGGAATCTCTTCTATGCTGTTATAAACCGGATGGTCATATCTCCCCACAGCTAAAGTGTCCTCAGCTGTATAGCTCTTTTGATCAGCGATCTGTGACGGCAGGATATACCCCGCCGCCCCTAATATAATGGGCACAACTATTATCCAAATGATATTTTTTTTAATGCGACGGGCTATTCTTATCAATATATCGTTCATATAAGTCTCCCTGCTTTTTGTAGTCTGTTTATCTGTACATCGGTTCAGGCATCTGTCTGGATCGCCTTAACACATTAACGGCGGCGATGACGAGTGCCAGAAACACCCAATGGAAAAATAAATTTGAAACAGAGCTTGGGCTGATACTAGATACCAGAAAACTGACCAGAGCAGTAATAAGCCCTTCTGTGATCAGTTTTGACTGATTTTCTAATTTTCTTTCATAAAATTTGTAAAGCACCCATATGAGGTAGGCATAAACGGCCAGATATCCCAACATGATGAACAAGCCAAAATTAGTTAGGATTTCAACGAGCCAGTTGTGCACCTCTGCCACATTGTCAGTATCATATAAAGCATTGTGCTCAAGATAATAGGATACATTCCCTGCTCCGACTCCGAATCCGTATGAATCAAGGAAAAAGTGCCATGCGTTTTTCAGCAGATTGGCCCGGCCCACATTTGATGGAAGCCTGTCGTGAAATGAATGCAGCGTCTGCGGTGCCAGAAACAGCTCCCAAAACTTTGAATAAATTCGGCTGGCGAATAGAACTGCAAAAATGACAATTCCCGCCGCTGACAGCCATATGGCCATTTTCTTTAGAACAGGCGGCAATACAATGAAGATATAGACAGCAACGCCTGCAAAAATCCCCAGAAGGCTGGCTCTTGAACCAGTAGCAAAAATTAAATACAACGCACAGAGCGAAAGCACAAGGCCAATCGCCTTGATGTATCCATTCTTTATGTTTTTCATTAAAGCGATGTAAAAAAAGAAACTGATTGATAAAAAGGTCGCAAAGTCATTTTGATTAAAAAATACCGAAGTCGGATAATGCTGCTTATATTCCGGTCCGCTGTACAGCGTGGAACTCGGGAGATGATGATGGGTGATATGATTGTAAAAACCAATGATCATCAGGAATAATGTCATCACCAGCCAAATGGTATAAACAATCATCAGCCGCTCCATTTTTTGCACATACATCACAATGAGGTATATGAAGAAAATTCCCATTGCCAATAAGGCCAAATATTTGATGCCGGCTGTCACCGACTTAGCCCATAGCAGAGAAACAAGGCCGTATATAAACCAAAAGGCGAAAAAGAGCAATATCCCTTTCACTTGCAGTCCGTTCCATCTTTCAATATGTGTTCGATTCCGAACCATCCCGATCACATGGAGGCACCCCGCTGCAATGAGCAGAAGCCTGTAAAGAAACAAACTGAAAAACCCAAGATGTATCGCGAAAAATGCATTATTTAAGAAAGTGCAGGCGATCAAAATATAGATTACAGCCATAAAGAGCCGTTCTTTTGTTGTAAATGCGGTTGCAAGCGTCAGCGCAAACAGACCGATCGCCAACACCGCAAGCAGGGCAGCCATCTGTATGAAACCTATATCTTTATGGATGGCTCCCAGCAATAGAACGACTCCAAATATGACAGCGGCCAGTAACGCAAGCGTATGGACCGCTGAACGTTTGATACTCACATGTTTAACCCCTTTCCTGATGTTTCAGGAGCCGGTGCCGAGCCTAGCAGCCGGCAGCTTCAACCAAGTAACACTTTTTCTTTTTATAAATTGACGCTCCCCAAGTCTTTAGCCAATTCCTCGAGCGGCAAGCCCGGAAAATACTTGTCAGAAGGTTCCGTTCCCCGAACAGCAGGACGGCCGATAGAGTGGTAAATGTATCCGGCTGCCTGCATCTCTTCAAGTGAAAATAAATTTCTGCCGTCGATGATGATTGGCTGTCTTAAGAGGGTTTTCACCTTTACAAGCTCCATTTCTTTGACTTCCGGCCAATCCGTTAAGATCAGGCATGCATCCGTGTCCTCAATCGCACCATACACATCTGTGTAATACTCGACCTGTTCGCCAAGGATCGCTGAAGCTTCAGGAATAGCGATCGGATCGTATGCTTTTACATGTGCCCCCAGCTGTTGCAGCATCGGGATAATATCAAGAGCGGGAGCGGATCTCACATCGTTTGTATTCGGCTTGAAAGCCAATCCGAGGACGGAAATGGTTCTTCCTTTGATGCTTCCCATAACAGTTAAGAGTTTATCTACAATATGAACGCGCTGTTTTTCGTTCGTTTCAATGACAGCTTCGATGAGCTTAAATGGATAACCGGCCGATTTTGCGATTTGAAGCAGTGCGGTTGTATCCTTAGGAAAACAGGAGCCGCCAAACCCAATACCCGCTTTTAGAAACTTTCTGCCGATACGGCTGTCAAGCCCCACGCCATCAGCAACTTTTGAAACATCTGCGCCGACTCGCTCACAAATGTTTGCAATATCGTTGATAAAGGAAATCTTTGTCGCCAGAAACGCATTCGCGGCGTATTTAATCATTTCTGCACTTTCTAAGTTTGTTTTAATGACAGGAGCATGGAAAGGCTGGTGCAGATCCTCAATGATGGCAGCTGCTTTATGACTTGTTGAGCCAATCACGGCACGCTCCATATTCATCGTGTCATGAATCGCTGAGCCCTCTCGAAGGAATTCAGGGTTAGATACAACATCAAATGACCATCTTCCCTTTGAAGCTTTTTGAACGATAGATTGAACCAGTTTTCCTGTTCCGACCGGAACTGTGCTTTTATTTACGATCACTTTATAGCCGTTGAGGTGCTCACCTATTGTTTTCGCTGCCGATTTTACGTACGTTAAATCAGCTTCACCTGTTTTGGACATCGGCGTTCCGACTGCAATATAAATAATGTCTGACGCCCGAATGGCGGTCGGGATATCGTTAGTAAAGGACAGACGCTGATCCAGCACATTTTTTTCAACTAAGTCTGCAAGCCCTGGCTCATAGATCGGGATTACCCCATTTTTTAGACTTCTGATTTTTGATTCATCGATATCACAGCAAACAACTTTATTGCCGATCTCCGCAAAGCAAGTGCCTGATACGAGTCCTACATAACCTGTTCCAATGACAGCTATTTTTTTCACAGTGCTCATCCCTCTCCTGTAAAATGGCCTTCCTATTTATATTGGTCGCAGTTTCTTACGATTAAACGGACGTTTTCATGACCGTCTGATACTGATGATGCAAGGCCTTGGCATTTTTTCCGGCGTCAAATTGAGCCTGCACGATTTCATACAAATCATCTGCTACTTCCGGTTTCCAAATTTGCTCATGTTCGTACAGAGCGATCGCCTCCGCCAAGGCTTGAGCAGATTTCGGTTTAATCAGCAGATGCCGATGCTTTCCGAATAACGATGCCACACCGCCAACATCTGTACAGATGACAGGAACCCTTAGCGCCAACGCCTCAATCACGACAGTCGGCATCCCCTCACTGTAAGAAGGAAGCACGAACATGTCTGCCGCAAGCAAATAGTCTCTTACCTTATGATTCGGTACTTGGCCTGTGACGATATGTCCTTTCTGGGTCAGCATTGATTTTGCAGGACCATCCCCGACAAAGACTGCCTTAGGAGGTTCCTTTAACGATTCGATGGCTTCAGACAGTTCAAAAATGCCTTTCTCCCTGACGAGCCGGCCCACATAGACGGCCAGACGCTGACCTAGCGGGAGCCCGAGTTTTTTTCTGACTTCTTCTTTTGTCTGCTTATTCTCCTGGAAGCGGCTGAGCTGTATGCCAATCGGCAAAACCAAGCTGTCAAAGCCAGATAGCTTTTTGGTTTCTTCCTGAAGCTTGTGACTAACTGCTAAAACAGATGACGCGGAACCTACCGCACGATTGAAGGCTTTAAACGCCCCTTTGCTGTAATGCGGATAGACATTTACATCACTGCCATGCAAAGTCAGGACATAAGGAATTCGCTCTGACTCCGACACGACTGCCGCAGCCCCGCCCGATGGCATGGCAAAATGCGCATGGATCAGATCCGGATGTAAGTCATGCTGTTTCATCGTTTTTAAAACAGATGATGCGATTCTCCGGTGAGGCTGCGCCCACTTCAGCTGGCCGGGAACTGCTCGATAGAAAGGCCGGTAAACCGGTATCCCCTTCCTAATCTCATACTCCGGTCTGGCATCCTTTTTTCGATATGCCTTTTTCAGCATGCGGACAGGCGCAGAGTGAAAAGGCCTTGGGCATATGACGGTGATATCAAGCCCGAGCTTTTGCAGCTCTTGCACCTGTGTCTCATGAAACACACCCTCACCAGGTTTCAGGCTGCTCGGATATACGCTTGTGATCCACAAAATCTTCATGACAAACGTCCTTTTCTTAGTAGTTTGCTTTTCGTTTGAGGGTACGCTTTTACTAAAAGAAAGAGATAGCACAGCGCCCCGGCCGCCACTGAAATGGCCAGCCGTATTTCTGTCTGCAGACTGAAGTGTTCCGTACCTAGGCTTACACCAAACGCGATGATGGCCATCACGGCTGTGAGCAGAAACGGCTTGATAATCGACTGGAAATAAGCCGAAAGGTTAAGCTTGATGACATATGCCAGAAGCCAGCGCCCGATCAGGAAATTGAAAACACTGATGATGGCGTATACCCATGCGACTGTCAGCAGACTTCCCGTTTGAACGGCTGCAAATAATGACAATCCGTACAGCAGCAGTACACCGGAGTCCCAATAAAATGCTAAGTCTGCTCTTCCTTTAGCTAGCAACACAGATCCATTTGGATTCATGAGCACTCTGAGTATCCCGACAATGGCCAGAACATTTAAGATCGGAACAGCAGCAAGCCATTTTTCTCCGAAGACTGCTGCGATAAAGGCGTCTGACACAGACACGAGCCCGATTAACAGCGGAAACGAAACAAGCGCCAGCATTTTTGTCATATTCAGAAAGCCTTCTCTGATCACGCTGTTTTCATATTTGTTTTTTGCGAAAACAGGGAATGCCACGCGTGTCACAATCGGATTGATCTTCAAAACCGGAATGGTGACAATCTGGTAAGCAAGGTTATAAATCCCCAATGCTTCAGCACCAATAAAACGGCCGATCAAGATCATATCAATATTCGCTCCCAGCCTGTTCACAAGGCGGGATGAAAGCTGAAAGGCCCCAAAGGAAAAGAACTCCTTCATTCCCCTCAAGTCAAAAACAAAAGCGGGGTGCCATTTTTTCCTGTATACGGCCCAATATAAAATCCCTTTACTGGACTGCAGCAACACTTGAGAAATGACGTACGCCAAAATCGCATCCATCATAAAAACCGCTACAGCTAAATATCCGAATGACAATACATTGGAAAAAATCTCAATTTTGCTTAACGTATTAAAATGCAGCTTCTTTTGCAGTATATACTGATACTGCTGTCCGATTGGCGCGATCAAAAACATAATCGCTAAAATCCGAATCAGAAACACCAGCTCTTCCCTTTGATAAAATCCCGCAATGACGGGACTGCTCACATATAAAAGAACAAACAGCAAAGCGCCGGTCATAATATTAAGCCAATACAATGTCGACAGCTGGCGCTCCGTCGCATCATCTCTCTGAATTAATGCTGCGCCAAAACCCATATCAAGCACAATCTGGGCAAAAACTGTAACCGTTGTGATCATGCCGACGAGTCCAAATTCCGTTAAGGTCATCATATTTCCTAGCAGGGCAAACTGAACGATTTGTATGATTGTAATACACATGGTTGAAATACTTGTCCACTTTGCGCCGCTCAAGATTTGTTTAGTAATACTTGGCATCATATTCCCTACTTCTTTTTAAGCTCAGATTGATGGTGAATGCAGGCAATCAGTTTTATCTTGCACCATCACCTGTCCAGACTACTTTACAAGTTTTTAACATAATTTTTAATTCCAAAGTGAAAGTCAGATTGCGAATGTAATATAAATCAAATATCAGCTTTTCCTTCGGCGTCATATCGTAACCGCCGTTCACCTGAGCCCAGCCGCTCAATCCCGGTTTAACTGCCAGACGCTGTGTAAATCCTGGAATCTCATTCTGGAATTTTTCCGTAAACACAGGACGTTCCGGACGAGGGCCAATCATACTCATATCGCCCTTCAGCACATTAAATAGCTGAGGAAGCTCGTCAATTCTCGTTCTTCTGATAAAAGCTCCGATCCTTGTCACCCGCGGATCTTGCTTCTGCGCCCAAACAGCCCCAGACTTCTCGGCATCTATTTTCATGGAACGAAGCTTATAAAGCTTAAATGGTTTCCCGCCTTTCCCTACGCGTTCCTGCGTATATATGGCAGGCCCCGGCGTCTCCAAACAAATCAATATTGAAAATACCGCAATCATTGGCAGCGCAATCGCCAATCCAATGAGCGCAAACCAAATATCCATTACGCGTTTTACTGCCAAATAACGAGCCGTCTTTCCAGATAATGTAAAAGAATGTATTTGCTGAACTGAGAATTCACGACTCACATTCATGCTTTTCTCTGCACTCACTGACACACACCTCACGATTTGTTTGGGATGTTATGATGACCTATGCCAGTCAGTTTAGCAGACGGATGTTAATTGGATGTAAATGGTATGTTAAGAAGTGTGAATTTGTTATTTTTTCTGACATTTTATCGTAAACTTTTTATTGTTTTAGACACTTTTTTTAAAAATTAAGCATATTGTAAAAAAAAAGAGACAAACCATTTTGCAGATTTGTCTCTTTTCGCTGCGAAGCATTTAATATTGAAAATAAAATTTTGATTTAGAGGTTAACAGCTTGTATTGAACTTCAACCATTTTATTGAAGAATAACATGGATTTTCGTTCCACGCTTTTTGTGTCTAGGATAATTGCTTGGTTGTCCACTTTTGCACTGATTTTATTTTGAGAAGTATTTATCGCAAATTCAATTAATCGCTCTTTCTTTACATGAGCTAGCTGTTCAAGCAAACTCTGCACGTTTACCGTCAATTTTGTGCAATTAGGCTCTAAATCAATACGTTTTACTGGTAATGAAATTTCAGACTGTCCGGTATTCACAATGATTTTTGAATGATTTGGCAAATAGATTTGCTTATCTTTAAAAATAAATGATAAATCCTTTGATTCTGTTTCATAAGAAAGTTCAGCTTCTGTATATGCATGTTTCTTTATATCAATCGAAAGGTTATCATAGTTCATTGTAAAGTATGGTCTGGCGCTGTAGACAAACAAAGCGTTATGCCCTAAATACATCGTTTTTGTGGAATACTTGTACGCGGCACGCTTGTTTCCTATTCTTGCCCTTAATTTGTAGCCGTCTATTGACGATTCAATAAAGAAATCCCAAACACCTAAATCTTCTTCAGCAGAAGCCAGTTCATCAAACTTGCACTCAAATGTAAAAGTTGAATTATCATATGAAGCCGGCGCAATGTATTTTTCCGCCTTTGTATCACGATGTACAAATACTCCTGTCAGAGATTGATTTTTATTCGTTTCATCATCCAACAATTTGTGTGTAATGGTTCCTTGAATGCTGAGGCTATGATCGCTAAATTCAATATTCTGCAGATAATGTTCAAGCTTATTTTTATAATTTACTTTTAATAGCTCTTCAGAAATTGAATACCGTTCTAAGCTCGGATAACGTGCAATTAACTCCCCGTTATTAACAGTACAGAACTTTTTAATGTCTTGTTCCTCCCGCTCATACTGGGTTAATCCTCGCAAATCATTATTCCGAATAAACAGCAGCCGCAATTTAATATGCGGAAGTACAAATTGATCAGCCTCTTCAGGCACTGCATGAATAAATGATGACAAATATCTAAACCATTCAGCTCTTTCTTCATCGGTTTTCATTTTAATCGTGACATTTTTTGTCCGAGAAAAATCAAAATGCCTGTTTAAAAATACTGCCATCAGCTTAATTTTTCTGGCTTCTTCCAGGTCACTTGCCTTGATAGCAGAGATAATATCTTCCATTGCTCCATAAAAGTTCTCTGGAGGAACATATGCAACACTCATATGTTCACCGTCTCTTTTGACCAGATAGTAATAATCATAGTCAGCTGAAACAGAAATCTTCTTTGCTTTCAAATAAGCATTCATTGTGAAGACTTGATCTTCCGCTGCTTTTATGTGAGTAGGGAAGGTAATTTTATTTTCTTTTAAAAGTGAGGCTTTAAACAGTTTTTGGGGTCCCAATGTAAAAACAATCTTGGAATCAACCAAATCAACATCCGGGTTCGTTTCCTTAAACATTGATTTGGGAACACCTCTGCCGTTTATCCCTTTTAACTTTCCTAATGTAATATCTGATTGATTCTCTTTTGAGAAATTGTACCATCTTAACAATGCTTCACTGCCTATATAGTCATCGGAATCAACAAATAGAATGTATTCACCCTTGGCAATTTTTATTGCATCATTCCGCGGAGCACCTGGACCGCCTGAGTTTACCGTTCTTTCAATAACAACAACATTTTCATATTTCTTTTTATATTGATTCAAAATGTCTAAAGATGAATCCGTAGATTTATCATCAACACATATAATCTCATAATCCTCTTTTGGCATCGTCTGATTAACTAAGCTGTCAAGACATTCGGAAATAAGATCTTCTGAATTATATACAGGGATAACAATGCTTATTTTCATCGATTACCTCACTACCCTAATGGATCGGTTATATTTTTGCCTGATAATTATATCAAATACATTTGTCAATAAGAATAGGCCTAACCTTAAATTTTGCTAAACTTTTACATAGCATGTATACCTTTAAAATTTTTCTCATTTTATCGTATAAAAAAGCTTGCCGGCAATTCCTGATGGGTTCTGCCGGCAAGCCGCTATCAATGTATACAAATTTCTTCCTAATAATAACCGATGATTCCTTCATATATTGCTTGAGCTGCTTTTTCTTGGTACAAAGCACTCTTTAATTTACTTGCGTCGTTCACATTTGATATGAATGCCAGCTCCACTAAACTGCTTGGCATTGTTGATTCTCTGATAACATGGAAATTCCCGATTTTGACGCCTCGGTTTTGAGTATTGAGTGCTTTATAGAGTCTGTTTTGTATTTCTGTCGCAAGCCGTTTGCTGTTATCTGCCTCATACTTTGTATAATAGTATGTTTCAGTACCCGTTGCAGCAGGGCTCGCTGAATTAGCATGAATACTCACAAACAGGTTTGCATTATTGCTTTTAGCTTTGGCAACCCGTTCAGAAAGCTCTAAGAAAACATCTGTAGATCTGGCCATAACCGGAATCGCTCCGCCTGCAGAGAGTTTGCTGTTTACAAGCTTTGCAACGGCAAGGTTAACGTCTTTCTCCTTTAATCCGTTACCGACCGCACCGCTGTCATACCCCCCGTGTCCGGCATCCACAAATACCTTTTTGCCTACAATTACATTTTTTAACTGGTTGACAACATTAGTTGTAACGGAAATAGTACCCCCGAGTACAGTGAACGTATTCTTGCTGTTTGAACCAATGACTGCTCTTGTGGCAGTCGGCAGTGAGCCGGCATCCGTAAATAACATTGGACGATTTTGTTTAGCCGCCAGAACGGAACCGGCTAAAGCATCCGCATATGTATAGCCATTACTGACAAATGCGGCTTTTGATGAAGAATAATATTTTTTCGCTATGTTTGCAGCCACTTCAAAACGGCTGTTTCCGCCGATTCTAGTTGGTGAAGGAAGCTGGCTGTATACACTTTTTGAGACACTGATTTCTCCCCCGACCACAATAGTCGATGTTGTTCCTTTGCTGCCCATCGCATTTTTCGTTGGTTCAGGAATGGAGCTTGCAGTAGTCAGAAGAATTGGAATGCCATTACGCGCAGCATAAGAACCGATTGCGAGACTGTCAGCATATGCCGTTCCATTTGCGATTACTGCTTTTGAATTTGAAGATAATTTTTTAGAGATATTTTGTGCAACTTCGTAACGGCTTCTTCCGCCGATCCGTTCCACTGTGGAAACACCCAAATTTTTAATTTCACTAACAACGTTGTTAGAAACACTGATTGTTCCGCCTATGACGATGACTTTGCTCGGTTTAAGCTGGCTGATTCTGTTTTTCGTCGGCGTAGTTAGTTTAGATGATTCCGTTAATAGAATCGGAGCATTGTATTTATAAGCCAGGGGAGCAGCAGTTAATACATCGGCATATGCTGTTCCGTTTGCCACAACAACCGTGCTCGCACTGCTCCAGCCTTGTTTTGAAACATTTACAGCAACCTCATATCTGCTTGCTCCATCCAGCCTTGTAACAGAGTTGGCTGCAAACACATTTGGTACAAATAACACGACTCCTAATATCAGCATCGGTATGCTTTTAAGAAAGATCCGCAAAGATAGTCCCTCCAAAGATTGATAATGATTCGTACATCATATAATGAACGAAGGAGGCATACGCCTCCCTGGACTTCTATCAATCTTTTAATAGCTTGATAGAGTCGTTCCTGGATAGTAAAAACTTAAGATCGTTGTATAGGATTGTCCGGCAGCAGCTCTGGCATTGGCTCCATACTGGCTCATGCCTATGCCGTGTCCGTATCCTTTACCGCTAATGATAAAGGCGTTTGTATTGCTTGAGACAGACGCATATGTACTCTTCATATTCGAAGCTCCAAGCATTGTTCTCAGCTGTGTTGTCGGTACAGAAATTGTTGCTGTTTTTTCACTCAGGCTTCCATTAGAAAGAATGTAGCCATTTGATTTTTCTTTCACGAAATATGAGAATGTTACACTTGCTGTTTCCGGCCGCTGACCGGCAGTTTTCTCCGTGCTGAATTTCACACTGGATATTTTTGTGATTTTGATAGACTCCGCATTGCTGTATTTATTTTTAATAAACCAGCTTTTCAAACCGCTCAAGTAGGCTGAGTTTGTTTCATTTTTTGAGCTCCACCAAGATCCCGGGCTTTTCAGATTCAAGTTGCTTTTATCGAGCTGGGTTTTATTTAATGACAGAGACCAGCTGATTTGCGGGTCATACGTATCTTTTTTGGCGATTAAATATGGAAGCTGGCTGCTCCACACCTCGCCGCTCGCTTCTGTGTAGCCACCGTTGCTTGAGGAATACGTAGCTGAAATCAAATTGCCATTGTATTTCAAAACTTTTCCTTTTGTAGCTTCAACTACTTCTGAAGTTTTCGAATTCCAGTCATATCCGCCATATACCTGAAAAGCTGTGGTGTCTTGTACTTCTTTTCCGGCCGAGCTGATGGAATAAGTTCTGGCAGCGACAGCTTGAGCTTTAAGTGCTTCTTTCTGCCAGCTCGCCGGCATCTCATGAGGTACAACACCCTTTAAATAATCTTCAAAAGGGATATCCACATTGATCGGACGAACGTATTTGCCTGACTCAATCGTAAATTTCATGTTTCCGAGGTATGGCGTTCCATTCAGACTGATAGAATTTGTCGTTGCATATTTTTTAGGATTTGCTGTGAAAGAAGTTCCAAGCGTCTTGATGGCAGTACTGTTTTTATAAAGCACCAGATTTCCGCCGGATAACTTGACTGTAAAGCCAGTTCCTGCAAAAGTATCTGCCAGTTTGTTCTTTAGCGTATCGCTGATGGAGATGCTTCCTCCAAGCAGCGCAAATGACTGAGTTCCTTTTGCTGCCACTACATCAGCGACTGGTGACGGCAGGCTGCCGGGTTCAACCAGCAGTAAAGGACTGCCCTGCTTCGCGGCAAGCACAGACCCCGTCAATGCGTCCGCAAAGGTTTGACCGTTTGACATGAATACCTTTGTTGCTTTCATATTTAATTCTTTTACGATATTGGCAGATACCTCGTAACGGGAAACCCCGCCAATCCGTTTCACAGTCGCCTGTTTTTTTAATGTAGCTTCCACGCCAGTGCTGACACTCAACGGACCGCCGACTATTGTTACGTTGCTCGGAATTTTGTAATCGCTGCGGATGTTATTGTCTCCCGCAAGTAAAATCGGATAACCGTTCATTGCAGCATATGGCGCGATTGACAGGGCATCTGTAAAGACCATGCCCGTGGCTACTACTGCCTGGCTGTAATTCCCCATTCGATCGGCTATGTTTTTTGAAACCTCGTAACGGGTTGCTCCCCCAATCCGGTCGATAGAACCGTATTTTTTTAATGTATTTTCTACATTTTTAGAAACACTGATTGTCCCGCCAATGATGAGAATATTGTCAGGATTTAGTTTTGCAATTTCGCTTTCTGTTTTTGGTGTTAGCGAATCTGCGTCTGTTAATAGAATCGGTGCATCGTACTTTTTGGCAAGCGGTGTTGCTGAGAGCGCATCTGCAAAAGCGTCTCGATTCACAATGACCACAGTCGTTGGATTTGTCCATCCGGCCGAAGCGACATTATTGGCAACATCAAAACGGGTTGCTCCCCCATATCGCTCTGTATCCGCAATTCTTGAGCCGGGAATTTCATAACCGCCTGTGATATCGACATCCAAGCTTGATTTGCTGCCTACATAATTACTCAGCTTAACAGAAATGGTTTTATCAGCGGCATTCGCAGACTGCATAAACGATGGGCATGCTAAAGCTGCCGCAGTGACTGATGATAGAAGCAAGAGCTTCATTTTTTTCAAAACATGGAACCCCCTAAGACGTTTTTATTACTTTGTCTCAAGATCCTTTAGCATTAAGACGCCATTTGAATCTTTTGTATATTTGACCACAACTTTTTGTCCTTCTGAAATGTTGTTCATTTTGTCCTGAAGGTCTGAACCAACCTGAATCGAAGTCTCTTTACCATCAATAGTGACTGCAATCGTATGGCTGTCCGCCAAACCGGCAAATGTGCCTTCCTTCGTTACAGTCTCTTCAGCAGCCGCATCCTGGCTACCTGAATTTGTTTCTGAACCTGATGAGTTCTCAGCTGTGCCGCATGCAGACAAAAGAAGCAGCATTGAGAACGTTAAGATAGCAAATTTTTTCATTCCTATATCACCTCTCCACTTTTTATCGACAATTTTAAGCTTATTTTAAGATTTCTTTCAAAACAACGAAAAATTTTTGCGGATTTTCTTAAAATACCGAAACATTTGTTACAAGCGGCCGTCTATTGTAAAGAATCAGACAAATTTTAGTTGTTTTCAAATATTAAGAAACTTATAATCGTACTAGATTACAAAAAAGCGAGGACTTTATTATGAGAGCTGAAAAAAGAAAGAAAAAAAGAAAAGCGTTACTTGTCATTTTAGCCATTGTGGCCGTTTTTGTGCTCGGGACAGGCGGCTATGCATACTACTTATGGCATAAAGCAGCTTCAACCGTGGCAAGTATTCATGAGCGTATTGATAAATCTAAAAAAAGAGATACTGAGGTCAACATCAATAAAAAAGACCCGTTTTCCGTCCTAATTATGGGTGTGGATGAACGCGACGGCGATAAAGGCCGTGCCGACACGCTTATTTATATGACCGTTAACCCAAAAACGAATACAACTGACATGGTCAGCATTCCGCGTGACACATATACAAAAATTATCGGGAAAGGCACAATGGATAAAATCAACCATTCATACGCATTCGGCGGTACGCAGATGACGGTTGACACGGTCGAGAACTTCCTCGATGTTCCGGTTGATTATTTTGTAAAAGTGAACATGGAAAGTTTTAGAGACGTTGTTGATACACTTGGCGGCGTCACAGTAAACAGCACATTCGCGTTCAGCTATGACGGTTATTCGTTCGGCAAAGGAGAAATCACGCTGAACGGAAAAGAGGCGCTCGCCTATACCCGTATGAGAAAAGAAGATCCAAGAGGCGACTTCGGACGCCAGGACCGCCAGCGCCAAGTGATCGAAGGAATCATTAATAAAGGCGCAAATATTTCTTCCATCACGAAATTTGGAGATATGTTTAAAGTTGTTGAAGATAATGTGAAAACGAATTTGACCTTCGATGACATGTGGGATATCCAATCCGACTACAAAGGCGCGCGTAAAAATATTAAACAGCACGAATTGAAAGGTACTGGCACGAAAATCAACGGAATTTACTATTATCAAGCTGATGAAAACGCCCTTTCCGATATCACAAAAGAGATGAAGGAAAGCCTCGAAAATTAAAACAAAAAGAAGCTTCGCACAGGGTGCAAAGCTTCTTTTTTTATTTTCCTGTAAATGAATCTGGATGTTCTTTCCGAAACCCGTAGTGAAACAGCAATTCTTCCACAATCCGTCGGGAAGCCTCTCCATCTCCATACGGATTAGAAGCGTAGGACATTTTCTTGTACTCATCGTCATCAGTTAACAGCTGTTTTGCCAGCAGATAAATGTTTTCCTCATCCGTCCCCGCAAGTTTTAACGTTCCTGCTTCCACTCCTTCAGGCCGTTCCGTCGTATCGCGCAGCACAAGCACCGGTTTCCCGAGAGAAGGCGCTTCCTCCTGCACGCCGCCCGAATCTGTCAAAATAAAATGCGATTTTGCCGCAAAGTTATGGAAATCAATGACTTCTAAAGGTTCAATCAAATGCACTCTGTCAGAATCGCCAAAATGCTTCTGAGCCGCTTCCCGGACAACAGGATTTAGGTGCACAGGGTAAACGACCTGTACATCGTTAAATTCCTCAACAATTCTTCGGATAGCCTTGAACATGTTTTCCATTGGCTCGCCCAGATTTTCCCGGCGATGCGCGGTCAGCAGAATCATTTTATCCTTGCCTACCTGACCGAGGACAGGATGTGAATAGCCGTCCCTCACCGTTGTGCGGAGTGCATCAATCGCTGTATTGCCTGTCACAAAAATAGAGTCGCCCTTTTTATTTTCTTTTAATAAATTGTCTTTCGCCTGGCCTGTCGGCGCAAAATGCAAATCAGCAATCGCTCCGGTCATCTGGCGGTTGAGCTCTTCCGGAAAAGGAGAATACTTATTCCCCGTACGGAGCCCGGCCTCCACATGGCCGACAGCAATTTGATGATAAAAGGCGGCTAGGCTTCCGGCAAACGTCGTCGTCGTATCACCATGGACAAGTACAATATCAGGCTTGATGTCTTTAAACAGCTCATCCAATTTCACAAGGGCGTTGGACGTAATCTCTGCCAGCGTCTGCCGCTCCTTCATAATGTTCAAATCGAAATCAGGCGTGATTTGAAACGCCTCTAAAACCTGATCAAGCATTTGTCTGTGCTGGGCAGTGACCGTGACATAGGAATCTATTTCAGGATATTTTCTCAATTCAAGCACAAGCGGTGCCATCTTGATCGCTTCGGGCCTGGTCCCGAAGACGGTCATGACCTTTAGTTTTTTCATATTTGTCACCTGGTTTCTTTGTTTAACGGGCTGTTAGATAGAATTTGGATTGGTCTGATTGTATAAATAGATCTACTTTCTTCTTTATTTTAAAGCACCATAGCTTTTTTTCAATATTTTTACTGCAAAAGTACACGCTGACATCCTTTTTTGGAACCAATGGCGTTTTGTATGAATTTATTGATAAAACAATATTCGTGTTTTTTAAGTAAGCTGGGGCAAACTTTTGTTCAACTAGATTCCGGTCAACCTGTATCACTGTCTCATCAACAGAACTGATTTGATTTTTTATTGGGATTAAAAATTCTTGATTATTGCATTCCAGCAATAATAAGGATTGCTTCGGAAAGAACAATTGGCTTCCAGGAAATACGAACGTTAAATCAGAATCATTCTTTTTGAATTCCACTTTCAAAACTTCTTGCTTTCTTATATCCACAGACAGATTATCGTACGTTTTTGTAAAGTATGGCCTTGCGCTAAAAGCGTATTTCCCATTGTTCCCAATATATTTAGCATTTTTTGAATAAGGATACGGTTCTCTGCTGCTGCCAATTCGGGCGCGTTTTTTATACCCGTCTATCCCCGATTCAATAAAGAAGTCCCAAACACCAATATCTTCTTCATGAACAGCCAAATCAGTAAACTTCGTGAGAAATTCAAATTCTCCGTCCTTAGAATACACCGGAGAAATGATTTTTTCAGTTTTTCTATCACGATGCACCCAAATGCCTAATAAAGTTTGCATAGCTTGTTGCTCTGGTTGTAAAGCCGTGTGGGTAACCGACCCTTTTAATAAAAAAGTATCGTTTTTCATTTGAAATTTTCTCACATAATGACTGATTTTATTTCTATCATCAATAATCCGTTCATTCTCTGTTAACTGATACGGCATAAGGCTGGGATAGTTTGCTATGATATGACCATTTTTAACAGACGTAAATTGAGTCATATTTTCTTTATCTTCTTCAAACTGCTTCAAGCCCTTTAAGTCATTCTGACGTACAAAATATAATTTTAACCGCGTATGGGAATGAACAAGCTTGTCAATTTCCTGAGGAATGTTTTGTTCAACAAAATGATGCAGCTCTGTCATCCATGTTTGCTGCTCCTGTTCATCCTCGATTGTTACAGTAAAGTCCGTTGTTCTGGAAAAGTCAAAATGGCGATTTAAAAACTTCGCCATAAAATTCATTTTGCCGGTATGAGAAAGACGGCTCTCACAAATCATATCTATGATGACCTTCATTGCACCGTAGTAGCTTTGAGGCGCAACATAAGCAAATGTCATATGCTCGCCGTCATGCTGTACAGCGTAGTAATAATCATAGTCGGCCAAGACAGAAATTTTGTCCGCTTCTAAATAAGCTTTCATGACAAATACCTGATCCTCTGTGGCCTGTATATTAGATGGGAAATATATGTCATGCTTTCTTAGCAGTGAAACTTTAAAAAGTTTTGTCGGGCCAATTGAGTAGACTAGCGGAGATTTAACTAGATCCGCCTCAGGTTTTGTTTCTTTAAAAATAGCTTGCGGGACCGCTCTGCCGTTTACACCGACCATTTTTCCAAGCACAATATCTGAATCGTGCTGTTGTGCAAATTGATACATTCTCTCAAATGCTTCAATTCCTAAATAATCATCGGAATCAATAAAAAAGATGTATTCACCGTTCGCAGCACGTATGGCTTGGTTTCTTGGTTCTCCCGGCCCTCCCGAATTTTCCTTTCGTTCAATAACCGTTATATTAGAATACTGTTCACTGTATTTTTTCAATATTGAAACCGTGCCATCCTGAGAACAATCATCTACACAAATAATTTCATACTCATTATTCGGCATGGTTTGTTGAACCAGACTATCCAGGCAGCGGGAGATAAAATGTTCTGAGTTGTATGTGGGTACTGCTGCAGTAATTTTCAACATTACACCTCTATCCTTATCCGCTTCTATTTCTTCACAAAAGCTCATATAATGAACAAAAATGGTATAGAAATGCACTATTTCGTCATTTCAAATACTTCTTCCCATCTTTCAAACAATCGGTCTTCACTATATTGTGTATCCATTAAATTCTTTGCATTCTTTCCATATTGAATGGCTTTGTCTGGGTTGTCGTACAAATAAATGATACTCTCAGCAAGCATTTCAATATCATCAGGTTCTACAAGCATTCCCGTTTCGTGTTCTTTTATGAGCTCTCTTGGGCTGTATTTCACATCAAAACTGATAACAGGGGTTGCGCACGAAAACGATTCACAAATGGCAAGACTGAACCCCTCAAATTTTGATGTTAATAATGTGGCAAGCGCCTGCTGATAAAATGGAGCAGGATTTGCGATATACCCTTTTAAATGTACATTATCTAGCTGAAGATCATCAATCAATTGCTGATATTCCACGTGGCCAGGACCGCTGCCATAAATATTAAGGACAATATCAGGCCGGGATTTTTTTACGATTTCCATTGCTTTTATGACCTTATCGATCCCTTTTTCTTCATGATATCTGGCCACCATGACAAATTCGTTTTTCTTTTTTTCATACGTTTGTAATTTATCAAGTCTTCTTGGAGCATGGGGAATAACAAAAATATTATTGTTCGACTCAAAGTCTTTCATGATATCTTCTTTTTGTTCATTCGTTAACACAATCAGCCCGTCATAATCTTTAATATGTTCCATCGCGTATTGATGATTTTTCCGAACTTTGCTGCCTAACGTATAAGGATAATCTAAATGATTTGAGTGAACACAGTAATATCGTTTTGCCAATCCCTCACGCATTTCATTGACTTTTGAAGCACTTCCGACTCCATCACAGATGATAATAGGGTCCTTTTCTTTTTCACATATCTTCTCAAGCCAATGTGTATGAAACGTGTGCTTGTTTTTGAAAAATACAGCTTCCTTTTCATCTCGTTCAAACAGCATAACTCCCTGACTGGATCCTGTATTAAAGTGGTACCATTCTGTTAAATAACAAAAGCCGTCCGGGGCTGTGTAGTGAATTTGATTGATTTTTCCGCTTCTCGTATCGAACCATACCGTTTTATTTACATAAGCGTCATGAAAGTATTCCCGCTTAGTCATTTGCATATTTTCATTGAAGTGATCTACATATAAAAGATTATCCGACTCATCCCACTTTTTCTTTTTCATATATAAACCATTCTTGAAGTATTCCGTTTCTAATTTTTCCTCATTATGATACGCGGCATAGGGTTCTTCAAAGCGATTGCGCTTTTGTTCATAATAACTCTGTTGTGCATTCCCGACTTTTATATGCTTATGCTGATTTTTATAGTCATCATAAATATTGAGGATATTTACATTAGCATGCAGTCTTCCTGCGTTCTTCAGCTCTTTCTCAATCTGACCATAATTCTCTTTATAATCAAGTGTGACCAAATCGATTTTGTGGCCACGCTCCGCAAATGTAAAAGATCTTGACATCATAGAGCTTGTAATGCCGCCTTTTTCAATGTCTATTTCATATATTAGTGAAAAGATCCTTCTCATCTTCAAGCTCCTTCTTCTGGTAAAGCTTTCTCTGCTATTTTTTTGTAAACAGCCGCTTCATTAATTTTCTCCGAAGTCCCTCGGCTGTATGAACATGCAAATAATTATTTTCTACTGCCAAAGTAATTTGCCAGCCCAAAATACTATGTTTTGATGATGGAATGTCCTTTGGATCGGTGACTCGTACGCTCGATGCAAAGAAGCTGTTATCCCACTCTGAACAGAGATACAACTCAATCATGGACAGTTGATCTAATACAGAATGAACACAGAGAGTACCGCTTACAGTAAACATCAGCTCTTCCTCACTGCTTACTTTTGCGTTAAACGTACTTTCAGTACCGCTCTTCTTATTTTTTAATTTCCAATACATTTTGTGACGGCCTATAGAATGGGTTGGAACGTCGCCTTTAAATTCGACTTTGGCAGACAAATATAACTTGGATTTTGATTGCCATTCTGCCGTTAAGAGCCCAACATCCATATCTTTTAATTGATTATTAAAAGTCACCTGATCAATTAGTTTGTCTACAAAACGTTTGCGGGTAAATGGCTCTTCAGAAACATAGTAAATATTTGTGCGGGGTCCCGTTTTTTCAATCGTGTCATGATATTTCTTCAATGAAGGGACCACGAACGCATCAAGATGGCCTATTTCCTTTTCAGGATTGTCTAACATCTCATTCGTCTCTATAAAACCTAAATACATGGATGAATATTTAACCGAAAGAGACTTCAGTGTTGTATATATCTCGACTTCTGATGTTAAAAATAAATATTCCGTCTTATTTATCAAGCGGCTTAGAAAATAATAGGAAAGTTCATTTTCTGAATACAAAACATTGACTATATTCTCTTTTTCGTCAAAAATGACAATTTTTTCAGTCGTTCCATCATTCTTATACCATTTGGTCATATAACAGGTGCCGTCTGCTCTTAAATAAAGATGCTGCTTCGGTTTGTTAGTCTCCAGATTCATGTACATTAAGCTGTGTACATAGCCGGATGAATCATATTCTTCTCTTTTAAACCTTTGCCTGTTTTCATTAAAATAATCAATAACAGCAAGTTCTCCTGATGCTGTAAACCTTTGATATTTGATATAACGCCCATTATGGTAATAGCGGTAAATGGGCTTGTTCGGTTCTTGAATATATGTTAAACCTTCTTGTTCAACCGGATGCTCGATTTTTTCTTTCTGTGGTGCAGATCCTTTAAAGTAGCTGTACATATTGATAACAGCAGCATCTTTAAAAGAAGAAGGCCCATTAGGCTCATGATTAAAAGTGACAATTTCCATCGGATAATTCCAATCGATTGTATTGATATTAAACTTTTTCGCTGCATGCAGTCCTGAACAAACATATGCTAATTTTGGGGTGGAAACCTTCATCGTCATCATCTATTTATTACCTTTCGGATAAATTCGTACAGTCACATTTTCAGAACTACATTATATCATTTTTGCTGAGCTGGCTCTAGAGATGAAGAAGCAGTTACATCTATGGATTTTTTAGGTCAGCGTAAATCGGTTTCTCTACCAATTTATGTTATTTTTTAGTATTTCCTTGATCTCAAAGTTACTGAATTGACTCTTGTTTAATATTGGTTTTTCTTATATGATTAAATGTGTTTAACAGAATGAAAATAGGGTATTGATGAGAAAAGAAACTCAAACATTTTAAATACTCAGCATACATAAAGCTGAACCCTAAATCTGTTTTTAAGGAAGGTGCTTTGAAATTGAAAAAAGTACGTAAAGCCATAATCCCTGCCGCAGGTCTCGGAACGAGATTCTTGCCGGCTACGAAAGCAATGCCGAAAGAAATGCTTCCTATCGTTGATAAGCCAACCATTCAATACATAATTGAAGAAGCTGTTGAAGCCGGTATTGAGGATATTATTATCGTAACAGGAAAAAGCAAGCGTGCGATTGAGGATCATTTTGATTACTCTCCTGAGCTTGAAAGAAACTTAGAAGAAAAAGGAAAGACTGAACTCCTTGAAAAAGTGAAAAAAGCTTCTAACCTGGCTGATATTCACTATATCCGCCAAAAAGAGCCTAAGGGACTCGGACACGCTGTATGGTGTGCGCGCAACTTTATTGGCGATGAGCCGTTTGCGGTCCTGCTTGGAGACGATATTGTTCAGGCAGAAACACCAGGATTACGCCAATTAATGGATGAATATGAAAGAACACTTTCTTCTATTATCGGTGTTCAGCAAGTACCTGACGAAGAAACACACCGCTACGGCATTATCGACCCGCTGACTAGTGATGGCCGCCGTTACCAGGTGAAAAACTTCGTTGAGAAGCCGCCTAAAGGCACTGCACCTTCTAACCTTGCCATCTTAGGCCGTTACGTATTCACACCTGAGATCTTCATGTACTTAGAGGAGCAGCAGATTGGCGCCGGCGGAGAAATTCAGCTAACGGATGCCATTCAAAAGCTAAATGAAATTCAAAGAGTGTTTGCTTACGACTTTGAAGGCAAGCGTTATGATGTTGGTGAAAAACTGGGCTTTATCACAACAACTCTTGAGTTTGCGATGCAGGATAAAGAGCTTCGCGATCAGCTCGTTCCATTTATGGAAGGTTTATTAAACAAAGAAGAAATCTAAGCAAAAAGGCTATTGGACATTCATCCAATAGCCTTTTCTTATTTCGACATCAAGGTCAGCGTATGCTCTTCATTATCAACTGCAAAAACCTGATCAGCTGCATTCACAAGAAAACGATTCTCGCTATTGTCATACAATACATCGCTGTCACTTAAAGATAGTGACGCCGGAGTGACTGGAGAAATGTTGTGAAAGATAAGTTCAGACACTTTATCATTCTCTATTACATAACTGATTTTTTCATAATCAAAATTCAGCGTTTTTCTGCCGTCAGCTGTTTCTCCTTCAGTATATCCATTTAATTTCGATTGGATGCTGCTGCTGTTGTCTCCCAGGAATTTCAGAAAGTATTCATAGGAAGATGCTGCATTTTGCGGGACATAAGGTGCAAAGGCAGCAGCCCGCAATTCAGCATGCTTCACGTTTGTCGTCACAGCGCTCTTTTTCACAAAATAAGACTGCCCGTCAAACTTTATTTTCGCTGCTTGCTTGCCTTTTGCAGCTACTGACACTTCGGTACCGAATGGCAGTGTAACGTCAGCTTTCTGTTTCAAATCTTGATCCTTATAAACAGACGCTTTCTCAGCTGCTATAAACCCTTGCTTATTAACCGCGGTTAAGTGCTCCTCTGACTTGCCCTTTGCATCGCCATGCTGATTCTTCACTTCATTTTGCGGAATAGCGCCAAAGGAAGCAATTGTACGAAGCGGGGCATTAAAGAACATTGTTCCTGCAGTAAAAACCGTCAGGATAGACAAAATAGCAATTTGAACCGCATTAGCCAGTGATTTCGGCTTTTTCTTCTTTTGGCGGAAACGGGCAAACGCTTCAGGATCTTCTTTCTTCCGCTCTTCCGTTTGCTCTTTTTTATATGTCTCTTTTTCTTTTTTCGACAGCTTATTAAACCAGTCAATAAACGCTTTGTACTCTTTGACTACTGTTTTTGTTTCATCAAACATACGAAGCTCGCCGTAGTGCATCCAAGCGACGCGGTCACACATCTTTTCGATCTGTCCAATGGAGTGGCTGACAAAGAAAATCGTTTTTCCTTGCTTTTTAAACTCATTTATTCTGTCTACACACTTCTGATAAAACGTTTGGTCCCCTACGGAGAGCGCTTCATCAATAATTAAAATGTCAGGGTCAATATGCACGGAAATCGCGAAACCAAGACGCGATTTCATACCGCTGGAATAGTTTTTAACCGGCTGATTAATAAAATCGCCAATCTCGGCAAATTCCACGATGCTGTCGTACATATCATCAATTTCTTTATTGGTTAACCCCATCATTAAACACTTGAGCCGGACATTGTCCCGGCCCGTCAATTGGTTATTTAAACCGGCAGCAATCGCAATCAGCGACGGCTGGCCGTTCATTTCAATTTCACCGCTGGTCGGCGGAATAATTTTAGCCAGCAGGTTAGACATGGTCGATTTCCCTGACCCGTTTATCCCTACAAAGCCGATTGTCTCTCCCTCATACACGTCAAAGGAGACATTCCGCACAGCAAAAAAACCATTATCCTTAGCCGGAAAAAACAATCCTTTAATCTTGTCCGATTGTTTTTTATACAAATGATACTGCTTTGAAACATTTCGAAACGAAACTTTTAGTTTCATCGTACAATCTCCTTACGTATTAAAGAAAGTCAACAAACTTGTCTCTGAATTTCATATGCAGAATAGAACCTACTAACAATAAAAGGAATGTGAACAGCCAGAAATACAGCGTGTACTTCATGTCTTGGAAAAACCATTTGCCGTCTAAGAAGCTGTTTCGGAATCCTTCTATCAGATAAAAAATCGGATTCAGCTTAAGCACAGGCAGCAGGTTCGGGTGATTTTTCCCGAGCTGCTCCGAGATATTCCAAAAAATCGGAAGTAAAAAGAACAATAATCTGGTTACGGCCTGCAGCAAAAATTGATAATCTCTGACAAGCACACTGATTGTAGAGTTAAACAAACTAAATGAAAACATAAATACAATCATGCAGATTAAATAGTAAATATATTGTATCCAATGCAAGCTAGGGTAAACGCCGCTTGCTAAAAGGACAATGACATAAATGCCCATCATTACAAAATAACTAAATAAATTTGAAGCAATCACGACAGAAGGCAGCGAACTGATTGGAAAATTCATTTTCGCGACCATATTGATCCGCTTAAATACACTGTTTGATCCATCAAGAATCGTCGGGCTAATAAAAAACCACGGAATCAAACCAGCCAGCATCCAAACAATAAAAGGCACTTCTCCGACACCCGTTATGACCGGCTGACTGTTGCGAATCCCCATACCAAATACAAACCAGTACGCCAGCATTTGAATGAGCGGATTTAGAAACTGCCATAATACACCAAGATAATTCATCTGATACTGAGACTTTGTCTCATACGAAGCCAAGCGCAAAATTAAAGGAAACGATGTCACTTGCTCTTTTACGATTCTTACTAATGCATTCATTGTTTATCTTCCTTAGACTTAAATGATTTTTTGGATCTTTCGGTTAAAGAAATTTGAAAGCACCGGTGAATATTGTAACAGATATTCATTCATTTTTCATGTAATAGTCGACAGACCCACTTGTTAATTTAAAAATCAAAGAAACAACCAATATAAAAAGAATAGTTCTAAAAAAGATAAAATAACAACAACCTTATTTTAGAACTATTCATGTAATTATTTTTTTAATTGGTCTTCGTATGTGATTTTTAATAACCTGTTGAAAAATTCTTTGTAGTAACCTGACTCATAATGAGAATAAGATAAACCATAAGGATATCTTTCATCTCCTATAAACTTTGTATCAGTCATATCTATTACTTTAGCTGAAGGGGCAATAGATAGGAAATAATTATCTAATTTATCCCAAAAATAATTATTTCTTCGTATCATCGGAATATCCTCAAATGTTTTTATTTTACCATCCAACCCATAATATGTTTCAGTAAACCTTCCCTTATTCAATATAATTTTATCCTCAGGAATAATGGTTTTTAATTTATCAAGAAATTTATGAACATTCGCTTTCCATAGCTCAAAAAACTTATGGTTTTCATGATGATTTAAAATATGTGTGTTACTCCAATTTGATAAAAATTTACTAGCTTCTATAAAATAGTTACAAGTCACAAAATTATTTTCTTGAGTTCTAATTACTGGCTTACTCGCATCGCAATAAAAATCAATAATAATGTAATCCGGTTTTGATTCTTTCAACTTTACAAAAAAATCTTTTTTAAAATCTGTTTCAACCCATGCCCGATCACTTTCTTTAACATCATTAAATTGATTAAAATCCGCATCTACGGGATCAGACATCAAACTAATGACTGATGAATGGAATTGTGTATAACAACATTTATAAAATTTTTTGTAATCAGGGTTAAAAAATGCTGAGGAATTGAATGCGTTTCTACTGAAACAAGTACCTAAAACAGCTATATTAAGCGTATCTGCATCTTTGTTTGAATCAAAAAGCATATACACAGATAATCTATTTCCACCATTTTTGAAAAACTTCACTTTATATCCATCAGCTATATTAAAATAATCAGTCTCAATATTTTCATTGCAGCTAATATAAACATAGTCTCTACTATCAATTAAAATAAACACGTCCCATACACTCGCATGATCTTTTCTTAGCAAGTTTAACAAATTCTTTTTGTTTATCTCACAAATGAAAAGATCACCGTTATTTAAAAGGCTGTATTCTTGAGAAAAATAATATTCAAAGCCATTTCCTTTTTTCTCTCTTTTTCTAAAGACCACTTTACATTGTGAATTTATCTGATTATTTATCTTAATATAAAGTTTCGCAAAATTATCATTTTCTTCAAATGAGGTTAGTTGAGCAATATTTGTATCTTTTCGATATGTGTGAAGAGATAAAGTGTTGCTTCCTGTTTTATTTAATTTGACATAATGAAATGGATGATTTCTCAATGCACTTAATTTATCAAGAGAACTCGGGAGATCTTTATCAACTAAACAAGAAATTAATATGGATTCAGAATTATTGTCTAATTTGATATAAAAATCCCAAATGTTAGAATCGTCAACAATGATATTAGCCGGAAGATTATATAAATCAAGGTCAACCTCAAAGTGGTCATCAACTTGAGACAGTTTTCCAAGTTCTATTTGTTCTTCATGATACTGATAAAGAGTTCCATGAGGTCTGCGTGAAAGAACAAATAATAAATCGCTGGTTTCAAATAATTTGTGTTTCTCTCCATTTATTTCAAATTTTAATTTAAATTCGTCAGTAGAATTACCCTTTTCAATACTATACATACTAAATTTTGCATTGTCAGGCTGTACTGTAATGACTAATTTATTATTCACTAAAGACAAGACTCCAAAATACAAAGAATCTGGTAGCTTTATTTTTAGTCTGTGTTGACCATCGAGACAGTAAATTAATTGAGCATCTTGGTTTAAAACTTTCAATTCCCAAGCATTAGAGAAGGAGAGTTTTTTCGATTTTATTATTTGAGAAAATTTCACTTCACATAAGAAATAACCTTCCTCATGCATATAAGAATGAGGTAGCTTTAGCTGAATAGGCTGTTCAAAGGCTATGTTATTAGTCTTTAATTTAAGAGCCAGGCCTTTAAATTCCTCGATTCTATTCGTATGCCCATAAATTATCCATCCATCATTTTTAGTATTTGCAGAAATATTCATTATCTCGATTTTCACGTTCAATCCTCCGTAGACGAGTTCTTATAGACTGAGTTTTTTTAACTGGTCCAAAAAGTCAGTGTAGTAATCCATAGTATAATGTACATAAAATTTGCCCCATGGATGGTTTTCATAGGAATTATAGATTTTATTTTTAAATAAATCTATCGCCTCTACATCACTGAAGTTGTCTAATACATACTCATCAAACTTATTCCAAACCTTATTATAATAATCAACATCTATTACCTTGATGTTTCCCCCATTAATAAGCAACTTTTTCTGCTCTTCTTTATCAAAAAAGTGATGAACGTTTCTTGCACTATTTAAGATAATTTTTGCTTTAGGACAATTTAATCTAACATAGTTATAAAAAAGCTTAAACTTTTGTTTCCATAGGGAAAAATATTTTTCAAAATGATCTTCTATATTAAAACTTTGTTTTTTATTTTGAATTGAAAGTTTATAATAATTTGTTTTAGGAAGTGTCCATCTGTTATTTGTAATATACTGGTTACTAGAAATTTCTACATAGCCGAAATGCACATCTGCAAAAAAGTCCAAAATTAATATATCTGGCTGAACAGATTTAATTTCGTTTAAAAAGCTATTCTCAAAATCAGTCTTTAAAGTATTTTTTTCATGATTAGACATATTCTCGTTATCAATAACAATGTAGTTAGGTTTACTCATTGTTGAAATAATGGACGTTTGGTTTTGTGTCAATACGCAATCGAAATAATTTTTATAATCAGCATTAAATTGAGAGTTAAAGTTATCGCGTGTAACACAACTACCGTAAACAGCTACTTTTTTCATTTCTTTATTCCCTCTTTAATATTAGTTCCTAAACTAACAATTTGTTGATAAACACGTTTACAGTTTTCTTTATCCGTGTATTTATAAAATTGATTAACCCTATTTATATATTTGGCATCCATTAGACAATTGTTCTCCATACAATTTATCAACTTATCAACTAATGTATCTTTATCAGTAACTACATCCCCAAACCCCATAGAATTGTAATCAAAATAACCTTTTTCCAAATGGTTTTTTTCGTATTGGAAGTAAAAAACAGGCTTTTTAAGGTAAGCAAAGTCAAATGCAACAGAGGAGTAATCTGTAACTAAAATAGCACTATTATTAAAATGATCTCGATAACTTTCATTTATATCCGCTATTCTCACTGAACTATTTTTATTGAAATCCCTCAACTGCTGAACAATATTTGGATGTGGGAAGAATACTATCTCGTATCCTTTTTCACTAGCTGCCCTAATAAGTTTAGTATCATTTAATAAATTATTAAGCTCATTAAAATAAACTGAGTTTTTAAAGAGGGGTGAATAATCTCTTTTCCCTGTTTGAGGGTTTATTTTTCCCACTAAATGATTTCTCCATGTTGGCATAATTAATATCTTTTTATGATTATGATTAACAAGCTTATCAAACCTAGGAAATCCAGTTAGAATTACTTCTCTCTTCGAATAATTATAATGACCGTTAATTATCGACTCATACTCAGGCTGAGCAGCAGTTATAAATAGTCTAATATTTTTCTTATACTTATTAAGCCACCCAGAAATGTCATCTTTCGTAATTCCATGTTGAAGAAAAACAAAGTTAAATTTAAATAAATCTTTATAATATTTCCTCATATTAACAAACGGATTTACTACATAATCATCTGCATGGGAAGATATGATTTCATCAGCAAGTAAATGCAAAAACTTATGTTTAGGTGAACCATATGCAACAACGGGTCCTATTTTTTTCAACCTATTATAATCTGGACTATCTTTACTGATAATAAAATATTTTTTGATACCGTCTTTCTGCTGCATTGCGTATTCAAATAAAGCTTCAGCATTATCATCTGCTTTGGTGATTCTATCCATAAAAAGCCATACTCTTTTATTTTTCTTTATTTTATAGAGATGTTCCATAATCTTTCTTACATTTGACGCTTTCTCAGCGCCTACTTTATTAAAAGTCTTAAAACGTCTTTGAGCCCGCTTTTCTTTTGCTCTAATAATCTGATTTTTATCTTTTAGAACTACTAAATTATTAAGTTTATGATCGAAATAAATCCCTATACCATTCTTGGCGTAGAAATCAACTATATGTTTATCCAGTGGGAATAATCGTCCAAAGTTGATTTTTACTTTTATTAGTTTGCCATTTGATGAAATCATCATTTCTATATTAGAATTGTTTTCAAGATCATCAACTGGGATATCAACTTTAAAGCCTAAGTATTCTTTAACCGGTTTATTTAAGCAATATAGATTGTGAACTGTTCTATCAATTTTTTCAGCATGATATATTTTGTCATTGACACATGCTTTCACTTCTAATTCGGCAGCATCAAATAATGAACCAAAATTACCTTCAAGGGTTAAAATTCCCTTTTCAATGCTTAATAGCTCCATTGTTAAAGCTTCATATCTCATAGAATTAATTAATTTCTCTTTAAAATATAAATTAACATTACGATTCAAAAAGATTTTTTTAAATACATTTTCTTGATTTCGATATTTCAATTTGATTAAAAAGTATTTTCTGTGCAAGTTAAGAGATTTTTGTTCAAAGATTATATCGTCATCTATAAATGCGAGTATTCTTTCTAGCAAGTCAAAAAACTCTTCAACTTCCTTATCAGTTAAAACATCAGTTCTGTCTTCTATATTTATTCTCCACTGTAGGTCATAGGCAATCATATACTGAATGTATCGTGGAACGTATCCTAATGTTGTAATACTATGATTAATTAATTCTCGAGAGAAATTCTTCAAATAATCCGTATACCATTTTTTATCGTTTTTACCTGTTTGAGTTGCGGAGGATGCATCCTCTCTACGTCGATAATTATATTGTCCTTCTTTTACAATTCCGTATACTTGGCGTTTCATTATAATTTTAGTCAGCCATTCACTATCTTCAGCATAGGCCATATCTTCATTAAAAAAGTGATTTTTAACTACTTCTTTTTTCACGAATGAACTTGGTGCCGATAATTGAATGTCTGTATGTTCTTTCAAGATATGAACTAATCTTGTTCTATCAAATTTATAATTTAATAAATGTGGACCACTTGTTTTACCAAACATCATCATTGGAATGGAAACCACATCGACTTTAGAATAATTCTTTTCAAAAAAATCATATACTTTTAAAAGAGTTGAAGGAGATAATGTATCATCCGGATCTAAGAAATTAATATATTTCCCTTTGGCATATCTTAAACCCTCATTACGCGCACTACTCGCTCCGCCATTTTTCTTATCGATAAAGACTATATTTTCTGGATACTTTTCTTTATACTTTAAGCAAATCTCCCCCGACGCATCAACACTTCCATCATTGACTAAAATCAACTGTATATGATGCTCAAAATCAAGTGCCTGATCAATTATGCTTGTTATAGCTTCATCTAAAAATTCTTCTACATTGTAAATTGCCATTATAATAGAAAAGAAAAAATTCTTTTGTTCCAAGTTTTCATTCTCCTTTTAAATATTGTTTTACTGAAAAGTATTAAGTTCTTATTAACTTCTTGAAAAATTTATTTAAAACATTAACTTTTTGGAGATTAATATAATTATTATCTTTTTCAACTATAAACCTAAAAAAAATAACTCCTAAAGGAAGTTTTATTTGATAAGAAGAATATTTTCTATCCCTAACTGTAGTTCTCCAAATAACAATATTCTTTTGTTTTTGTTCGTTTATTAACTTGGCCTTTATAAATTTTCTTCCATAAGAGACGTAAACATTATTTTTATCGTTAATTGCAGATTCTTCATTACTGAAACTTACAGTTAGCTCAATTGAAAGTTTATTGACTTTCCATGAAGTAATTATGATTTTTTCGTTTTCAAGATTCCCTATTTGAATAAGTTTGTTGACAGGATAACCCCATCGTTTAAATGAAATCAGATACTCTTTTAAATATGTTTTCATTTTTTGATTAATAATTAACTTTTCATCTATATATTTCAAAATGTGATATAACTGCTTAAAAAATTCACGCTGTTCTATCTCATCTAGTACTTCATAAATCAAGTTATTGTTTTTTTGAAAAATAAATAACTTTACATGATTAAGAATTAAGCATTGAATATAAGGTATAACTTCACCGTACTCTTCTAGAGATCTCTTGATCATTTCACCATAGCCATTTGTAAGTAAAAAAGTATACCTATTTTTTTTAGACCACGAGGTATCTACTAGAGAATCTTCCTCTTTTCTCTTTCTGTAGAAATATTTAGCATCAGGAATAAGGCCATATTTTTGTTCTTTAATTAAAAAGGTGTTAATAAATAAAACATCTTCCCAGAAATCCATTTGTTCGTTAAAAGCAATTCCCAGACGTTCTATTGCTTTTTTTCGAAAAAATGTTCCACCAATATGATAGTGAATAGCAGAGTAATTATCAGTTATGTTTACAATGTTTTTATTACTTTTAAATCTATAATTAAGTGAGTGCTCTCCGTTTTTATTGTCAAAGAAAAATAGCGGCAGCACCGCTAGATTAATATCGGTATGCTTTTCAAAAAACTTTAATACCTTAGTAATAGCATTTAATGAAACTTTGTCATCAGAATCTATAAAGCCTATAAATTCACTATCTTCACAAGCTTTTAATCCATTATTTCTTGCTAAACTGACATTTGGTGTATCTTGATAGATAATTTTAATGTTATTTGGAAATGCAGTTGCGTATTCTTCACATATGTTTTTTGAATTGTCAGTGCTATTATTTTCAACCAGTATTATTTCTATGTTTTTTTCAAAATTAATAGTTTGATCAATGATACTCTCAATGGCTTCTCTTAGATATGATCCCGAATTATAAACAGGCATTACAATTGAAAACAACATCTCAAGTACTCCTTTAAAAGAATATGTTTTTTATCCGAGTAGTTCTTCCACAACTTTTTTAGATGAATCACCTTTTTCCAAGTAACAAAATTGATCGTAAAACGAAGTAATATTTTCATCCTGTTTATAGTTCTTTGTTTTGTGTATAGCTTCAATTACTTTTTCTGTTGTTTTAAGAAGAGGCCCCGGAGCGCATTTTTCAAAATCATAATAAAAACCTCTTAGGTTATCTCTATAAAATTCAATATCGGGAACATAAAAAAGGATCGGTCTCTTTAAACCGGCAAAATCAAAAAACACTGAAGAATAGTCTGTTATTAATATATCTGATATTAAATATAATTCTCTAATATCATTATGATCTGAAAAATCGTAAGCAAATTCCTTGTATTCAGTTAAGTTAATATTCTCAGATACAAGATAATGCATCCGTAAAATAAGAATATATTCATTGCATAATTGATTTTTTAGGCTTTCTAAATCTAAAACCATATTAAATTTATATTTACCTTTAGCATAAAATGAATTATCTCTCCAAGTAGGAGCATACAAGATAATTTTCTTATCTTTATTAATACCTAATCTTTCTTTTATTTTCAGCATTTCTTCATTTCTATTTTTTTTATGTAAAAAATCGTTTCTCGGATAGCCAGATTCAATAAATGTTTTTTTAAACTGAAACGCACTTCTAAAAATCTCGGTAGAGTAAGCATTAGGGGAAATTAAATAATCCCATTTACTAGCTTCTTTAAGGAAGTTTCTTTTATATTGCTCAGTCGTCGTGCCTGGCATATGTACTTCATCCATGTCATTCGCAAGTTTTTTTAGGGGAGTTCCGTGCCAAGTCTGCACATATGTGGTGTTTCTCGGTTTTGGGATCCATAAAGGCAAGCGGCTGTTTGTTACCCAGTATTTCGCTGTAGCCATATACCATAACCATTTGAGTGAGAATCTTCTTAGATAATTCACATC
The DNA here is from genome assembly GCF_958411575.1 of uncultured Bacillus sp. Taxonomy (NCBI): domain Bacteria; kingdom Bacillati; phylum Bacillota; class Bacilli; order Caryophanales; family Bacillaceae; genus Bacillus; species uncultured Bacillus sp. The sequence goes on from NZ_CATYRA010000001.1 coordinate 200,163, forward strand.
TGAATTATCAAATAAATCTTTGTTTCTTTTGTCGATACTCCAGATTAATTGATAGTCATATTTATCTTTATTTTCCTCAAGATACTCGAAAATCGCTCGTGGGTTGCAGCTGAATTGTTTGCCTGAATAGCTTTCGAAGATGATTAATTTTTCGTTTCTGGGCAAAAGCCCAATTATTCTAAAAACAATTGAGTAAATTCTGACCAATAGGCTTCTATATTTCATTAAAATCTTTGATTTCATTTTAGACTCCTTAAATATCAAACAATTAAATACTTCTCTTCTCTCAGCAAACAAGAAAAAAAGAAGCAACTGAATTACTTCAAGCCTCTTTTAGTTAGTGCTTCTATAAACTAGCCATGTCTTTTTTAATTTGGGTAGTTGAAATGCCATCTGTTCTTGGAAGGTAAATGACCTCGCAATATTCCTTTAAGAAATCAAATTTCCCTTTCCAGTCATCGCCGATGACAAATGTATCTATATCGTGCTTTTGAATATCTGAGATTTTTTGTTCCCAGTTTTTTTCGGGAATGACTTCATTAACTAAATCGATTGTTTCTAAAATGAATTTTCGATGTTCATAAGAATGATGCGATTTTTTTTGTTTTTGAAGATTAAATTCATCTGTAGACAATCCTACGATTAAGTAATCACCCAGATTTTTCGCTCTTTCCAGAAGCTTCATATGTCCGTAGTGAAATAAATCAAATGTTCCGTACGTTATCACTTTCTTCATTAGATAACATCACCTTCCAACCGTTTTCAACTGAGAGTACCAGAAAAAAACCAAAAACCTTAACAGATCGTTTATAATTTCGACATATTTTTTACGTACCATTAATAATGAACAATAATAGCATAAGTTCCTATAAAAGTTAAGGCTCTTTAAAAATGTAAATCATCAGCATTTTTTGGTATCAACGTTGTATTGATGTATAAATTTTGCAGGCCTAATGTCTCGTCCATACCCATTATAGCAAGTTTTCTTTTTCGGAAAAATTACTTCTTTTGTCGCATTTTTAAGTGAAACGATTTTCTTTCTGCTGCGTCATTTATTTTGTACGCCCTCCCTCATATTAATTCATCGTCAAAACGTGAAGGAATTGTAATGTGAATGTTAAAAGTTCCTAAAGATTTTTGTGGTAAGATAGAGTAAAATGTTTTCAGGCAAAGAGGCTTTAATCAAACTATACGAATGACACGTGTTTTTTATAGACATATAGATGAAAAGGAGGGTTGATACGATGCAAACAAAGCCCATTAATCAATTAGATTTTGTAGACAGTGAACTGACTTCATTTGTATCACATTTAGAAACGACATATTTGGATCAGAATAAAGGTGCGTTCATCGTAACAGCGAATCCTGAAATCGGATTTGAAGCGATGCAGAATCCGCGTTATGAAGCGGTTCTTTCATCTGCTGATTTTATTTTGCCAGACGGCATTGGTGTTGTGATGGTTTCCAAGTTGATTGGAAAGCCGCTTCAATCCAGAATTGCCGGCTACGATTTGTTTACATCGCTGCTGGATAAGGCTGATCAAAAGAAAAAAAGGGTTTTCTTTTACGGTGCGGCTAAGCATGTGATTGCGGAAACAATTGAGCGAGTTAAACGTGATTTTCCCGGAATTGAAATTGCCGGATACTCTGACGGCTATGTGAAGGATCAACGTGAGGTGGCAGACAAGATTGCAGCCTCAACTCCTGATATGGTATTTGTCGCGTTAGGATATCCTAATCAGGAGTTCTTTATCCATAAGTACCGCCATTTATTCCCTCAGGCTGTTGCTGTAGGGCTGGGCGGAAGCTTTGATGTGTTCAGCGGCAATGTAAAAAGAGCACCCTCATTTTTTATCCGTTTTCACCTTGAATGGATGTACAGGCTGCTCACCAACCCTGCCCGCTGGAGAAGGATGCTGAGCATTCCTAAGTATGTTACAGCTGTGCTGAAACATGAACGGGCTTCAGCAAAGCCGCATTATACAGGACAGGTCAAAGATCAATCACGCCATCTGTAATCGGCCTTAAAGGAGCTATGGTATGTAATGAAAAGCATGAATCATTCGCTGAGCCTGCGGACAATCTGTGAAAACCGGTTTGAGCTGATGACAGATTGAAATCCTGGTTTGCGTTTTTTTATTATTTGTTCATCAAAGTCATTGGCGCATTGCTGTTTTGGGTCAAGCTAGGCAATCAAGTGACGCTCCTGGTTTCCTTTCCTGATAATGCCCGTGCAATATTAAAGGAATACCAGAAGGGGCACTTTTCATTTCCTATTCATGTACTGCTTACCCAGCATGCCAAGTCACTGGAAAAAGAATTTCCTGAGCTTACTGTTTCAGTTATTAACGAAAAACACCCGCTTCATATATGTAAAGCGGTCTTTTCTATGCTGAACAGTAAGACTGTGATTGTTGATAACTATTTTGTTTTGACAACTGTTTTGACCAGCAGGCCTGATATCGAGTGTATCCAAGTTTGGCATGCGAACGGAGCGTTTAAGCGATTTGGGTTAAAGGATATCAACACACAGAATCGTTCTCGGGCTGACATAAGACGCTTTCGCAAAGTGTATGCTTCATTTGACAGGATTGTCGTCGGTTCTGAACATATGGCTGACATATTCAAGGAATTTTTCGATATAAAAGGTGATACATTTCTTCGGTTTGGTGTACCTTTAACGGATGCTTACTATGAGGCGCGGGAAAACAGCAATGACCTTAAAAGCAAATATCAACTGCCGGCAGAGAAAAAAATCATTCTGTATGCGCCGACCTTTAGAGATCATCAGTTTGAAAGCTTTTCGCTGCCGTTTTCAGAAAAACAGCTGCAGCATGATTTAAAAGGAGAATATTTACTTGCAGTCAAACTGCACCCTGTTATGAAGGAATCTGCTGAATTACCTGAGGATAGTGCGTGGATAAAAGATGTGTCAGATCTCCCGCTTGCAGACCTTTTAAAGATGAGCGATCTGTTAATATCAGACTATTCTTCTGTCCCATTTGAATTTGCTCTGCTGGACAAACCCATTTTGTTTTATACGTATGATATGGAGGCTTACAACAGAACCCGTGGTTTAATTCGGCATTATACAGAGGTGATCCCCGGAATGCCTTGCTGTGATTCAGGAATGCTCTTGGACCAGCTGAAAGATATGGACAAGCTCCAATCTGAAGTGGAGCGCTTTTCTCGTGAGTGGAATCTGTACTCCAGAGGGAATGCCAGTAAGCAGCTTTTAAGCTATGTAAATGAGAAATCAAACTGATCTTTATATATAATAGAGGTCGGTATTGCAAATAATATGAAAACCTTTTATAAAACATTATGAGTTGTAGTAAGGAAGGAGTCATTTTATGATTTATGCTGAGATTCTAGCCGGTGGAAAAGGTTCCCGCATGGGGAACGTCAATATGCCAAAACAGTTTTTGCCGTTAAATAAACGCCCTATTATCATTCATACGGTTGAAAAGTTTTTATTAAATGACCGTTTCGATAAGATTTTAATCGTTTCACCTAAAGAGTGGATTAACCATACAAAAGACATTTTAAAGAAATTCATCGGGCAGGATGATCGCCTGGTTGTTGTTGAAGGCGGCAGTGACCGTAATGAGTCTATTATGAGCGGCATCCGCTATATTGAAAAAGAATTCGGCATTCAGGATAATGACGTGATCATCACTCATGATTCTGTGCGTCCATTTCTGACTCATCGCATTATCGACGAAAACATTGATGCGGTTCTTCAATACGGTGCGGTCGATACCGTGATCTCAGCTATTGATACAATTATCGCTTCAGAAGATCAGGAATTTATTTCTGATATCCCTGTCCGCGATAACATGTATCAGGGACAAACACCGCAAAGCTTCCGGATCAGCAAATTGGTCGAGCTTTATAATAAACTGTCCGATGAGCAAAAAGCTGTCCTGACTGACGCTTGCAAGATCTGTTCGTTAGCAGGTGAAAAAGTGAAGCTGGTCCGCGGTGAAGTCTTTAATATTAAAGTAACGACACCATATGACTTAAAAGTGGCTAATGCCATTTTACAGGAGCGAATTTCACAATGATTAATCAAACGTATCGTTTAGTTTCTGCCCGACAATTTGAAGTGACGTATAAAGATAAAGTTGTCCATTCAGATAAGGTCGTTGTACGGCCTACCCATTTATCCATCTGTGCTGCCGACCAGCGTTATTATACTGGCTCACGCGGCAAAGAAGCGATGGATAAAAAACTGCCGATGGCACTGATCCATGAAGGAATCGGGAAAGTCATGTTTGATCCGACAGGCACATTTAAAGTCGGAACCCGGGTTGTTATGGTGCCAAATACACCGGTTGAAGAGCATGAAGTCATTGCGGAGAATTACCTGCGTTCCAGTAGATTCCGTTCAAGCGGCTATGATGGATTTATGCAGGATTACATGTTCATGGCGCCGGATCGGCTCGTTGAACTTCCGGACAGCATTAATCCGCATGTCGCAGCCTTTACTGAGCTTATTACGATTGCAGTTCACGCGCTTTCCCGCTTTGAGCGTATGGCACACAAGAAGCGCGACACATTCGGTGTCTGGGGAGACGGAAATCTCGGATTTATCATGACGCTTCTCCTGAAGAAGAAATATCCGGACAGCAAAGTGTTTATCTTCGGAAAAACACCTTACAAGCTTGATCATTTTTCTTTTGTTGATGCAGCTTATCAAATTAACGACATTCCTGAGGATGTCCGACTCGATCATGCCTTTGAATGTGTAGGCGGACGCGGCAGTGAAAGCGCAATTGAGCAGATCATTGCCCATGTTCATCCTGAAGCTTGTGTAGCGCTCTTGGGCGTATCTGAATACCCAGTTGAAATTGAAACAAGAATGGTGCTTGAAAAAGGAATTACGCTGATCGGCAGCAGCCGCAGCGGACGCGAGGATTTTGCCCGTACTGTGGACTTTTTAGCTCAATACCCTGAAGTCGTTGATTATTTAGAAACATTAGTAGGCGGACGGTTCCCTGTACGCAGTATTGAGGAAATTACAAACGCGTTTGAAGCAGATTTGACTTCATCTTGGGGAAAAACCGTTATCGAATGGGAAATTTAAACAGTGAAAACATTCCTTACACGAATCGTAAAAGGAGTATTCGGCACTGCTTATAAACTATTGAGCGCTTTATTACCAGTACAGCACGACAAAGTTGTCATAGCTTCCTATCGTGAGGATCAATTAAGTGATAATTTTAGAGGTGTCTATGAAAAGCTGAAGCAAGATCCGTCTCTTCGCATCACCCTGCTTTTCCGCAAGATGGATAAGGGGCTGATTGGACGAGCTGCATATTTGCTTCATCTTTTCTGCTCGCTATATCACCTTGCCACGTGCCGTGTGCTTTTGTTGGATGATTATTATTTTCCTTTGTATGTTGTGCCAAAACGCAAGGAAACTGTCGCCATCCAGCTTTGGCATGCTTGCGGCGCATTTAAAAAATTCGGCTATAGCATAGTGAACAAGCCGTTCGGCCCATCTTCTGATTATCTGAAGATTGTTCCCGTGCATTCTAACTATGATTATGCCATCGTCAGTGCACCTGCTGCCGTGCCGCATTTTGCCGAAGCTTTTCAAATGGAGGAAAAGCAGATTTTGCCGCTCGGCATTCCAAGGACGGATTATTTTTACCATAAGGAACATATTCGCACTGTACTGGATGAGTTTCATCAGGCTTATCCTGAACTTAAGCATAAGAAAAAGCTTTTGTATGCTCCTACTTTTCGAGGCAGCGGACATCATCAAGAGGGTGACGCTACCCCGCTTGATCTGCTACAATTAAAGTCGGCGCTACACCATAAAGATTATGTCGTGATGCTCCATCTTCATCCGTATATGCGCAAGCATGCGCACACGGAAGAGGATGATTTTGTGCTGGATTTAACCGATTCGTACTCTTTGTACGATTTGATGGCAATCTCCGATGGGCTGATAACCGATTATTCTTCAGTCATTTTCGAATACAGCCTTCTGAAACGTCCAATGTATTTTTACTGCCCGGATTTAGAAGACTACTTGAAAGAACGTGATTTCTACTATCCGTTTGAATCGTTTGTACCCGGGCCGATTTCGAAAGACGTTCCATCGCTTGTACACGATATTGAGAGTGATCACGAGGCTGATACGAAGCGGATTGAAGCTTTTTCACAGACGTATATTACCCATCAAGACGGCAAATCTTCAGAGCGGGTAGCCGATTTTATTTCATCATTTTTAACATCTGGTGCCGATTAGGAGAAAGTGAGGTACAAAGTGAAGCTGGCCAGAAAGATTAAGAACAGACTTTTCAGATCAAAAAAGAAAACACAAAAAGAAAATACAGCTGTCATTGTCCATCCGGCAGATAACAGGGTTTTTTCTCTTTTTGATAAAACCAAGCGAATTGAAGAAAACCAGCAAGTCCCTGTCAGAAAAATTTCTGAGTTTTCTTGGAATGGTTCAATTCTTAAAATTGCGGGTTATATGTATATCAAGGGCCTGCCGCTTCAAAAAGAGGATCAGGTTCGGAAACGTTTATTATTGGTGAACAACGGTGTTTTATTCACAGCTGTTTCTCTGCGGGATATTCCGGTAGATCAGCTGTCAATTGATACTTCAAATGTGCCAGGGGCCTATAAGTGGGCAGGATTTTCACAGCAAATTAACTTTTCTAAGCTGATGAATGACAAGCCTCTTCCGCAAGGCGAGTATAAGCTGTTTCTCGAAATTGAAGCTGTAGATGACCAAAATGTAAAACATCAGGAAGTGCATACGGTTGGAAACGTCAGCAATTTCCTCTCAAATGATGTGTATGCCACAAAGATGGAATTTCATTCTGCCAAAAAGCTGATGAAGTTCAATTTGATTGTTAACTATGATGAGGGCGAAAAGACCATCAACTTGTCTTGCAACAAACTGCAGGAAATCGATCCGAGCCTTTTGGAGCTGGATACTGGAAAAGAAGCAAACCGCTTTATACGCAAGCTGAATACGAGCTTATTCCATTTTGCTTATGATGTATTCCGCCTGCTGCCGATTAAGTCCAATAAGATCGTCTTTGCTTCTGACAGCCGGCTTGATGTGACAGGAAACTTCGAATTTGTTTATGAAGAACTGCTGAAGCGCGAAGAAAACTTTGATTTCAAATTTTTCTTAAAGAGCAGCATTCGAGATAGAAAAAGCCTGTCTGAACTGATGTCTATGGCTTATCACTTTGCGACAAGCAAAATCATTTTTATTGATGATTTTTATCCGATCATTTATCCGTTGAAAATCCGTAAAAATGCTGATCTTGTCCAGCTGTGGCATGCTGTCGGCGCCTTTAAGACATTCGGCTACAGCCGAATCGGTCTGCCGGGAGGACCTTCGCCGCATTCGAAAAACCATAGGAACTACACGAAGGTTATTGTCAGCTCTGAAAATATCCGGAAACACTATGCAGAGGGCTTTGGTGTAGACATAGAGAACGTCATCGCTACCGGCGTACCTCGAACAGACTTCTTCTTTGATGAAGCGAAGAAGGCATTTGTAAAAGAACGTCTTTATACAGAATATCCGTTTCTGAAGGACAAAAAGGTCATTCTTTTTGCGCCAACCTTCCGCGGAAACGGTCAGCAATCAGCTCATTATCCTTTTGAAGTGCTTGATTTTGACCGTCTGTATCGTGAGTTAAAGGATGAATATATCTTCTTATTCAAAATTCATCCATTCGTCCGTAATGATGCCAATATTCCTTATCAGTACAGTGATTTCTTTTATGATTTCTCTTCATTCAGGGAAATTAACGAGCTATTGCTAGTAACAGATGTTCTGATTACGGATTATTCTTCTGTTTGCTTTGAGTATGCTTTATTAAACAAACCGATGATCTTCTTCAGCTATGATGTAGATGATTATATTCGCAAACGTGATTTCTATTATGATTACTTTGACTTTATTCCTGGTCCGCTTGCGAAAACGTCTGATCAAATGATTTCGATCATTAAAGAAGAGAAGTATAACTTTGAGCAAATTGATTCATTTGTTCATTATTTCTTTGATGATCTTGACGGAAAAGCAAGTGAACGTGTCGTCGATCAAATCGTCTTCCCTCAGGAAGAGGAGCCGGTAGACGATAAAGTCCTTAAAAGATAAATCAAAAACACCTTTTGCAGCTGCAAAAGGTGTTTTTTTTATTGATATTCCGGAACATCATAGTAAAGGGTATAACCGTCCAGCAATGAATACAGGCTGTACATGCGGTTCACTTGTTTGTACGCCCACCCGATGTCTGTTGCGTATTGGTGTGTCGCTGTGGATGACCATCTCATTTTGTACAGTGTGTCCTGATTGTAGGCTGTGTTGTGTATATACGATGAACCTATGAATTTGGCACCGCCGATAATAGCAGCCTCTGGTGTGAACCAGCCTTGCTCGTATGCATATTTAGCGCCGTAGTAATTCGGGTTGCTGTCGTAGGCACCAATTCCGTACATGTTATATACTTTTTTTCCGTTATAGGTTAAACCATTGGCTAAATCGGATGTTCCGTTGCCTGTTTCAAGAAGAGCGTGTGAGATTAAATACAGCTCGTTGATACCGTATTGATTGGCAGCATCGATAAATGCCTTTGCTTTCCCTGTCAGGATGCCTTTGCCTGCAAGCACTTTCTGATTGACCTCAGTAACGCTGAGGCCGGCTGTCTGTGACAGCTTAAGAAATTGGAAGTAGTATTTGCTGTCTCTGGAAAAGTTATTCGGATCCACGTATTGAACCACTTCATCACTGCTTGCGTTTCGCCAGCCTAAATTGATTTTGGCCCAGCCGTTTGTCTGGCTGATGATTTTCACTTTATCGCCTTTTTTAAATTGGCCGATCACGTTCGTCGGGATGACTGCCGGTGTTGACCGGATATTCAGTACATCAGCCGTAACGGTTGAAGTTGCTGTATTAATGTAATTGAGCGATACGTAAGCGGCCCCGTCTGTTTGCGGGCTTACTGTCATTTGTTTTTGGACCATATCACGAAGCGAGAGATTATAATTTGTTTTCATGATTTGCGGGCCATTTTTGATTTTCACGATAGATGATGTCCATCCGTATAATTGTTTTAGCTTTGTTGATGCCGCAGTAGCCGCATCATGGCCTGTGAACTGTTCGTTTAAGCTGATTTTATAGAGTGTATTGCTTTTCGTTGTATAACTTGGGATTAAACTTTGCGTTTTAAGATAGGTTAACCCATTGTTCAATGCTGTTTTGCTGCTGAGCTGAGTTGTTACAATTTTGTATTGTGTATATGCCGTCTCGCCTGTTTTTGCTGTGGTGCCGGCGGCATTGTTTTGTTTGAAAAACGCTAAAACACGGTCAATATCTTCTTGGCTGATGATGGCTCCCGTTATGATCTGATAGCTGCTCGCTGTCGCCTGACCGGTTTTCTGGCTTGTTGCTGATATGTGATTTGATTGAAAGAATGTAAGTGCTTGATTGACTTTCGCTGTATCAAGCAGAGATTCAGTTGTTATTTTAAACGTGTTAGCTATTTGTTTATTTACTGTTTTCGCAGCTGCACTCAGCTGATTTTTCTTTAACATGTTCAAGCCCTTTGTAACTTTTGCTTGATCTGATGTTTCTTCTGAGATGAGCTGATATTGGTTTTCTGCTGTTGTTCCAGTTGCTTTTTTCGTTGCCTTTACTTTTTTCTGAGAAAAGAAGGCTGCGGCTTTGTTTGCTTGCTGCTCGCCTAAAATCTGCGCCGTCGTTATTGGATAGGCTGTAGACATGGTCGTTTTTTTGATGCTGGATGACGTGTAATGCCATTTTTTCTTTTTAAAGAAAGTGTCTATCTTTTGCAGCTGCTGTTTCGTTAACCCCTTCATATTCACTGTATATGATGTGCTTTTGTCAACCTGTTGATAACTGCCTGATACGCCGGTGCTTTTCTTGATTTGGCTGATGGCGTCCTTCACTGTATTCAGCCCTTTGAAATAAGCTGATTGGACATTGTATGACTCAGCAGTTGTTTTTTGTTTGATTGACTTGTAGCTTCCTGTGATACCGGTGCTCTGTTTCAGCTGATTTAATAGATTTTTGGCATTCGCTTCACCTGAAATCGCGGCTGTAGTGAACGTATAATAGGCTTGTCCTTTCACCGTTTCCTTTAATGATGCCTGCAGCCCTGATTCCTTTTGAAATGCGCTTTTGATCTGCTCTGCTTTGCTATTTCCCACAATTGTGCCTGACTGAATGGTTGTGACGGACACCGTGTGGGTGATGGGCTGATAGGAGCTTCTAATCCCCGTTTGCTTAGCCAGACTCTGAATAAGCGCCTTGACTTTTGTCTCATCAGCGATTTCTGATGTCATAATGTTCACATAGGATTGAGCTGCTCCGGAAGCTTTTACAGCGCCAGCCACTCCCGTCTCCTGTTTAAGCTTGGTCAGCAAAGTGTTTGCCTGTTTTTCTCCGGAAATGGCGCCTGAGGTGATGGTGACATAGGGCTGTTTGCTTCCGACAGGGCTTATCGTACCTGTAATCGCTGTCTGTTTGGTGAGTCCGCTCAGTATTGCAATCGCTTCTGGTTCGCTATGAATGCCTGCAGCGGAAATTTGGTAGGTCGTTGTTGTACCTGAAGCCTGATAGGAAGCATCCCAGCCAGTATCCTTTTCCAGTTTGGCGACAGCCTGCGAGGTTTGGCTTTCTGTACTGAACGTTTTTGACGGCTCTACCTCGTATATCGAGTAGTCCGTATACGCTGCAGCCTGGGCAGAACCGGATATGGCAAAAAAGACAAGGGACGCGGTGGACAGAAGCATAGGTGCGATTAATCTCTTTTTCATTCCTTCTCCTCTTTCTTATTCAATGAGTATATAAAACTAGTTTATTTATCGGCACGCATATGCTTCATTTATAGGTGAATCACTTCCATTTTTTAATAAAAAAACTTAATCCCAAAGTGAAATTAAGTTAAATGTGAGACACGATAAGTGTACAGGTTCCTTTAATTGTAAAATCGGGCATTTGAGCCGGCAACATAAAGTGATCGCCTTTTTTGAGCGGACATGTTTCGTCTTCATACATCAGCAAACCACTTCCTTCTATCACGCTGCATAGCAGGAAGGATTCATCCTGAGATAGTTCAGCCTCGCCATTTATGTCCCATTTATATACCGAAAAATATTCCCCTTGGACAAACGTTTTAATGGTTATTCCTTTTCTTGATTCGGTCGATTCATCTATATACCCGTCCACATGAGGTACCGTGGCCGCATTGACCGCTTTGGCAAAATGAAGCTCTCTCGGACTCCCATTGTTATCAAGCCGGTCATAATCGTACACCCGGTATGTGGCATCTGAATTTTGCTGGGTCTCTAAAACAAGTGCACCCTTGCACAATGCGTGCAGCGTTCCGCTAGGCACATAATAGAAATCACCCGGTTTAATTTTGATTCTTCGCAGCAGGCCTTCCCAGTCACCGCTGTTGATCATTGTGACAAGTTCGGTTTTTGAGCGGGCTGTATGCCCGTAGATAATCTCCGCGTTTTCCTTACAGTCGATAATGTACCAGCATTCCGTCTTGCCGAGTTCTCCCTCTTCGTTTTCTCCGGCATAGTAATCATCAGGGTGAACTTTAATTGACATATCTTCCTTCACGTCCAGCAGCTTTGTCAGAAGCGGAAATCGCTCCCCCTCCACGCAGCCGAATACTTCCCGATGCTCATCCCACAGCTCAGTCAGTGTCTTTCCCTTATACGGGCCATTCGTAATTGTGCTCGGTCCTTTTGGATGAGCTGAAATGGCCCAGCATTCCCCTGTTGTTTCTGAAGGAATACCGTATCCAAATATATCTCGTAAAGCGGTGCCGCCCCAGATTTTTTCTTTAAACACAGGCGTTAGAAAAATCGGTGATTGCGTCATGATCCGTACCCCTCCCCTGTAAATAGCTGATCATTATTTTCCCGGTGCGCTCCCCTTACAAACGCCGGATAAGCTGTCTTTTTCCTATGACAACATATGTACAAAGCATTATGTATCAATGACCCCTTTTGAGAAAACGCTTCCTTTTTATTATATCACTTTCAATAGAAGGTTTGTTTCAGCCTTTTCCTTATGAAGAATAATTCTCCTTTTTTGATACAAATTAAGAAAAACCGTCAATCTGTTTTATAAAGGGGAGAGAAACTATGCAAATCGACTCTGATCTCCAGCACAATATAGAAACATTGAAAAAAAAATTGGGGCAAAATGACGATATCATATTTTATACGTTTTCTTTTGGAGACAGCAGACAGAGGGCGTGCCTGTTGTATATTGACGGTTTGACAGAAAATAAGCTTCTGGCGCAATACGTCATTTCTCCATTACAAAGAGATGCGTTAGCCAAAAAAGAAGGCCTGATCGAAGATTTATCCGCTTTTTTTTTCGGCTATCGCCACAGCGTTGTTTCTTCAATAAACGAAATTCAGCAGCTTGTTTTTTCGGGCCAAGCGGTTTTGCTCGCAGACGGTTACGACGGAGGATTGGCATTTGATACAAAAACATTAAAGTCGCGCAACCTTGAAGAGCCTACATCTGAAGTCTTGGAACGGGGGCCAAAGATTGGCTTTATTGAAAAACTGCGGACAAACACAGCACTTTTGCGGGAGCGGACGAGTGACCCTAATCTCGTCATAAAAGAAATGACCATCGGCAAAAGGACGAAAAAAAAGGTAGCTGTCGCTTATATTCAGGATATTGCTCCTGATTATGTCGTAAAAGAAGTGTTTAAGCGGCTAAAGTCCATCATGACAGATGATGTGCCCGAATCTGGCTCAATTGAACAGCTCATTGAGGATGAACCTTTTTCCGTCTTTCCCACAATATTAAGCACAGAACGCCCTGATCGTGTAGAAAGCTCGTTGTTAGAAGGACGGGTTTCGATTTTAGTAGATGGTACGCCATTTGCATTGATTGTACCGGCAACGGTTGATGAATTTATTCATTCACCGGATGATTACAACCAGCGCTGGATTCCAATGTCTCTTATTCGTTTGATTCGCTATACGAGCATTCTGATTACCATTTATTTGCCTGGCTTATATATTTCTCTCGTTACCTACCATACCGGGCTTTTGCCGACAAGAATGGCCATTTCGATTGCAGGCAGCAGGCTGAATGTCCCTTTCCCGCCTTTTGTTGAAGCCTTTAATATGATATTTACGATAGAACTGATCAGGGAAGCCGGGTTAAGGCTCCCAAAGCCGATCGGACAGACGATTGGCTTTGTCGGAGGGGTTGTTATCGGACAAGTAGCCGTACAAGGCCAAATCGTCAGCGCACTAATGGTCATTGTTGTATCCATTACCGCATTGGCATCCTTTACCGTTCCATCATACGCTTATAACTTCCCGCTGCGGATTATTCGTATCGCGGCAATGTTAAGTGCAGCAGTGTTGGGCATGTATGGCGTCATCATGGTCTTTCTGTTAGTAATTGGCCATTTAATGCGTTTGAAAAGCTTTGGCCAGGATTACATTATTCCGATAATGGCACAGCCCGGACAAGATTTAAAGGACACCGTGATTCGCGTCCCTACCATATTTTTAAAAAGAAGACCTACCCGCAAAGGCACAAAAGATAAAATCAGACAAAGGTGATGGCTATGAGGCAATCAGAGGACAAGCTTACATTTATGCAGACGCTTATTATGGTAAGCAGTACAATGATCGGTGCCGGTGTCTTAACCCTTCCCCGCTCAGCCGCTGAAACGGACAGTCCAATCGGATGGATCATGATCCTGCTGCAGGGCGTTATTTTTATTATTTTTGCACTGCTTTTTTTACCTTTTCTTCAACGAAACAGCGAGAGAACAATTTTTGAGCTCAACAGCATTGCAGCCGGAAAATTGATCGGTTTCTTTTTGAATGTATTTATTTCCATTTATTTTATCGGTATCGTATGCTTTCAAGCACGAGTTTTGGGTGAGGTTGTCGGATTTTTTCTTTTAAAAAACACTCCGATGGCAGTTGTCGTGTTTATTTTTCTGGCGGTTGCCATCTATCATGTGGCCGGGGGCGTTTACCCCATTGCGAAGGTATATGCGTATATCTTTCCTATCACTATTATTATTTTCCTTATGCTTCTGATGTTTAGCTCTCGGTTATTTCAACTGGACTTTATCCGGCCTGTATTTGAAGGCGGCTATCGAAGTTTTTTCTCTTTATTTCCTAAAACTCTTTTATATTTTTCAGGATTTGAAGTCATTTTTTATCTCATTCCCTTCATGAAAGATCCCAAGCAGGTAAAAAAAGCTGTCGCTTTAGGCATTGCAACCTCGACTGTTTTCTATAGCATTACTTTGTTTATGGTCATTGGATGCATGAGTGTGGCTGAGGCAAAAACAGTGACGTGGCCGACCATTTCACTCATTCACGCCTTAGAAATTCCAGGGATTTTTATTGAACGATTTGACCTGTTTTTACAGTTAACTTGGACAGCCCAGCAATTTGCATGTATGCTTGGCTCCTTTAAAGGGGCGCATATCGGATTAACAGATATCTTTCACTTAAAAAATAAAAACAATCCATGGCTGCTTACTGCATTGCTGGCTGTTACATTTTTTCTATCAATGTTTCCTGAAGATCTTAATGCCGTGTTTTATTACGGTACACTTCTCGGTTATGTATTCCTAGGTGTCATTGCAATACCATTTCTTATCTGGTTTTTAAGCTGGGTACAGAAAAAACTGGGGAGGGATCAGCTGCAATGAAGACAATGAAGACAATGATGAAGCTTGCAGCAATGGTTCTGATGCTGCAGATGCTCTGCGGATGTTGGGATGTCAAAGATATTGAAAAACTGTCTTTTGCCAGAGGACTTGCGATCGATGAAACTGATGACCATCAGTATAAATTAACGTATCAAAACCTTCTTCCCCAAAGTGAAGACAGCCAAGCATCCGGAAAACCCGAATTTGTCAATGTGACGTCCTACGGGAAAACCATTTTAGAAGCAGTCAGTGATGTATCCATCAAGGACCCTCCTATCTATAGCGACCATTTAAAAGTCATTCTTTTGGGAGAAAAGCTAATGAGGAATCAAAACATTGATCAGGTCTTCAACCATTTCATCCGGGATGATGAGCTGCGGCGCAGCAGCTATTTGATGGCTGCCAGAGGGAAAGCCGGAGATGTTTTTACGAAAGGAAGTCCGAAGCAGCAGCAGACGATGCCTTCCGAAAAGCTGATTGAACTGACCAATAACAGCGGGTATAACGGGAAGATTATGATGCCGCTTCGCATCGGCAGGGCCTCTATCTATTGCCAAAATGGCTACAGTTTTCTCATTCAAGCCATTAGTAACCAAAAGGGAAAAGCAAAGTATGACGGAGCAGGCATTATCAAAAGCGGCAGTAATAAACTCGTTGGATTTCTTTCAGCTAATGAAATCCAGACACTGACATGGGTCATGGGGACGATCCAAGGAGGCGTCATGCCGACGACAGATAAAGGACATCCGATTACATTTGAGATTAAAAAATCGAAATCTAAAATCAAGCCGGCGATTGAAAACGGAAAGCCTGTCTTTCAGATTTCTGTCAAAACAAAGGGTATCCTGACAGAAGACCAAAATCCGAATGAAAATTCCTTTCGTAAAAGCTATTTGCACAGGATTGAGAACATTTTTGAGAAAAAGCTTGAACGCGATGTAAAGAAGGTTATGGATAAACTGCAGCATGAGTATAAAAGCGATCCGATCTTTTTATCGGATTACATCCGGATTCAACACCCTGAATACTGGCATAAAGTAAAAGGACATTGGGATGACATATTTTCTGATGCTGATTTTAAATACGATATTTCTTTCAAAATCGTTAACTTCGGCACAGTAGGACAGTGAGCATTCAAAAGGGTGCGCATGCTCGCGCACCCTTTTTTATGTTTGGACAGTCTGCTGTTTTCCGGCAGATCCTCCCTGTCCGTTTTTGTCCCTTAAATCTTGCTCAATTTCTTCAAGGCTTTTTCCCTTCGTCTCTGTCACTTTAAACCGGACAAATAAGAACGCCATGATACCGATCGCGGCATAAATCAGGAATAAATAACTGATACCGATCGCTTCCATTAATATTGGATAGGTGAGTGAAACAATCAGTGTCCCAACGTGCAGCATCAAAGTCGATACACCGGTACCGATTCCTCTGACATGGAGCGGGAACAATTCAGGAAGCATCACCCAGACAACCGGGCCCCAGCTGACCGCAAAGACAACGATAAACACACCTAGGCAAATGACAGTCGTCCATGAGGCAGCCGCGGTATTATCGAAAAAGAGATTCACCAGCGCGAGAACGATTAAGCTGATCACCATCCCGGCATTCCCGAATAACAATAGCGGCTTTCTTCCGATCTTGTCGATGATTTTAATCGCTATTAACGTCATGAGAACATTGACTGTGCCGATTCCGACCGTTCCTAAAATCGATGCAGAGTTTCCGAATCCGACGTTTGTAAAGGTCTTTGGCGCATAATAGATGATCGTATTTGTTCCGATAAATTGCTGCAGAAACGCCAGTCCCAGGCCGGCAATCAGAGCGGGACGCACCCATGGATCGAACAGCTCCTTCAGGCCGCCTTCATCCTGCTTTTCCGCTTCTTGAATATCATGTATTTCCTGATCAATATCTTTTGTGCCACGCAATTTTTCGAGAACCTTTTTCGCTTTATTTTCTTCGCCATTCGTAAACAGCCAGCGCGGACTCTCGGGCATGAACAAAATGCCAATGAGCAAAAGCAGCGATGGCACAGCAGCCAATCCAAGCATCCAGCGCCACGCTTCGGCATCGGCAAATATATAATTGACAATGTAAGATAGAAGGATGCCGACCGTGATCATCAGCTGATTCAGAGATGACAGCGCCCCGCGCTTATGTTTTGGAGCGAGTTCAGATAAATAGAGCGGCACGATCGTCGTCGATGTTCCGACTGCAAGTCCCAAAATGATGCGAAACAGCACCATGACTCCCGTATTCGGGGCGAGCGCCACACCCAGACCTCCTATACAAAACAGCAGCGCGGCCGCCATAATCGCTTTTTTTCTTCCGAAACGGTCAGTTAGCTTGCCGGCCGCTCCTGAGCCTAATATCGCCCCAACCAATAAGGAGCTGACAACAAGTCCTTCCGTAAAGGCATTCAAGCCTAAGTCCTTTTTCATAAATAAAATAGCTCCGGAAATCACTCCGGTATCATAGCCGTATAACGCGCCTCCAAGAGCGCCGAAAAAATAAAGCCATATATTGGACTGCTTTTTCATAAAAATGACTCCCTTTCTCCATCAGTTGCAATCATTCCAGCTGTGGAGTTTTTTAGAAATCTTTTAGCCTTTTTTTCTGGCTATTAAACCTTTTCATTCTGGCTGATCATGAGTTTCCAATCATTTACTTGTATTTTTTTCAACGTCGTCGAAACATTTTATCTGCTGCGGCGTCCAATATAAGGTGATTCAGCACATTAAAAATATCTATTTTCAACAACAGAAACTTATAAATTTATAAATATAGGAATATTTATCGAAAAATGTCTATCCAGGAGTTGCCCCATGGCAAAATAAATGGTACTCTTCAAATATTAAAGAAACGAGAGGTATTGATATGGAAGAACGAACACACCGCAGAAAGAAAAAGAGAAGACTTAGAAAATGGGTGAAAATCGTTGCCGGTTTGATGGCTTTTTTAATCATTGCGGCAGGATCTGTCGGCACCTATGCTTATGTAAAACTAAACAATGCTTCTAAAGAGGCTCACGTTAACCTTGCACGCGGAGAACAATCAGTAAAACGGATTAAAGAATTTGATCCCGGAAAAGATTCTTTCTCTGTATTGCTCTTAGGAATTGATGCCAGAGAGGAAAACGGCGAAACTGTCGATCAGGCTAGAAGTGACGCGAATGTGCTGGTTACATTTAACCGGAAAGAAAAAACAGCTAAAATGCTGAGTATTCCGCGTGATGCCTATGTAAACATACCAGGCCATGGCTATGATAAATTTACACATGCTCATGCCTACGGCGGCGTTGACCTTACTGTGAAAACAGTTGAGGAAATGCTCGATATTCCCGTCGATTATGTCGTCGAAAGCAATTTCACAGCTTTTGAAGACGTCGTAAACCAGCTGAATGGCGTCAAAGTAACGGTAAAAAGCGATAAAGTCATTCAGCAAATCAAAAAAGATACAAAAGGTAAAGTGGTTCTTCAAAAGGGAACACATACGCTTGATGGAGAAGAAGCACTCGCTTACGTAAGAACACGCAAAGCGGACAGTGACCTTTTGCGGGGACAAAGACAAATGGAAGTACTGAGCGCCATTCTGGAAAAATCAAAATCACTGAGCTCAATCCCGGCTTATGATGATATTGTGGATACGATGGGGAAAAATCTGAAAATGAACTTATCTCTTAAAGATGCCATCGGCTTGTTCCCGTTCCTCACTTCATTGAAATCAGTTGATTCTATTCAGCTGACGGGTTATGATTATGAACCTTCCGGCGTTTATTATTTAAAATTGAATCAGCAAAAACTGCAGGAAGTTAAAGAAGAGCTGCAAAACGATTTAGGTGTATAATGAAAGGGATGGCGATTTACGCCATCCCTTTTTACATATTTTCTTGTTGAAAATAATCAAAGTAACGTTTAGCCTTGGTTTATAAGGATTATGTTTCATAGAAAAGCTGAACATACTACACGAAGCAGCTTCATTTTTAAGGAGGTTCCCCCTACATATGAAATTAATTGCGATTGATTTAGACGGTACATTACTGAATAAAGAGAGCGTCATTTCTGCTGAAAACAGAGCGGCGATCAAGCGGGCCGTTGATGCCGGTATCCTCGTCACCATTTGCACGGGAAGAGCGACATTTGATGTAAAAGCGCTGCTGGAAGACTTAGATATCCCTATCATTGCGGCAAATGGCGGTACGGTTCATGACAAGGGTTACCGCCTGATCAGCCGGACATTAATGGATCAGGAGGCCGGTAAAGCGATCGCTGATTACTTACTGTCAAAAAATATTTACTTTGAGGTATATACAGATGACCATCTGCTTTCTCCTTTTGACGGCGAAGCTAAGCTGCATGCGGAGCTTGATATTCTAAAGAGTGCAAATCCAAACGAGAAGACGGATGAACTGTGGCAAGGAGCCATGACTCAGTTCAAGCAGTTTGGCATTAAACCGATCCCTCATATCGAATCAGTTTTTGACGGCAGTGAAAACATTTATAAGCTTCTTTGTTTCTCCTTTGATATGGACAAGCTGAGACAAGCGAAGGAAGAGCTGAAGCATCATAAAAAACTGGCGCAAACCTCTTCTGGAAAACACATTATCGAAATCCTGCCGGCCTCTTCAGGAAAAGGACGCGCGCTGACAGAGCTGGCTGAAATATACGGAATTGAAACACAGGATATCTATGCGATCGGTGACAGTCCGAACGATTTGTCCATGTTTGAAGTCGCCGGACACCGTATCGCCATGGAAAATGCGATCGATGAATTAAAAGAAAAAAGCACCTTTGTCACAAAAAGCAATGACGAACATGGTGTGGCCTACTTTATAGACCAGCTCCTTTCCGGCCAATATGCATAAAAAAAGACTCCAGAGATTCTGGAGTCTTTGTCTTTTATTGCACCCGTATACTTCCCGCATATTTATCTTTCCAATACGTGCTCGTGTTCATATTGGTAATGGTCACACCGTTTGATAATGTGACATGAACAACTTGTCCATTTCCGATATAGATGGCCGGATTTAGGCTTGTTGATTGGAAGAACACAATGTCTCCCGGTTTCAGGTCTGCTTTCTCAATCTTAGTTCCGGCTTTGAATTGGCTTGTTGCGTATCGAGGCAGGGAAATACCGGCTGCTTTCTGGTATACATACTGGACAAATCCAGCTGTATCAAATCCTGTCTCTGGAGACACTCCGCCCTGTTTGTAAGGAACTTCTCCGATATAAAGTGTCGCCTCAGACACAATCGGATTTTCTTTCGGGATTGTCAGGTTGTTAAATCGGCGAATGCCTGTCATCTTCGATTTCCAATAATCCTCTGACAAGTAGGAAATGGTTACTTTTTCTGACCGGCTTGCCTGAATAAACCTTCCTCCGCCTGCATAAATCCCTGCATGTGAAATTCCCGATTTATACGTATTGCTAAAATAGACGACATCACCAGGCTTTATGTTCTGAGGTGCCACCTTCTCACCTACTGCCCACTGCTGTTCGGCTGATCGCGGCAGATAAATGCCGAGTGCCTGTTGAAACACATATTGGACGAGCCCTGAGCAATCAAAGCCCTCTGACGGTGTGCTTCCGCCAAACACATATGGAATGCCAATATATTTTTCGGCCTCCCGTACGACAGAAACATCAGCGGTTGCCGGATCGGCTGCGATTCGTCTCGCCCCGATATAAGTGCCGCTCCAATAGCTGCTTTTTGCGTAATTGGTAATGATAACCCCTTTTGATTGCGTACTGTGAATCATTTGGCCGTCTCCGATATAAAGAGCGTCATGTGTCGGAGTTGTCCCGCTGCTTCCCTCTTTCTTGAAAAACAAAATATCGCCCGGCTTCAGGTCTTCCGGCTTTACGGCCGTTCCGACTTTATACTGATCGTTCACAGATCTCGGCAGATGAATATCAGCCTTACTGAAAACATATTGAATTAACCCCGAAGGATCAAATCCCTCTTTCGGCGTTTCACCGCCGTATTTATACTGATATCCAAGCAGTTTTTTTGCTTCGCTGATCATCAGTTCAGATGTCATATCAGCCTCCGCAATCTCCGCTTTTGTGATAATTGAACCCGAAAAACTAATGATAACCGCCACAAGCAAAAACTTCTTCCAGTTTGCCAGTGTCTTCACTTTTATTATCTCCTCCTCTGTTTGCAGTTTTAACATCGGTATTTTTTTGAATATATGAAGAGACTTTTTGATATTTTTACAGAATGAATATGCTGGGCAAATAAAAAGAGAATGCCTCATCAGACACTCTCTTTTTTGAATTATTTATTAGTATTTGCCGGTTCTTCCTGCTGTTGGATTTTGTGGATTTCCGTATCAATCTTCTGTTTTTCCTGATCTGTCAGCTGATCATTGAATTTAAAAGCTGACATAAACATGAACACGATAGCTACGGCAACAAACGGCCAGATGGCTTTGACAAATTTCATCTTTATCACTCCGATTATTTAGATTTTAGTTTATCGCTATGATCAACATCAAACGTCAGTTTTCCGTCTTCTACTTCCCATGCGAAATTAGAATCTTTCGTGAGTTCGCGAATAATCGTTTTTTGTTTCAGGCTTCCTTTTTTCACCGGTGCAGGCGTCGCTTCATGGATATCAATCGGCGTCACTTCAAAGTGGCCTGTTCCGTTTTTCTTCAGGTGATACTGAACCAGTGCACTGTCTCTCGTTCTTGTCCAGCCTTGGTCAAAAACAAAGTTGCCGAGGCTGTAGAAAATGACGGTTCCGTTATATACTTCAATCGGTTCTAGAACGTGCGGGTGATGGCCGACAATGATATCAGCTCCCGCATCAGACATAGCTCTTGCAAGCTGACGCTGACGGTCGTTTGGATCATTGTCATATTCTTGTCCCCAGTGTGACTGTACGACAACGACATCTGCATGTTTTTTCGCTTCTGAAATCATAGGGATAAAGATTTCCGGATCTGCGGGAAGCACGCCCGGTGTATTCTTTTTAGCCGCGAAACCTTTGCCGGATACATCTGTGAATCCAAGGGTCGCGATTGTTACCCCGTTTACTTCTTGGTATGAAATATTCTTTTTCGCATCGCTCAAGCTGTATCCAGCCCCAACGATATCGAGGTTATGTTTCGAAAACTCTTCAAGTGTATCCTTCATGCCCTGTGCGCCGTAATCCATGGCGTGGTTATTCGCGCCGTTAAGGACCGTGAAGTTCATATCCTTCAGGACTTTTACTGATTCCTTGTTTGTCTGCAGATGAATTTCTTTTTCTGCTTCCTCATAGTTCTTTTTATAGGTTACCGGGTTTTCAAAGTTTCCGGCTACGTAGTCTGATGCTTTAAAGATAGGCTCAACGTATTGAAAAATGCTGCTTGCCCCTTTTTGTTCCGTGACTCTTTCAACATAGCGGCCCATCATAATATCGCCGACAAATGAGGCTGAGAGAACGTCATCAGAATATGTTTTGACCTTCGGCGTTTCTGCTTTTCCCGCCCACATAAAAGCGAACATGAGGACAAAAACGATCGGAATGGCAATAAATACGTGCTTATTGGTTTTCTTTTTTTGCTGTTTTGTCAGCTTCAGCAGCTTTTCATGAAAGCTCAGTTCTTTTTTCATCGTTTGACACACCTTACATTAAATTAAGTAGTAAACAAACATGATAGCAAAGGTCGCTCCGCTCAATAGCAGCGTGCTTCCGAACGTAATGGTTAAACCTTGTTTCTGAATGGTATTGGCAATTAAACCTGGCACGATGATGCCGATTCCTCGAAATTCTGCGATTTCAAATGGTACAATCGGGTATAGAGAATCAAACGCGATTTTCAGGACGATCCCTGTGATCAGCATGGCAGCGAATTTTCTGCGTCCGTACAAAATCATAAATTTGGATAAACCGTATTTCACAATGACATAAGTGAGCAAGCTCACTAGCAAAACGAGTAAAATAAAGACCGGCTGATTAAACACAAGTCCTAAATATCCCGGTACAACCAGTCCTGCCGGCACGATCCCTGTTTTTTCTGCAAAAATCAAACTGAGTAGTACACCTAAAATTAGTGCGATGTATAAATCTGATCCGAACATGTCTGCATTTCCTCCTAGCTTACGAGCTGCTTAACCTTGTATTCGTGGATTTTTTCAATTAAAGGCTCTGCGGCGCCATGAATATTGCCGACGCCATATATGACACGGTTGTGCATTCTTTTCTTTAACAATTCCATAATTTCTTCTGTTGACTTGTACTCTAGATCATGCAGTTTGTCTGCAGGAATTTTGCCTTCTTCATAGGCTTTTACGATCGGTTCTGTTGTTTCACCGATTAAGATCAGTTCACTTGCTTCAATATAAGGCAATACGTCATTTGCGAATTGCTGTGTCCGATCCACACGGTCTGCGCGGCAATTCATGATGATGATTGGATCATCGGTCGGGTAACCGATTTCTTTTACACGTTTCCATATATTCAAAGTAGAAGAAGCGTCGTTTGCGGCAAACCCATTAACAAAGTGCCCAGGCTCGCTCGGACTGATCAGCGGAAGAATTCTCATTGCTCCCGGATCTGGCGGCGCATTCAGCATTCCTTTAAACGCTGTTTCTTCGTCAATGCCGAGTGCTTGAGCCACACCCAGTGCCAGAGAAGCGTTATCAGGGAATACCATGTATTCAAATTTACGCAAATATTCATCTGTAATTTTTGAGTTATCAGCAATGATGACTTTTGTGTTTCGTTCTTTTGCTTTTTGTTTAAAGAACTCGGTATATTCACTATCTGTAATGACAAGATGCC
Organism: uncultured Bacillus sp.; assembly: GCF_958411575.1. Taxonomy (NCBI): domain Bacteria; kingdom Bacillati; phylum Bacillota; class Bacilli; order Caryophanales; family Bacillaceae; genus Bacillus; species uncultured Bacillus sp. The sequence continues at coordinate 223,668 of NZ_CATYRA010000001.1, forward strand.
CATTATAAGGAATAGTAGCAGTAAACGCTTCTGCAATTTCATCGAGCGTCGGCCCCATGACATCCATATGATCTTCTAAAACATTCACAATAACGCCGATATTGGCTTGCAGAAGTTCTTCCTGAAAGATGATTTGATAATCCGGATTAACAGCCATACATTCACTGACGATAGCGTTAGCTCCTCTTTCTACTGTTTCTTTCATCACTTCTTTTTGCTCTCCGATATTCGGCCCTTGAGGTTTCCGTTTAATCGGCTTTTCCTCCGGTGTGTCCCAGTAAATCATTCTTGCGTCTGTCCCTGTTGTTTTTCCAACAGTTTTGTAACCGGCTTCTATTAATATACCGGTTGTCAGCCTTGTCACTGTCGATTTTCCTCGGATGCCGTTAATATTCACTCGCACAGGGAGGGCATCAATGTTTTTTTGATGTCGTCGTTTTTCTAATATTCCGATGACCAGTATGACAGCACAGGCTATAATGAGTAACCACATTGCTTTTCGACATCTCCTTCTATATTGTTGTAAATTCATTCATCAGTATATAGAATCACTATGAATTCTCAATCGGCATTATGTAACATAATCTTCCCTAATCGACTAAGCCAAACTTCTCTTTTGAAAGAGATTTTGTACCTACAAACTGTTTTCTATTTTTGGAAAACAGCAGGACTTACACCTTATCTCTTTTTTTAAAAAGCAAAAGGAATGCGCTTACATTTCTCCCCTGATATCCTTCTGGACGTATAGTCACACCTTGGTGTTTGCATTTAATATGCATTTCAAATCAATCTTTTTTTCAGCCCGTGATATCAAGCTTTTCCTGCTACCATGCATGTTTCCGGTTCTTATGAACACAAAATATTTTTTCCTGTTTCTTAAGAACAAGGTCATAATGTCATCCTTTCTGCATGGAAGTGGAAAAATTAGTCCCATTCCAAAATGACTAATGGGGCTATCTATGAAAACGCTAAACATACGGGTCCGAATTCTCTAACATAATTAAACATTTTCTGGGCTGATAGTCTTTTCTGTTTCTCCTCATTTACAGGTCTAAACGCATGGCTTTGAAACAATTTTAATAAAACTTAATATTTGTTCATGAAATCTTCATCCAGAAATGTGAAGACTTTGTCAAAAAAAGAGTGAAAACCTTAAATTTCACAATTATATATACAATTTACAATAGATTTCTTTTGATATTTTTATTGCCAACTTCGGATTACTCATGATAATCTATCTATGTAAACGGTTACATAAACAAGGAGGAGCTGTTTTGGCTACAATTAAAGATGTCGCCGGAGCGGCGGGCGTTTCAGTTGCGACGGTTTCCCGCGTCCTGAATGACAACGGCTATGTACACGAAGAAACGCGAACGCGTGTCATAGCGGCGATGGAGAAGCTGAACTATTACCCGAATGAAGTCGCCAGATCTCTTTATAAGAGAGAATCCCGGCTGATCGGGCTTTTGCTCCCGGATATCACAAACCCTTTCTTCCCCCAGCTTGCCCGCGGTGCGGAGGATGAATTGAACCGGGAAGGCTATCGCCTTATTTTTGGAAACAGTGACGAGGAATTAAAAAAAGAACTTGAGTACCTTCAAACCTTTAAGCAAAATCATGTTGCAGGCATTATTGCCGCAACGAATTACCCGGATCTTGAGGAATATAGCGGCATGAATCACCCAGTCGTTTTTCTGGACAGAACACCTGAAGGCGCTCCTTCTGTGTCCAGTGACGGCTATATAGGAGGAAAATTAGCCGCCGAAGCCATCATTCACGGTAAAAGCCGGCGGATCACGCTCTTGAGAGGTCCTGCTCACCTGCCTACCGCTCAAGACCGCTTTAACGGCGCTTTGGAGATCTTACAGCAGGCTGAAGCTGATTTTCAGGTCATCGAGACGGCTTCATTTTCTTTTAAGGATGCACAATCGATGGCGAAGGAGCTGTTTGCCGCTTATCCTGAGACAGATGGTGTAATAGCGAGCAATGATATTCAAGCTGCTGCAGTTTTACATGAAGCTTTGCGGCTCAGAAGAAACGTTCCAGAAGACATTCAAATTATCGGCTATGATGATATTCCGCAAAGCGAGCTGCTGTTCCCGCCGCTGTCTACAATTAAACAGCCCGCATATGATATGGGAAAAGAAGCGGCCAAACTGCTTTTGCGTATCATCAAAAAACAGCCGCTGACAGAAACGGCGATTCAAATGCCTGTCACCTATATAAGAAGAAAGACGACAAGAAAGGAAGATCATGATGCGTAATATTTGTGTGATTGGAAGCTGTTCTATGGATTTGGTGGTCACCTCGGACAAACGCCCAAAGGCCGGAGAAACGGTTCTTGGCACGTCGTTTCAGACTGTGCCGGGCGGTAAAGGAGCAAATCAGGCCGTTGCTGCTGCCAGACTTGGCGCCCACGTGTTTATGGTCGGCAAGGTCGGAGATGATCATTATGGAATAGCCATTTTGGATAATTTAAAAGCAAACGGCGTTTGTACCGACTATATGGAACCGGTTACACACAAAGAAAGCGGAACCGCCCACATTGTGCTTGCTGAAGGTGATAACAGCATCGTCGTTGTCAAAGGTGCGAACGATGATATCACTCCATCATATGCGATAGACGCTCTTGATCAAATCGAAAAGGTCGATATGGTCCTGATTCAACAGGAAATCCCGGAAGAAACGGTTGATGAGGTGTGCAGATACTGCCATTCTCACGATATCCCGATCATGCTCAACCCGGCACCGGCCCGCCCGCTGAAACAAGAAACAATTGATCACGCCACCTATCTCACGCCGAATGAACACGAGGCATCGATCTTATTCCCTGGTCTTACCGTTTCTGAAGCCTTGGCGCTTTATCCAGCGAAGCTCTTTATTACGGAAGGAAAACAAGGCGTCCGCTATTCAGCCGGCAGCAAAGAGCGCCTCATCCCGTCCTTCCCCGTAGAACCCGTTGATACAACCGGAGCCGGTGATACGTTTAACGCAGGCTTTGCCGTGGCTCTGGCTGAAGGAAAAGACATTGAAGCCGCATTGCGGTTTGCCAATCGTGCTGCTTCCCTATCTGTCTGTTCCTTCGGCGCTCAAGGCGGAATGCCGACTAGAAAAGAAGTTGAGGAGCTGCTGTCATGAAAAAACACGGCATACTGAACAGCCATCTTGCCAAGCTTTTAGCCGACCTTGGCCACACTGATAAAATTGTCATCGCGGATGCAGGGCTGCCCGTTCCTGACGGTGTTTTGAAAATTGATCTTTCACTGAAGCCGGGTTTTCCGGCTTTCCAAGATACAGCTGCAGTGCTCGCGAACGAGATGGTCGTCGAAAAAGTCATTGCTGCAGCTGAAATAAAAGTATCTAATCAGGAGAATGCGAGATTTCTAGAGAACCTTTTTTCTGAACAGGAGATTGAATACCTTTCTCACGAGGAGTTTAAGCTGCTGACAAAAGAAGCAAAAGCCATTATAAGAACAGGTGAATTCACACCGTATGCCAACTGCATCCTGCAGGCGGGTGTGCTTTTCTAGAAAGGAGGATGGAACATGCAGATTGAAATGAAAGACATTCATAAAGCATTCGGAAAAAACCAAGTGCTGTCAGGTGTTTCCTTTCAGCTCGTGCCTGGTGAGGTTCACGCATTAATGGGAGAAAACGGCGCCGGCAAGTCCACGCTTATGAACATACTGACAGGCCTGCATAAATCGGATAAAGGGCAAATCCGCATAAATGGAAACGAAACGTACTTTTCCAATCCGAAAGAAGCGGAGCAGCATGGAATAGCCTTTATCCATCAGGAATTGAATATCTGGCCGGAAATGACCGTTCTTGAGAATCTATTTATCGGGAAAGAGATATCCTCTAAGCTAGGAGTTTTACAAACAAGAAAAATGAAAGCGCTAGCAAAAGAGCAATTTGACAAACTGTCTGTCTCTCTTTCTCTTGATCAAGAAGCCGGGGAGTGTTCCGTCGGTCAGCAGCAAATGATTGAAATTGCAAAAGCGCTCATGACAAATGCTGAGGTGATTATTATGGATGAGCCTACCGCCGCTTTGACGGAACGGGAAATCAGCAAGCTCTTTGAGGTCATTACAGCGTTAAAAAAGAATGGCGTATCCATTGTATACATTTCTCATCGGATGGAAGAAATTTTTGCGATTTGCGACAGAATCACCGTCATGCGTGACGGACAAACGGTAGATACAAACAACATCTCAGAAACCGATTTTGATGAAGTCGTCAAAAAAATGGTCGGACGCGAGCTGACTGAACGATATCCAAAGCGCATTCCTTCTCTCGGCGACAAAATACTCGAGGTGAAAAACGCCTCCGTCAAAGGACGTTTTGAAGATGTTAGCTTTTACATTCGTTCCGGTGAAATCGTCGGTGTCTCCGGATTGATGGGAGCCGGCCGGACAGAAATCATGAGAGCGCTGTTCGGCGTTGACAGGCTGGACTCGGGTGAGATATGGATCGCTGGAAAAAAGACAGCCATTAAGAACCCGCAGGATGCGGTGAAAAAAGGGCTCGGTTTTATCACAGAGAACCGCAAAGATGAAGGGCTGCTGCTCGACACCTCAATTCGCGAGAATATTGCGTTGCCCAATCTGTCCAGCTTTTCTCCAAAGGGTCTCATTGATCACAAGCGGGAAGCTGAGTTTGTCGATCTTTTAATCAAACGCCTCACTATCAAAACGGCCTCATCGGAAACGCACGCACGCCATCTATCAGGAGGCAACCAGCAAAAAGTGGTGATTGCCAAGTGGATCGGGATCGGACCGAAAGTGCTTATTTTGGATGAGCCAACCAGAGGTGTTGATGTTGGCGCGAAACGGGAGATTTATTCGCTGATGAATGAGCTGACTGAGCGCGGTGTCGCCATCATTATGGTGTCATCAGAGCTGCCTGAAATTCTCGGGATGAGCGATCGCATTATCGTTGTCCATGAAGGCAGAATCAGCGGGGAAATCGATGCGCAGGAAGCAACACAAGAACGAATTATGACACTTGCCACGGGAGGGCGGTAATATGAAAACGGAACAACTGCAAACAGAACAAAAACGGATTCACTTCGACGGAGTCATGCAAAAACTCGGCCCGTTTCTCGGTTTATTTATTCTCGTTATCATTGTATCTATTTTAAATCCCAGCTTTCTTGAACCGCTGAATATTTTAAACCTGCTTCGCCAGGTCGCCATTAACGGATTAATCGCGTTCGGCATGACCTTTGTGATTTTAACAGGCGGCATTGATCTTTCTGTCGGCGCTATTCTTGCCCTATCCAGCGCTTTAGTTGCGGGGATGATTGTATCCGGTGTCGATCCGGTTCTCGCGATCATCCTTGGCTGTATCATTGGTGCCGTACTCGGGATGATCAACGGACTATTGATCACAAAAGGAAAAATGGCGCCCTTTATCGCTACGCTTGCGACCATGACTGTATTTCGCGGGCTGACGCTTGTGTATACAGACGGAAATCCGATTACCGGACTTGGCACAAACTACGCTTTTCAGCTGTTCGGACGCGGTTACTTTTTAGGGATTCCTGTACCGGCGATTACGATGGTTCTTGCCTTTGTCATCCTTTGGGTGCTTCTTCATAAAACACCGTTCGGCCGCCGAACGTACGCAATCGGAGGCAATGAAAAAGCCGCGTTCATTTCAGGCATTAAAGTGACGCGCGTGAAAGTGATGATCTATTCTTTAGCCGGGCTTTTATCCGCTCTTGCCGGTGCGATATTGACTTCCCGTCTGCATTCAGCACAGCCGACTGCCGGAGAATCGTACGAACTGGATGCTATCGCGGCGGTCGTCTTAGGCGGAACAAGTCTTTCCGGCGGCCGCGGTCGCATTATCGGTACGTTAATCGGGGTGCTGATCATCGGCACACTGAATAACGGGCTCAACCTGCTTGGCGTCTCATCGTTTTATCAGCTGGTTGTCAAAGGGATTGTCATCTTAATTGCGGTATTATTAGATCGCAAAAAGTCAGCATAGGAGGTTTTTTCACATGAAAAAGGCTGTATCCGTCATTTTAACGTTATCATTGTTTTTATTAGCTGCCTGTTCGCTTGAGCCCCCCCAATGGGCGAAGCCGACAAATTCAGGCAACAAAAAGGAATTCACCATCGGCTTGTCCGTCTCAACGCTTAATAATCCCTTTTTTGTCTCATTAAAAAAGGGCATCGAAAAAGAAGCTAAAAAACGGGGAATGAAAGTTATCATTGTCGATGCACAAAATGATTCATCGAAACAGACGAGTGATGTGGAAGACTTAATTCAGCAAGGTGTAGATGCATTGTTAATCAACCCGACTGATTCTTCGGCGATCTCAACGGCAGTACAATCTGCAAACGCAGTCGGTGTGCCCGTCGTAACAATCGATCGTTCCGCCGAACAAGGAAAAGTTGAAACCCTCGTTGCTTCCGATAATGTAAAAGGCGGTGAAATGGCTGCTGAATTTATTGCTGACAAACTTGGAAAAGGTGCAAAGGTGGCAGAGCTTGAAGGCGTGCCCGGCGCATCTGCCACACGGGAACGGGGCTCAGGATTTCATAACATCGCAGATCAAGAGCTCGACGTTGTCACAAAACAATCAGCCGACTTTGACCGCACCAAAGGCCTGACTGTCATGGAAAACCTGTTGCAGGGACATCCGGATATCCAAGCTGTTTTTGCTCACAATGATGAAATGGCGCTCGGTGCTCTTGAGGCAATTAACAGCACAGGAAAAGATATTTTAGTGATTGGTTTTGACGGCAATAAAGATGCGCTCGCTTCCATTAAAGATGGAAAGCTCTCAGCCACCGTCGCTCAGCAGCCTGAATTGATCGGTAAACTGGCTACAGAAGCAGCAGATGACATTTTGCACGGAAAAAAAGTGAAAAAATCAATATCCGCACCTCTCAAACTAGAAACACAAAAATAACTGCCACGGATCAGATTTTTATCTGATCCTTTTTGATGTTTAGGAATCTGTGAAAACGTGAATAGGGATATAGAGTGAGTTATTTCTCTTACGTGAGGAGAGGAACGAAATGAACAAAACAACAAAAATACTATCAACTTTAGCACTTGCAGCTGGAATGACTGCTGCTTCTACAGGGGGCGCAAACACGATCCATGCACAACAGCCAGAAACAACGGTAAGCATTGATGATTTATACAGTTATCCGATTGATTCTTATTTGGTGTCAGCAGAGGCGTTACATGTCAGAACGAAGGCTTCCGCATCAAGCCAGAAAGCCGATACGCTGCACTTGGGCGACAGCTTAAAACTGATTTCCTTCGCAAACGCTGACTGGGCAAAGGTTCATTATAAAAACGGCAAAACAGGCTTTGTCTCCACTCATTACATTGTAAAAGCAGCTACAACAGTAAAAACCAAAACAAAAACGAAAGTATATACATCCGCTGAAGGAAAAAGCATCAAGACTCTTCCAGCAGAGACAAGCGTTTCTTTTTTAGGCTGGAGTAAAACGAAAAAAGGCGGTTTTGATTTTGATCGGGTATTCGTTGATTACGGCGGTGCGACAGGTTATATGAAAACAAAGGACTTACACATGACAAAATAACTGAAAGGGATTCCGTGTTTATGCGGAATCCCTTTTATCGTGGATTGAATTGTCACATCCCCGCGATATTTCTCAGGAAATATTGTCGTATGCCGTGTCGAAACCATACATGATCATCGACATTTTTGTTCACGTTAAAAATGGAGGTGTAAATATGGATCAATTCGAAGCAGCATATGAATCGTATAAAGCCAGGCAAACAACTGCCGATCAGGAGGATGTTCCATCTGGAAAAGAAGAAATTATTGCAGTCAGAAGAAATGAGGAAGACAATATTATCGCAGTAAAAACGAACACAGGAAGAGAGCTCGACTATCCCACTGCGCTGTCAGAAGCAAAAGCAGGAAAGCTCGCTCATGTTGATGTCTTCCATAAATACGGGCGTGACATTTTACGAAGTGAACCGGACGGTTTAAAGGAAAATAACCTGTCCGAGCTGCCGGACTTTTAATCATGAAAAAGCCCTGCCGCATGCCGGACAGGGCTTTCTTTTAAGCGAAAGGCTTCTGGATGTATTCGGCTAACCGTTTTGCACTGAGAGAGATATCCTCTGCAGTTGCATCATTCACGCCATAGAACACATATGGTGGCAGGTATTTCATGCCGATCAGATTACTCGTGGCCTGAAATGGTTTCAAAAGCTCACTGATCGAGTAATGATTTGCTCCGCCCGCCTGATATTTTTCCGCTTCGCTCCCTGTTGATACAGCCAGCATCAGCTCCTTGCCGTGCAAGGCGTTTCCTTCTGAACCAAAGGCCCAGCCGTAAGTCAGCACAAGATCCTGCCATTTTTTTAAGAGCGGCGGAGAGCTGTACCAATAAAACGGAAATTGGAAGACAATCCGGTCGTATTGCTCGCACAGCTGCTGCTCCTTCGCAACATCTATCGCTTCATTCGGGTATTCTTTATAAAGCTCCCGTACTGTGATATTGTCATGTTGACTCAATTCCTCTGTCCATGCCTTATTCACAACTGAGGTTTCCATATGAGGATGAACTGCCAAAACCAATATTTTCATCAGACCACACCTTTACCCTTTTGACGTTATTTTATCTAAAATCAGGAAAAGAGCCAAATAAAAAGAAAGCCCTGCACAAAAGGGCTTTCTTTTGTTCTTTATTCAGGGCTTCCTTCAGTTGTTTCGATATCTTTAGCAAAATCAGGATTATCCAAATTCGCATTAAAGAAATCCGCTGTATTCGGAAGTCTGAGATTCATGTTCATTTTTTGAGAAATCGTAACCGTGCAATCCTCAAGCACATAGTCAAAAACGTGTCCGCCTGAATTGCGTCCTTCGTCAATAAAGTGCAGGTGATAACCAGAAACGGCGATTCCGTTTGCATAAGCTGGTGTTAAGAAACCTACGATCGTTCCTCTCACGTTGTCGAAGTTGAAAATCGGCTGCGTTTTGACCGCTTCAACCATCGGCACGTAAGGTTTTTCTTGCAGTTCTACCGTTCTTGTCTGCACTTTTTTAAACAATCCGTCAATGCGGATAGCGTAAAATAAGTTTTTGCTTGGCAGAATGCTGTTGATCTCTTTTTCAAACTCTTCACGTGTCATTTTCGCATCAATTTTGTGCGTCATGTCCGGTGTAAAGAATGTAAATGAACAGAACGGAGAAAGGTCCCCGTTTTGGACCGGTGTCGCAGTTCCATCTGAACGAAGACGGTAAAATTCGCCGTCAAACCCAATCAGCTCTCCGTCAAGCTTGTTAAAGGTTCCGATACCGAAGTCTCCGTATTTTGGGATCTCTGACAGTTCAAAATCCCCGTCATATACCCCGTCTAATAGAGAAGTCATTGTTGATACTTGATAAATCTGGCTCACAGGCTGATCTTTTTGGCCGCGGCTGAGCACTTGAATGTTGCTTTCGCGTTTCATAATTCCCTTCACTCCTTTTGTTTAGTGCTGTTCATCAAACAGTGTCGTGATGCGCAGAGTGCTAGAGAGCTTTCGTTTTCATAAGTTCCCCGAATTCTTTCGGAAGCTTGTCACTTGCTAAATTAACGTTATCACTGTAGTCAACCGGGACATCAATGATGACAGGCCCCTCAGCGTTCATGCCTTGACGCAGAACATCTGCCAGCTGGTCTGGTGATTCTACGCGTAAGCCAGTTGCTCCGAAGCTTTCCGCGTATTTCACGATATCGATATTTCCGAAATCGACCGCAGATGTACGATTATATTTTTTCAATTGCTGGAATGCAACCATGTCATATGTGCTGTCGTTCCATACAATGTGTACAATTGGTGCTTTTAAACGAACTGCTGTCTCTAATTCCATAGCTGAGAATAAGAAACCGCCATCACCGGAGACTGATACTACTTTTTCTCCCGGTTTCACCAATGAAGCGCCGATTGCCCAAGGAAGCGCAACGCCGAGTGTTTGCATACCGTTACTAATCATTAATGTTAACGGCTCGTAGCTGCGGAAATAACGTGACATCCAAATCGCGTGTGAACCGATATCGCAAGTCACTGTAACATGATCATCGACTGCGTTTCGCAATTCTTTAACGATTTCAAGAGGATGCACTCTGTCTGATTTCCAATCTGCAGGCACCTGCTCACCCTCATGCATATATTGTTTTAAATCAGAAAGGATCTTCTGCTCACGTTCCGCAAAGTCTACTTTCACAGCATCGTGTTCGATATGATTGATCGTAGATGGAATATCACCGATCAGTTCAAGATCCGGCTGGTAAGCATGATCAATGTCAGCCAGAATCTCGTCTAAATGGATGATCGTCCGGTCTCCATTGACATTCCAGAATTTCGGATCATATTCAATTGGGTCATAGCCGATTGTCAGAACAACATCAGCCTGCTCAAGCAGCAGATCGCCAGGCTGGTTGCGGAATAAACCGATCCGGCCAAAATACTGATCCTCTAAATCTCTCGTAAGAGTACCGGCAGCTTGATATGTTTCAACGAATGGAAGCTGCACTTTTTTCAATAGCTTGCGAACCGCTTTAATCGCTTCCGGTCTTCCGCCCTTCATGCCGACTAAAACGACAGGAAGTTTTGCTGTTTGAATTTTTGCAATGGCCATACTGATTGCGTCATCTGCTGCGGGACCAAGTTTTGGCGCTGCGACAGCACGTACGTTTTTTGTATTTGTGACTTCATTCACAACATCTTGCGGAAAACTCACAAAAGCGGCCCCAGCCTGCCCTGCTGACGCTATCCTAAACGCATTTGTAACAGCTTCCGGTATATTTTTTACATCTTGAACTTCTACACTGTATTTTGTAATCGGCTGGAATAGCGCCGCATTATCCAAAGATTGATGTGTCCGTTTTAAACGATCTGCACGGATCACGTTCCCAGCAAGCGCAACGACAGGGTCACCTTCAGTGTTTGCTGTCAGCAGTCCTGTTGCCAAGTTCGAAGCACCTGGTCCTGATGTGACTAACACGACTCCCGGTTTTCCAGTTAAACGGCCGACTGCTTGCGCCATAAATGCTGCATTTTGTTCATGCCGGGCAACGATAATTTCAGGCCCTTTATCTTGTAAAGCGTCAAATACCGCATCAATTTTTGCACCTGGAATGCCAAATACATGTGTGACACCTTGCTCCGCTAAGCAATCAACAACAAGCTCCGCCCCTCTGCTTTTCACAAGGGATTTTTGTTCTTTTGTTGCTTTTGTCAACACCCTCACTCCTTATTATGCATTTTAAACATAAAATTTTAAATATTTCTTGTGATATGTTTCACTATACACTCTTTGGAAATTGACCTCCAATATCGATTCGCCTTATGATTAATATGTATTACGAATTATTAACCTATGGAAAGGAATGCATATTGAATGGAGCTTCGCCATCTTCAATACTTTATCGCAGTAGCCGAAGAGCTTCATTTCGGAAAAGCTGCGCGGCGGCTGAACATGACACAGCCTCCTCTCAGCCAGCAGATCAAACAGCTGGAAGAAGAAGTCGGGGTGACGCTTCTGAAGAGGACAAAACGATTTGTCGAGCTAACGGCGGCCGGCGAAATCTTTTTAAATCACTGCCGATCAGCTTTGATGCAAATTGGCCAAGGAATTGAACTCGCCCAGCGGACGGCTCGCGGCGAACATGGCCATCTTGTTATAGGTTTTGTCGGATCAGCTACATATGAATTTCTGCCGCCGATCATCCGGGAATACCGTAAAAAATTCCCCTCTGTGAAAATTGAACTGAAAGAAATCGCTTCTTACCGGCAGCAGGAGGAATTGCTCAAGGGAAATATCGATATCGGCATTCTCCATCCGCCGTTAGAGCATCCAGAGCTGCAAATAGAGACAACCCAGAGCAGTCCATGCATCCTCGCATTGCCGAAACAGCATCCGCTTGCCTTAAAAGAATCTATTGACATTACAGATTTGGAAAAGGAACCGATCATCACCCTATCCAAAGAAGCGTGGCCTACGCTATATACCGACTTTATTCAACTCTGTGAAGACGCAGGTTTTGTGCCGAATATCGTTCAAGAAGCGACAGAATATCAAATGGTGATCGGGCTGGTGACAGCGGGCATCGGCATTACCATTGTCCCATCCTCTGCAAGACGGCTGTTTAACCTGGATGTCACATATCGCAGCGTTGATCATTTTCAACTCAAAGCAGAATGGATCATCGCATATCGAAAAGACAGCCAAAACCCTGTACTGAGGCAATTTGTGGATATATCCAAATCGTTAAATGAACGGAAATAAAAAAGGCGCTCCGTTCTCCGGAATCCGCCCGTTTATCGTCAGGATAAAAGATAAAGCTCACTTTTGAGGTAATCAGCTCTTTTTATTATATATTCGCAAATCACATCCGGCTCACGGTCAAAACGCTCAATATCGTTCTTTTTATATGGGTCCATCAGGACAAACGGTCTAATCTGCTCATATATCGCCATTATTTTCGGTTTCATATATTCTATTGTAAAAAGAGATTGGAGCGTTTTTTCTAACAGTTGCTTGTAAGACTTGCGAAAATCGGGTTCATCCAAAATCCGGGCGGTTAGTGTATTAAATCCTTGAATTCTTACATAATCGGCAGCCATCCGCTCCCCATGGATATCCCTGCCCCAAGTCGCATCATAATCCCAAGGAATCACCTCAAATAATCCGGTTTCACTGCTTCTGTACAACGAGTAGTTGTGGACAAATCCGTCATAGTTTGAGGTGAATACAATGCCGGCGAGCCAGCGCAAATACTTATCGACATCCACATGCTTTGTCACTTCAGATTTAAACTGGGCTTTAGGGACAGTATTAATTTTAAAAATCATATCCTGTAAATAAAAATCGTCTTCCTCAGTCCCAGTCTTCTTTTCATATCCAAGCTCAAGCGACGTCTTCGTTTCCCTTTCCAAATCGCTCATCAGAGAGAAATTAGCATCATCATCAACCGCGTAAAAAACCGCCCCGTCCGCCAACTTCTTTTTCGCTAAATAAAATTCATCGACGGATTCAAGTTCAAGATAAACCCCTTCATTCTTCCCATTCACCTTTAAAAACACAAACTCTGCCTTTGGAGACAGCGTCCCAAGCTCTGAGAAAAAATCCAATGACAATTTGTTTCTCATCATGGAAGGATCTTTATATTCTGCATTCAGGTGAACCTCGCGGGCGCCGCGGAATGTTTTCGGCTGATAAAAGGAAATATGGTATGACTTCTTTTTGAAGTCTCTAATATGTGATCCCCGGTAAGCAATATCAATATCCAGCCTTTTTTGATTTACCTTCATGACAGCCGGCACCGGATCATCGTCCCATATATCTTTTTTTAATTCACGCAAATCTTTTGGATGAACAAACAGCTGATAAAGCGGCAAATTGGATTGATTCTTCATCCATATTCCCCCTCACAAATTTTAGGCTTTTATTTTTGTGTGATCTCAGCGGAACACTTATACACTTTTTAAAACTGCGCGTACTATGAGGGTAATAAGGATCTTCGTCCTTAAAATCACTTTTAAAAGGAGGATTTCAAATTGGGCCACTATTCCCATTCTGACATCAAAGAAGCGGTGAAATCCGCAAAAAAAGAAGGTTTAAAAGATTATTTATACCAAGAGCCTCATGGAAAAAAACGCAGCCATAAAAAGTCGCACCGCTCTCACAAAAAATCTCGCAGCCACAAAAAATCATACTGCTCTCACAAAAAATCTCGCAGCCACAAAAAATCATACTGCTCTCACAAAAAATCTCGCAGCTACAAAAAGTCATACTGCTCTCACAAAAAATCTCGCAGCTACAAAAAATCATATTGCTCTCACAAGAAATCTCGCAGCTACAAAAAGTCATACTGTTCTCACAAAAAATCTCGCAGCTACAAAAAATCATACTGTTCTCACAAAAAATCTCGCAGCTACAAAAAATCTTACCGTTCTTACAAAAAATATCGCAGCTATAAGAAATCATGCCGCACACACAAAAAATCATATTGTTCCCATAAGAAAAAATCCCATAAAAAGTACTACAAAAAACCGCATCACCACCATCACTACAAAAAAGAGGATGATTATCACAGCAAAAAAGAATTCTGGAAAGACGGCAATTGCTGGGTAGTCAAAAAGAAATACAAATAATCTAAGATTTCATTTTCAATAGGCTGCCGGCAGATGTACGGAAGCCTATTTTTACATTTCCCCTGTATTAGATATATGTCATGACATAACATATGCAACCCACATCATTTGGTTTCCTTGAAACCATTTCGTTATAATCAAGGTATCCTACGATAAAGGCGGTTGTTGCTATGTACATATTTCAAGCGGATCAGCTTAGTGCCAAGGACACATACAAGCTATTGTCGGGTGCTGTCATCCCCCGTCCCATTGCATTTGTAACCACCCTTTCGTCAAGCGGAGCGGTAAATGCAGCGCCTTTCAGTTTTTATAACGTTGTCAGCTCAGATCCTCCGCTTCTCAGTGTTTCTGTTAACAGGGCTGGAGGACGCCAAAAAGATACAGCCCGAAACGCAGTGGAGAACGGAGAATTTGTCGTTCATGTCAGTGATGAAGCCATCATTGAAGACATCAATGAAACGGCGGCAAGCTTAGATCCTGACGAAAGCGAGCTCACACGTACCTCGCTTCATCCCATCGAAAGCAAAACTGTTTCAGTTCCCGGCATTAAAGAAGCACGCATCCGCTTTGAATGTACATTAGAGCGGCATATGACGTTCGACAATGACCAAGGCGTCACTACAGCGGATCTGCTTATCGGGAGAGTCGTCTGCTTCCACCTCGATGAAAAGGTGTATGATGCAGAAAAAGGCTATGTTTTGACAGATGAATTAAAGCCTGCCTCAAGATTGGCGGGTAACCACTATGCGAAGCTCGGTGAAGAATTTACGCTGATTCGTCCCAGCTGAACAGAAGGACTATTTAAATAGAAGAAACTAGTCAAAAAGACCTTATAATCACAAAAAATCATGAAGAAAAATATAGTTAAAAGAACACCCGGAGAAAACCCGGGTGTTCTTTTATGAAACATTTTTCCTTTTCCCGCCGTATATAGATTAGGAGGGATTGGAATGACAAACTTTTGGATATTAATGCTGGTCGCTATTACCATCAGCACTGCTTCTCAATTTTATATAAAGAAAAAATTTGGTATTGATAAATCCGGCTGGCGGTATAAGCATGTCAGCAATACACACAAATGGACCGAAATCATTTTACTTATTGTATTTGTGTTTTCACTCTCCTTTTTCCCAGTTGAATATATGCTTCTATTATTTTTTATTGTGATTGACTTACTTCGTATTTTTATGGAATGGAATTATAGACCTGAAGATAAACAGTATATGTACCATATGATAGAGGTCTCCCTCATGTCTGCCCTTTTGATTTATATTTGTCTCCTCTAGTTATTCAAACCCCCACTGCCGCTCCGTCTCCCCGCGGGTCGGCTCCGCCTTGGAGAAAGCCTTCCTCATCAACTTTGATTGCTGCTGCGTGTCCCATCAGCGGATCATAGTCACCGACAACCTCCACGAGATGTCCGCTGTCTTTCAGCTTTTCAATGGTTTCCTTTGTGAATCTGCCCTCGACTCTAAGACCTTCATATTCCTCTCCCCACGTTCTGCCCCATACCCAGCGCGGTTCACTGATTGCTTGCTGAGGATGCATTCCGTAGTCCAGCATTCGGGTAATCATGGCCGTCTGGGTCTGCGGCTGGCCTTCGCCGCCTTGTGTGCCGTAGAGGACTTTCGGTTTTCCGTCTTTGCAGGCCATAGCCGGCATCAGCGTATGGAAGCTGCGCTTTCTCGGTTCAAGCGTATTGACATGATTTTTATCCAATGAGAAAAATGACCCCCGGTTTTGCAGTAATATGCCTGTATCACCAGCAGTGACTGCCGAGCCAAATTCAAAGTACAGGCTTTGAATGAAAGAAACTGCGTTGCCATCCGCATCGATGACGGCCGCATATGCAGTATCACTTCCTACTGGCCTGCTTTCCGCCGGTTCTGCCAAATAGCCGATTTCTTCCGCCAATTGTTTCGCATAACTTTTGTCCAAAAGCCTTTCAAGCGGGATGTCCGCAAATGCCGGATCAGTCAGGACGGCATTCCGATCTAGGAAACTCTTTTTCAATGCCTCCACAAGTACGTGATAATACTCAAATGAACCGTGTTCGATTTGGGTGAAATCATAGTTTTCCAGAATGTTCAATGTTAATAAACCAGTAAATCCCTGAGAATTTGGCGGCGCCTGGTACACACTGTACCCTCGGTAATCACTTGAGACAGGCTCCGCCCACTCGCCCCGATGTGCTTTAAAATCATCGAGTGTCATGTAGCTGCCGTTATGCTGTAAATACGAGACAATCCGCTGAGCAATATCTCCTTCATAGAATGCACTTCTTCCTTTTTCGGCAATCATGTTCAAACTCTCTGCAAGCTCTTTTTGCACAAACCGCTCGCCCGGGACAGGCGCTTTTCCGCATCTCGTGAAGATGTCGGCCGTGTAAGGCGTGGAGGCCAGCAGTTCAAGGTTCGTTTCTGTGTGACGGCACTGATCAGCTGATACTGGAAAACCATTTTCGGCATAGTCGCGAGCGGGCTCCAACACGTCTGCAAGGGACATACGTCCGTACTTCTTCAGTACCGCATCCCAGCTATCAACCATCCCCGGAACGGTAATGGCACTGTCGATTCCCCTTAGCGGAATCGCGCTTTTTCCCTTATATACATCTCTCGTTACATTTTTTCCTGAACGGCCGCTGCCATTGTAGACTCTTACCGACTTTGTTTCCTGATGAAAGGTCAGCCAAAAGGAATCCCCGCCAAGCCCCGTCATATGCGGATACACAACTGCCAGACAAGCACTCACAGCAACGGCGGCGTCAAACGCGTTTCCTCCCTTGTCCAGTATTCGGTTTCCGGCTTGAGAAGCAAGATAATGCGGACTGACGACCATTTGTTTTGTACCGATGATAGATTTGTTCATTACAAGTCCCCTTTATCAAGAGATTTTCTTCAGTATAGAGAGCTTGATTTTTCACATCTACTCACTCGACAGAAAAGCTGACGAACTTTCTCCATTTCGCAAACAGAAAAACACTTTTTTATTCATTTTGAAAGCAACTGAAAAAATTATCATTCGAAACGTAACTTTTATGATAAAATGAAGTCTAAAAGGCTTACGAAAGCAGGTGGAGCAAATGAGCAACGAATACCAAATCCCCAACCTTGTACTTGATGAGATCGACAAACAAATCCTCACCATTTTGCATGAAGAAGGAAGAATTTCTTATACGGATCTTGGCAAGAGAGTCGATTTATCAAGGGTTGCCGTCCAAGCTCGGATCAATCAGCTCATTGAAGCAGGCGTCATTGAAAAATTCACAGCGGTCATCAATCCCGCTAAAATCGGCAACCATGTATCCGTGTTTTTCAATGTCGAGGTAGAGCCGCAATTTTTAGAAGAGGTCGCTCTCAAGCTTGAGGAAGAGGCTGCGGTCACCAGCCTTTATCACATGACAGGCCCGAGCAAGCTGCATATGCATGGGATCTTTGCCAACGATCAAGAAATGGAAGAGTTTTTAACAAAACGGCTGTATCCGCTTCGAGGCGTCGTCAGTGTTGATTGCCAGATGCTGATCAAACGATACAAAAGCCGTATGGGAATGAAGCTGTAAAGGAGAGAAACGAATGAAAAACCATCCTTATCGGGATATGACGGCTGCAATGGTGCGCACCGGCATACTAGGGTTCGGCGGCGGACCTTCCGTGATTCCGCTGATCCGCCATGAAGCGGTCAATAAATATAAATGGATTGATGATGATGAATTCGGAGAAATATTAGCGATCGCTAATGCGCTTCCCGGACCGATTGCTACAAAAATGGCTGCGTATCTAGGCTTCAAGCTAAAAGGCACGTTAGGCGCAATCGTGGCGACACTCGCCCATATTCTGCCTACATGTCTTGCGATGGTGGGCTTGTTTGCGGCTGTAAATGTCTTAAGCCATTCAGCAGTTGTTGCCGGGATGATTGGTGCCGTAACGCCAGTGATTGCGGTAATGCTTGGCATTATGGCGTACGAGTTTGGCCAAAAAGCACTTAAAGGTTTCGGCTGGGTCACCGGTATCCTGTTTTTTATTATCGCTTTTATCGGCCTGCAAACGTTACAGATCAATCCCGGGCTTGTCATTATCATTTTCTTAGCGTACGGCGCGTTTCATTTTAAACTGAAAGACAAAATCACAAATAAACATTCAAAAGATAAAGGAATGTCAGCCTCATGATATCGATCTATTTATTTATGGCGTTTTTTATCGCAAACCTACTCGGATATGGCGGCGGACCTGCGTCTATCCCGCTGATGTTTGAAGAAGTCGTAAACAGATACAACTGGCTCTCAAACGACCAATTCTCAAACATGCTCGCACTTGCGAACGCATTGCCGGGCCCGATCGCAACCAAAATCGCCGCGTATGTCGGCTACAGCGCAGGCGGGTGGCCCGGCTTCCTGATAGCGCTGATCGCAACCGTCGTACCATCGGCGCTTGCATTGATCGTTCTGCTGCGCATCATTCAGCGCTTCCGCCAATCACCCGTCATCAAAGGCATGACGTTGTCCGTTCAGCCTGTCATCGCTGTCATGATGCTCATTCTTACCTGGCAAATCGGCGCAGACGGCATCAATGCCATCGGGTGGGTCCAATCTATAGTGATTGCGGGGATTTCACTCCTAGCCATGACTAAATTCAAGATGCATCCGGCATTTCTGATTATCGCGGCATTTTTATATGGCGGCCTTGTCATTCCTCATTTATAGAAAAAAGCACCTGGACAGGTGCTTTTTTATTTTGGACCCGAAATACCGTTCGATATGGCCATTGTTTCTTTGCCTGCATCATCCTTGATGATGTGCTTGATTTGCAGCGTACTTCCTGCCATTCTTACAGATTGCTTAACCTGAGGCGAATTCGTTTCAATCTGTAGCCAATCAGAAGGCTGGACCTTCCAAAATAAAAAGAATGCAAGAATCAACATGCCAGCAATGACCGACAGCAAAAACTTCATATAACATTGCTTCTTTTCAGTAAGCGGCTCGCAGCGGACAGCGCCTGATGATCACGAAGAATATCGCCGGGACGATTGCCTTCTCCCAGCACATAGCCTTTAAAGGGCAGTCCCATAAAATCAAAAATATGTTCAAATTGCTGAATTAGCGGCAGCCCCTTTATTTTTGGATTATCTCCGCCCACTGCTGTCACATATGCCTGCTTCGCTGAGATTTGCTGTTTAAAATTAGGAAAACGGGGATCTCTCAACGTCTGTGACCAGCGATCAATAAATAGCTTTAACGTTCCTGACATGCCGAACCAATAAATTGGAGTAGCGAATAGGAGAATATCGCAGGGCAATATCCGCTCAATGATAGAATCGTAGTCATCATGAACAGGGCTGAAGCCGTCTTGAGTGTGACGATGATCTTCAATTGGCTGGATCTGATATTTACGCAAATGAATGTGTTCCGCATCGAATCCCTGAACAGCCTTCTCCGCGATAATATCCGTATTTCCGCCAGACCGCGTTCCGCCGTTAATAACCACAATTTTCATAATACATCTGCTCCTTTGTTTACGAATGATTTTCTTCATCATATAATGGATTCACCAATCAATACAGATGATTATTTCGATTAATTCTATCGGTAAAACCGATTTAGAAAGGAAGAGAACAGGTGGAATTGAAGCAGCTGATCACCTTTATTACGGCGGCAGAACATGTAAACTTCACCCTTACCGCCAAGATTCTTAATTATGCACAATCAAGCGTTACCTCCCAGATCAAATCACTTGAAGAAGAAATCGGGACTCCTTTATTTGAACGGCTCGGCAAGCGGCTTTTCCTGACAGAAGCCGGCAAAACATTCAAATCCTATGCAGAGAAGATTATTATTTTAACAGAAGAGGCAAAAATGGCCACAAATCAAGTAAGAGAAACAACAGGAACTTTGAAAATCGGGGCGACGGAAAGCCAGTGCACCTACCGACTTCCGCCTATCATAAAAGAATTTAAACAGGCTTTTCCCCAAGTAAAGCTCATATTCAAACCGTATATCTCAAACGAGCAAGCGAAAGAACAGCTCTTACAGGGCCAGCTTGATATCACCTTCATCTTGGATGTAAACCGGCCGGACGACGCTTTGCACGTTGAATCGTTGATTCAGGATGAGATCAAAATGGTGGCTGCTAAAGACCATCCTTTTCCGGCAGATTTACCAGTAACATTGAAGGATCTTCAAAACGAAACCCTTCTGCTGACAGAAGACGGTTGCTCGTACCGCACGCTCTTTGAGAACACTTTACATGACTCCGGTGTCTATCCTAACAAATTAGAATTTGTCAGCATAGAAGCCATCAAACAATGCGTGATGGCCGGACTTGGTATTGGAATCTTGCCTGACATGACAGTAAAAGATGATATTGCAGCAGGCCGGATGAAAGAACTCAATTGGCAGAACGGTTGCCCCGTTTTTACTCAATTAGCATGGCATAAGGACAAGTGGATGTCTGCGCCATTAAAGGCTTTTATCGATTTGACGCGAAAAACATTCAAATAAAAAACTTGCGGCCCATGGGTCGCAAGTTTTTGAGTGAACAAACAATGCATATCGATGCATTCAATGTAAAACCATTTTTTCCTTAATCATCCTTACCCCAAACACTCCGCCGGCTGCTGTTCCCTCACTGGATTTGAACGTGACAGTTACTCTCTCTTTTCCTTTCGTATATGCAACTGGAATGTCATAACATACATCAAAAAGCCTTCCTGGGTGATGTGCCTTTAGCTGCTGTCTGGCCAGTAGTTGATCATCTATCATGATCTCAAAATTTCTTTCGTACGTTTGTTCCTCCGATTGAAAGGTATCATCACTTCCAAAATAAGTGACCAGCAAATACATGGGTTGGCTCGGCTCTGTTTTCATCTCATAACTGAAAAAACCATCTCCTCTGCTGTCTCGCCAGCCTCTATGAACGATACTTGCGTAACCGGAGTAAGAGTTTTCTTTTTTCAGGTGATGTTCTATCTCCTGCTGTTGTTCATTCGGCTGAACGGCATCAACGGTTATTCGCCTGATAATTTCCTGCTTTTCTTTTTCTTCATCTGTAAAATCAAGATATTCCTTTTCAGTCATCACATACCAGTAAACGGAATACCGCTGATGATGCACATTGTAGAACGGCATGAATGTGATTTCTTTATTCCCAGGCTGGCCAATCGGTTTCGTTTGAAAAACGAGTGATGTTTTATCTATACACTTCACCCACTGATCCAACTGACCCTGATCCGCAACCAACACAGGGACATCAATTAACGGATGGTTATTAAGGGCGAGATGATCAGCAAGTATATCTGTTTCAGGGAAGTCCTCTCTCCCTAGTGCTCCTGCCAATACAACCGGCCCATACATCAGAACGCTTTTTTTAGGATCATCCTTCGCTTGATAGATGTGGAGTTTCATCGGCAGATCAATCTCAATACAATCTCCTGTGTTCCAATGTTTGTGAATAGCAAGGTACCCATTTTTCTCAACCGATTGAACTCGTTTTCCATTAACCACAGCTTTAAGGCTGCCATTCGTCCAATAAGGAATACGAATTTGGAGTGTCATAGGCACGCCGTCTGCTTTTTTCACAACCAGTTTGGTTTTATTCGCTGCTGGAAAAGAGGTTTCCTGTGTGATGATCATTTGTTTTTCGCGTACGTTTATTTGTGAAGGAATAAATAAATTCACATACAGATCGTCTTGGTCTAAATGGTAAATATTCTGCGTATAGCGCGCGGGGTTTTCCATTCCGGTGCCGGTACAGCACCAAAAAGAATCTTCCGGTGAACAATACACCTTGAAATGCCCCGGCTGTGTGGAAACAAAATAGGTTTTCATGCCTGATTCGGGATCTTGGGAAGAAAGAATGTGATTATAAAGCGCATTCTCATAGTAATCCGTAAATCTCGCTTCGTGAAACCACCGGAATAAATGCCCAGTCAACTTCAGCATGTTATACGTATTGCACGTTTCTGCGGTCGTCACCCCTAACTCCTCGCTGCCTTCCGCTCCGAAATGCTCTCCAATACTGTTGCCGCCAATTGCGTAGGAACGCTGATATACAACCTGTTCCCAAAAGAAGAGCGCGGGATTTCTATATGCTTCATTACCAGTAATATCGTACAGCTTGGCGGCTCCGATCACCTTTGGAATTTGGGTATTGGCATGCTTTCCTTCAAGCTCATCCTTCCCCTCTGCCAGAGGCTGAAGAATGGCACGATGACAGAAACGTTCTGCAAGGTCAAGGTATGATTTGTTTTTCGTCAATATATAAAGATCGGCCATCGCCTCATTCATTCCGCCATGTTCACATATCAGCATACGCTGAAATTGCTCGTCCGTCAGACGATCCAGTCCCTTTTTTGCCCAATCAGCCAGCTTGACGACGACTCGTAAAGCCGTCTGATTGCCGGTTAGCCGATACGTATCTATTAATCCCGCAAACAGTTTATGGAGGCTGTACCACGGCACCCAAGAACCTCCCAGACTAAAGTGGTCCACCCGAAAATCACCGCTGAACACCTCATCAAAACACGCCCTGGAGAAACCGCTTATATATCCCTCTTCATCAAATTGTTGGATATGACTCAGCTCATTCACTGCGTACTCTGCTTTCCTTTTCAGCTTTTCATCTCCGGAAGCCTGGTACATGGCTGATGCAGCGGACAGCCAATGACCGATCGAATGCCCGGCAATCTCCTTTGCCTCCCACCCGCCGTAGCGTGGTTTTTTAGGCGTCTGTGATACAGCCTCATAACAAGGAGCCAAAAGACGGTCTACATCCAAAAAAAGCAAATATTCCTTCCCTTTCATCTGAGAATCATAAAACATGCCTTTTAATAATGTTACATCTTTCATTTTTTGATCTCCCCCTATCACGTTTCATCATTCGTGGTGATGCTTTCATTATCCAAATGATGATATGGGATGTGAATTCAATATTTATCAAAAACATATCCTTTTTTTAGATTGAACCGTTACACTGGAGATAAGAATAGCGAAAGATGGTGAAGCCATGTATAAAGTAAAACTCCAAGCCAATCATCTCCCTAAGATCCGTGAGGCCGGACATATGAAGGATACAAAAGGGACTTTACGTCATCCTGACAGGACGATGGATAGAATCAGCGTATTTTTTTACGTAAAACAAGGTGCAATCCATGTATTTGAGAACGAAAACGAGTACCGCATTCAGGCGGGGGGATATCTTTTTCTTAAGAACAATACACCGCATTGGGGAGGCGATTTTTATACACCCGGCACCGAATGGTACTATATTCATTTTTATGCCGAACCTTCCTTGAATGAGGAGGAGGAGTTTTCTCCATTTCACAATTCACCAATCCTTCTCGACAGTATCTATTCATCGCAATTAACCTTTCCGAAAAGCGGTTCTGTCTCTCAGCGTGAGTACACAGAAAAACAGCTGAGCAGCATTATTCATGCCTTTGAATCACCAAGTGCTTTCAGGGCGCTCCAAGCGTGTTCTCTCACCTATCAATTCTTCATTGATCTGTATAGCAATGCGATAAACAGTCAGGCCGGCACAAGCTCGTCAAGGGTTATCAGCCGAATCATTGAATTTCTGCACCGTAACAAGCATGCAAAGCTGGTCAGCAGAGATTTTGAGGATGCTTTAGAAATGAATTATGCCTACCTTTCCTCCCTCTTCAAAAAGCAAACCGGGAAAAGCATAACAGCTTATAAAAATGAACTGCTGATTGCACAGGCAATTGATCTATTCAAAACTAGCAACTTAAACGTAACCGAAGTCAGCAGCGCATTAGGCTTTTCTAATCCTTATTATTTCAGCAGAGTGTTCAAACGAGTGACCGGAGTGTCCCCGTCTGTATATATAAGTGAAATATACAGGAATCAATAAAAAAACACTTGCAGTTCCGGGCCTGCAAGTGTTATGCGTGATTTTTCTGATAGAACGTTCGCAAGACATGTGTTTCTAGGTCAGCAAGACGGACAGGGATCGGCAGCCTGCTTTCTTGATTGATCAGGCTCATCGTAATCTGATAGCTGCTTTCTAAATCAATATGATTTCCGCAAGACAAGAAGATAGGCTTCACGTCCCGCCGCGTCCGCAGTGCCCGTCCATATACCTCGCCGTCAATGATAATATCGGTATATGCTCCAACTTTATTTTCAGGCATCACGAAATCACAGCCTTTGATTTTGAGATAGGTTTTCGCAATCCCAATTGTCGGCTTACCGAGAAAAAAAGCCGCATGGGTGGCAACGCCCATATGGTTGTAATGCAGATACCCGTTGCCATCAAACAAAAACAGATCCGGCTCCGTTTCCAGCTTTTTGGCCGCCTCAATGATCAGCGGCAACTCACGAAACGCAAGGAATCCGGCCACATACGGCACGCTGATTTTCCCCATGCTGTGCACTTTTTCAATGACTTGTTTCGTATCGGCGTCAATCACGATAATGCTGCACACCCCATACGGCTCGCCGTCCTGCTCCCAATAAGCGAGGTCGACGCCTGCGCAGGTGTTGATGGAGTCTGGAGTGATGGAGGGTGATAGGTTGATTTTATGTTTAAGGGATTGTTGTGTTTGAACAAAATCCGATTCATCTTTTAGATGAAAATCGTGAATTTGATGTACTTTCATTTCACTAGTTTTCCTCTCTTTACTTCCTAAAATAGTTTTCTCTGTTCAGATGTTCTTTATGGCTTTGAATCTATTTTCAAGGCGATAAAACTTCCATTAGGATAATCTCCATACCATCCACATGGAAAATAGCCCGCTTTATAAATTTCAAAAAGCTTTTCAAAAAAATTGTGTGTGTTCCCATTTACCGCTCTATTGATTGCACAATTATTCAGGTCTGCTACAACATCTTCATAATAAATATTAAATTCAACGGAAACCCTTCTGACATTTACAGAAAAAACTTCTAGTAATACGTCTAAGTCTTGTGGTTTTTGATCATCGTTTAATTCGTAAATTTCGCCCCATACTTCACTCATTTCATTTTCTTTTATATCTTTCCACGTATATTCATCTTCACCAAATACTTCTTCATATGCATGGTATTTAGCTTTTTCTTTGTCATTAATTATTTTAGTAAAATAACAGATATCATTTGATGTTATAGGTTTAAATGTTTTTGAAAAATCAATAACTTCTTCTACTAAATGATAATTCCGAAGTTTCATTACTTATGATACGCCCTTCCCAAAAGATTAACTGTAACTCATACTGGCTATTTCTACTGTACTTCACTTGTTAAATGTGCTTTCATCATTCTAAAAAACCTATCGATGACAACAAGGTAAGGTTAAACTATAGCAATTCTAATACATCAGTAAACAAGGTATCTCCTAATGTTAATCTTCTGTTGAAAGGCAAGTATTACTACCTGCAGTTATTAGTATTCATTTTTCATTTCTCTCATAAAAATATGATCCAATTGTGCAATTAATTCTTTAAGCTCCGTACACATAATTTCTTCTAATGGATTTTCCCAATCTTCGTTTTTTATAAGTTCAATGCCATAATTACCGGTTGGATCCCCTTCTGGGTACCACCCTACATCAAGCAACAAGTTTTTAGCCTTATGAGAAATTTGCAGGAGATCCTGATTAAAGTCAAATAACCAAGCATCATCACTTGCCTCTAATGTTTTAGGGTCAGTATCTTTTAATGTAATATAATCGACAGTCCAACCAGCCGGTATCTTTAGCCTTAAGAAATCGGGAACCTGTTGGGTTAGCGGCTGCAAATCTTCTAAAACCCCGCTTCCCACACTCCAGATTTGATATTCTAACTCTTCTAATACATGTTCTATTTTATCAAAAGATTCTACGTCATAAATCTTATCTATTTTTAAGCCAACCACTTTGATATGGTATTGATCATCTTGATGTAGTACCTTAATAATGGCATTACGTTTTTCATTTTGCAGTATTAGTAGTTCATATTCTTCCTCCGTTCTTTTTTCTGAATTTAAATTGTTCAGTACTACAGACCAGCCATCACAGATTTTTAATGGCTGCAATTGAGAAATATGATCTCTGCTCATCTCGCTTCTCCTTGTACTCCACATTGTTATCCTATCTATAAAAAAACTTGCCGATGACAACACGGCAAGTTTCTAACTATAGCAATTCTAATACATCAGTAAACAAGGCATCTCCTAATGTTAATCTTCTGTTGAAAGGCTGTATATGTGGCAATTCACTCCACTCATACACAGTATCGTAGTAATCATACAAATAACTGAGTTCGATAAACCCTTTCTCTTGCATTATTTTATTGATATAGTTCGTTCCCTGAATGAATTCTAAAGATTCAGCGGTCCCTACAATATCATAAGCGCCATCAATTAAATCGTGTCTTAGGGAATAACTATAATCTAGTACATAAACAGGAACCAATTTAGATACTTTCATATTGATTTGTTGTTCTAAATGAAATCCATTTTCTCCAGAAAGATCAAGTAGTTGAATAGTTATGTCCCCAGATGGATTATTCAAATCTCTAACTTCAATTTTTTTCAGGTGTTTTATTTGATTAAATTCTCGAGGAACTTGTATTTTTTCCGCACTTTTGTTTTTGTACCATTCGTCTAATTCCCTCTTCACTAAAAGACGATGCAGCAATTCACCTATCTCCAGGTTTTCAACAGTAAATCTTATTCCATGTTCCATGATTTAACCACAATCCGTTCCTATCAAAGGCCTTTTCAACATCTGTACATTGATCGAATGCGATATTCTCTTGCTTTCGCAAATTATAATAGAACTATAAAAGCAGATAGTTTACCGCACCTGCTTTTACGATTAAATTTTATGATCACAGTTAATTTCTATTACTAGGATAGCTTCGTTTCCGTACTCTTCTTCAATATCCTCCTTTAGGAAATTTCTCATTTAAATGATGCTCCCAGCCATCCATAACCTGAGGACGTAAATTAAAATCTCTTCATCGGACAAATCACTGTAGTCTAAATAATCGTTTATGCAGAGCTTATTACAGGATGCTTCATCCCCTGTTTTGTCACCATACATTTTCAAAGTTCTATTCCAATTTATAGTTGGACTATCAGTTAACTCATACTCTAGGTCCAGAATTAAGCAATCGTCTACTTTAACTATATTGGGAGAAATAACATCCGTTAAATTAGATATGTCGACCTTTTGTATTGGTCAGATCTATAAGTCGTTCTTTTAGTCTTCATTTTAAAGGGGCCTTTAACAGGCATCAGCCTATAAAGGTAATAATTCTCTTCCTTATTCATATAAATTTTCTATTTCAATATCCCAAAAGCTTCCTTCTTTTATACAATTTGAGTCTACTCTTTTAAGTTCTTCTTTCAACCACTCTATTACATATTCCGGAATGTCATTATCAATAAAGGCATCCTCACCATTTATTTGTACAGCCTTGTCAATCATTTCTGAGAAAAGTAATATACATTCTGCAAATTGATTTATTGAAGAGTTAATAAATACTTCTTTATATTCATCACCATTATTTAGATAAACGATTCTCTCGTTATTTTCAATAATACATATTGGATCTCCAGAACCAGTGGATCCTAACAACCAATATTTTCGAAATGCTTCAGACATATCAAAGATACTCGTAATTGGTTTAAATGATGATTGAGAGGAAGTAAAATCTAAATAAGGTGGAGGTGTTTCAGGTAAGCCACCTAAAGATAAAAATCGTTTAAATTCCTCCGAAAAAGGAGTCTCTATTAGATCATCATATAAAAACTTTAATAATGGACCATTTTTATTAACATCCCAGTTTCTATTAAATTCTTCTGGTAATAACATCTTGTCACCTTCCTGATTCTTTTCTGAATGTTTCTAGTCTATTCGCAATTTGATCATCTACTCCGGTAATTCCCCATTCTTTTTCAACATTATGAATACCACCATATCCAGGATGCAAGCTTTTAGGTAAAGCTGCTGCTTGACCTCCTTCTCCAATATGATGATGTCTCATAGGATCTTTTAAGTAATCTGCATACTGTGGAAAATGTTTTATAAATTGCTCATCAACAACTGGAACTCTTCCTCTTTTAATCTTAGCAGTATTTTCAGCACTCCAAAACTCAGGATTACTTTTAAGTAACGTGTTAAAAAATTTTTTCGCATTTCTTTCCCAGCCAGCTGCATTTGTTCCAGGTTTGCCTTTCCCCTTAAAATTCATCTCTACTACAAGCCTAGGATCGATTAAATACTTATTATCGTATTTTGAAAGATCTCTACCTGTATATCCTCTAATCCGATCATATTCGCCACCATTACTCCATTTCCCCATCATCTTCACAATCCCAAGATCTTTAACAGATTTCGTTCCCACATCTACACGGACTGTCGGGAATCCGAACGTGAGGCCGTCAGGAGTTACTGGGCGTTCTGCGTATACGCGGACGTTTGTTGGGACTTTGAATTGTTTTACTTTTTCTAGTGTCTTGTTAGCTTTTTGGACTTTTGAATGGGTTGCAAGCGGGATGCCTTTATTAATGTGTTTCGCCAATGCACCTGCGCCAACTAAGCTTAAAGCCGCTTCCAGTGCCCCCTGCTTCCGCTTCTCCTCAGACACTTTGTTTCCAAACATGTCTCTGCCTGTCACGGCTTCTGAGAATCCATTTGAAGCAACAAGGCCGTATGCGCCCATTTCTGACATTTTGAGAATGTCTAAGGATTTGCCTGTTTTGTAGGCGTCTAAAGCGTGATCGGCCGCGATAGCCGCTTTTCCGGTTTTGTAGATGGCTTTTCCGCCTTTAAAAGCGCGGCCTGCCCAGCCGACGACCGGTATAAAACCAGCTGCTGCCATAGCTCCTGCTGTCACACGTTCTGCAGTGGAGAGTTTTTCTCCGGTAACCGGATCAACACCTTCGGTTGCTCTTTTATAATCATAATAGCCAGTGACTTCTCCAGTAAAGTTGCAAACTCCATCCCATGTTTTCTCGTACCATGGTTTATTTGCTTCTTCTTCAGCCTTTTCCTGAAGCCGTCTGGCTTCGGCTTGCTGGGCTTTTGCATCGATATAGGTCGTTCCTTGCTTTTCTACTTCAATGACGCTTTTGTAGACTTCATTGCTGTGGAAGGCTTTTTTGTCATAATACATAGGGGATGCGCTTTTCCCGTTGCTGGTGGCCTGCATGAGAACAGAATATTTGGTGAGCACTGCGTTGTCCAGAGATTCTAAATTTTGATACTCAGTGGTCAGGGATTCATCAAGCTTATCGACTGCTGTGATTGTGTCACGTCTGATTTTTTGGGCATCGCCCATCTTATCGGCATAGTCGTCAAGCGTGTACATGTCGAGATCAATAATATCGCTGATGCCTGACAAAATGGAGTCGATTTCTTCTTTATGAGCGGAGACAATTTCTGAGGCTTTCAAGTCTCCATTGGGCAGCTCATGATCCAAAAAAGAAGTTTCCACATATGAATCATTCAGTTCTTGATCTTTAATGTCTCCTGAAATGCCATTTAAAAACGCAATTTGAGCAGAGACAAGTGTCAGCCAGCTTTCGACGATTTCCGCCTGTCCCTGAAAGAAATCTTTAATATTGTCCGCGCCTTTTCCTTTAAAATTGTCGCCTAAATCCGCCACTTCCTGAAACGCTTTTTTCAGCGTATTCAGCTGCTCCTCAAGCGTCTCATATTGCTTTTTTCTGCTCTTCGCTTCTTCGATTAAAGATTTAGATTCAAATACTTTGCTCATCGCACTGCCCTTTCTTTTCTATTTTACAGCTATCGCCTCGTCCTGCTCTTTGAGTGAATCTACGTTATCCTTTGTATCCTCGATATTTTTCTGTACTGCTTTTTTATAGTCTCCGAGCATGGTTTTGATGTTCTCCTCACGTTCATGATATTTTTTCGTATAATCGAGGCTGTTTTTTCCATTTGATCCTGCTGCGCCGATTGATACGTCAGCCAGCGCGTCTTTGACAGAATCCAATGTTTTGATGACTGTATCGTACTTCAGCTTAATTTCTGACATAAAAAAAGATCACCACCATTTTAGTTTACTAATTTGTCTTCCTGCTTCTTCTACGAAATCTTCTCCTTTAGCAAGAAGGTCGCCTGCGGCATTCGCTGCGCTTTTAGTCAAATTCAGCTCAAATTTCTCTGTTTCAAGCCAAAATATTTTGCTTTGAATCGAAGCCATATACTCGTTATATTTATCATTCACAATCTTGGATGCTTCCGATTTTGCGTTTTCTCTGCCCTTGTCAAAATCATCCGCTTTTGTTCCCGTCCAGTGCTTGCCTAATTCCGGTTTCACAATGTCTTTGATTTCAGTAATTGCCTCTACTTGCAGTGTGTCTATGTCCTTTTTTGCTTTTTTCAGCTTTTCGATCTTGTCTTCTACGTCGGAAATTTTTCCGTTGAGCGAACTTTTGATATCCGCTAACATACTTTCATAACCCATCTGATTCACCTCTTAATACTCAAAAAGTCGTATGGAGGGGCTGATGAAGATAGACTTTTCCATACTTTATTTCCATATATTATATTTTAAAATAGCCAGAAGACGGCTTAAATAGGGTAAATGACTTAATTTAGGTGTATCATGCTCACAATATGTAGGTCTATGATCTTGTTTTTGTTCGTTATACAGCCGATGAAAGCGTTTTATAAGATAGAAGAGCCTAAAGTCGTAGTTATAAAGACGCTTGAAAGAGACAGATGTTGATGATCTGTCTCTTGTCGTAAGAGCATATTCTGTTTTTGTTGTTTTTTTCGCTTTAGCCTTAGTCAAATAGAAAAAAACTGGCTTCCAGCCAGTTTTCTCTTTTCCAACTATTGAATTGCACCTGACGGAACAACCGCCTTCCGTCCCACAGAGTAATACTCCACCCCTGCCGCAGCTGCTTCATCCAATGTGTAGCAGTTTCTGCCGTCAAAGATGAGCGGCGTTTTCATCAAGTTCTGATAGGCCGCTAACGGGAATTGTTTAATGTCGGCCCAGTCGGTTAAGATCATGACCGCATCGGAGCCTTTGACAGCTTCCTCGATCGTCTCTTTATATTCAACAGCTTGCGGGAGAACATGCTTCGCATGGCCGGCGGCAATGGGATCGTAGGCTGTAATATGGGCGTCGAGCGCAGCGAGACGGTCTGCAATGACAATCGACGGCGCTTCCCTCATATCATCCGTATTCGGTTTAAATGACAGCCCTAAAAGGGCAATCGTTTTTCCCGTCACCCCGCCGAGCCTGTTCAGCGCTTTATCAACCAGCATCGCCTGCTGATTATTGTTGACTTTAATGACCGATTTCAGCAGTTCAAAATCATGCTCGACATTGCCGGCAATTTGCACGAGAGCGTTTGTGTCCTTTGGAAAACAAGAGCCGCCGTAGCCTATGCCGGCTTTTAAGAACTGGCTCCCAATCCGCTTATCCTGTCCCATGCCGTACGCGACTGCTTCAATATCGGCGCCGACCTTTTCACATATATTCGAAATTTCATTTATAAAACTGATCTTAGTGGCCAGAAAAGCATTTGAGGCATATTTGATCATCTCGGCGCTTCTGATATCCGTTTGATAAATCGGGATTTGAAACGGACGGAAAACCTCCTCAAGCGTCTTGGCTGTTTTCTGATCCGCCGTTCCGATCACGATTCTGTCGCCATGAAACGTGTCATAGATCGCCGATCCTTCACGTAAAAATTCCGGATTGGATGCGACCGAAATGCTGACAGGCTCCGCAAGATGTTCAGTGATTAGCCCATCAATCAAATCATTTGTTCCGACGGGCACTGTGCTTTTCGTTACCACGATGGTATCCCGTTTGACATGCCGGGCGATGCGTTTGGCCGCATCTGTAATATGCTCCAGATTCGCGTGCCCGTCGCTTTTCTGCGGTGTGCCGACCGCTATAAAAATAATGTCTGCCTGTGCCAAACCGTTCTCATAGCTCGTTTCAAAGTTCAGCCGTCCATCAGCTGTGTTTTTTCTCATCAGCTCTTCAAGACCCGGTTCAAATATGGGGGAAATGCCTTTTCTCATTTCATCAATCTTGTGAGCGTCAATATCAATGCAGGTTACATGATGTCCAATCTCAGAAAGAGAAACACCTGTCACAAGACCGACATAGCCTGTTCCGATGACTGTTATATTCATTGTTTCCCTCCAACAGTTAAATTGCTGCTTTGCAGCTTTCGTATTATCGTATGAGAACATCCTATCATGAATGCGGATGATCTCCCGCATAGCCTGTCGGGTACAGCCTGTACAGATTTCTGAAATGTGATTCAATCATACAATATACTATTATATCGCTCTCAGAAAGAAAGTGGTGAAATGAGAACCGGCTGTTTAAAAGAGCCCAAATAATTTTCTTCTTTTGACCGGCTGCGGAGGCTGCCTGTAGATCGTCTGATTCTGAAGGAGAAGCTCGGCGTTTTCCGTCAGCATATAAGGAAATTCCGGACCAAATTCTTTCTTAAGAACATGGAGGGCTTCCTGGTATTGAAAATCTCTCGTTTTCAGATTATGAGCATCTGATGCTACGAAATGAATCAAATTGGCTTCAGCCAGCCGGAGAGAAAATGCTTTCATCTGTTTTCCGAAAGTACCCGCAAGACTTCCTGAAGTTATTTGAGATGCCGCTCCTTTTTCCACAAGATGATACAGCAAAGACGGGTTTTCGCGAATTTCCCTGTTGCGTTCAGGATGGGCGATAACCGGAATATATCCTTTCAGCTGCAACTCATAAAAAAGCTGCTCCGCATATCGTGGAACCTGATCAAACGGAAACTCAATCAGGATGTATTTCGTATCGTTCAGCGTAAGCAGCTGCTGTTCAGCAATGTCCCGTTCCAAATCGCCATAGATTCTGATTTCCTGCCCCGGAAGCACGGTTAAAGGGATGTCTTCTTTGATTAAACGTTTGTTTAACTGATCTGCCGCTTCTCTGACTGCGGCTTGATCGTTTTCATACACACCGTTCTTGTGATGCGGTGTCGCAATGATGGTCCGGATTCCCTGATAAACAGCAGCCCTTGCCATTTCTATACTGTCGGCTGAATCGCTTGCCCCGTCATCCATTGCCGGAAGAATGTGACAGTGAATATCTATCATGTCTTAGCCTCCTTTTTTTCGCAAAAATAAATAACGGGCAAGCTGCACGTTATTTATTTTGTATGAAATTTTCCTTGTTTCCGTAATATCCGTATTCAGAGTGCTTCGAAAGCTTTTTGCCGTTCATAATCGCCCCAAGGAGCTTGCTTTTGCACGATTCAAGTGCCTCTTTCGCTTTTGCGGCTTGTTCCTTTTCTGTTTTCCCGCTTGAAATAACCAAAACAGAACCGTCTGCCACGTTGCCTAAAATCTGCGCATCCGCTACAGCAAGAATAGGCGGCGTATCAAAAATGACCATATCATATGCCGCACACGCTTCGTCTGCAAGCTCCTTCATCCACTTCGAGGAGAGAAGCTCAGCCGGATTTGGCGGGATCGGACCGCTCGTCAGCACATCAAGATATTTTTCATTTGAGGCTTGTACAGCCTGCTCCAATGAGCTTTTCTTTAATAAAACTGTTGTTAAGCCAATCATGTTTTCAAGATGAAAGGCCGTATGTACTGTTGGTTTTCGCAAATCGGCATCAATCAGGAGCACCTTTTTTCCCTGCTGGGCAAATACGACAGCCAAGTTAGCGGCCGTCGTTGATTTTCCTTCTCCAGGACAGGCCGATGTGATCATCACTGTTTTCATTTGGCGGTCCACTGAAGCAAATTCTATATTCGTACGAATCGTTCTATATTGTTCAGAGTTCAAGGATTTCGGCTCTGTCATCGCAATGACAGTCCTGCGCATCCAAGAGCCTCTGGTTTTTCTAAGCGCCAAAATGTCCACTCCCCGCTTTTTCAGATTGGATACCTTGTAGGCTCTTCGCTGTTTTCTGCTCATTCGCAATCGTGGAAACCGTCCCTAAAACCGGTATGTCCAGCAAGGATTCGAGCTGCTCTTCCGATTTGATCGTATTATCCAAATGCTCAAGCAGGAAGGCCAGTCCGATGCTTCCCGCCAATCCCGCCGCAAACGCGATGGCAATGTTAAGAAGCGGCTTTGGCGATACAGGTGACGGATGTTCTGAAACCTCGGCTTTTGACAGAATGCTGACATTGTCAACATTCATAATGGATGTGATTTTGTCTTTAAAGACAGATGCGATGGTATTGGCAATATGAGCCGCTGTTTCCGCGCTTTCATCCTTGACTGATATGTTGACCACTTGGGAGTCCTGTTCGCTGGATACGGTAATTTTGTCATTCAGCTCTTGCGATGTCATCGACAGGCCCATTTCTTTAATGACTTCGTCTAAGATGGCAGGGCTCTTAATGATGACGTTGTACGTATTGATTAACTGAAGATTGGTTTGGACATCGTTAAATTGGACTTCTTTTCGGTCGTTTTTCGATTGATTGACAAGAATCTGAGTTGAATTTTCATAGATGGGTGTAAGTGCGAAGAAACTGATGAGTCCGCCGGCAGCAGTGGCAGCTGCGGTTACAATCATAATCAAAAGTATGCGTTTTGTTAACGTTGATAATATCTCTTTTAAGCTAGTAGATTCTCCCATGATACCTCCAAATCTCTTATAACATCCTTTTCCATCTACGATTATACAACGTAGAAACCGCATTTCTCCAGCTTTTCACGTGACATAATTCGACATATTTTTACAAAACGTTATGTGGCGATTCTTTATGTAAGCGCTCTATTCGCTGTTTTGACAAAGCTTCCTCTTTTTCTCCTATTCAGGCAGTCACGTATTCACGCATTAAAAAAATCCCGCAAAAGGCGCGCGGGATTCTTATGTTGCATATCCATTTTTAATATGAGAAATCAAATTTTCAAGCATTTCCTTCGTCGTCATTTCAGATGACCGCTCACCAATTTCATGTGCATGCATCAAAATTTTCAGAAATTCTTCTTGATTCAATTTCTTTTCACTCATCTTTTTATTCCTTTCAGCTTCCATTAAGTTGAAAACACGATTATTATATGATGCCGGTTATCAATTTGCAATCTCTAATACATCATTCGACACATCCCATTTTTTATGTCCTTTTTTAGGAAAAACTTTTTCAGGCCGACGTGTTGCGATATAATAGAGAAATTGGATCTTTTTATTACGTGACTCGGTTAGGAGCGATAATCATGCTTCAGAATATGATTTCTAAAGACGATGTGCTGGCATCTGCTGAACAGTTGAAAGAACTCCTTCCTTACAATGAGGAAAATGTTCAGCTGATCAAAAAAGCCCTTATTTTATATCGGCAGGATTCAGTCTATCGTTTACAAGCAGTGAGTCCGACGGAAGTTACGGCTTACGTGCAGGATGTTGTGCCTGTGCGGGTCACATTGAACTTGTTTGTCATAGTCAAAAGCGGCTGTTCATGTCCGTCCGGAAGAATCTGCCGCCATATGCTGGCTGTTTTTTTATATGTATATGCAATGTTCGAGCGTGTGGGTACGTTTACAGAGTATTGGCTTGATAGGGAAAAGCTTGAGGAAAGCAAAGAGCTCGTCCGACGCCAGTTTCAGGAAAAGGTGCTGCCTAATGAAGAATCGCTTTCAAGCTGGCTCTCTTTTTTTGATTCAGAGTTCTCTCTCTGGCAGGCGCGGACGCCGGAAAGCAGCCAAAACATGCAGGGCCTCTATTACGGCTACCTGTCCGCATTAAAAAAGCATGCGCCGAACAAGCCGGAGCTGAAAAGCCTGTACCAGATTCATTCCGCGATTGCGGTTTGGCTTCGGATGTTCACATTAATTGAAGCGGGCAAGCTGAACCCCGAGCAAGACTTTTATTCCCTCAATCCGTATGTTGAACAGCTGATGGATACAATCTACAGCTCTATTGATAAATTAAAAACATACGCGCTGTCATTTGCGCTTGATCCGTTTTTGGAAAAAACACCGGAAGTTATCCGACATTTGCTGTTGAAAGAAGATATTTTTCAATATGAGCGCATCCGCATCTTCGGTGAAATTTGGAGCGCGCTGCTGTCGCGGCCAAAGTGGGTGGCGCGCGAACAGGAGATTTTAAAAAAAGAAGCCGGACGGCGTTTTTCTCCTGAATTGCAATTCGGGCGCCTTCACTTGGAATTCTTGCAGAAGAATGATGACGTTATTTTTGCGGAAGCTGATGAATTCCCGCCGGAAGCGCTGCCGTATACGTTTCAGTGGCTGAGTGAAATCACTGCCAAGAAGGATTGGAAACGGCTGAAAACATGGTACCAGCGGATTGAACCGATTGCGATGGGTTATACGAAACTGGATAAGCCGTTTAAAGAGATTCGCGACGTGATCAGCGAATTGTTTCTTCTGCTGAATGTCTATGTGAAGCAAACCAATGACCAAGCGCTGTTTGAACGCTATGCTGCAGGCTGTCTGCCGTTTACGTTCACAGAATACAGCCATCATTTATATGAGAAAAAACGATATGCCGAGTGGATCGAAATTCACAGCCTTGTCGGCTTTTCCATCTATGAAATGGATAAAATGATGCTGAAGGAAATTGCAGCGAGCGATCCGGAGGCGCTTATCCCGGCTTACCACAGAGAAGTGGCCTTTTTTATCGATCAGAAGAACCGCAGCTCGTACAAGGAAGCCGCCCGTTATTTGAAAAAACTGCGCACCCTGTACAGAAAAGCGAAGAAACTGAAGGTGTGGGAGCGGTATATTCAGCAGCTGAGCACGCATTACAAGCGCCTGCGCGCGCTTCAAGAAGAACTGCAGAAAGGAAAGTTGATTGATGGCGAGTCTTAAAGAAATTCTCATCCACGTAGAACAAATGGAAGATGGGTCATTTACGCTCTCAGCCTTTGATGAGAATGAGCAGCCCCTTCCCTACAGCCATATGAAAAGGCATTTGTTCCAATGGCATGAATCCTCATTTTACGGAACCTTTCTTGAGGATGTCAGCTTCATCGGGACAACCGCTGTTTTGCTTTCTCCATGGATGACTGTAGAGCTTCTCGGCAAAAACTCGTTCAACTCATTCAGCTCCGTGCAGCTTACAGAAGAAACGGAGCCGCTGATCGAGGCGGCATCGACCATCTATGAATTTATTGCAGACGGAGATTTTCTGCCTGACTATGAAGCATGGACAAACGGTGTTTTTCGCTGGAAGGACCGCGACAATATACTAGATGGCTTTACTGCGGATTGGTTTTCCGCTGCAGTGCAGGACTACATTCAATACGACGATGACCTGCGGGAGAAATGGGAACACATTAAGGAGAAATCGCCTGCGGTCACGACATTCCGCGGACATTTTCTCGATGAAGAGGATTTTCTTGAAGGGATCGGCTGGATTGACGATCTATCTCCATTTACAGTCGGCCTGCGCTTAAATGAGCCAGACTTTGACGGAGACGATTGGAAAATCGAGATGTTTTTACGCGATAAAAGGAGCGGCGCTGTTGAATTCTTTGACGGGCTAAAGAGCCTTAAGAAATCGTGGCAGGCGTACAGCGATAAAATTGCACGTGAGCAGGACCGCTTTCACAGAACGGTTCCGTGGCTGTCATTTGATTCCGGGACAACGCTGATTTCAGAGGAAGAAGCCTGGATCTTCCTGTCAGAAGCGAGTGAGACGCTTGTCGATATGGGCGTGGAAATTCTCCTCCCATCATGGTGGCAGATAGTCAGAGACAGTAACATGATGCTGAAGGCAAAGGTGTCGTCCGCCCCGCGCGGCGAATCATTTGTCGGCATGAATGCGCTGCTTGATTTCAACTGGCGGTTTGCAACAAATGGAATTGAGCTGACTGAGGCTGAATTTAATGAGCTTGTCGCCAGCAACAGACGCCTCGTTAATATACGCGGGCAATGGGTAAAAATCGATCCGCAGTTTATCAAACAAATGAAACGCCTGATGGAAAAAGCGGAATCGGAAGGACTCCACATGTCTGATATTCTGGCGCGCGAACTAATGGATCAGGGGGAAGGCGGGCTTGAGGATTCAGATCTGATTGATACATCCGCTTTTGCCGGCATTCAATTTGATCTGTCCAAACAGCTCAGGTCACTGATTCGGAAGCTTACGGCCGCGGAAAACCTGCCGGAGCACGAAGTCAGTCCTTCTTTCCAAGGAACTCTCCGCCCCTATCAGAAATACGGCATGAACTGGCTGCTGTTTCTCAGAGAAAGCGGTTTTGGCGCCTGTCTGGCTGACGATATGGGGCTTGGGAAAACGATTCAAATGATCGCCTATTTCCTACACGTGAAGGAAAGCGGCCGGCAAAAAACGCCGAATTTGATTATCGCGCCGACATCCGTACTCGGCAACTGGCAGCGGGAGCTTCAAACCTTTTCTCCTGACCTGTCTGTCGCGCTCCATTATGGGCCGCGCCGTCCAAAAGGTGATGATTTCGCCGCGCATTACGAAAACGCAGATGTGGTACTCACTTCATACGGATTGTCGCACGCCGATTCGGAAGAGCTGTCTTCTGTGACATGGAACACAATCTGCCTTGATGAAGCGCAAAATATCAAAAACGCGCATACGAAGCAATCACGTGCAATCAGAAAACTGAAAGGGCTTCACCATATCGCGCTAAGCGGCACGCCAATGGAAAATCGCTTAACTGAACTATGGTCCATTTTTGACTTCATGAATAAAGGCTACCTCGGCAGTCTGACGGGGTTCCATAAACGTTATGTGCTGCCGATTGAAAAAGACCGGGACGAAAAGAGAATCGGACAGCTACAGCAGTTAATCCGCCCATTCCTTCTCCGGCGGACGAAACGGGATGAGGAGGTAGCCCTTAATCTTCCCGAGAAGCTGGAAGAAAAAGAATTTATCCCGCTGTCAGCCGAACAGGCATCACTTTATGAGCAGCTTGTCAAAGACACATTTGACCATATGACGTCACTGACCGGCATGCAGCGAAAAGCGTTGATCCTCAGCATGCTCGGGCGTCTCAAGCAAATATGCGATCACCCCGCGCTCTATTTAAAAGAGGATCAAACCGAGCTGCTGGCCGGCAGATCAGTCAAGCTCGAAAAATTGCTGGAACTCATGACAGCGATACGCGCCCAAAACGAAAGCTGCCTCATTTTCACGCAATACATTCAGATGGGGAACATGATGAAAAGGCTGCTTGAAAAAACGTTCGGCGAACCTGTGCAATTTTTAAATGGGAGTCTCTCCAAGCAAGAGCGGGATACACTCGTTGAGAAATTTCAGAAGAAAGAATACCCGACACTCATTCTTTCACTCAAAGCTGGAGGCACCGGGCTTAATTTAACCGCAGCCAATCACGTCATCCATTATGACAGATGGTGGAACCCGGCGGTTGAAAATCAAGCGACTGACCGGGCATACCGCATAGGCCAGGAGCGCTTTGTCCACGTTCATAAAATGATTACGACGGGAACAATCGAAGAAAAAATTGATGTCATGCTCGAATCGAAGCAAACGCTGAACGACCAAATTATCCAAAGTGAGAACTGGATTACCGAGCTTTCCACACAGGAACTCGAAGAATTGTTTACATTAAGCGCCTCAGCACGATGATCATGACCATAAAAAAGCTGGCTCCTGAAAGAGCCAGCTTTTTTCCGTTCATAGCCGTCACGCCGAATTTCCAAAGAATCCGTTACGCCGGTTATCAACAGGATGCACTTTTGGTGCAGCATATAAACCTACAGCAAATTTTTAATCATATGTGCTACGCCGTGTTCGTCATTGGTCAAGGTGACGGCGTCTGCCATCGATTTGATATCTTCCCGGGCATTGCCCATCGCTACACCTTTTCCAGCCGCCTCTAGCATCGATTTGTCATTTAAGCTGTCACCGACAGCCGCGGTTTCTTCGATCGGGATATTCAGCCGTTCCGCAAGCCTCACCAGCGCCTGTCCCTTGGAAGCTTTGCGGGCAGAAAGCTCAAAGTTATGCTCAGCCGAACTGACAAGCGTCAAATCTTCAGCATGCGCATATCTTTTCCAGCCTGCCTCAAGCTTCTCTTTGAAGAAAGAAAAACCGAGAATATTGTAAAAGTCGATCTGCTGGTCAGACTCAAACAGCTCTTGAAACGAGCCAATGTAAACGAAGCCGGATTGGCTGTATTGCACCTCGGCTGCCTGCATGAGGACAGAAAGATCCGCTTTCGGATTCGCGCTTCTGAATCGGTCCAGCTCAACCTCAAGAAGCTCCCTGCCGTTTAGTGGCGTATATATGGCTGAACCTGTGAATACCTCGTAATAATAGTTTTCAGACTCAAGCCATGAGAGAATGTCATACGCCCGCTGTTTATCAATGGT
This sequence comes from uncultured Bacillus sp., assembly GCF_958411575.1. Classification (NCBI taxonomy): domain Bacteria; kingdom Bacillati; phylum Bacillota; class Bacilli; order Caryophanales; family Bacillaceae; genus Bacillus; species uncultured Bacillus sp. The sequence goes on from NZ_CATYRA010000001.1 coordinate 264,069, forward strand.
TTCCTGATGATAAAGCCTGCCGTCAGGATCGTGAATGACGGCGCCGTTTGCGCTGATGACCCACGTTTTGATCCCGAGCGGCTTAAAGATCGACATGACGTCAAAATGAGCGCGCCCAGTTGACACCACCACTTCTATGCCATCCCGCTGCGCCTGCCGCAGCGCGTTTTCATTTTCCAAGCTTACCTGATGCTTGCTGTTGAGTAAGGTTCCATCTAAGTCAATCGCAATCAATTTCACGTTTGTCAGCCCTTTCCTTCATCCTGCTCTGTCACGAGAAGTTCCACACCATTGCGATCAAGCAAGTCACAAAACGCCTGATTCGGCAGCCTGTCTGTGATCAAGAGATCGATTTCACTCAGCTCCGCATACTGATAAAAACTGGTGCTCCCCAGCTTCGAATGATCTGCAAGCGCGATCACCTGCTTTGCCTGCTGAATCATTTTTCGCTTCACCATGCCATCCTCTTCATGCGCAATCGTAATGCCATGTTCGGAAATGCCGACCACACCGATCAGCGCTTTATCGACGTGGTAGCTTGAAAGCTTTTCAATCACAGAGGCGCCGTACAGAAAGCGGTGCTCCTTTTCCAGCTTGCCTCCGAGCAGATAGATTTCAATTCCCTCTTTATCGGACAGTACTTCCGCGAGATTAATCGAGTTGGTGATCACCGTACAATCATCCGCATTCAAATGCTTTGCACATGCCTGAACGGTTGTAGATGCGTCTAAAATCACCCGGTCACCATCATGAATGAGCGATGCGGCAAGCCTGCCGATCTTGTTTTTTTCCTCGGACACTGTTTTCAGGCGTCCGGAATAACTTTGGATTTTCTGATGAACAGTCGGCAAAATGGCACCGCCCCTTGTACGGATGATGGCATTCTGTTCCTCCAGCTTCACAAGATCCCGTCTCGCTGTATCCCTTGACACCTGAAGGAGCGTACAGATCTGCTCCGTTGTAATTCGGTTATGCTGTTTTAAAAAATCCAAAATCGCGACTAATCTTTCTTCTTGGTACACGCCCTCATTCCTTTTCTTATCAATCATCTTTAAGTAATTATAAGTTTTTATTCAATATCATTCAACATTATTAAGTGAATTTAAGCAAAAATGCATCATAAGAACCAATTTTTCCTAAATAAAACAAAAGAAAGAACCAGTCTGGTCGACTGGTCACTTTTGAGGGGATGATGCGGAGATCCGGAACATATGAATGGATAGAAAACGGGAGGATCAGGGGGATGTCAATCGGCAGCTTTTTCCCGGGGTTTAGGGTCCATAAAACGAACAGTGTCAGCCAACACTTCCGTTACATAGACGGGAACGCCTTCTGCGTTTTCATAGCTTCTTGTCTGAATCCGTCCGCTTACGCCGACGAGAGAACCTTTTTGGCAATATAACGCCGTGTTTTCAGCTGTTTTTCTCCAAAGTGTGCAATTGACGTAATCGGCCTCGATTTCACCTGAAGCATTTTTGAAGCTGCGGTTTACCGCGAGCGTAACGTGTGCGACTGCCGCACCGGCGGAAGTGTAGCGAAGCTCAGGATCTTTTGTAAGACGTCCGACAAGCATGACCTGATTGAACATGCGATTCCTCCTCTCCTTGAGGTTATATGTATTGTAGATGATGCAATGAGAAAAGAAAAACACGTAAAAGTGACTTTCAGCCTCTGTTTTTATCTTTCGTTTTCATTTTTCCTTCAGCTAAAAACATCTTTTGTTTTTTCCCTTTAAAGAAATATGTACTTTTTAAAAACCGGAAAAATATTTGCTTTGTCAGCCAATTTTGCGTATTCATACACACATAGGAAGAACCATCCCATGCAAACCACTGAAAGCTCAGCTTTTTTTCCGGCAGTGACACCTTAATTTTATACTGCTCCATGCCGTCTTGCGTTTCGTATAAAAAACTTATCCTTCCTTTTTTGTTCAGATGAACCTCAAACACTTCTTTACGGCTTAACATATATGTTGCTTCCTTTTGAATCAAACAGTCCTCAGAAGGAGTGCCGTCAATATAAATTTCTTTTAAACGAAATTGATTCATACCACATCTCTCCGTAATCTATAGTCAGTTACAGTATAATGAAAAAATAGAAATTATTAAATGTTTCACCAATACAAAATTCTTTAGCCCCAGCATTGCAGCATTTTTTCCTCTAAAACGTTTATGTTATAATGAAAGGCAAGAAATCTTTGGAAGTAATCGGGGTGAGAAAACAAATGAAAACCTTTAAACTGGTTGACTTGAATGTGGAACGAGTGGACAAGGAAGAAAAATCCATTGAACAGTTTCCCCTTATTGACGGACTGATTATAAATAAAGAAGACGGTGAAAATCACTGGCTGATTGAAGCGCTTGTAGCGAAAGAACACCTGTCTTTTTTTGAACAGCTTCAAAACAGCCAAACTGAAGCCAAAGTATTTGTAACGATCACGAAAAAAAGCAATCGCCCCGCCCAGCTGACAGCAGCAGTGAAACATATCGCCAAGCTGGAAGAAAGCATACAGGTTTTAATCTACGGACAAATGGTCACAAGAAAACAGCAAGGCACTGAGACCATTCTCGAATCCCTTGTAAAAGAGGGCTATACAGGAACACAACTCATTGAGGCATTTAGGCAAAAAATATAAAAATGAGGGGATATGTCCCCTGAAGCCGGTACAGAAGCGAAGAGCGGCACAATAGACATTTTGAATAAATATGTTCTACATTAAAAAAGCTGCCGTTTTAGAACGGCAGCTTTTATTTTCGTGCTTGCATATTTAATTTGTATGGCCAAAAGAATCAACCAATTCCCCTTTAACAACGAGGCGCCCTTCGGTTTCGACCGCCTTGTCGCATGTGATTAACGTAATCTCCTTTTCGTTTGTCTCCTCAATCACATCTGCATCCATTTCCGACATGATTTTTTTGGATGTCACAGAATAAATATAGTCTTTTTTAAAATCAGTGATGACAATTTGAGCACCTGTTTTTATGTTTTCAAGAGGTCCGAACAGAAGACTCTTTTGCTTTAAATGATGGCCAGCCAACGGATAATTCCCCTCGCCCATTTTCTGATCCGGGCGCATTGTTGCCGCCCCGATCAAAAGGTTTTCGTTGGTTGTGCCTTTTACGATCGGAAGCTCCAGGTTAACACTTTTAATCGTTATCCGCCCAATAACCGCTTTTTGATCGTGATCAAAGCCAGCCTTTATTGCTTCCATCAAATCAGGCGGTTCGATTGAATCAAATTCAAATTCCGCTTCTCTCTCATTATTTTTTTTCAGCTGCTCCACAGTTAAGGCCGACTTACTCTGGCTTTTACTAAGATAGGCTATGATTCCTCCTTTCAAATAAGGAGAACAGATAAGCAGCAGTCCTAAAAGAATGAACATCGTAATGATCATTTTCTTGTACATGCAAAAAAATTCCTTTCTTATGCTTCATTCTAAAATGAGCTGTATACTTTTAAAAAAGCACCTGATCAATTCTTCAATGATCAGGTGCTTTCATATTTATCCCTTTCTTTGCTTCTTTCTTGAGGCAACAGCTAAGCCTCCGCCTGCCATTAACAGCAGGATACCGATCATGACCGTTAATGTGCTGTCCGCATCTCCGGTTTTTGGAAGGGATTTGTCTGTTTTCGAATCACCATCTGTACCATTGGTTTTCGAATGATGTCCATCTCCATTCACATTTCCATCCGGTGTAGGTTTATCCGGTTTGTCAGGCGTTGGTGTTTTCACTTTTTGATTAGAAACAACGAGCTCAACAGCTTTTGGCTGTCCTTTTTCTATTGTGAATTCAATTGGTGTTTCATCCAGTTTGTAACCTTCTGGTGCCTTTGTTTCAATGAATTGATAGCTTCCCGGCGCAAGGCCTTTTACTGTGAACTGCCCCTTTTTATCCGTTTTCCAGAGTTCAGGCAGCTCTTTGCCATAGCCGTCAGTTTTTACAGGCTTGCCGCTTGCGTCCAATAACTTGAATTCAGCGCCCTCCAAAACTGTCGTTTTATCGTCTTGATCCACTTTCGTTACTTTCACGTCACCCGGTGCCAATATGTTTTCCGCGGTGATTTTGACTGGCTTCGTGTCAGTATTTGTGATCTTGAATGATATAGGTGTTTGATCCAAATGATAATCCTTAGGCGCTTTTGTTTCGACAAACTGATATTCGCCAGCTTTGAGGCCGTGAACCGTAATCTGTCCTTTTTCATCGGTAGTCAAGCCGGATTTCAGCACTTTTCCGTTGGCGTCTGTCAGATTGAACTCCGCGCCTTGCAGAACTTTATTTTTATCATGCTGATCCACTTTGGTGAGAACGACAAGGTTCTTCGTATTAACCGCTGTCACTTTCACTTGTTCAGGTTTGCCGCCATATTCAGCTTTAATGGTGAATGACACTGGTTTTTCGGATAAAAGATATCCATCTGGCGCCTGTTTTTCAACAAATTGATAGCTTCCCGGCGCTAACCCGTCAACTTCAATTTTGCCGTCTTCTTTTGAGACTAGATCATCTCTCACTGTTTCCCCATTGGTGTCAGTGATTTTGAATACTGCACCTGCTAAGCCTTTTCCATCTTGATCTTCTTTCGTCAGCTGAACCGATCCTAGATAGTTCACGACGATCCCGGCTTCAGCGGGTTCTGGCTTTCCTGCTGCAGATTCAGAAATGGTAAACTCTTTTTTCTCCGTGTTTAACACATAGCCAGATGGCGCTTTCGTTTCAACAAAGGCATAGCGTCCCGGTGCAAGGCCCGAAGCCTTAACTTTTCCGTCTTTATCCGAAGTCAGCTCTTCTTGAACCGTGTTTCCTTCCTGGTCGACAATGTTGAACACTGCACCTTCAAGTTTCTGGCCTTCAGTATTTTCCTTCGTCAACTCAACAGAGCCTTTGTAGTTGATAGCGATCCCGGCATCCGCTGGGTCCGGCTTTCCTGCTGCGGAATCAGAAATCGCAAACTCTATTTTCTCCGTGTTTAACACATAGCCGGATGGCGCTTTCGTTTCAACAAAAGCATAGTGTCCCGGTGCAAGGCCTGAAGCTGTGACTCTCCCGTTTTCATCTGAGGTCAGCCCTTCTTGAACCGTATTTCCTTCCTTGTCAATAATCCTAAAGACGGCTCCTTCAAGCTTCTGGCCATCGGCTTCTTCCTTCGTCAGCTCAACAGAGCCTTTATCGTTAACGGCAATTCCGGCATCTGCGGCTTCAGGCTTTCCTGCTGCAGATTCTGAGATGGTAAATTCTTTTTTCTTTGTGTTCAGCACATAGCCGGATGGCGCTTTTGTTTCCACAAAGGCGTAACGGCCCGGCGTAAGGCCCGAAGCTTCAACTTTTCCGTCTTTATCCGAAGTCAGCTTTTCTTTGACGATATTTCCATCTTGATCGACAATGTTGAATACTGCGCCTTCAAGTTTCTGGCCTTCAGCATTTTCCTTCGTTAGAGAGACCTTCCCTTGGTAATTGGTCATTGCCCCTAAATTGACATCAGATACTTGATTCTTTTCATTCTTTGCGATTGAAAAGTGAATCGCTTTTGTATTCACGATAAAGCCAGCTGGAGCTTGTGTTTCTGTCAAGCGGTAGTAGCCCGCCGGCAAACCGTTCATTTCTACTTTGCCGTTTTTATCGGATTTTATATCTGTTCGTATGAGAGTATAGGTGCCGTCATTTGATTTTTTCTCTAGCTTGAAAACAGCACCCGCCAAAGGATTGTTGTGTTCATCTTGTTTGATAAGCGTCACCTTGTTCTGTTGATTTACGACTTTGTACAGCGCTCCTGTCTTGGAGGAATTGCTGTCTATCTTGACAGAGACTCCTTTTGCATAAGCATGACTGATGGTATATCCGTCAGGCGCTTTTATCTCTTTTAATACGTAGGAACCGTAGCGAATATTTCCGAATGTAAGCTTCCCGCCGGAATCTGTCGTACCTGTACGCAGAAGTTGCTTGGCGTCTTCAGACCATAATTGAAAGTCTGCGCCTTCTAGAGCATTATTGTCCTCACCTGTTTTAAAGATCGTCAGGCTTCCTTTTTCACCGGATCCCGAACCGTCTCCGCTTGAAATGGCAACAAAGATCGAGCTGCTGGTTTCTTGAGTCTGCTCCTTCACATTTGTTCCCGAAATGGACACTTTATTTTTAACGTGGCCGCTCGTGCCGGCTATGTTAATCAGAGACCGGTATTTGATCACATAGGCACGGTCAATTTGCTTATAGCTGCCTATGAATTCCAGAACAAACGATTGTTCACCCGTTGTATTGTCGGTTTTAATGTTTAACGTATAATCTTTGTCCTTTTGGAGCTCGACATCACCCGCGATAAGATTTCCGCTGCTGTCTTTGACCACTCCGTTTTCATCATATTTTGCTTGATATACTTTAAAAGAATCTGCATCTAAAATTTGATTTTCATCCGGCGTGTCTGTGACTTTTACATCATCCAGCGTTGATTGGCTGGAGTTGACATTGATGCTCCAGTCGATGTAGCTTCCATTTTGTTTTCCGCCTTTGAAAATCAGGCTTCCTCCGTCCACAACGGAGACAGAGCCCGTCAAGGTGCGGTCTGCATAACCGTCATTATGGTAGGTCGCTTTGTTTGTGTACTTATTCTGATCAATGACCTTTCCTTTGAGCGATGTCTTAAACTCAATCAGGTATGGCACAGAATCGCCCGTTTTAAGGTGGACCGTCAGAGTGCGTTCATTTTTTTCTGAAGGCTCTTCGACCTCATACTTGGAAGGATCAAGGGCGTTTCCTTCTGTGATGGAGCCGTTTTTATTAATCGTATAGCTCTTTATCACAACGGAACCCGGCACAAATTGTTGAGGATCTGTTATGGCATCTTTGATATAAGGATTTTTTGTGGGTTCACCATTATAATTGACGCCGATTTTCCACGTGATTTCCTTTGAAACTGCGTTGTATGATCCATTTTTGAATCCATTGTTTGTAGTCTGATGATTCGGCGTAAAGCCGCTTGATACCTTATTCGTGCGCTCATTGCCGTATTGATCAGTCCATGTCGACTGAGCTGTATTCTTAACGCTTTCGTTAGAATAATCGGCATTGAATGTTGTCGTATACGTGATCTTAAATTGACTGTCTGTTTTCGCGTAATCCCCGATCAATGCCAAAGTAAAGCCTTTATGTTCGGGCTTTTTTGTCAACGTGTAGTCTTTGTCTTTCTGCAACGTTTTGTTGTTCGTTGTGTCTTGAATTTTGAACGAGTCATCAATCAGAACCAATCCGCCGCTTTCGAATTGATCATCCAACGTCCAATTGTTCATCTCATAGTTGTTTTTATTAACTGTAATCGTCCAATCAGCCGTCTTCTTCTCATAATCAACATTTGAATACCCTTTGATAAGGTTCTGTTGAATGGCTATTCCAGAAGCTTCTTTTGAATCCCCTGTTCCGGTCACCACGCTGTTGGTGTATGTTGTCGATTTATCAATGATCACTCCGCTGTTGACCTTTGTTTGATATGTGATTTTGTAAGCGCTAGTAATGTTTTTATTAAATTTGACTTCAAATCCGCTTCCATTATCGATCAGCGTATAGTCCTCGCCTTCCTTTAAAGGCGTTCCCGCTTGCTCGCTGCCGTTCTGTCCAAAGGTAATAGGAATAACCTTCAAAGAATCTTTCACAAGATGCAAATCGCCAGTTCCAAAAGAATCTTTAATGCTGGCCTTGGATTGGTCGATCTGTTTCTCACCGTAGTTGTAGGAAAGAGCCCAGCTGAATGTTTGAGATTCTCCATCATAGCCGGTCGATGATTTTGCGATCATTTTTCCATATTTGGCTGCAACAGTGGCTTCGGCAGAAATGGGTTCCAGGTTGTCTCCGCTGAATGCTGCCTTGTTCGTCAACGTCATATTTCCGCCCTCGCTCGGCTTTGCACTATTGTCAATGTCGGTTTCGTACACAAGGCGGTAGGCTGAATCAATTGTCCCGTTAAATGTGACATTTCCTTTTGAATCAACGCTATAGCCGGAAGAAACTTCATTTCCTCTGCTGACAGAACCATCAATGTTCACATTGAGTTCATACACTTTAACTGAACGATAGATTAAGCCGTCCGGGAGGCTTTCTGTGAGTTTAGCATTCTTGACTTGATCTAATTTTTTATTGACATCGACCGTCCATGTTACTTTACCGGGGTTGATGCCTTTATCCAGTGCACCTGATTTATCAATGGTTTTACTCACATTTGGTTTAAAATAAACCGTTGTTTCAGGAGTATCGGAATTCACAGGGAATGGAATCTTTTGTGTTGTCGATCCCGTTATTTTTTTCTCATTGAACTGCGTATTGATAACCAATGTGCCTTTGACATTAGAACTGTCTTTTACCTCTCCGTTAAATGTCATCACCACATGTCCGTTCGTATCAATAGAAAATGTCCCGAATGTGGTGTCTCCGGCGCTTAATGGCAGGTTCACAATGTCATTATGCATAATAAATTCTTTAGGCAAATCAAATTCATACGTATCACCGGCATTGATTGTTTTTCCTAAATCGTCAGGAATGGCCCAATCAATTGAAATTTTCACCGGAGAATTCGTATCGGCGCGATTGCCCTTGTCATATGGTTTTCCGTTTTCGTCCGTCAATGTCACGCCGGTTAAAATAGTTTGCGTGATTTGTTTTTCTTCAGTTTGCAAGCTTTTGAAAGCTGATTGACTTGAGGATGACACTTTATTTGAATCATCACTCTTAGAAGAATCGCCACCCTTAGTGTCAGCTGATGCCTGTTGTTCTTCCTCTTTTTGCTCCTTGCTGACTGAAGGTGCAGATTTGTCATCTGTCCCTTCCTGATCACCCGCAGTTTCAGAAGAGTCGTTTTTCGGCTCTTCCGTCTCGGCATCTGGTGTCTCATCTTTCTTAACAGGGATGATCACCTGCTGGGTTTTGCCTCCCCCTAGTTGAAAAAGGGCTGCTACTGTATGTTCATCGTCTTTTACATCTGCAGTAAACGTGGCTGACAGTGTAATGGCTCCCTTGGCTTCAGGAGAATCCGCGGATGCAGTTGTTAATTTTACCGTCATGGTGTTGTCGCCCGCCGGCACTTGATAGCTGCCGATGACCTGGTCAGCAGATTTGATCTCACCTGCTGCACCTTTATCAAAGGTAAAGTTTTTAGGTATCTCCACATTGATATCCTGTTCGCTTTCTGTGTCTTTATCTTTTTTTAATGACCATTCATATGTCAGTGTCACTTCATCCCCCGGCTTTAATGCCGGTTCGTTTCCTTTTGCCCCGTCAACAACCTGGTCGTTGCCCTCCTTGATCGTCACCGAATCGAAAAATTGGCTATCACTTGACGTTACGTCCACAGCCTGTGCTGTAAGAGTATAGCTGGCGATCTGGCTGAAGAAGAAAAAGATGGCCAGGCTTATGATCATAACGATCCGCCCGCTTTTTTTCAGTCCTAAGGGAAAACTCCTCGTTCTCAACTTTTCATTCCTCCCTTTCATATCTATTTTTCACTTGCCGATTGATCCATGAGACCATAAAGTCATGTCTCATCCCCCAAAAATAACTGCTAATGCCGAATGAGTTTAAAAACTAAGATTTGCCACCCGAACCAAACTACATTGTATGAAATAAAACTATACAAATTCTGTACAACTAAAAACGGAATGAATTGGAGATTTGAAGTTTCAAGCGGAGACATATGGCGAGAGCCTTCCCTTTAGGTGACTTGTACAAAAAAAACCAGTGTGCATCGATAGGCAATCGACACACACTGGTTTAGAGAAGTTTTTTTGCTTCTTCAATTAATTTGATCTTTCATTTGTTTGTAACGCTGATATTCTTTTATCGCCTCTTCTACCCTCCCGTTTTTGTTGAATAGCTGCAGCTTATATTGCATAATTTTATGATCGCAAGGCTCAATTTTCTCGGCCTGCAGGCAAATATCCATTGCTTGATGATCGTTCATTTCACGAATGAGGAAATCGATCAGTTCATAAGCCTTTCCAAGCCAAAGCTGGGCGAGACGCGTCTTTTCCGGTTCTGCCCACAAATAGCCGTGCTCTAACAGGTAATGATTTTGATAGGCCATGAAAATTTCCATGTGCAGATGTAATGTAGCTGTAATGAGCGGAGGAGCTTCTTTTAGTGACTTTTCCCATTCAGCAACATCAATTTTTGCATCTGAAAGCCGAAGAATATATCCTGTATCGGTCTTCTCGATTGTTTGGCTGAAAGGGATCTGGCTGAGTAATTTCCGTATCTGATAAATGGTTGAGTAGAGCTGGGTGCTTGCTTTTGTCACATCATAATCGCTCCAAAAAAGATCGATTAGCATGTCTTTACTGACTACGCGGCCTAGGTTGTGAAGTAAAAATAAGTAGATTTCGCGTGCTTTCGACGTTCTCCACTTGACTGGAATGTTTGTTTTGACACCCTTTAAGGTTTGATAAAACTGCAGGTTTCCAAAACATTGGATGGAAAAATGCGCCTCAGTATTTTCTGCAGATGCTCTGAGCATATGATTCGTTCTAATTCGTTCAACAGTTGTCTCTAGCCGCTTATAATTTACAGGCTTCAGCAAATAATCAATGGCATTCAGCTCAAACGCTTTGATAGCGAACTCATTATAGGCCGTGATGAAAACGACTTGGATGTTTTCATTCATTGATTGAATCGCTTCAGCAAGCTCAATGCCGTTAACTCCCGGCATTTCAATATCAAGAAACACTGCATCTACAGCAGAAATCTCTGGATGCTCCAGAACTTCAATCGGATCTTGATACGCCATAATAGATTGAAATGCGTTTGTCCGTTCAAGCATATTTTTTAAGTGAAGCAATGCCAGGTGCTCATCATCAACAATTAACGCTTTCACAAAACATCACACCCTATATGTAAAATCGAGATATCAGTAAATATCTTCTATTATATCATGCCAAATTGTCCCTTTATCTGGATTCTTTTTCTTTCTATCTATGAAAGTTTACACTTACAATATTTATAAAAATAGGAATTTAAAATGATCCTATAGGATAAAGGAGCACTGATATGAAAGAAAAAATCATTTTCATTTCGATTATTTTCGGTTATGCCGCATTCTTTATGGCTTTTATAGCCATTGACCATTTTTCTGGTTCAACACTTCCTGCTGCAAAGCATGGGATCATGGACTTGGAAAACTGGGATTTTCAGAAGGATGGAAATGTACAGCTGAATGGAAAGTGGACATTATATCCCAATCAGCTGCTGTCGCCAAAAGAGATCGTTTCAGCAAAAGGAAAAGATCCCCTCTTCGTTGATGTCCCCAGCAATGTGAAGCTGGCCAAGCAGGGTATTAACGTAGAGTACGGAACGTACAAGCTGACGATCAGATCAAAGCAAGACAATCAGGTTTTCGGGATCAGCACGTCGTTTATTTACAGTGCAAATCGCATCTATTTTAATGGCCAATTAATAGGACAAAGCGGAAGCCCTTCAAATAAACCTGATTTTATAGCGCAAAACAGACCATATACGAGCTTTTTTACGCTTCACAAGGGTGACAATGAACTTGTGGTACAATTTTCAAACTTCGGAAAAACGCCGGGGTGGGGAATCGCAAAGCCGATTACTTTTGGAACGCAGGATAACATATTGCGAGAGAACAAAATTTCCTTTCTTAATGATTCAATCATGATTACGGCTTTTTTCATTACCGGATTATATTTTCTGGGCTTTTTCCTGCAAAGAAAAAAAGATAAACATTTGTTGTTTTTTTCTGTTATGTGTCTTCTGTTTTCGTTCATTATTCTGATGATCGGAAAAGAGCGGATTATATTTCTTCTCAACCCGTCAATTTCATTTTCAATGCTAAATTCAATGAGGGCAATCTCTACAGTGTTTGTCAGCATTGCGGTTTTTCTCTATCTCTATTTTGCTTACCGGAAGATTGTTTCAAAACGTTTTATTCTTATAGCCACTGTTTCTTCCGGGCTGGTCTTGATCACAGATTTTTTAACCGTGGGTTTTATCGGCCATGCCTCATACATATTACATTCTGTGCTAGCCGTTTCGACCCTGGTTTATATCACATATATTTTCACAATTGCCGCGATCCGCAAAATGGAAGGAAGCCTGTATCTTACCATCGCTTCTATTTCAATGAGTGCTTTTGTTATTTTAACGACCATATCAGCTTACAGTGGGAAGTCGGCTTTTTCATTTAATTCGATTTACTCATTGCCAACAGTCATCGCTTTGCTGGCAATCGTTCTTCTGATGGCACAGCAATTCGCCGGCGCTTTCCGCGAAAATGAGGTCTTGACGCGGAAATTGCTCAATATTGATAGGCTAAAGGACGAGTTCATTGCCAAAACGTCGCATGAATTTAAAACGCCGCTGAACAGTATTATTAATATATGCCAGACCCTGCTGGCCGGAAGAAGAAAAAGAACGATAGAAGAAGAGAAAGATAATATGCAGCTTGTCATCCGCATGGGCTACAGGCTGTCCAATCTGGTGAATGACATCCTGGATTTAGAAAAAATAAAACAAGGCATGCTTCAGATTCACCCAGTTCCTGTTGATATTTACACTTTAATCAGTTCGGAAATGAATTTCTATCATCTTTTGTCCAGGCATAAAAACTTGAACATTATGAACCATATTCCATCCGGCCTTCCTTTGGTGCTTGCAGATGAAAACCGCTTTCGGCAAATTGTAACCAATCTAGTAGACAATGCAATCAAGTATACAGCGGAGGGCCAAATCACACTTTCTGCTTCAAAACTGAACGATAACATGATCAAGGTGACAGTAACGGATACCGGTAGCGGCATTTCCGAAGCTGATCGCCAAACCATCTTCGAGTCTTTTCAGCAAGCCGAAACGAATAAAGACGACGGAGCCGGTCTTGGCCTAAGCATTGTCAAACAGCTGGTTGAGCTCCAAAACGGTGAAATTTGGGTTGAATCGGAAGAGGGAAAAGGTTCGGCATTCCATTTCACATTGCCAATTGCTCAAAATGAAGCTGTACCTGAAACAAAGAAGGGTCATCCTGATTTACAATCCGGGGTGAATTTTTCAGATATCTCTTTGAGCACGCCTTATTACTCTGAGAAAATTGACGCTCCAACCATTCTGATTGTCGATGATAACATTGACAGTTTAAAAATTTTAGGCGATATGCTTGAAGGTGTACCCTACAATGTAATTGCTGCAAAAAACGGAAAGGAAGCACTAGAAGTCATCTCTTGCACGAAGCTTGATTTGGTTATTTTGGACTTGATGATGCCGGATATGACTGGTTTCGAAGTCTGTACGAAAATTCGCGAACGATTCAGCATGGTTGATCTCCCCGTTCTGATGATTACAGCAGCCATTATCGGCCATGACAAATACAAGGCTTTTCATGCCGGAGCGAATGACATTTTGCAAAAACCTTATCATTACTCTGAATTTATGGCCCGTATGAAAAACTTGATTATGATGAAGCATACAGCAAATCAAGCCACAAGAATGGAAATGGCATTTTTACAATCGCAAATCAAACCTCATTTTCTTTATAATGTCTTAAACACGATTATTTCTCTCACTCATTTGGATATTGAAAAGGCGCGAGAGGTAACAGAGGAATTTACCAACTATTTAAGAATGAGTTTTGATTTCCAAAATACATCTGCCATCAGTTCATTCAAACATGAGCTTTCTATTATCAGTTCCTATCTTTCCATAGAAAAGACACGCTTCGGCGATCGGCTGGACATCCTTTTTGATATAGAAGAAGACATTGACTTTATCCTTCCGCCTTTAATGATTCAGCCTTTGGTGGAAAATGCCGTTCTTCACGGCGTCAGCAAGAAAAGAGGCGGAGGATGGATCAAGCTGACAGCTAAAAAACAAAGCGAGAATGGGTATTACATCAAAGTAGAAGATAACGGTGCCGGCATAGCTCCGGAAAAACGAAAAGATCTCTTATCTGCGGATTTCGATCGCAGCGTCGGATTGAAAAATATCAACCAGCGGCTGAAACATTTTTGCGGAAGCGAATTGAAGATCAGCAGCACTCCGGATGCCGGCACCTCTGTTTCAATGCTCATTCATCTCGCTGAAATAACGGAAAGCCCCACAGCATTAAGTGAAAGGAATTGAAAATAAAAAAAGACCGCCGTTTCAAAACGGCAGTCTTTTTTATTCCGGCGACTTTGTCTGCTGCTTCAGCAGATCTCTGATTTCCTTCAGCAGCTCCTCTTGCGCATCCGACGCTTCCTCCGCCGTCTCTTCTTCTGCTTCTTTTTTGCGTCTCAACCCATTCAAAGTCCGAATCACAATAAATATGGAGAACGATATGATTAAGAAGTTCACAATTGTCTGTATAAAGCTGCCGTACTTCACAACAGCATCGCCAAACGTAAACGATAAACCTGAAAAATCAAGCCCTCCTAGCAGCAAGCCCACCAAAGGCATGATGATATCATTGACTAGAGATGTGACGATCTTCCCGAACGCGCCGCCTATTACAACACCAATCGCGAGGTCAATGATGTTCCCGCGCATGGCAAAAGCCTTAAATTCATTCCACATACAATCACCTGCTTTTCTCATGTTTTTAAAGAAAAAAAGACAAATGTGCCGCTGCCCATCTGCCTTTTTTTTCATTTATTCTCCGAGGGCAAAAGTCAGTTCGACTTCGCAAACGACTTCCCCATCAACTGTGGCAACGCCTTTTCCGCGTCCGATTGTGCCGCGCGCACGAATGATTTCAACCTCAAGGTGAAGCTGATCACCAGGCTTGACTTGTTTTTTAAACCGGCAATTATCAATACCCGCAAAGAACGCCAGTCTGCCGCGATTTTCTTCTTTAATCAGCATCGCAACAGCTCCGACTTGAGCAAGCGCTTCTACAATTAATACGCCGGGCATTACCGGATACTGAGGAAAATGCCCGTTAAAGAACTCTTCATTTGCGGTTACATTTTTATAGCCTTTTGCCCGTTTGCCCTCTTCAACTTCCGTAATCCGGTCTACAAGCAAAAACGGATAACGGTGAGGAATAATTTCTTTAATTTGCTGAGTATCAAGCATTCTCTTGACATCTCCTTCATCTGCATTAGTATGTATAGCAATCATTAAAGATCCAATCTGTACATTTGAAAAGTATATTATGAATTAATCTCTTTTTCAACTGCGCTAAAATGTAACCTACTGTCAATGAGAGCCGTCAAAACTTATGATATGATAATTATAGATTTTACCAATAGCAAAGAGGTAGGAAAATGATTTCGAAGTTTATTGAAAAAAGGATGCAAAACATGTTAGACGAGTGGTATTCCGCAATAAGCAAACGCAAAATGAATCACGTTTGCACACTGAAAGAGAAAATTGACCAGCACCTTCCGAAGATCAAAAAGAACACAAAACTTTGGATGCGTTATCAATTGTTTCAGGCCCGGCATCAGCTGCTTTTTGAAAACCAGAACGGACTTGATTCATTATTCGATGATCTATACGGCCTGGAAGACAAAATGGATGATGAATTGAAATATTATCTGTATTTTTTCTCAGGATTATATGAAATGGTAAAAACAGCTCCGAAACATGCAGTGAATCATTTTAAAAAAGCTGAACAGTACCTGGCCGCCATTCAAAACACGTTTGAAGCCGCTGATTTATATTATCAAACCGCCGGCGCCTATTACTTGATGAAATCACCGCCGCTTTCCATCCAATACGTCAAAAAAGCATTACACATTTATTTACACCAATTCGGCTATATCAAAAAGGTGATCACCTGCAAGCTTTTGCTCGCCGTTAATTATATTGATCAAGAACGCTATGAAAAAGCTGAACAGCTTTTTAAAGAAATCATTAGGAAAACCCAGCAATTACATGACGATAACCTGCTATGCCACGCTTATTATAACCTTGGCTTTTTAAAAGCAACCGAAAAAAAAGACCAGGAAGCGCTTCTTTACTTTAAAAAAGTATTAAGGAATCAAGAATTTGAAACGAATTCGCCCGTCTCGTATCTGCACTGTGTGTACGAATCTGTCAGAGCGCTTTTTAAAACAGGAAAGGTCACAGAAGCGAAAGCCGTCCTGCAAAAAGGGAAAGAATTATCTGAAAAGGTAGACATTCAAACCATTTATCTAAAATTAAAAACGCTTGAAGCGCTCTACACATCAGTTGAAGACCCCTATGATCAGCTGCTCGAATATGTGCTTGAATTAGAAAAAATTGAAGCGTGGGTGGATTTAGAGGTGCTTTTAGAAGATATCACGGAATACTACAAAAAAAAGGACGATTTCGAAAAAGCCGCTTTTTTTATCATGCGCGGCTGATTGAAAACGCCCATTTCTTATTATCTGACTGAATTGATTAAACCGAGCATTTGATCTCCCATTGTAATCGTTCTGCTGTTCAGCTGATATGAACGTTGGGATGTGATCAAATCTGTCATTTGTTCTGAAATATCGACATTGGACATCTCAAGCGAACCCTGCTCTATGCCGATGTTTTGTCTATTAGCGCCATTCAGCTGTTCAAAAGCTGCCGCATTATCAATAGAGAACAGGTTATTTCCTTCCGATTTCAGCTCTTGAGGGTTATTCACTTGGACAACTCCGAGATTAAACCGCTGGACTGCGCTTCCGTCAGATGCGGTTAACGTGCCGTTTTTATTGATGGTGATATTCTTCATTGAGCTGTCGATGTTCACTGTATTGCCGTTTTCATCAAGCACCGGATTTCCATTTCCAGTAACGAGCTGAAGCTGGTTGGCATTCGCAACTGAAGGCGTGAGATACAGCGCTCCGTCCCTCGTGTACTGGCGGTTTCCATTCACGTTAACCTGAAGATATTGGTATGGAGACGTAAACGCGATATCCAGATCGCGATCCGTCTTCTGAATGCTTCCTTGATCAGATACAAGGCGTGAATTCATCATCGCTCCGACGCCAAGGCGCAAGCCGGGCGGCGTTTTTCGGGCTTTTGCCACTTCCTCATTTTTTTCATCAACCTGATCGAATTGCTGTCTGACTAGCTCAGAAAAATTCGTATCTTTTGCCTTATAGCCGGTTGTGTTGCTGTTTGAAAGGTTGCTGCTGATTGTGTCAATCTGCTGCTGCAGCTGGTTTAAGGTTGTTGATGCCGTTAGCATTGACCTGAGCATAGTTGATGTCCCCCGTTTTTTTCTTCCGTTATCTTAGATTTTTCCGATTTCATTGGCTGCTTTATCCATACTTTTATCGTAAGCCTGAATAACCTTCTGATTGGCCTCAAACGATCTGTACGCTTCAGTCATCTCTGTATAGGCGCTTGTCACATCCACGTTTGAAAGCTCCGAGACGCCTTGCTTTAATGAATAGGATACCTGGTTATTGCCAGCTGCGCTTGGCAGATCATTGCCGTCCGCCGTGCTGTACAGATCATTGCCGTCCCGTTTCAGGTTGCGGACATCCTCCGCCATTCTGACATCAATCTGGCCGGCTGTCCGTCCGTTCATTGTCACAGTACCGTTTTCAGACACAGTGAAGTTCTCATTATCAACAGTAATCGGCTGGCCATCCGTCGATAAAATAGGACGCCCGTTGATCGTCAGCTGATTATTCTCATTTAATGAAAAAGTGCTGCTTTTTGAATAACGGATTCCGTCCGCTGTCTGAACCGGATAAAAAAGAGCCGCGTTTTCATTGGTTTCCGTATTAACCGGAACTTGATTTTCGACCAATGTGATGTCTGTAGGCTGATCTGTGGACTTCAAGCTCCCCTGTGTGAAAAGAGGCTTAAGTTCCTGCATATACACACCGGTATTGACGGAACCGATTTCCGTCCTTGATGTTCCGGCCGGAGATTTTGATTCTATTCTGCTGAGCAGCATCTCAGGGAACGCGCGCATTGACCCTTGATCTGCTTTATATCCGGATGTATTGGCGTTTGCAATGTTATTTGAAAGCATTTCCGTTCTTCGCTGCTGGGCAATCATTGCGGAAGTTGCTGTATATAATCCTTTTAACAAATTTCCCACCTCTAAAATGGCATTTTTTCCAATTGTCATACAGGAACATTCGTTCTATAATAAAAACTCAGTATTTTATCCTATTATCGTCATTTATCATTCATTCGTGAAGGCTTTTTCATAAAAAAACCCCATTCTTTTTCAGAATGAGGTTTGTGAAATCAGCTTAGTTTGCGTTTAGGAAGCTTGTCCATATTATCAAGCATGACACCTGTGCCAATGGCTACGCAATCCATAGGATTTTCAGCGACGAGGACCGGTACCTTCAGCTCTTCAGCAAGCAGCTGGTCAAGGCCGTTTAAAAGCGCGCCTCCGCCCGTAATAATAACGCCGCGGTCAATAATATCAGCGGAAAGTTCAGGTGGTGTTCTTTCTAGCACTTGTTTCGCAGCCTGCACAATAACAGCGACAGATTCACGAAGGGCTTCTTCAACTTCTTTACTGTTTACTGTAATTGTTCTTGGAAGACCGGAAACCATGTCCCGTCCGCGAATGGAAATTTCCTCGTGACGTGCGTCTGGGAAAACCGTTGCGACTTTAACCTTAATATCTTCTGCAGTACGTTCGCCGATCAGCAGCTTGTACTCGCGTTTGATGTAATTTAAGATTTCCATGTCAAACTTGTCCCCAGCCATTTTAATAGAAGAGGAGGTGACAATATCGCCCATTGAAATAACCGCGATATCCGTCGTCCCGCCTCCGATGTCTACAACCATGTTACCGCTTGGCTGGAATATTTCCATACCCGCGCCGATAGCGGCAACTTTAGGTTCTTCTTCAAGGTACACATGTTTACCGCCGCTTTTTTCTGCGGCTTCTTTGATTGCTTTTTGCTCAACGGATGTAATATTCGTCGGGCAGCAAATGAGCATGCGCGGTTTTGAGAACAAGCCTTTTACATTCAGCTTGTTAATAAAATGCTTCAGCATTGCTTCTGTTACTTCAAAGTCAGCAATAACTCCGTCTTTCAGCGGGCGAATCGCAACAATATTCCCAGGTGTACGTCCAACCATTCGTCTTGCCTCTTCGCCAACCGCCAGCACTTTGCCGCTGTTTTTATCAAGTGCAACTACGGAAGGTTCATTCAGAACAATTCCTTTACCTTTAACATGGATCAGTACATTTGCAGTACCGAGGTCAATACCAATATCCCTTGCAAACATCTATTTATATCCTCCTTGAAAATCTGTTTCACAGTAAATATCCACATTGTGTCCTAATTATATATATTATCATAAAATATAGAAAAAAAGTTGGAAGCGCATTAAGTTCTTTACAAATTTTTGCGGATGTTTTATGAACGATTTCAAGAAGACAATGCCAACGGATAACAGCTGGTAATTACGATTGCTGAACAGGCTCTCCTTCGAGAATTTCATCTTTTTTATATTTGAGTTTTGTCGCTTCTCCTCCTCTTAAATGCCTGATGGATTTATGATAATCGAGTATTTCTTTCACTTCGTTTGCCAGGTCAGGATTAATTTCAGGCAGACGCTCTGTTAAATCCTTGTGTACTGTACTTTTGGAAACACCAAATTCCTTCGCAATCACACGAACGGTTTTCTTTGTCTCCACGATGTACTTCCCTATCTTGATTGTTCGCTCTTTGATGTAATCGTGCACACCACTCGACCTCCCTAAAATGGATGTGAGAAGTGTGAAATGAGATCCGTATTCTGTAAAGAGTCGTTCATTATGCCGCTTCTTCGTTGTATGGTTTTAAAAGTAAGTTTGTGAAATATGCCCACGATCCCTCACCTCAAACACTCTCTTTGTTAGGTTTGTAACAGTGTATTAGCATTCTTTTGGGAATATGCTAAAAACTCAATAAGGACAAGGGGTGAAACGAACTTTTTCAGCTTCAGCAAATTATTTCGCGTCACTAAATTTTATCTTTACATCTATTCACCGCTCCTGTAAAATGAAAAAAGCAATTAGTTACTTAGGTAAGTTTTTTAGAAGGAGACCGAAATGACCTACGTCAATAGACACCTCATTCATCAAATCAACCAAAGCGCCCGCCTGATTGCCAAGAAAGCCAATGAACAGCTGGAGCCATTCGGCCTTTATTCATCTCAATGGTCAGTTTTATATTGTTTGCGTACGATCGGACCAATGACTCAAAAAGAGATTTGGTCCTATTTAAATGTGGAAGCGCCGACTGTGACACGGACGATCAAACGCCTGGAGGAAAACGGCTGGGTACAAAGACGGCAAGGTGAAGACAAACGGGAAAAACTGGTTGTCCTCACAACAGAAGCCGAGAAAAAATACGAAGAAATCAATGTGAAAATGCTGAAATTCGAGGAAGAGCTGCTTGCAGATTTCCGAGATGAAGATAAGGAAGCTTTTTCTCATTTATTTCGCATGTTTTTACAACAATGAAAATAAGGAAGTGACATACATTTGAAAAAAACGGATGCCATATGGACCAAGGATTTTATTATGGTCCTGCTTGTCAATTTATTTGTGTTTGTGTTCTTTTATACATTTTTAACTGTACTGCCGATCTATACGCTTCAAGAGCTTGGCGGCACAGAATCACAAGGCGGGCTTTTAATCAGCCTGTTCCTTCTGTCAGCGATCATTACACGGCCTTTTTCCGGAGCCATCGTTGAGCGTTTCGGGAAGAAAAGAATGGCGATTGTCTCAATGGCGTTATTCGCCCTTTCTTCTTTTCTGTATATGCCGATTCATAACTTTTACCTGCTGCTTGGCTTGCGGTTCTTCCAAGGGATTTGGTTCAGCATTTTAACAACTGTTACAGGTGCAATCGCAGCGGACATCATTCCGGCCAAACGCCGCGGTGAAGGGCTTGGATACTTTGCGATGTCTATGAACCTCGCCATGGCAATCGGGCCTTTCCTCGGACTGAATTTGATGAAGGTCGTAAGCTTCTCTGTATTCTTTACAGCCTTTGCGCTGTTTATGGTTGCAGGCTTGCTTGTTTCGTTCTTGATAAAGGTGCCCCAAAACCGAGACAGCGGCACGACTGTATTCCGTTTTTCATTCTCGGATATGTTTGAAAAAGGCGCACTTAAGATTGCGACGGTCGGTTTATTTATTTCTTTCTGCTATTCAACTGTCACAGCGTATTTGTCTGTATTCGCCAAATCAGTTGATCTCTCGGATATCAGCGGATATTTCTTTGTTTGCTTCGCGGTGACAATGATGATTGCGCGCCCGTTCACAGGGAAATTATTCGACAAAGTCGGACCGGGCATTGTCATTTACCCATCAATCTTGATTTTCTCAGTGGGACTCTGCATGCTGTCCTTTACACATAGCGGCTTCATGCTTCTGCTTTCAGGAGCGGTTATCGGGCTCGGATACGGGTCAATCGTTCCTTGCATGCAAACATTAGCGATCCAGAAATCTCCGGCACACCGCTCAGGTTTTGCGACGGCAACGTTCTTTACCTTCTTTGACAGCGGAATTGCTGTAGGATCATATGTATTCGGATTGTTTGTAGCATCTGCCGGCTTCTCTGTCATTTATTTATCAGCCGGGCTGTTCGTTCTGATTGCTCTGCTTCTTTACGCGTGGAGCCAGAAAAAACCTGCTGAGGCTGAGGGAAAAGTGTCTATTGCAGAATAAAGTTCAGGCTGCCGGGATTTGCCGGCAGCCTTTTTTTGCATATAAAAAACGGCGTCCTGCTCCGTTGAATGAAAGAGAACGCCGCTTATGGCATATTATTCAATGACCGGCCGTGCAGGTGAATCTGGATCTAATGTAAAGTCATAGGACTCTTCATCACGATACATTGGATCGGCATAAATGGATTGCTGATCGTTATTTGTTGCTTTTCGATACGACGAAAATGAATCGTATTCATTCTTTTTCCACATCCATATGCCGTCTTGATCCGCTTCCTTATGATACACGTTATGATTGACCGTATTGCCTTCATTTGCCGTAAAATCGTTTCCGATAAATAATCTGGAATCACTGGCCGTCAATATATTCTTTTCAATTGTGTTGTTTTTCGCATCGTACTGCAGCAGCAGCTGTCCGCCATACAGTCCCTTTGTGTCATTCCGGTACATAATATTGCGGGCAATCAGAGAATTGCTGGTGCCGCCCCGCTTTTTGTCATATCCCCCGATTGAAATACCGGTGTATGCATTGTTGTACACTTTGTTGTCTGTTATTTGAATAGCAGTTGCATATTTCCCTTTGTGTTCAGACGTTGCTTCAATTCCAATATCGTTATCGTAAACTGTGTTTTTCTTAATCTCGATGCTGTGTCCGCCATCAACATATATCCCGCCCGCTGAGTAATCATCTCCATAAGCAGGGTTCCCGTAAGTTGAGTTTTGATAAACCGTATTGTTTTCTACGACTCCGTTTCGAACGTAATCGTTTTTGTCTGCGGTTCCCTCATAACCAATAAGATCAATCCCGATGTTGTTATTGTTGCGGACCACATTGCCAGAAATAGTGAAGCCGTCAATATTTCCGTTCAGCACAACCGCTTCACTCGCTCCAAGCGTCAGCTTCTCAACTGTATTGTCCTCGATTTGAATGTCTTTCATGCTGCCAGACCCATAGACTGCGATTCCGTGGGCATTTCCTTCATCCGCTGTTGTCTTAATATCCCGGACATGATTGTTCTTAATCGCAATATGACTGCTGGATCCTGATACATAGATCCCCATAGCAGTTGCTTCCTCAGATGAAACAGAAAGATCTTGAATCGTTAAACCGCTGATGGCAATGTCGTGTTTATCGTGAATATGAATGAGCGGCGTTTCATATTTTGCGTCCGCAATGGATTCTCCGCTAATCACGACTTTTTCATTTTCATAGTTTCGGAATGTGATAGGCTTTCCGTCCGCGCCGCTGTGTTTTACAACAAGTGTTTCATGATACGTTCCTCCCCGAATCATAACGGTTGTGCCGGGGCCAGCCTCATCTGAAGCGTGTGCCAGTGTGCGAAACGGCTTTTCTTTTGTCCCTTCACTTTGATCACTGCCATGTGGCGAAACATATAGGTAATCTCCAGACCCTTCCTCATTCGCTTTTGTCTTATCAAAAACGAAAGCGAGGATAACAGACGTTAAAGCACCTGCCAAAAGAATAAAATACCATTTTCTCATATTCGATTCCCATTTCGTTTTAGAATAGATTTCTAAAACAATTATAAATGTTCTATTTATGGAAAACCATTTCAAAAATATGAATATATACCGTGAAATATAGATCTTATTCAGCTTGGCGAACCTGCCCAGTTTCAAACGTTTCAACCGCCGATGATGCCGGCGGATGAACACGCATCAGAACAATATAGAAAAGAAATGAAATCAGCACACCTACAAACCAAGAAATGTCGTATAAGCTTTTTAATGCAGGAACATACATACCAATTAGCGAGATAAGCGCACCCAAAATCGTGGCTGCAAACGCACGGTAATTGTAGCCTTTACAATATACATACCGCCCTGTTTCAGAATACAGGTCATCTACCGAGAGCTCACGTTTGCGAACGATAAAGTAATCAGCCATCATCACGCCTGCCACCGGACCAAGCATGCCGCCTATTAAGCCGAGAAACGCATATACGCTTGTCGCACTCTCCATCAGCTTCCACGGAACAGTAAATAAAGCAAGCAACGCAGTGATAAAACTGCCGCGTTTGAAATTAATATATTTCGGCAGGGCATTCGCTATATCATAAGCGGGCGATACGATGTTCGCCGCGACATTTACAGAGATCGTGGCGATGCAGAGCGTAATCACGGACAATACGATGACATAAGGGTTATCAAACCTCGCCAAAATATCGACAACGTCCCAAATCGGTTCGCCGAAAGCAACCTGCGAACCGGAGGTCACAGTAATACTGGCAAACGCAAACAGCGCAAAGGTACCCGGCAAACCGTAAAATTGCCCTTTGATTTGCTCTTTTTGCGTTTCTGCAAACCGCGTGAAATCAGGAATATTTAAGATCAATGTCGCCCAGATGCCGATGATGCCGGTAACTCCGGCAGCAAACGGCCAGAACGTTTCTGAAAACGTATGAAACTTTCCTGGCTGAGAATAGATCGGCCCCAGTCCTCCGGCAATATCAACGGCCCACCATACCATGCCGCCAAATACCAGATACACTAAAGGGCCTGCCCATACCTCAAAGCGCTTAATCGATTCCATGCCATGATGCAATACGAGTAAATGAATAGCCCAAAAGAAGACAAAAGAAAGCAAACCAGACAAGTGAATGCCAAGGATGTTCCACTCGCCGCCAATTTCTCCCCAGCCCGGCCACATATTCAAAAGCAAAATGTTCAGTGCCGTGCTTCCTGCAAAGGTCTGAATACCAAGCCACATAATCGCTGTAAACGCCCTTAGAAGCGCGGGGATATTCGCGCCGTATATTCCGTAAGAAGCCCGGATGATCACCGGAAACGGCAGCCCGTATTTTGTCCCCGCGTGGCCGTTTAAAGCCAGAGCCCCAAACAAGATAAGCGATGCCGTAATAATAATCGCCAGCACCTGCCAAGGCGAAAGGCCGATCGCAATTAATCCGCCCACCGTCGCGTAGGTCGGTATATTATGTATACATCCCATCCAAATGGAGGCAAAGTTTATTGCTTTCCACGTCCGTTTCTCCTGTCCCAAAGGCAGCAGATCTTCATTGCTCAGTCTGTTGGATTGACTCTCTTTTAATTTCATAGCCGGCGCCCCTTTCAATATTGTCTGTTTTTCGTCCTATGTTCAGTTTTCTTACATTCGATGTCACTTAATATAACTGAAGAGTCAGACAATAGCATTGGCTATGATATACAATTTTCCTGATTTTATTTGAACAGCCTGAACAAGAAAAAGAGACAGACTCAGCGCCTGCCTCTTTTTTCATGATGCAGTTTTCATTAATGCAGCAAATCTCACAGCCATTAACAGGCTTGCTCCGCCCGCTATGATCATGATGATTCCCATCATATCAAAATGGGCCGCCGTGATTTCTTTTCCAAAAAGAATACCAAGGATCACCGAAGACAAAATCGACCCTAAGTAACGGCAGGTTTGAAACAGCCCTGAAGTCGTTCCTACCATGTTGGAAGGACTCGTTTTCAGCATTGCTGCCTGCAGCGCAACATTTCCAAGTCCGTAGCCTATACCTAAGATTGACAGGATAAAGCCTTTCCCGATCACCTGAGCGTTGATAAAAAAGATGGTTAGAAGCACCGCTCCAGCCGTCATCAAAAGCGCGCCCGCAAAAATCGGCTTGACGACGCCTGATCGGTCGATCCATTTGCCCGTAATAGGTGACACTACGATGCTCATACCAGACATAAACAGCATAAACAGACCGCTCGTTTGAACAGAAAGATGCATTTCATCCTGAAAATAACTCGGCAGCCCAAAAAATAAACAATAGAAGAAAACATTCAGTAAAATAAACTGAACATACACGGCTGACAGATTTCGCTGTGTTTTAAACAGGCGGACATCAATGAATGGTTTTTCCGTTTTCAGCTCACGCCAAACAAATGCACCGAGCAGAAACACGCCAAGCACACCTTCAACCGCATGCGGCGACGTGCTGAATGACAGCAGAAAAGATAGAAGCAAAATGATTCCTCCGGCAAATAAAACAATCCCAAGAATGTCGAGCTGCCGAATAATCGTTTTGATTCCAGCCCCTTTTTTCTGATCTTTCGGGAACATATACATGCCTAATAAGAAGCTGAGGATAATAAACGGCAAATTGACGATAAAGATCGCCGGCCAGCCGCCCCACACAATCAAAAAACCGCCGACAGTCGGCCCGAGCGCCGTCATGGCAGACGCAAAAATAGAGAGCACTGCCAAGGCTGATGCCTGCCGTTCATGAATATGACTCCGAATCAGTCCGACTCCTGACGGATAAATCGCACTGCTCCCTACCGATTGAAACAGCCGCATGATCAATAATGTCATAAACGTTGGCGCAAACGGTGCCCCGATGGCAGAAACCGCAACAAGTATGAGACCGAATAAAAACAAGCGTTTTCGCCCGATCAAATCGCCGAGCTTTCCCGTTACGGGCTGAGCCACGGCACTCGCAAGATAAAACGAGGAAATCAGCCAGGAAACCGTTGTAAACGACAGATGAAATTCATGCTGGATACTATGGAGCGCAAGAGAAATCATAGACGAGTTCAGCGGATTCAGCATCGTCCCTGAAGCCACCGCTGTCAAAAAAACAGCACGGCTTTTTTTCGATATCATCATTTCACTTGTGCTAGAAATTCTTCCATTGTCCGCGATTTACCGATTCTCGGAAAAATAAAGCGCAGTGTGGCTTCATGCTCTTCCTCGCTGAACGTGGACATGGCATCTGTAATAAAAATCTGCTGATAGCCCAGCTGAAATGCCTCGCGTGCTGTGCTTTCCACCCCGATGTTCGTCGCGATGCCGCACAATACAATCGTGTCAATGCCTCGGCGTCTCAGCTGTAAATCTAAATCCGTGCCGAAAAATGCGCCCCACTGCCGTTTTGTCACAGTGTAATCTCCATCCTGCACACCGATTTCCGGAACAAATTCAGCCCAGTCCGCAGGCATTTCCCCCGAACCTCCCTGCGCAGGCTCATCGGTTTGCGGCTTCAGCGCATCCGCTCCATCATGGAAGGCTACATTCACAAAGCTGATAAATCCGTTATGTTTCCGAAATTCACCGATGAGTTTTTTCGCATTTGGGACAACCTGTCCGCTTTGATCTATCGGCACAATTCCTTTTTGCAAATCAATGATAACCAATGCAGTTTTTTGAAAATCAATATTGAGTGTGTTCATCATACGTCTCCTCCTGATGCTGTTAGTGTTTCTCGCATAGCATATTTTACTCTTCACTCTGCCTAAGTTCTTTTATGATGCTTGTGAAACTCACAGAAGGGGCGCTTTTCTCATGATTTTTCTTTTATGTAATAGTAACAGGTCGTGCATACAAACAGACCGGCAAGCACAGTAATCATAAGGGGTGTCATCGCTTCATCACCTGCCCGCCGTTTATCGGCTTCTGTCTGAAAATGCCCATGAATTTTCGGCGGTCCACCCAAAGCAGGAAGAGACACATGACCATTAATATCGTGCTAAGATCCTGCACGCCAATATCAAAACAATAGTTAATCAAGACGATGTTCACAATAATCGGCATAAAAACAATGGCCCCTAATGCAGATGTTCGCGGAATCAGTAATAAAACAGCTGCAACGATTTCGCCGAAACCTATAAACAGTTCGTAAACATGAGAATAACCGAAAAATGTCCACGCAATTGTAAACCCCTTACCAGCAGCCGCCTCAATTTCAGGGGTCACCTCGCCAAACTGGCCTATCATCACTTTCGCCAGGCCGTACACGAAAAAATTAAAAGCTAAAAACAATCGGAACGTCGCTGGAATCGATTTACTTACCGCTCTCCTCAGCCTGCCGCCTTTATTCATAACCCCTCAGGTGTATTAATTGAGTTAGTACACTTAATACAATATAAAATGATCCAATAATTGTCAATCAACTTTTCTATTCATTTGGATAGGCTCCTTTTATAGATATAAAGTCTTATATCGTAAAACTGCCATTTTCCATTCTTTAGATCCCTCGATAACATTCCCTAAAAAACCATGTTAGGAAATCTAACATGAAAATGTTTTATCGTTCTTTTTTCTCTATAATGAAGAAATATAATAATTCTGAAAGATACGGAGGAATGAGACATGCAAATGGGCGATACAGTTTTTATGTTCTTTTGCGCTTTACTCGTGTGGCTGATGACCCCGGGATTAGCGTTATTTTATGGAGGAATGGTAAAAAGCAAAAATGTGCTGAGCACTGCGATGCACAGTTTCTCTTCTATCGCCATTGTTTCCATCGTTTGGGTGCTGTTCGGATATACACTTGCCTTCGCACCAGGCAATTCAATCATTGGCGGACTGGAGTGGGCCGGTCTGAAAGGGGTCGGATTTGATCCCGGAGATTACAGCGATACCATTCCTCACTCATTATTTATGATGTTCCAAATGACGTTCGCTGTTCTGACTACAGCCATTATTTCCGGGGCTTTCGCAGAGCGGATGCGATTCGGCGCTTTTCTTTTATTTTCGGTTTTATGGGCTTCCTTGGTTTACACACCGGTTGCGCACTGGGTATGGGGCGGCGGCTGGATCGGCCAGCTTGGCGCGCTCGATTTCGCCGGCGGCAACGTTGTTCATATTTCCTCCGGGGTGGCAGGCCTTGTTCTCGCTATTGTGCTCGGCAAACGGAAAGACGGCACAGCGTCTTCTCCGCACAACCTCATTTACACCTTCTTAGGAGGGGCTTTAATTTGGTTCGGCTGGTTCGGCTTTAACGTTGGCAGCGCCCTGACCTTAGATGGTGTGGCCATGTACGCTTTCATCAACACAAATACTGCCGCAGCCGCCGGAATTGCCGGCTGGATCTTAGTAGAATGGATCATTAACAAAAAACCTACGATGCTCGGAGCGGTATCTGGCGCAATCGCCGGACTTGTCGCAATTACGCCGGCTGCCGGATTTGTCACACCTTTCGCATCCATTATTATCGGCATCATTGGCGGAGCGGTTTGTTTCTGGGGCGTATTCTCGCTTAAAAAGAAATTCGGATACGATGACGCGCTCGACGCCTTTGGACTGCACGGCATCGGCGGCACATGGGGCGGGATCGCAACAGGATTATTCGCGACAACCTCTGTTAATTCAGCGGGCGCGGACGGATTATTCTACGGTGACGCCAGCTTAATCTGGAAACAAATCGTAGCCATCGCCGCTACTTATGTTTTTGTCTTTATTGTTACTTTCGTTATTATTAAAATTGTAGGCCTCTTCCTTCCCCTTCGCGCAACCGAAGAAGAAGAATCACTTGGGCTTGACTTAACGATGCACGGGGAAAAAGCATATCAAGATTCTATGTGAGGAGTGACGCTATGAGCGGTCAAATGTTCAAGGTAGAAATTGTAACGCGTCCGGCAAATTTTGAAAAGCTGAAGCAGGAACTCGGAAAAATCGGAGTCACCTCTCTGACCTTCTCTAATGTTCACGGCTGCGGTCTTCAAAAAGCACACACGGAGCTTTATAGAGGGGTAAAAATAGAAAGCAATGTATATGAGCGTTTAAAAATTGAAATTGTGGTCAGCAAAGTTCCTGTTGATCAAGTGACTGAGACCGCTAAAAGGGTTCTGAAAACGGGATCACCGGGTGACGGTAAAATATTTGTCTATGAAATCAGTAATACAATCAACATCCGCACCGGCGAGGAAGGACCTGAAGCACTGTAATCGTTTTGAAGAGATTCGGAATTTCGGATCTCTTTTTTGCGTATAGAAAAAACCCCCAGAAACACTGTCCCCCCTTCGAATTCTCTTCAAGCGTCACGCATTTTAACAAACTCTTTTTGATTTGAAACTTTTTATGAGTATAATGAGTCTATTATTAAAAATGTAAAAGGTGATTATTTGAATTACGAAATGTTTAAAGCCATCCATGGACTATCTCATCACAATTCAGTTCTCGATTCTATTATGGTGTTCATAACGGAATATGCGATTGTCGCCTACGCCCTTATCCTATTGGGTCTCTGGCTGTTCGGGAACACGCAAAGCAGAAAAAATGTGCTTTACGCGGGCCTTACAGGAATTGCGGGTCTTGTCATCAACTTTTTGATTACGCAAGTTTATTTCGAACCGCGCCCATTCGTTGCGCACACCGTGCATACGCTGATTCCGCATGATGCGGATGCTTCATTTCCGAGTGACCACACGACAGGTGCGTTAGCGATTTCTATTGCGATGCTTTTCAGAAACCGCAAAATCGGCTGGCCGCTTGTCATTTTCGGGCTTTTGACAGGCTTTTCGAGAATTTGGGTAGGGCATCACTATCCGGTAGATGTATTGGGCAGCCTTGTTGTCTCCATCATTATCGGGTTCCTATTCTTTAGATTTTCAGATCTGCTTCGCCCATTCGTTGATTTGATTGTGAGAATCTATGAAGCCATCATCAATAAACTGACGAAAAAACAAACTGATCAAAATTTCTAGAAAAAACAAAAGCCGGCGTCTGAACCTAAGACAGCCGGCTTTCATATTTTTTGTACATCTCATATTTTCTCCGCTTCGCTAACACATATAAACCACAAAACAATACAATTCCAACAGTATCGATGAGCACATCCCGAATACATCCGTTCCTGCTGAAGAAGAGCTGAAGAACTTCTGTGAAAAAAGCAAACGCGAATGAGCCGGCTGCAGCTGATTTTATGCTGCCACGCTGTTTCCACAGCAAATATGTCAGCACAAAGAAGGAAAACACGTGCCCGATTTTTTGGATAAGCGCTGCAGGTACAGTAAGCTCAGTAAAATCTACGTCTAGAAATTGAGACAGATCAGGATGCGGCTGAAAATGAAAAGCCACCGTTTGCGATATGATCATGCTGCTGAAACTTTCCGTACAAACAGAGAGCAGAATAAAAAGGGTCCAGCCTGAGAGCAGTAGACGGTTCATGACATAATCTCCTTTATAGCGAACGTGCCTTTGTGTAACTACATAGACGGTCAAATAAAGCAAAAAGTAACAGAAAAAAACGCCCATCACACGGATAGACGTTTTCTTCATTAAGACTGTTCAGTGTCTTCTGTTGTGCTGCTTTCTTTAGATCCAGATTTGTCAGTTGAATCATCCGTTTTCTCACCGGATTTTTCATCTGTTCCTTTTTCAGTTGATCCATCCTTTTTCTCGGAGGATTGCTGAATGGATTCTTCTGTTTCTTCAGTGGCAGCTTTTTCTTCAGCTGCTGCTGCTTTTTCAATAGAAGAAACCGGCTTGTCCATAAAGTTCAGCGGGTTCATTGCGACTCCATCTTTACGGATTTCAAAATGCACGTGATTTCCGCTGTCTTCGCTGTAAAGGTTCTTGCCAGACTTTCCGATCACTTGGTTTTGTTTTACCTTGTCACCTTGCTCAACACTTACTTCAGAAAGAGATTGGTACACAGTCGATAATCCGTCGGCATGTTCTACTTCCACAACATATCCCAGCACTGGATCTTTTTCAGCTTTAACAACCGTACCGCTCAGAGAAGCAGAAACATCGAAATCTTTTCCGTCTTTCTCAGCTAAGTCAATTCCTTTGCTTAGGCTGTACGTGTTATTATAGGTAACGAGTGCTGCTTCTTTCTCTTCTTTTGCGGCATCGGTTTCATAGAACTTTTTCACAACAGAAACGTTTTCAGAATCAACAACCGGCATTGCGACATTTTCCATTGACTTTCCTACTTCAACTGCATCGTCGTTGTTGTCATATGCGGAGTTTCCGCCGTTATCAGCTAACTGATCCTTCACTTCATCATTTGATACAGATTGATACCAAAGGACAGCTGTTAAAATGACGGCCGCACTGACTAAGTAAATTGCAGGGAACACCCAGCGTTTACGAAAAAACTGCTGAAGTTTTTTGACTTGAGAAGTTTTCTTTTCTTCCTCTCTCATTGTTTATCACCTCAGCAACATTCTGAACACTTTTCTGAAAATATATACACCTATCCAAAAAAACTTTTTTAGATGTAGTTTGCGCAGACTGATACGAAAATATGTCATTTTTTTGAGAGGAGTGCCAAAAACGTATGAACATGACATTGCGTCTTGCTGAATATAAAGATCTGGAGGCTGTTGTTGCGATTTATAATTCAACGATTGCTTCTCGAATGGTAACAGCCGATATCGAACCGGTAACTCCTGAAGACCGGATGGAATGGTTTTTGGGCCATACAGAGGCACGGCCCCTCTATGTTGCCGAGGACGAAAACGGGAACGTCGCTGCCTGGATCAGCTTTGAAACATTTTATGGAAGGCCCGCCTATAATAAAACAGCGGAGGTCAGCATATACATTGACGAAGCATGCCGCGGCAAAGGCGCTGGATCGTATTTGCTGCAGGAAGCGCTCCGCATTGCGCCGGACCTTGGAATCCGCTCACTTATGGCCTTCATTTTCGGACATAATAAACCAAGCCTGAAGCTGTTTGAAAAGCACGGCTTTGCAGAATGGGGACTATTCCCCGGCATTGCCGAAATGGACGGCAAAAGATACGATTTAAAAATTTTAGGGAGAGAGCTGTCATGATTAGTCTGGATAAAGATGAAAACGAGATTGAAAATGAAAATAGCCCCGCTGAGCAGGAGATTGTACCTGCAGAAAGTGAGAGCCGCCAGCTGAGCCCCTCTGCTGTCAAGTCGCTATCAGACATTGCCAAGTGGGGCAAAATGTCAGGCATTTTGCTGATCATTATGGGATCGCTGGTTACTCTGTCTACCTTAATAACAGTCATCGGCGCCATCCCGGGCGTACTGCTCATTATTTCGGGCGTCTTTCTGATGCGTTCAGCAAAAGCAGCCGCGGAGGCCGAAGGAAATCTTGCCGGCAGCGCTGGCGAAAGCATGCTCGAGAATTACGGGACATTTATTAAAATGCAGCTGTTTTACGCAGCATCCAGTATCGTCACTGGCCTGATCGGGATCATTTTGGTCATTTTCGTGCTGGTGGTTATCGGCATTGCTGCTTTTGAAAGCACCGATACGTATGAAGATCCAGATTCTTATTATTATGAGGATGATCCGGTGTTTGAATAAAGTTTGAAATGATGCAGACAAAACGAGGCATGAGTTCCATATAAGATGGAACCATGCCTTTTTTATTTGCCTATTTTTCTTCTATATATGTAATCAAAGCAGGCTGGCGTAAGCACCGAGTCCTTTATAAAGCATATATCAATAAAAGAAGAGATTTTCAATCAGGAGTGACTCCTGCTAACTTTGTATTACCGCAGGATTGTCTCAATAACGTAAAGGAGTGAGACATAGTGGAAAATAGCAGCTTACCGGAAAAAGTAAAAGTCATTGCTGAAATCGCAAACGCCCATCAAGGAAAAGAGGAGAGCCTTAAAGCACTCATCAAGGCTGCCGCAGAAAGCGGAGCAGATGGAGTGAAATTTCAGTGGTTCAAGTATGACTGTATTGCAACACCGTGTTTTTTTGCTTATGAGTCGTATATTGAGCTGTTTTTGAATGAAGATGTATGGAAAAATTTTGTCGCTTATGGAAAAAGACTTGGATTAGAAATTTGGGTGGATATTTTCGATTCATGGGGGGCAGAGCTCTTTTTGCACCTGCAGCATGACATTGATGGCATAAAGCTTCCAACAACCATCCTTCAATCCACGGAAATCATGAAAACGATCGGTATGACCGAGAAGCCTGTGCTCATCGGGATTGGAGGATGGTACGAAGAAGAGATCGATCAGATGATGTCCCTTGTAAAACAACATATGGCAAATCAGCTCATTCTCATGCACGGATTTCAAGGGTATCCGACAAAATTAGAGGATATTAACCTAAAACGAATTCAACATTTACAAAAAAGATACCAGGTTCAAATTGGATTTGCGGATCACATTGACGCAGATCATCCACTTGCTGCCGACCTTCCTGTCTATGCATTTTTCTCAGGGGCAGCTGTTATTGAAAAACATATTACCCTACATCGGGCAGCTAAAGGGTATGATTATTATTCTTCCCTAGAGCCGAACGAATTCAAACTGATGACGGAAAAGCTCCAGCAGGCCCAAATAGCAACTGGCTCACCTGAAGTAAATGCATCCGAAAGAAAGTATTTGCATGATTCATCATTACGTGTGACAGCCAACCAGAATATAAAAAAAGGAGAAATCATTACACTGAATAAAACAAGCTCCAAAAGATGCGGAAATGAGAATGCATTAATGCCTTTACAAGCCGAGGACGCATTTCCTCAAGTAGCAACTGCTGATTTATCGTTAAACCAGCCCATTACACCCAACGAAATAAAAAGTCTAAGAATTGCGATTGCAGTGATATGTAGGCTAAAATCGACTCGTCTGCCGAAAAAAGCGCTGCTCCCTATTTACGGTATACCATCTGTTGAACGCTGTTTAATCAATTGCCTGGCTGTCCCTGGTGTTCATGAAGTTGTATTGGCAACTTCAAATCTTCCTGAAGACGACCCGCTTGAAGCTTTCACTCTAAACGGAAAAGTCAGAATCGTGAGAGGCGCCCCCGAAAATGTGGCAGAAAGAATGCTTGAAGCCGCAGCTTTAACAAAAGCCGATATCATTATCCGTGTGACAGGTGATTGCCCAGTGGTTTCACCTGAAGTGCTTCAATATTTAATTGACCGGCACTTGCAAAAAGGAGCAGATTATACTCAGGAGCTTTCAAGTTCAGCAGGGATTTCCGGTAATGTCATTACTGTTGAAGCCCTTCAGCGGCTTGTGCAGCAGCCAAAACCATTAACCCATACAGAAT
Organism: uncultured Bacillus sp.; assembly: GCF_958411575.1. Taxonomy (NCBI): domain Bacteria; kingdom Bacillati; phylum Bacillota; class Bacilli; order Caryophanales; family Bacillaceae; genus Bacillus; species uncultured Bacillus sp. Next base: position 298,356 of record NZ_CATYRA010000001.1, read on the forward strand.
ATCTTTCTTTTTATTTTTTAAACAACCCTTCCCTATTTTCCATCAATCAAGTCAGCCTGCCAGAAGAACTCCATTATCCATCTTGGCGTTTAACCCTGGATGAACCTAAAGACTTAGAGTTGTTTGAACAAATATATCGAAACCTGGATGTCAAAAACGAACCGCTCTATTTCAGCCAGATAAGAGATTATTTATCAGCAAACCAACATGTTTCAAAAATAAATCAAGATGTGTCGACCAAATGGATCGATCAGACATCTCTAGTGGAGGAAATTAACAAAGCAACGCTGTTGCTATCGGAGAACAAATAATATCTCACCAAAAACGACGCATTTTTATTTAGACTGCCCACATCCCTAGTATCTAAAAAACACCCGATTGTCAGGCAAATCCCAACATTTCGGGTGCAGTTCTTATTTAATACATTTTCTTGCGTCTGTCTTCCTCAGTCAAAAATTCCACAAAACTTCGCATCGCAAACGGTTCTTCCTTAATCTGTCGCGTATAGGAGTCTTTCCGCTCTTCTGAAAGGATTTCGCTCTTTTTGATCCTGTTCAGCATATAGATGTGAACCGTTTTTTGGATTTGTTTATGCTGATAGCCTGCTTCTTTGAAAAATGCCAGCCCAAGCGCCGCCAAAAGGGCGAATATCCCTGCGCTGATCAAGGACTCCCTGTCAGCTGAAGCGTGAAATAGAAAAGTTGCTAAATTAAAGAGAGAGAATGCAGCAAGCGGAATCGCAAGAAAACGGTAAATGACGGTTTTTTTCATAAAAGGCTGTACGGCCTTTTGAATTTTTTGCATTTCTGTTTTAATGAACCCCGGCATTTGTTCGACTCTGTAAAAGTTCATGTAATCCTCCCCCTTTATTTGATGTTGCAAGGCTTCACGGACGTTATCATATGAGTTTATTTTAACGCAGGTGCAAGCTCGTTTTAAAGAAATCTGCCCGTATTTTTCACGAAGAATCTGGATCGCCGCTCTTTATTCTTTTAAAATGTGAGTGTTATAATTTGTAATGGGAATCAGATCGCTGTTAATCATGGAATACTAATGGCAATCTTCTTGATAAATATGAATGAGCGGGGTTACAAAGTGAGTATTTTTTCCATCCTTTTATCACTTTTTTTCATTTTGAATATTCTTTTGGCCATCATTGTCATTTTCAAAGAACGGCGCGATGCCAGCGCATCTTGGGCGTGGCTGCTTGTTCTTTTCTTTATTCCCGTATTAGGCTTTATTTTATACTTATTATTCGGCCATAATCTCAGGCGTAAGCATTTGTTTCAATGGGAGGACCGAAAAAAGATCGGAATTGAAAAGCTGCTGAAGCATCAGCTTGAAGATTTAGAAAACAAGCAATTTCAGTTCAACAACCGGGCGACCTTTGATAACAAAGATTTAATTTATATGCTTATCATGAATAACCATGCGGTGTTTACGGAGGATAATTCAGTTGACGTGATTACAGATGGGCGGGATAAGTTTCAGCGGCTGCTGAATGACATTGCGAAGGCTAAAGATCATATCCACTTACAATATTATATTTATAAAGGTGATGAATTAGGCAAAAAATTACGGGACGCTCTCATCCAAAAAGCGAAAGAAGGCGTTCAGGTCAGGGTGCTTTATGATGAACTCGGGTCCAGAACGCTGAGAAAAAAGTTTTTTAAAGAGCTCCGTGAGGCCGGCGGGCATGTGGAGGTCTTTTTCCCTTCAAAGCTCAGGCCAATTAACTTGCGTTTGAATTACCGGAACCATCGAAAGCTTGTCATCATAGACGGAATAATCGGTTATGTCGGAGGTTTTAACGTCGGAGATGAGTATCTCGGCCTTAATCCGAAATTCGGTTATTGGCGCGATACGCATATCCGGCTTCAGGGAACGGCCGTGCACGCCATCCAGACACGTTTCATCCTTGACTGGAACCAGGCTTCCCATCACCATACGCTGACATATATTCCGAATCACTTTCCTGATTACGGCCCAAAAGGCAACGTCGGGATGCAAATTGTCACAAGCGGCCCGGATTCCGAATGGGAACAAATTAAAAATGGCTACATTAAAATGATTTCGAATGCCAAGCGTTCCATATTAATTCAAACGCCTTATTTTATCCCCGACGCAAGCCTGCTGGATGCTTTAAGGATCGCGTGCCTGTCAGGCATTGACGTCAACATTATGATCCCGAACAAGCCTGATCATGCCTTTGTATACTGGGCGACACTTTCGTACATCGGCGAGCTGTTAAAAGCCGGAGCCACTGTCTATATCTATGATAACGGCTTTATTCACGCGAAAACCATCGTAGTGGATGACGAAATTGCATCAGTCGGCACAGCAAATATTGATGTTCGAAGCTTCAGGCTGAATTTTGAGGTTAATGCATTTATTTACGATATCACCATTGCAAAAAAACTGGTTTCTACATTTAAAGAAGATTTGCTCGTATCCAGGAAATACACCTATGAGGAATACCTGCAGCGCCCCTTGTGGATTCGAATTAAAGAATCCGTCTCGCGCCTGTTGTCGCCGATTTTATAAGATGTGCCAAAACCCCGGCCTTTACAGCCGGGGTTTTTCCTGTTGGTCACAGTAAATGATGATCGCCTCCCGCAAAAAAGCGGCAAGGCCTTCTCCATATTGATTGATTGAATTTGTAAATCGTTCGTCAGTGATATACACTTCTCCAAGCCCTCTGAAAATGTCGAGTGTGCAATCGTAATGATATTGGCAAATATGATCACGGAACGCCCCCACAGCGGACTGAACCTCTGCATCATCGGGACCGTGTATCATTCGTGCCGCAATTCGTCTGTAAATCGAATCAAATTCAGCCATGATCGCGCGCCAATCGTCCGACGTATATGCAGATGTCCTTTTCTCTGTTTCTTCTGCAATTTCCCTTCCATACAGCTTTCTGACTTCATCAGAGTATGTCTGCTGGTGCTCTTCAATGTCTTTCATGCTTAACCCAGCAAATAAATCCCGCTTATTCATATGTTCTCCTCCCTCAATAGACTGAAGCGTCCTGTCAATCGTTTGAATCATCTCCTCCATTCTTTGTTTTTTCTTCATCAACATATCCTTTTGCGACTGAAGTGCCGCTTTCCGGTCAAAATTCGGATGATCCAGCATCTCTTTAATGTCATCCAGACGAAACCCAATTTCCCTGAAAAATAAAATCTGCTGGAGCCTTTCCAGATCTGCATCACTGTACAAACGATACCCTGCGTCAGTAAGCGCTGAAGGATTCAGAAGCTGAATATCATCATAGTGATGAAGCGTCCGAATGCTGACACCCGCTATGTCCGCCACTTGTTTGACTTGGTATTTCATACATAACACCTCCTCTTCTTCTATCGTAAACAATCACGCAGCGTTAGGGTCAATCCCAAAAATGTTATTTTTTATATACAAAACTTCTCACAAATAGTGTATAAAAGAAAAGTGAGTATTTTTTTGTAAAGGGGAGACAGTGTACATGAATCCTGAAACAATGAACAAAACCCTCATAAGCATCTCGAAATGGGGAAAAGCAACAGGCATTTTATTTATTATTATGGGCGCAATTACCGCGCTTTCAGGCGCGTTCTTTTTTCTAATCGGTGCCGTGCCGGGCGTACTGCAAATTATTTCCGGAATCTTTTTGATGCGTTCAGCTAAAGAAGCAGGGCAAATGGCTGAACACAATAGCGAACAGTCTGAAGACTTAATGCTGGAGAATTACGCGAAGTTTGTAAAGATGCAAGGGATTTATTTAATCGTAAGCATTGCTGTATCCATTCTAGCGATTATCGCCTTCTTCGTCTTCTTAATGCTTGGGATTGCTGACGGCCTTTTCAGCGATTATAATACGTACAACACTTATTAATGAGAAAAACCCGGAGGAAGCTCCGGGTTTTTTATTATTCCGCTTCGCTTACCACTGTGAAGCGTTCATTTTTGTGTGCAGGTTGTTCAAGCTCATCCAATACGGCAATAGCGTAATCTGCATAGCTGATATAGCTGTCGCCTTTTTCGTTTACGATGACATTGTCTTTTCCTTTTTGATAAGAACCCGTCCGTTTTCCTGCCGGATCAAAAAATGCCGCAGGGCTGAGGAACGTCCAGGAAATGGAGTCTGTCTTCTGCAAATCTTTCAGGTTCTCCCCTTGATTTGATGCAGTCGGCAAATACTCTTTCGGGAATTCCGGTGTATCCATTAAACGGGTTGTTTTGTCTTCATCAACAAACAGGCTTCCTGCTCCGCCGACGACAAGCAATCTTGTGTTTTTCGCATTCTTTAAGATGTTGATTAGCGCTCTGCCTGCCTCAACGTGAAGATGTTCCTGGCCAGGCGCTGCTCCAAAAGCGTTTACAACCGCATCGAAAGGCTTGATGTCTTCTGCAGTCAGTTCAAACACATCTTTCTCCAAAATCGCTATGTCCTGTTCCTGCACTTTTGAAGCGTTTCGGACAATGGCAGTCACTTCATGGCCTCTTGTTTTCGCTTCTTTCAAAATCTCGTTTCCTGCTTTTCCGCTTGCGCCAATAATGCCAATTTTCATAATTCATTTTCCTCCTTATTTGTAACAATTTTAGTTACATGTTAGCGGTGAGAAGTCATCCCTTTTGATTAAAAGAGATGATTCATAACATCTTTTAATGACTTGCTTGCCAGTTCATCTTCCATCGCTTTTTGCACACTTTCAAACGTTTCATCCAATGCATTTTGAATTCTTTTCCCTACCGGACAGTTCGGATTCGGGTTTTCATGAATCGCAAAGAGTTCATCTTGCTTTTGGACAGCCCGATAGACTTCTAAAAGAGAAATATCAGCCGGATCTTTTTTAAGGCTTGCACCCGGCACCCCGGCTCGGGATGTGAGAATATCCGCTTTTTTCAGCATGCTGATCATTCTTCGCACGACAACAGGATTGGTGTTGACGCTGCCAGCGATGGTTTCTGAAGATTCTTTTTCATCCATCGAGATGAGGGATAAAATATGAATGGCAACAGAAAGACGGCTGTTAATCATGTATTTCACCACCGTTGTAACTATAATAGTTACATTTAATTCGTTTGTCAACATCTAATATACACTAAATACAGGGTTCTTGTGCACCGTTTTGAGTCAATAGAACGGCCGGATGCACTCCGGCCGCGTCTTGTCAGAATAAGAAATATCTTTGTCCAAGCGGAACATAATCGACAGGCTGGCAAGACAATTCCTCTCCGTCAGCGAAGACCTGATAGGTTTTTGGGTCAACCTCAATCTTCGGCAATGCTGAGTTCAATTTCATATCCAGCTTGCTCAGTTTTCTGATATTTTTGACAGGAGAAATTCTTTTTTCCAACCCTAAGTTTTCCGCCACCCCCCGCTCAATGCTTGCCTGAGACATAAATGTAATGGAGGTTGAGCGATTGGCTTTTCCGTAAGACGCATACATTTGGCGCATAAACACCGGTTCAGGAGTCGGGATGGACGCGTTCGGATCTCCCATTTGCGCACGTGCAATCATGCCGCCCTTTAAGACCAGTTCCGGCTTTACGCCGAAAAATACCGGATCCCACAGAACGAGATCTGCGAGCTTCCCTTTTTCCACCGAACCGACTTCATGGCTGAGCCCGTGAGTAATCGCCGGATTAATTGTATATTTGGCAACGTAGCGTTTTGCACGCATATTGTCGTTTCCGTTTTCGCCGGCAAGAGCGCCGCGCTGCTTTTTCATTTTATCGGCTACCTGCCATGTTCGGATGATCACTTCACCGACACGCCCCATCGCTTGGGAATCCGATGATGTCATGCTGATCGCGCCGATGTCATGGAGAATGTCCTCTGCCGCAATGGTCGCAGCCCTGATTCTGGAATGGCTGAACGCCACATCTTCAGGCACTTTCGCATCTAAATGGTGGCAGACCATCATCATGTCAAGATGCTCATCCATCGTATTAACGGTATAAGGAATGGTTGGCGTTGTGGATGACGGCAGAATGTTTGCGTAAGAGGCAAGCTTCATAATATCCGGGGCATGGCCGCCGCCTGCTCCTTCAATGTGATAAGTATGAATGACGCGGTCCCCGATTGCCTCGAGCGTGTTTTCCAGGAAGCCTGCTTCGTTAATCGTATCGGTATGGATGGCGACTTGAATATCAGCCTCATCCACAACTTCCATACACGTTTTGATAGCGCTTGGCGTCGTGCCCCAGTCTTCATGAAGCTTAAGGCCGATGGCGCCTGCTTCCACCTGCTCGATCAGCGGCGCTTTATCGGATGCATTCCCTTTTCCTAAGAAGCCGACATTAATCGGAAACTCCTCGGCCGCTTCCAACATCCTTGCCATATACCAGGCGCCAGACGTACATGTTGTCGCTTTGCTTCCTGTAGCAGGTCCTGTTCCGCCTCCCAAAAGGGTTGTCACACCTGAAGAAAGCGCAACTTCCATCTGCTGAGGACAAATAAAATGAATGTGCGTGTCCACTCCTCCGGCTGTTAAAATTTTGCCTTCACCGGAAATCACCTCTGTACCCGCGCCGATGACCATATTCGGATCGACTCCATTCATGATATCGGGGTTTCCGCTTTTTCCGACACCAACAATCCGGCCGTCTTTCACACCGACATCCGCTTTGACAATGCCTGTGTAATCCAAAAGCACGACGTTTGTGATGACCAAATCCAAAGCGCCGTCTTTCGCCGTAATTCTGCCGTTTTGGCCCATGCCGTCGCGAATCGTTTTTCCGCCGCCAAAGATCATTTCTTCACCATATACTGTGAAATCCTTTTCGACTTCGATCCATAAATCCGTATCGCCCAATCTGATTTTATCGCCCGTTGTCGGGCCAAACAGCTCCGCATATTCCTTCCGTGACATTTTCATCGGATTACACCCTCCATCCAGCCGGCTTGTTTTAAGTTGGCTAACGTTTTTTCTTTGCCGCGTTCATCGATAAACGTATCGGCCATTCCGTTCAGGCCTCTAATTGTCTTTCGTCCTCCGATTTCCACAAGCGTGACTGTTTTCTGCTCGCCCGGCTCAAAACGGACCGACGTGCCTGATGGAACATCAAGGCGCATGCCGATCGCCTGCTCACGGTCAAATGATAATGCCCCGTTGGCTTCCGCAAAATGAAAATGCGAGCCGACTTGAATGGAGCGTGATCCGGTGTTTTTTACCGTTACCTCCCGTGTCTCACGGCCTTCATTAATCGTAATCGTTCCCTCAGCAATTTGGAATGCTCCCGGCTTCATGACTTCACCTCCGCAGAAATTGGCTGATGTACCGTAACAAGCTTCACTCCGTCCGGAAATGTGGCCTCCACCTGAATGCTGTCCAGCATCTCAGGAACACCCTCCATCACATCTTTTTCCGTTAACACATGGCGTCCAGCTTCCATCAGCTCGGCTACTCCCCTTCCGTCACGTGCGCCTTCCATGATAAAGCAGGTGATATAAGCGGCAGCCTCAGGGTAGTTGAGCAGAACGCCCCGCGCCTTTCGCTGTTTGGCTAGTTCCCCCGCTGCGAAAATGAGCAATTTCTCTTGTTCAACCGGTGTCAGTTTCATCTGTAGTCCTCCTTCTTTTGTCGTATAAAGCGGATGCGGTTACTGCGAATTTGCGGAACATGCAGGCGGGACATCACCTCCCTTTCTTCAAGTATCGGGTCACACGGTAAGATGCCTTTCAAAGCGGAGTGCCGTTTCTTCATCGGCCTTTCCATGGTCGACAACCGTTCCCCTGTCGATCACATAAAGGTAGTCAGCACATGTTAACGCGTTTTCCAGACTGTGCTCGACTAAAACAACGGAAATGTCTCTTTTTCTGGAAATTTCTACGATAACTTGTCTGATTAGTTCGATAATTGACGGCTGAATTCCTTCCATTGGTTCATCAAGTAAAATAATTTTCGGATTTCCCATCAGCGCTCTGGCAATTGCTAGCTGCTGCTGCTGGCCTCCGCTTAAATCGCCGCCTTTGCGGTCAAGCATCTCTTTTAAAGCAGGAAACCACTGAAAAATGTCTTCCTTGACCTCCCCCATTCTCTCCTTCTTCGGAAGCGGCTCTTCTCCAAGCAGCAGGTTGTCACGAACGGTTAAGGAGGAAAAGATGTCTCTCCCTTGCGGAACGTACGCAATTCCTGTTCTTGCCCGTGTTTCCGCCTTTTCGTTTTGAACAAACGTTTGATTAAAACAAATATCCCCCTGTTTTGCCGGAAGCAGGCCTATGATTGTTTTCAGCAAGGTGGATTTGCCGACTCCGTTTCGGCCTAATACAGCAACAATCTGCCCCGGGCGAACCTCCATGCTGAGGCTGTGCAAAACCATCGATTGATCGTAACCAGACGTTACATTTCTGACGGCAATCATGACACACCGCCCCTTCCTAAATAAACCGCTGCCACCTCTTCATTGCTTGTGATGTCATCCATCGACCCTTCACAAAGCACTTTGCCTTCATGCATGACCGTGACTTTTCTGGAAAACGAGCGCACAAAATCCATATCGTGCTCGACAATCAGAACAGAGCACGTTTTTGAAATTTCTTCAAGCAGTGCTCCGGTTTTTTCCCGCTCCTTTCCCGTCATGCCCGCAATCGGTTCATCCAACAGCAAAAGCTTCGGCTCCATGGCGAGCTGCATGCCGATCTCAAGCCATTGCTTCTGTCCGTGTGACAGGCTGCCAGCTGTTAAATCCCGTTTTTCATCTAACCCAATCAGCCGCAGGATGTCTATGATCCTGTCACTTTGCTCTTTTGTCATACGAGCTGTCAGCAGTGAAAGGATCGTTTTTTTCTGTTTCATGGCAAGTTCGAGGTTCTCAAACACAGTCAGCTGCGTAAAAACACTCGGAGCCTGAAACTTTCTGGCGACCCCCAGTTTGGCGATCTGATATTCCCGCGCTTTTGTCAGTTCATTCGTTTCTTGAAATAGCACTTCGCCTGAATGCGGCTTCGTTTTTCCGCAAATGATGTCCAGCAAAGTCGTTTTTCCGGCGCCGTTCGGCCCAATTAAAAAATGGATATCACGTTCCTGCACGCTGATATCAGCGCCCTGCAAGGCCCAAAATCCGTCAAACTCAACCTTCACGTCACGGCAGGTAAGTATCGGTTTCATAAGCAGCCGCTCCTTTCTTTTTCGAGGAAGAAAGCTGGGTTCTCATCTTCTCGAACAGCCCGACAATCCCTTTTGGCATATAGAGTACAACGATGATAAACAGCGCGCCGAGGAAGTACAGCCAAATGTCAGGGTAATATTCGCTTAAATAGCTTTTCATGCCGTTCGTTAACAGCGCGCCAAGCACCGCGCCGAAAATAGAGTGCCTCCCGCCGATCGCAACCCACAGCACCATTTCCACTGAAGGGATGATGCCCATCATTTCCGGCGAGATCATCCCATCCTGAAGCACAAACAGCATCCCGGCAATCCCCGCCATCGCAGCAGATACACAGTAAATAAACACTTTAAAAACGGTGGAGTGATACCCGAAAAAGCGGACCCTGCTTTCTCCATCGCGCACCGCCTGCAATAGCCGCCCAAAACGGCTTCTCGTCAGAAACAAAGCAAACACGACAGAAACACCGAGGAAAAAGACTGTCGTAAAATACAGGATCTGCTTTATTGCAGGATCGGCCAGAGCATATTGAAAAATGGTATAGAAATTCGTGAGGCCATTCGTCCCCCCGGTAATGTCCTGGCTGCCGATGAACAGTGTGACAACAACCACCACAACAGCCTGAGAGATCAACGAAAAATAAACACCCTTTATGTTGTTGCGGAAGGTAAAGTAACCGAGCAAAAGTGCCAGAAAGACAGGAACAATGACAGCTGCGGCAATCGCACTAAAAGGATACCTGAACATTGCCCAGATCCACGGCAGTTCACTGACGCCGGTCCACTCCATAAAATCAGGAATGCCTGACGGAGAGGCTTCTATTTTTAAGTACATGGCCATGCAGTAAGCGCCCAATCCGAAAAAGACGCCATGCCCCAAACTCAAAATGCCTGTATATCCCCAAATCAGGCAAATGCCGACCGCTACAATCGCAAAGCATAAAAACTTCGCCAACAGCCCTAATCGAAACTCCTGCAGAAAGATCGGAGCGGCGATAAAAAGGGCAAACATCACCAGATACGGACTGAATTGTGAAAACCGCTTCATCCGGTTCCCTCCTAATCAAGTAATCTCGTTCTGACACTCGCAAGACCCGAAGGCCTCCATTGCAGAAAGAGAATAATACATGCAAACACGACTACCTTTGCAATCGTAGCGCTTGTGGAGTACTCAACGAATGTGCTCAGCAAACCGACCGTCACCGCGCCGATAATGGTGCCTTTTAATTTTCCGATTCCGCCTAATATGACAATCATAAAGGCATCAACAAGGTATGACGAACCGAGAGTAGGCCCGATCGAACCAAGCAATGTGAGTGAGCTCCCCGCAATACCGGCCAGTCCGCTTCCGAGCGCGAAAGCCAATGTATCTGTTTTTCTCACAGATACGCCGAGACACGATGCCATGCTCCGGTTCAGCGTAACCGCCTGCATCCGCCGCCCCGCAGAGGTTTTAAATAAATAGAAACCGAGCAGCGCCAGCGTAAAAAGAACGAGCGCCAAAATAAACAGCCTTTTATACGGAAAAGTAACCGAAAACAGCGTCACCCCTCCCGTCAGCCACTCAGGAGACTTGACAGCCACATTCGGCGCGCCAAAAATCGATCTGGCTGCCTGCTGCAGGATCAAGCTCACCCCCCACGTCGCCAAAAGGCTGTCGAGCGGACGGTCATATAATCGCCTGACAATCACTTTTTCAATGACAATCCCAATAAGCGCCGCAACCGCAAACGCCATGATGATCGCGATTAAAAAATAGTAAGAAAACAGAGGAGCCGGCAAATAGCTTAAAAACAGCTGCTGAACGACATATGTCGTGTAGGCTCCTGCCATAATTAGCTCACCGTGCGCCATATTCATAATGTTCATCAAACCGAATGTAATGGCCAATCCAATCGCAATAAGAATCAAAATAGAACCGAGACTGATCCCGTTAAATAATTGAGTTACGACGACAGACATGCTCCGCCTCCTCCCCCGCAAACGGCTTTGATTTATTTAGATAACCCCTTTGCCCATTCGTACGTTTTTAAATACGGATCAGGTTTTACCGGTTCACCTGAGTTCCATACTTCTTTAAACTGTCCATCCCCCGTGATTTGCCCAATTCTAACCGTTTTGTAAAGATGCTGTGTATCCCCGTCAATTTTCACTGTGCCGCCCGGAGCCTTAAACGCAATCCCGTCAGCCGCTTTCTTCACCTTATCGACATCAAAGGACTTGGCTTTTTCAACAGCCGCCGCCCAGAGATAAACCGCATGATAGCCAGCTTCAATCGGATCGCTCGTCACCCGGCTATCACCGTTCATCTTTTTATAGTTTTTCACGAATGTTTGATTCTCGCTCGTATTGGTATTCTGGAAATAATTCCACACCGCATAATGTCCTTTTAACACATCAGAGCCGATCCCCCGAATTTCTTCCTCAGCAACACTTGCCGACATGACAGGCATTTCATCAGCCGATATCCCCGCATCTTTCAGCTGTTTGAAAAACGCCACGTTGCTGTCGCCGTTTAATGTGTTAAAAATGACATCGGGCTGTTTTTCTTTGATTTTGCTGACAAGCGTACTGTAATTGGTATGGCCGAGCGGCGTATACTCTTCACCGGCAATTTCTCCTTCGGCCGCTTTCACTTGCGCTTTAATGACTTTATTGGCTGTTCTCGGGAACACGTAATCTGATCCGATCAGAAAGAACTTTTTACCTTTATTTTTCAGCAGCCAATCGACAGCCGGCACAATTTGCTGATTGGTCGTTGCTCCGGTATAAAAAATATTAGGTGATGACTCCATTCCTTCGTACTGCACCGGATAGAACAGCAGCCCGTTGTTTTGCTCCACAACCGGAAGCATGGCTTTGCGGCTTGCAGATGTCCATCCGCCAAACACAGCAGCCGCTTTGTCTTGCTGAAGCAGTTTCCTCATTTTTTCCGCATATGTAGGCCAGTCTGAAGCGCCGTCTTCTACGACGGGTTCAAGCTTTTTGCCGAGAACTCCGCCTTTTTGATTGATTTCTTGAATCGCCATTAATTCTGCATCATGGACGGACACTTCACTGATCGCCATTGTCCCGCTTAACGAGTGAAGAATCCCGACCTTCACTGAATCCCCGCTTGTGTCGATATCAACTGTTTTTTTCGCACTCCCGCTGGCTTCTGTCACTTTCTTCGGCGCAGCACATCCCGTCATCAACACCATGATCAGAAACAACAGAAAAACAGCCTGTATTCCAATCCCTTTGTTTTTCATTCAGAACCTCCCTTTGTCATGTGATGTTACAAAAGTTAACAACTTATGTCACTATTATATAGAAGAGGATCATTAATTCAAAGAATATTTAAAAAATTTAGATACCTTAACCAAATCGATTGCTTTTTTTGTTACATTTATTCACATTCAAAAAAAGCGAACAAAAAAAAAGACAAGAAACATATCGTTTCCTGCCTCTTCCGTATGATCAATCTTTATTTGTGAATGTATCCTTTGCTTTCCCGATATCCTTTTGGATCTCGCCTTTTGCCTTATCTTTTTTACCTTCAGCCTGCATGTCCGCTTTATCGGTCATATCTCCGACTTTATCCTTCGCTTCTCCTTTGGCTTTATTTAAGCCGCCCTTCATTTTATCTTTTACACTATCGTTACCCATGTTGATTCTCTCCCTTCATTATGTGTGTACTTGTTACCTTCCCGATCTGAGAGGCGGTAAACATTTGAATGTTACTTATCGATTTCGTAGCGCTCTCCGTAGCGGAGCACCTTGTAAATCGCAAGCCCGTCTGATGATTTTTTCTCTGAATATCGAACCGGCAACAGGGCGAAAAACACATAATACGTAGAAAAATAGACAAACTGATAAAAAAACATATTCGGTTTTAATACACTGTGTATAATTAGCAAATTGACTGTAAAAATCGTTATCAGGTTAAACAGGCTGCCCCCGGCATACACAAGTGCATGCGAGAACCGATTGTCGGTTTTCAGCTCACCAAACCTGCAAAAAGAATCTATGAAATAGATCGCTCTGATCCGTATCGGCCCAATCTTGAACAGCGTTTTGCCCATCCCAATATCCAACGATCCTTTTCCGCCAAAAATAAGTGCCATGAAGCTGTGCCCTGAAACATGTATGATCTGTACAAGCGGCAGAACAATGAGGAAAGACCATAGAAACTTCACCATATCATTGAAACCGAACATCGAATTCCCCCTAACGCCTGTCATTGACCCAGGCACCGTCTAAACCCGGCTATTTTGAATTTGATCAAAAGTATATATAGCGATTTTTCCTGTTCTGTCCGGAAATAAACGTTCCAATGCTCACCTTTTTTTGTATATAAAAAAACCATCTGGCAGCAGATGGTTTCGTCTTACACTTGATATAAACAGTCGTTTCTTTGGATCATCTCTCTCATGCTGACCGCTTTTTCATAAAAATACACCGCTTCTTTGTAGTGTTCACGATGACTGAAATAGGAGGCAGCATCCAAAGCGAATTCTTCAATATATACGTAAAGGGCTTTTTCTTCCATATAGTCAAATACTTCTTGAATCATATCCAAATTAACAGATTCCACATATAAGGCCTGCAGAAATGTATATTTCGCCAGACTGAAGAAGTCGTTTCGTTTTTGGGCGATGGCAATCCCTTTTTCATAGTACCTCATCGCAGCTTTGGCGTCTTCCTTTTTGAAAAGAACGCGAGTCAGGCTGAAGAGCGCTTTTGGGAGCTGTTCCAGCTGATGCTCTTCAAAGACAGGAAGCGCTTTTTTAAAGTATTCCGCGGCTTGATCCAGCTCTCCTTTGTCATCATAGCAATTCCCGATATTATAGAGGGCTGATCCGATCAAACGGGGCTGTCCTTCCAATAAAGCAAGACGATATGCGTCATCCAAATGCTCAAGTGCTTTTTCATAATGTCTGTAGTCAATGTAGTTTCCTGATATGACGAAATGGCATTGAATTCTTCTGACTCTGTAAAAGTCGTGAGCCTTGTATGTCTCAAGCGCCTGTACGGCGTGGTTCATGGAAAAGTGCGTCTGCTTCATGATATAAAAGACTTCCGCCACTTTAAAATGAAATTCCGCTCTTTCAATCTCGTCTTCTACAAACGCGAGCATCTTCTCAGCTTTCCGATAAAAGGATATAGCTGAGATGTAATTGTTCTGTTCAAATTCGTACATTCCTCTGAACAAGTGAAAATAATACTCAGATAATCCCGAGATGCTGTCCTGATTGCTTTCCAGCGTTGTGATCAATTCACGATATTGTAGCTGAGATTCCTCGTGCAGGCCGGGCTTTACATAATCCAGCATAATTTGGTGCCGGTAACTGATCAGCTGATAATACAAGAGAAGCAGCTGATCCTCTTCCATCTGTTCTATGTCTTGATCAATCTCTTCCTTCAGCTTAACGGCATCAGCCACTTGAAATGCTAAAATGTGCTTATACCACTTATTGATTTTCACTCCTACTTGAGATGACGGGATCTCGTACGCGGCCATGCCCCTCCAACCCTTTCTATTTTCTAATTGGTTATATTTTATCATAATGTATGGCTTTGGAATTAAAATTTCTTACAATGATTCCTTCCTTATGCCTATCTTTATATATTTCGGTTTTTGTATGCATTTTTTGCACTTAAGCTTTTTTCATCAAAAAAAGCTTACCGGACAGTGCCGATAAGCTTTTTATTTCATATTAACCGCCAATATAAGACATTTCTACTTTCTTTTTGTCTGATGCTTTTGATAGAGTACGATCGACCGAATACTGATCGATCCGATTTTTCCAAACGGTGCCGATCATCTCTGACAGTTCGTCATCACTTAATTCCTGCCGAACCGGCCCTCTGAGGTCAAATCCGCTTGAAGCGAATAAGCAGGTAAACAGCTCCCCTCTCGCAGAAAGACGGGCCCTGTTGCACGATCCGCAAAATGCATCAGATACAGATGATATGACGCCGATTTCTCCAGATCCGTCCAAGTAGCGAAATCTGGAAGCCACTTCGCCTTTATAATTCGGCGCTATCGGTTCAACCGGCATGTGTTCATTGATCAAATCAATGATTTCCGCCTTTGTCATGACGTCCTTCTTTTCCCATTGGTTGGTGTTGCCCACGTCCATAAATTCGATGAATCTCAGGATATGCCCTTTTTCTTTAAAGTAACAGGCCATAGGCAGTATATCTTTTTCATTGACGCCCTTTTGGACGACCATGTTGATTTTAACACCAAGCCCCGCCTGCTTCGCCGCTTCAATGCCTTCCAGCACCTTGCTGACAGAAACCCCGCGTCCGTTTATCTTTTTAAAACGCTCGTCCTCTAAGGAATCAAGGCTGATCGTGACCCGTTTCAGCCCGGCTTCCTTGAGCCTCTCCGCATAAACAGGCAGCAGTGATCCGTTTGTCGTCATCGCAATATCACGGACACCCGGAATGCGGGCCAGTTTTTTGATTAATTCCGGCATATCCTTTCTCATGAGGGGCTCTCCGCCGGTTAAGCGGATTTTTTCAACGCCGAACCTTGTGACAAATAGCGTCGCAAGCCGTTCCAGCTCTTCAAACGAAAGCAGCTCCTCTTTCTTTAAAAAAGGATAATCCGGGCCGAATAATTCGGCGGGCATACAGTACGTGCATCGGAAGTTGCAGCGGTCTGTAACAGAAATGCGAAGGTCTCTCAGCGGCCTGTTCCTCTTATCCAACATCTGACGAGATTCTGTAATCATAGCTACTGCCCCTTCCTATCCCCTGATTCTCTCAGGGTGTGTATATACATTAAATGATCCGTTTCTGACAAATCCGATCGCTGTGATATTTAATTCTTCCGCCATTTGAATCGCAAGCTCCGTCGGTGCCGATTTGGAAATGACGATCGACACGCCGATTTTTGCCGCTTTCAACAGGACTTCTGACGAGATTCTGCCGCTGAACACAATCAGTTTGTCGCGGACGGACATCCCGTTCAGAAGGCAGTGTCCGTATAATTTATCAAGCGCGTTGTGCCGTCCAATATCTGTGCGCATTAACAGCAGTTTCTCTGTGTCGCAAAGCGCTGCATTATGAACGCCTCCCGTATCCTGAAACGTTCCGCTCCCTTGTTGCATGTCTTTCATAAGCGCCAGACATGCTTCAGGCGATATCTTGATTTGGCTGACAGCCGTTTTGGCGGTTTTGACATCTTGCTGAAAATAAAAATGGCGGCCCTTTCCGCAGCATGAGCCGATCACCCGTTTCGTATAATCCTTTTGATCCAATGTCTCAGGATGAATGAGATCGACATAAACAAAACCGAGACTTTCATCTATTGTAAACCTTTTAATCTCTTTTTGAAATCGTATCACACCCTCTGATGCGAGAAATCCAATGACAAGCTCTTTGATATGCTCCGGCGTACAAACGAGCGTCACAAATTCACTTCCGTTCAGTATCACTGTCAAAGGGTATTCCGTCACCATCCGGTCTTCTATTTTGCTTATTTCCCCTTGTTCATAGCGCCATACATCCCTGACCGCAGTTACTTTATCGTTCAATGTCTTCCCCTCCGCAATGTTCCTGCCTTTATATTTTTTCACACTCCTCGGAATTTGTCGAATCCTGAGACATAAAAAGAGCCCTTTATTTAAAGGGCTCTATGTTTGATTATGCTGATTCTTTTTCAGGATCGTAAACAGCACAATAGCTGCGATCAATGTGAGAATGCTGACAAAAAAGAAGGCTGCCAGTTTTAGAAAAACACCGAGCAATATAAATGCCACGGCGGCAATAAGAAAAATTATTCCTAATAATCTCATATGTTCAACCCCTTTTAAGGGTATCATTCCCGCCCAAACTGTTTTTAAACCAATTAAAAAAGGCGCCTGGGGGAGCGCCTAACCGTTTAGATTCTTTACTCAGCAAATTTTTGTGCTTCTATTTCCCAAGCCTGTTCGAACTCATCCGCACTGTTCGCTGAAATATATTCTCCGCCGCCAGCAACAGCCGCTTGTTTCATCTCTTCGTTACCTTTGATATCAAAGTTGAAGCCAATGATGTTTACAATGGTATCTACATTCGATTCACGAAGCTTTTCAATTTCCGCTGCAGGGTCTCCGCCGCACGTTTCTTCACCGTCAGTGATTAAATACACCACGTTTTTTCCGTCAGCGTCAAATGCTTCAAATTCTTTTCTTGTATCGGAAAGTGCTTTGGCAATCGGTGTCCAGCCAGTCGGCTTGATCTCACTCAATGAATTGTCAAACAGCGATCCTTCATATGGATGAAGGCCGTAAATGGTTTCCGTCGTGCTGCATGAAAGAGCTTTGCCGGACAATTTATTGTTTCCAGCATGTCCGAAAACGCGAAGCATGAGATTTGTATCCTTCGGAAGCAGCTCGGCAAAAGACTTGACTGATTTTTTGGCAATGTCTATTTTGCGCTCTCCCCCTGTTTTTTGAATCATACTTCCGCTTCCATCAAACAACACGGCTACATTTGTGTCAGCCTGTTTCTCAGCGGCAAAAGACGGGGACGCAAAGGAGACAGTCAGCAATCCAATGATACCGGCAGCCAGCAATTTTTTCATGTTTTTCTTCCTTTCTTTATCATATTTTCCAACTATAGTTGGATTCTTCTTTATGCTAGAATATGAAAATGCAAAAAGATATAGGGCAAGCAGCCTTTTGTGCCGCTTCACTTTCTGTTCAAAATCGCTTGAAATTCCGATGATATTTAGCCTTTTTCGCCCAGAAAGCATATACAGATTGTGACATCATTCATTCTTTTTTCGCCTTGATCATCACAGAAAAACGGAAATCTGCTACTATGCTACAGGATGACACCTGATTACTTTTGAACATTATGTTACATACAAAAAAGAGGCTGACCGCTATCAGCCTCTTTTTTCTTATTTAGATAACATCAATGATTGCTGAGTGAAGATTTTCTCAACATCTTTTTGAGTATAAGCAGGGAAGTATTCACCGCCGCCTACTTTCGCAATCGCGTTCAGCTGGCCTTTGTATCCCTCTTTATAATCAAAACCGATCACATTCACAGTGATATTGTCTTTATGCAGTTCTTTTGCTGTTTTAATTGGATTTCCTCCGCACGTTTCCTCACCGTCTGTCAACAGATACACTACTTTTTCCCCTTTCGTATCAAGCTGGTCAAAAGAAGATTTCGCCTCGTTCAGCGCTTTGGCAATTGGCGTCCAGCCAGTTGGCCCGATTGCATTGAGAGAATTGAGGAAGCTTTGCTCGTTAAAGCTTTGGAAGCCGTATACGTTGCGGATAGATTCACATGATTGAACCTTTCCGGAATTTTTATTGTTTCCTTCTGAACCAAACACGCTCATTTTCACTTGAGTTCCTTCCGGCAGTGAGCTTGCAAACTTAGAAATTTCTTTTTTAGCTGAATTAAATTTAGATACACCGTCTATTCTTTTCGCCATACTTCCGCTGGCATCAAGCAAGACTGCCACGTTTGCCGGAGCTTCAGCCTCCGCTTCTTTCTTTTCAGCCGCAAAAGCAGGTGAAGTTAATCCAAATAGCAATCCTGTCATCATGATCAGTGAAAATCTTTTCTTCATGTTCGTACCCCTTTACAAGTTTGTTTCTGCGTGCAGATGTTCAACGCTGAACATAACTTATCGTAATCGACAAAAACAGAGAAATAAATAGGGCGGGCTTCCCCATTGCTGTTGTTTACTTTTGCATAGAAACCTTTGTTTTTATTAGTGATTTCCGCCTAACACTACAATGAAAAAAGAAGATTGTCGGCCTTTCGGCTTTCGTTATATGAGTCTGTCGAAGTCTGTCGATACATGTGGATTACTTTACCACAATCTCAAAGTCACAAAACAGGAAGAAGGGCCTTGTCGCCCTAAAGACTGTCAGGAGCTTCTCTAAACAGTTTTAACCGTTCCTGGATAAAAGACATTCAGAAACAGAAAAAGACGCTCATTGAGCGTCTTTTTTACTTCTTCGCCATATATTTATTCAAAAACGAATCGGCTTCAGAAATTTGTGTGCCTTGGTAATAGTACTTCACAATTTGATCAACCTTTTTGCCTTCTTGCGCCATAAAATTGGCGCCATATTGGCTCATCCCGACACCGTGTCCAAATCCTCTCGTCGTGACAGTAATCGTGTCTCCGCTTCGCTTCCATTCAAAATCGGCTGAATTGAGGCCCAGCTTTTCACGTATGTCTCTACCTTTCAGCGTCTTGCCGTTAATAACGGCTGTTGCCACCTGGTGGCCCGGTGTCTCTCCGGTAATCTTTCCGACTGTTCCAGAACCATCCAGTTTGACGCCAAGCTTTTGCTCGAACTCTGAGGCTGTAAAGGTTTTCGTTGCCTTATATTTCGGAGACTTTTTATCCCATGAGCTTTTGACGCTTTTTAAATATGGGATGGCACTTGTCCAATAGGCTTCTGCGTTTTCAGTGTATCCGTTGCTTGTGGAGAAAAATGAGGCTTCAATCGGCTGGTTGTTGTACGTTAAGATTTTGCCTTGCGTGCTGGCTACCGCATCTGTGATTTTCTTCAGTTTTCCCTCATAGCTCGCGCCCCACTGTTTTTTCAGCTCCGCTTTGCTTTTATACACCTGGAACATCTGTGTATCATCCACCAGCGAGCCTTTAGGAGCCTCTACTGCTGAATTTGAGACCATCAGTCTGACAATAAACGTTCTGGCGGCGAGAGCCTGAGCTTTCAGCGCTTCAGGTTCAAAGGTTGCCGGCATTTCGGAGGCGACGACTCCAATGACATACTCTTCAAGCGGAATGTCTTCTACGGATTGATTTGCGGTTCGATAGACGGGAATAGAAACAGGCGATGCTTTCAACGTTTCCGCTCCTTTTGATGCTGGTTTCGTGCTGACTGCTGTCTTTCCTGATTCTACGCTGGCCCCCGCTTCTTTGTTATGCTGGAACGGGATAACCAAGAGTGTGGGAACCAAGAGAATCAATGCACATAGTATGGATAGTGTGATTACGAATTGTTTCATATTCAGCTGCCTCCTGCTCGGGATTCGACTCTAGTCTAGTCTATGGGCAGGGACAAGCTAATATGACTCTCGTTTTGGACAGAAACTTTATTTGTGATTTACGTATTCTTTTTTGCTATTTTGCGCATAATGATGATAATACCCGAAAAATAAAAAACCAGTATGCCAGAATGACATACTGATTTTTAGGTAAGTTTATGCGTTTAAGTCAGAAACGACTTCTTTGTTCTCTTGCTCAGAAGCAGACTCATCATTTACACGTTCGATGTCTGCGCCAATAGCTGCAAGCTTCTTATGGAAATCAACGTAACCACGGTCTAAGTGCTTCAGTTCAGTAACACGTGTATGACCTTCAGCCACTAACCCCGCAAGAATCAGTGCTGCACCTGCACGCAAGTCAGTCGCTGCAACTTCAGCTCCCTGAAGCTGTACAGGGCCATTAATGATGACAGAACGTCCTTCAATCTTGATATCGCCATTCATACGGCGGAATTCTTCCGCATGCATAAAACGGTTTTCAAAAACAGTTTCTGTAATCATGCTTGTGCCGCTTGCACGAAGCAGAAGCGCCATCATTTGTGACTGCATATCAGTCGGGAAGCCCGGGTGAGGCATTGTTTTAATGTCGATCGGTTTGAGTTCTTTCGGACCGATGACACGCAGGCCTTCACCTTCATCCTTAATCGTTACACCCATCTCTTCCATTTTGGCAATTAAAGAAGTGAGGTGTTCAGGAACCGCTCCTTTCACTAATACGTTTCCTTCAGTGATTGCAGCAGCAACCATAAATGTGCCCGCTTCAATGCGGTCAGGAATAATATGGTGTTTTACACCGTGAAGCTTTTCGACGCCTTCAATTTTGATGGTGCCGGTGCCAGCTCCGCGGATTTTTCCGCCCATGCCGTTGATATAGTTTGCTAAATCAACGATTTCGGGTTCTTTCGCCACGTTCTCCAGCGTTGTTGTTCCTTCCGCTAGAGCGGCTGCCATAATCAAGTTCTCTGTAGCTCCTACACTTGGGAAGTCCAGATAGATTTTCGCGCCTTGCAGACGGCCTTTCACTTCAGCTTCGATGAAGCCATTGCCGACTTTGATTTCTGCGCCCATTGCTTCAAAACCTTTTAAATGCTGATCGATCGGTCTGGAGCCAATTGCGCATCCGCCCGGAAGCGCAACTCTTGCATGACCTGTACGCGCAAGAAGCGGCCCCATGACAAGCACGGACGCACGCATTTTACGTACATATTCAAAAGGTGCTTCAGTTTGTAAAGCGTATGAAGCATTTACAGTCACTTCATTATTCTCAAAATGCACATCTGCTCCTAAATGACGCAACACTTCGTTAATTGTATATACATCGGAGAGCGTAGGTACATCACAAATTACGCTTTTTTCTTCACTTGCTAATAAAGATGCAGCGATAACAGGTAAAACGGCATTTTTAGCGCCTTCAACTTTGACTGTGCCGTTTAACTTTTGACCGCCGCGGACGATGATTTTTTCCAAGGTATTCCCCTCCGCGTCCCTAAATTCTCTATATTAATATTCAGTCGTAACGATTGGTGTGCCAACCGTAACGGTATGTTTTCCGCCCATTCCTGCACTTCTAAGTGCAATTTGCAAATTCATTTTATGTTTCGAGGTCATGATGTACTCTTTCCACTCATCTGTAAACGCAGAAATAGAAACGAAATTTGGCTCAACTACATGTTCAACAGATCTTGCTTGAAATTCGGTTAATAACTGATTTGCTTTTTTTTGCAAAACAATATCCATATTATCATCTAAATGACCATTTAGACAAGTAAAAATAACTACTTTTTCTTGGAATATCCCGAGTGTCTCCCGTTCAAACTGTTCATATGTATCATTCCAGCTATCCGGTGTCTTAAGACTCATTTGCTCATATAGTAAATACGAAGTTGGGTTGTGTTTTTTGAGGGTTGTGACAAGCTGTAGTCTAAAAGAAGTGTGATTTTTTTTGTCAGTATACGTGCCAACTGCCTTTACGATTTTATCTTCCTGTGCAATCGCCCAATGATATTGACGATACTCTGATTTTAAACGTTGCACTTTTTGATAAAATTCTTTTTCGGTCAGCGACATGTTTTGTTTTGCATGCAATGTCCACTTATCTATTGACACATCTTGGCGTTCCATCCCCTCTGCCATTTGTGCTAACGGCGTTAACTCACTCGCATGAATGGTATGGAAAACAGCAATAACGAAGCTTAACATTACGGATATGATAATGGCGTGGCTTACTTGTTTTTTCTTCATGTTCATTTCTCCCCCTTATCCCCAGTTTTACCGGAGGCAAGAGGCGCCATACGTAATAATCTTCGTCAAAACTCGCGTTATACGCTTCAACCCGCTTCCCAAACCATTCCCGTGATTATAATGTTCAAAACCTATTAAAATAGGTAGGGAAGCTGCTGTGAATAATTGAGGTAATCTAAAAAGAAATTCGCAACAGTCGTTCCAATAGCGATTGTCAGCAAAATCATCAGGAGTCTTGCCTGCACGACTTTGCCTTTTTTAATTAACGGATCGATATTGACGGCTTGCAGCGCCCACCAAGTCACCGCTATAAAAATCAGATGAACGACAATACCAATTGCAGCCTGCTGTCCCAATACACTCATCTATTCCACTCCTTTCATCCTTTCTCCGCGTTTATACCCTTTCTTATTATATAAGAAGCACGGATAAAGATGATACATTTTATACAGAACGGAATAATCAGCCAAATCTAGGGGTAATCCCCGCTTAAAGTGCGATTCTTTTACATGGTATACTTTATTGGAAAGGAGCTGGCAAATGTGAATCATTCTTTTTTTCAGCCTGAAAAGCAATACGGTGAGGCCCTGCCAATTTTTGAACAGGAATGGGAAGCAATTGCATTCTATTATGATTATAGACAGTCACAGATTGAAGAACTGAATGAATTGTGTCAGTTTTATAACATTTCTCTCACCTATACGAGAGAAAGCCTTGAAGAGCTTGAAAACCTTTATTTCCAAAGTATACAAGAGCTTTTGCTTGCTGATTGGAATCTTCCTATTGAAGAATTCGAGAAAATGATCAGTGTTTATCTTATAGATTGCGTGATTGCTCATCATGAAGATGCTGAATGGATCGTAAAGTCTTACCCATACACAGACGGCGCTTATACAATGGGCTTTAGAAGACATCGCAAATCATGGCATACAATGAATTGCTGTGATCGTTTATACTTGCAGCAAAAAGAGGATAAGCCGCTTCTGTCGCTGTTTGATTCTCTTGTGTGCTCATAAAAAAATCCTTCTCATACATGAGAAGGATTTTTTCTTATTTCCCTGCTACATCCAATCTGTTCAAAGCCCGCTGTAACGCAAGCTCAGCCCGACGAATGTCAGTATCATCTGATTGAGAATTCAAACGCTCCTGCGCCCGCTGACGTGCAGCTGCAGCGCGCTCTTTATCGATGCCTTCCGCTGTTTCAGCAGCCTGGGCAAGGATGGTAACCTGATCAGGACGGACTTCTACAAATCCGCCGCTGACCGCAACCAATTCAGTCTGTCCGTCTTTTTTCAGACGGACAGCGCCGATTTTAAGAGGAGCCACGGTTGGAATATGACCTGGCAAAATACCGAGATCGCCGCTTTCGGCTCTCACGCTCACCATTTCGATATCCGCATCGTATACTGGGCCGTCGGGAGTAACGATATTGACTTTAACGGTCTTCATGCTTTTACCCTCCTAGGACCAGATTAAACTTCTACACCCATTTCTTTTGCTTTCTCAACAACTTCTTCGATACGGCCTACAAGACGGAACGCATCTTCAGGAAGATGGTCGTATTTGCCGGCTAAGATTTCCTTGAAACCTTGAACCGTTTCTTTTACAGGCACGTAAGAACCTTTTTGTCCAGTGAACTGTTCAGCCACGTGGAAGTTTTGAGAAAGGAAGAACTGAATACGGCGTGCGCGTTGAACGACAAGCTTGTCTTCATCACTCAATTCATCCATACCGAGAATCGCAATGATATCTTGAAGCTCTTTGTAACGCTGAAGCGTTGACTGTACTTCACGGGCAACTGCATAATGCTCTTCTCCGACAATTTCAGGAGCAAGGGCGCGTGATGTAGAAGCCAACGGATCAACCGCAGGGTAAATACCCATCTCAGTTAACTTACGCTCAAGGTTTGTTGTCGCATCCAAGTGAGCGAACGTTGTTGCCGGCGCCGGGTCAGTGTAGTCATCGGCAGGCACGTAGATCGCCTGGATAGATGTAACTGATCCAACGTTAGTAGATGTGATACGCTCTTGAAGCTGACCCATTTCAGTTGCAAGCGTCGGCTGATAACCAACCGCTGAAGGCATACGGCCAAGAAGGGCAGAAACCTCTGAACCCGCTTGTGTGAAACGGAAAATGTTATCGATGAAGAACAATACGTCCTGTCCTTGTTCATCACGGAAGTGCTCAGCCATTGTAAGACCTGTCAAAGCAACACGCATACGTGCGCCCGGTGGCTCGTTCATTTGTCCGAATACCATGGCTGTTTTGTTGATTACGCCAGAGTCGCTCATTTCGTAGAAAAGGTCGTTCCCTTCACGAGTACGCTCCCCTACACCGGCGAATACAGAGATACCGCCGTGCTCTTGCGCGATGTTGTTGATTAATTCCTGGATTAATACGGTTTTACCTACACCGGCACCGCCGAACAATCCGATCTTACCGCCCTTGATGTATGGAGCAAGCAAGTCAACAACTTTAATACCTGTTTCAAGAATTTCAACTTCTGTTGATAGCTGATCAAATGAAGGCGCCTGTCTGTGAATCGGATCTTTTTTCGCATCCGCAGGAACTGGCTCATTCAAATCAATATTTTCTCCGAGTACGTTAAATACACGGCCAAGTGTTACATCACCAACCGGTACTGAGATTGGCGCTCCTGTATCTACAGCTTCCATTCCGCGCTGAACACCGTCCGTAGATGCCATTGCGATTGTACGGACTGTATCATCGCCTAAATGAAGAGCGACCTCAAGCGTTAAATCAATACCTACTTCATTTTCACTTGCAGCTGGCTGTGAAATTTTAATCGCATTATAAATTTCAGGCAAGTGACCGTCTTCAAAACGCACGTCGACGACCGGTCCTAATACCTGGCTAACGCGTCCTTTCTTCATCGCTATCCCTCCTGACAAAATCTTTCTATTCTAAAGCGGCTGCTCCGCCGACAATTTCCGTAATTTCTTGTGTGATGGCTGCTTGGCGAGCGCGGTTGTAAGAAAGCGAAAGTGAATCGATAAGTTCCTTCGCGTTGTCTGTCGCGTTTTTCATCGCCGTCATTCTTGCAGCGTGCTCACTTGCTTTACTGTCAAGAAGCGCACCGAAGATTAAGCTTTCTGCATATTGAGGAAGCAAAACCTCCAGAACCTCCTCTTCAGACGGTTCAAATTCATAAGACGCCGTTCTCTTTCCGCCGCCGCTGCCCAAATCAGATAACGGCAGAAGTTTTTTCTCCGTTACTTCTTGAGAAATGGCGCTGACAAAATGGTTATAAATAAGGTGCAATTCATCAAACGCCCCGTCTATAAACATTTGGATCGTTTGTCGGGCAAGATCCTTAATTTCTGTAAACGTTACTTCATCTCCAAGTCCTGTTAACTCGGAAATGATCGGAATCTCACGTTTCTTAAAGAAATCACGGCCCACTCTTCCGATGACGATCACCGCATACTCATCTTTAGATTGATGACGTTCTTGCATGGCCTGATAAGCACTTCGTAAAACCGAACTGTTAAAAGCGCCGGCAAGACCGCGGTCAGACGTAATGACAAGATATGCCGTCTTTTTCACTTCTCTGCTGAGTAGCATCGGATGCTTCACGTTGCCGGAAACTCTCCCGACATTTGACACAACCTCTTGGATCTTATCCATATATGGCACAAATGATTTTGCATTATTTTCAGCTCGATTCAGCTTAGCCGCAGATACCATCTGCATGGCTTTTGTAATCTGGCTCGTTTTTTTCGTTGACGTGATCCTTGACTTAATATCGCGTAATGAGGCCAAAGATTTCACCACCTTTTCTCTTCATCTGCGTAAAAAGAGAGAAAAAGAGAACCTTTTTCTCTCATTAGCATTCGAGTTAGTTGCTTGGTGCAAATGTGCGTTTGAAGCCTTCGATTGCAGCTTTGAAGTCTTCATCAGCAGGAAGGTTTCCTGTTTTCGCAATTCCATCAAGCAGTTCTTTATGGTTTTGGTCAAGGTACATGTAGTACTCTTCTTCAAAACGTCTGATATCCGCTACTGGAATATCATCAAGATATCCTTTTGTCAGCGCATAAAGAATGGCTACTTGCTTTTCAACCGGAAGCGGCTTGTTCAGATCCTGCTTCAGCACTTCAACTGTACGCGCACCGCGGTTCAGTTTCGCCTGAGTCGCTTGGTCGAGGTCAGATCCGAATTGAGCGAATGCTTCCAGCTCACGGTATGACGCAAGGTCAAGACGCAAAGTTCCTGATACTTTTTTCATCGCTTTGATTTGCGCGGAACCGCCGACACGGGATACAGACAATCCGGCGTTGATCGCTGGACGTACGCCAGAGAAGAACAAATCAGATTGCAGGAAGATCTGTCCGTCGGTGATGGAAATGACGTTCGTCGGAATATAAGCAGAGATATCTCCGGCTTGTGTTTCTACGAACGGCAGAGCTGTAATTGATCCCGCGCCTTTCGCGTCACTAAGCTTTGCTGCACGCTCAAGCAGACGGGAATGAAGGTAGAATACATCCCCAGGGAACGCTTCACGGCCTGGCGGACGGCGAAGAAGCAAGGACAGCTCACGGTAAGCAGCCGCTTGTTTAGAAAGATCATCGTATACAACAAGAACGTGCTTGCCGTTGTACATAAATTCTTCTGCCATTGTAACCCCTGCATACGGAGCCAGGTACAGAAGCGGTGCCGGCTGTGACGCAGACGCCGTTACAACGATTGTATAATCAAGCGCGCCGTGCTTACGCAATGTTTCTACTACGCCGCGGACTGTTGATTCTTTTTGACCGATCGCAACGTATACGCAGATCATGTCTTGGTCTTTTTGGTTCAGGATCGAATCGATCGCAACAGAAGTTTTACCTGTTTGACGGTCACCGATGATCAGCTCACGCTGGCCGCGGCCGATTGGAATCAGTGCATCGATCGCTTTAATACCCGTTTGAAGCGGTTCATGAACGGATTTACGGTCCATAACGCCTGGTGCAGGGCTTTCGATCGGACGTGTTTTGCTTGTGAGGATCGGGCCAAGTCCGTCTACCGGCTGACCTAATGGGTTCACAATACGGCCGATTAGTTCCTCACCGACAGGAACCTCCATGATGCGGCCTGTTCTTTTTACTTCGTCTCCCTCACGGATCTCACTGAAAGGTCCTAAGATGACGATACCTACGTTTGATTCTTCAAGGTTTTGAGCCATACCCAAAACACCGTTTGAAAATTCGACAAGTTCACCGGCCATACAATTGTCAAGGCCGTGCACACGAGCAATACCGTCACCGACTTGGATGACTGTACCTACGTCTTGAACTTCAATATCAGATTGATAATTTTGTATTTGCTGTTTTATCAGCGTGCTAATCTCTTCAGCTTTGATGCTCACTTAGGTTTCACCCCTTCTATCGATTTTCCCCGGCTAGTTGACGTTCAATGCGCTGAAGCTTCCCGCTTACGCTGCCGTCAAAAATCCGGTTTCCAATGCGGACTTTAATGCCGCCTATTAAATCCGTCTGCACTTCATTTCTGATTCTCAGTGAAGCGACTCCGGCTTTTTTTGCAAACACTTGTGATAATGATGAAATTTCCGCATCCGTCAGCGGTTTCACTGAATATACGGTCGCGTCTTCTATTTGACGAGCCTCATTTGCGAGTTTGATAAACTCATCTGTAAGCTCAGGCACAATCGCGGCACGATGGCGGTCAATCAAAAGAAAAATCGTATTGAGCACGGACTGTGACAAAGAGCCAAATGCATTTTGAATCAGCTCTTTTTTCTTCGCAGCCGGCACCTTCGGATGGTTTAACACATCATTAAGCGCTTTTTCATTTTGAAACACTTGTTTTACAACGGTTAGCTCTTCTTCAACTTGATTCAGCTGAGCGGACTCATTGGCAATATCAAAAAGAGCTGACGCATATCGTTTAGAGACAGCTGATCCACTCATCGGCTTTCTCCTACCTCTTTAAGATAGTCCTGGATCAATTTCTCTTGAGCTTGTTCATCCAGTTCTTTTTCGATCACTTTCGACGCAATCATGACAGAAAGAGACGCTACTTGCTCACGGAGAGCAGAAACCGCCTGTTCTTTTTCCTTCACGATTTCAGTTCTTGCTGCTTCTTTCAGACGTTCAGATTCTGCACGTGCAGCCTGAATAATCTCTTCTTTTTGCTTATCTCCCAGTTTCTTTGCGTTTTCGATAAGAGTTTGGGATTCCTGTCTTGCTTCTTTTAAAAGAACGCGCTGCTCTTCAATCAGCTGCTGCGCTTCTTTATTTTTTTCTTCAGCAGACGTAATTTCTCCAGCGATGTGGTCTTCACGCTGTTTCATTATGTTTAATAGCGGCCCTAAAGCGTATTTCTTCAGAAGCGCTAATAAGATTAACATAGCTAACAGTTGGAACAGGATATCTCCGCCGTTAAACGACAATCCTAGTTCAAGTGGTAATTGAGACATCTACTACGGCAACTCCCTTCTGCAGGTTTTTCTTTGCTGATCCAGCAGCCGCACTTGTCTCTTTTCAGCTGGCAAGGCGGGATGCTTATCAGACATAAAGCAATGGCGAAGGTTCTCTTGGAATGATCTTCGCCATTTTTAGTTCATATAAGGCTTTTATGCTTAGCCAAAGAACGCTAAGAATGCGATAACGACAGCGATAATAGGAAGGGCTTCAACTAATGCGATACCCATGAACATAAGAGTTCTAAGTTCTTTACCTGCTTCCGGCTGACGGGCAATCCCCTCTACCGTACGTGAAACAATCAAACCGTTACCAATACCTGCACCAAGTGCGCCTAAACCAATTGCAATCGCAGCTGCTATTAAATTCATGAAAAAGTTCCTCCTTTAAA
The DNA here is from genome assembly GCF_958411575.1 of uncultured Bacillus sp. NCBI lineage: Bacteria > Bacillati > Bacillota > Bacilli > Caryophanales > Bacillaceae > Bacillus > uncultured Bacillus sp. The sequence goes on from NZ_CATYRA010000001.1 coordinate 327,545, forward strand.
ATGTTATCCGTTTGGATATAATGTTTTAGTGATCATGACTGATTTTATGAGACATGTACACCATCGTCAGCATTGTAAAGATAAACGCTTGGATGGCACCTATAAATAAACTGAATGCTTGCCATGCCAGCATTGGCAGAATGGCGCCGATAGTACCAACAAGACCGAGAGCCACGCTTTGTGAGTAATGGCTTGTCGCTAATCCCGCAAGCAGGCCGAGAAGAATCTCACCGGCGAAGATGTTACCATAAAGCCTCAAACCGAGAGTCAGCGTATTCGCAAACTCTTCGATGATTTTCATCGGGAGCATGAATGGAACAGGTCTTAAATAGTCTTTGGAATATTCCTTGAGCCCTTTCATCTTCACACCATAGTAGTGAGTTAAAGCAACAACCATCACGGCTAGCGTTAATGTAATGGCAGGATCGGCTGTCGGAGATTTCCACCAGAGCTCATGTCCGATTGTAATAGAGAACGGCAGCCCCAGCATATTCGACACAAATATGTACATCAGCAATGTGACACCAAGTGCCAAGAAGTTAGCCCCTGTTTTCAAATCCATTGTACTGCCGATAATATTGCGGACGAAATCCACAACCCATTCCATAAAATTCTGGGCTTTTCCGGGACGGATCGAAAGCGTTCTTGTCGTTAAAATAGCAATCAATAAAACAATCACACTCGCCACAGTAATCATCAGAATGTTTGTCAGATTAAAAGTAAGACCTAGAAATTCAATAGTTCTGTATTCATGATTCAAAGGGTTTTCACCTCTCTTCCATTGATGAACGTTTAAGCTGGATAAAGGAATCTATCATAATGACAGGGTATATTGTCATTAATCCAATAACTGTACTTGCCATATGAAAATGCTCAGGATTTTTATAGGCTACAGCCGCAGCAAGAATCGCATTGCACCACCGCGCTGCGCTCCCAAGAGATCGTATGGACTTCCCTTTCTCAACGGCTCTGTCAAAAGCGTTCATTCTCCTGACGAGCAGTAAAAAATTAAACAAACTGAAAACAGTTCCCAGAATAAGGCCTAAAAAAACGGTTTTATACGCTGTTAAACCATAACCCAGTACATACACTGCCAAAATGAACAATAGATATTTACGTTGTCTGCTAAATGTAAGCTTGGGATCGTCCATCAATTATCTGTCTCCTGATGAAAAAATAATGTATAGCTTAGATACGGCAAAAATCAGCGGTTAACCCTAGTAGAAGACCTTTTTTGTCCGGCAAAACGGGCCTGTTCGAAAAAATCATTCATCCGCAAGCCTTGCAAGGATGCTGTTTCATTCGCTTAAATAAATCCTCATAATACGGGTTTACTGAGAGGATTTACATTGAGGATGAGGACTATAATGAAAGCTATGAAAACCTTCTCATAATACCCTCGTTTAGCATACAATAGCCCCTAACATGTGTCAATCTGTTTAAAGTTAAAAAACTTTTTATACTGTACGCCTCCACAGAATGTTCACATTTTCACCTATAATTGTATACAAATTGACCGAATAGCAAATAACTGGATAAAAAAAGAAAACCCTTTGTCGGGTTTTCTTTTTTATTTTGTTCCAAACATACGGTCTCCTGCGTCTCCAAGACCTGGAACGATATAGCCTTTTTCATTTAATTTTTCATCAAGGGCCGCTATGTAAATATCCACATCCGAATGATGCTTCTGCAATTCTTCCACACCCTCCGGTGCCGCTACAAGACACATGAAACGAATATTTTTCGCACCGCGTTTTTTGAGGCTGTGAATGGCTTCAACTGCGGAACCTCCTGTGGCCAGCATCGGGTCAACCACGATGAATTCACGCTCTTCCACGTCAGAAGGAAGCTTCACATAGTATTCCACGGGTTTTAAGGTTTCAGGATCACGGTACAGACCGACATGTCCTACTTTTGCCGCAGGGATCAGTTTTAAGATGCCTTCAACCATTCCTAAACCTGCTCTGAGAATCGGAACAACCCCCAGTTTTTTCCCTGAGATGACTTTCGATTTCGCAGTCTGAACCGGTGTGTTGATATCCACTTCCTCTAGAGGGAGATCACGGGTAATTTCAAACGCCATAAGTGTGGCTACTTCGTCTACAAGCTCTCTAAAATCCTTCGTACCTGTCTCTTCATTCCGAATATATGTCAGCTTGTGCTGAATTAAAGGATGATCAAATACATAAACCTTTCCCATACTGTGTTTCAGCTCCTTTTTTATTGTCCTATCGACAATTTCACACTTCTATTGATTCTACAAAAAAAGACATGGAGTTTCAAGGACATCGTCAAAAAACCCGCCGGGCATTGGCCCGAGCGGGTTTTTCAATCTTAGTAATCTAATTCTTTATATAGAGGGAACTTGCCAGTCAGAGCAGCTACGCGCTGTCTCGCTTCTTCTAGTTTTCCTTCATCTTCGTGGTTTTTCAATGCAAGCCCAATGATGGCACCTACTTCATCCAATGCGTCTCCGTCAAAACCGCGGCTTGTCACAGCAGCTGTACCAAGACGGATACCGCTTGTTACGAAAGGTTTTTCCGGATCGTATGGAATTGCGTTTTTGTTTGAAGTAATACCGATTTCATCAAGCACATGCTCCGCAACTTTACCAGTCAGTCCTAGAGAACGAAGGTCAACAAGAATAAGGTGGTTGTCAGTTCCGCCTGAAACGAGCTGGATGCCCTCTTTCGTTAATGCTTCAGCCAAGCGTTTTGCATTTGAAATGACGTTTTGTGCATATGTTTTGAAATCGTCCTGCAACACTTCGCCGAATGAAACTGCTTTTGCGGCAATAACGTGCATCAGCGGGCCGCCTTGAATGCCAGGGAAGATCGATTTATCAATTTTCTTGCCAAACTCTTCACGGCAAAGGATCATACCGCCGCGAGGTCCGCGAAGTGTTTTATGTGTTGTGGTTGTAACGAAATCAGCGTAAGGAACCGGGTTCGGATGAAGGCCTGCCGCAACAAGTCCTGCGATATGCGCCATATCCACCATGAAGTAAGCGCCGACTTCATCAGCAATTTCACGGAATTTTTCAAAGTCGATTGTACGAGGATACGCACTTGCTCCTGCAACGATAAGCTTCGGCTTATGAGCGAGGGCTTTTTCACGCACGTCATCGTAATCAATATATTGAGTTTCTTTATCTACGCCGTACTCAACAAAGTTATATTGAACACCGCTGAAGTTGACTGGACTTCCGTGTGTTAAATGGCCGCCGTGGGAGAGGTTCATCCCAAGTACAGTATCGCCTTGCTCCAAAATCGTGAAGTACACTGCCATGTTTGCTTGTGCGCCTGAATGCGGCTGAACGTTTACATGCTCCGCTCCAAAGATCTCCTTCGCGCGGTCACGAGCGATATCTTCAACGACATCGACGTGCTCACATCCGCCATAGTAGCGTTTGCCCGGATATCCTTCAGCGTATTTATTTGTCAAAACAGATCCTTGTGCTTCCATAACCGCTTCACTTACAAAGTTCTCAGAAGCAATTAATTCGATCTTAGTCTGTTGGCGTTCACGCTCATTTTTAATGGCGTTAAACACTTGTTCGTCTTGCGCAGGTAAATGTTTCATCAGCGAGATCCTCTCCTATCCGTATCCTGTTCTTTGTTTTTACCACCACTATTGTACATGGTTTTTTAGGCCAATGTAAAAGATTATTTTTAAAAAATCAAAACTTTTAATGGTAAAAACGAATATTAATAACTTAAATTTAAATTAAAGTTCGGGATTTATTTTACTGCCTTAAAACAAAAGAAAAGACTGGCATGCAGTCCTTTCATTCGCACTCATAAACCGCCCGTACTCCGCCGATCAGCTTCGGCCGCGTACGCGCTAATGTCACATGGGCTGCACCGAGACTGTTTTGAGAGACTCGTACAGGGACAGTCACCTGCTTCAGATGCATGCCGATAAACGTATCGCCGATGTCTATTCCGGCATCAGCCTGAATAGTTTCGACAAGAACAGGAGACTTCATCTGCTTAAACGCATAAGAAGCCATCGCCCCGCCCGCTTTTGGAACGGGTACGGCAGAAACGGTTGGAAGCCTGAACAGCCGGGCCGTTTCTTCCTCAACGACAAGCGCTCTGTTCAAATGCTCACAGCATTGAAACGCGAGATGGATTCCCGTTTTTCCCTTAAGCTCGGCAAGCCCGCTGTAGATGCTTTCCGCGATGTCTACACTGCCCGATGTTCCGATCCGGCTGCCGGCAACTTCGCTCGTGCTGCATCCAAGGACAAAGAGCTGATCTTGTTTCAATCCCGCTTGTTCCTGAAATTCAGACAGCATCGTATACCACGTTTGCTTGATCTCATTCATTGACCAGCACCCCTACAGGTTTTTCTCTTCATAATCTGAGATTTTTCCAATACGGGTTTGATGTCTTCCGCCGGTAAACTCAGTGGTCAGCCAGATTTTCGCAATTTCCCGCGCCAAACCGGGGCCGATCACTCGCTCACCCATCGCGAGGATGTTTGTATCATTATGCTCTCTCGTCGCCTTTGCGCTGAATGTATCGTGCGCCAGCGCGCAGCGGATGCCTTTGACTTTATTGGCGGAAATGCTCATGCCAATACCTGTCCCGCAAATTAAAATCCCTCTGTCAACTTCGCCGCTAACCACTTTTTCGGCCACCGGAAAAGCATAATCCGGATAATCGACAGATCCGCTGCCGCAGTCACAGCCCATATCAATATATTCAATTTGCAATTCGTCCATTAACTCTTTGATTTCATTTCGAATGTGAACGCCGCCATGATCCGATGCTATGGCTACTTTCATCTGCTTTTCCTCCCAGCGTGTGTGATGCGGCTCCGCCCGCTATGTTGAACGCGCAGCCTGTCCGCTCTTTCATTCACACCATATGATGTGCTTTTCACTATATTCTACTCCTTCACGCGGGATTTGCAAATGACCTGTTTGCAGATTTTCTCAACTTATCTGCCGTCTTTTTTCAATTGTTTTGCCAGCTGCCGAAGAAGCTCTTCAAGCTCATCTCTCGTTTGTTTATAAATGTCAATTGAACCGCCGAACGGATCGATGACATCCCCGCGGCTGCCTGTGACATATTCTTTTAGCGTAAACACTTTATCACGATAACGTCCAAATTGGCTGGCAATGATCTGTTTGTGCTGATGGGTCATAGCAAGAATCAAATCAGCTGATTTCATATGTTCTTCAGTTAATGGAGAAGACACATGATTCAGGGCAATGTGTTTTTCAAACAGCGCTTCGACCGCTTGAGGCGTCGCTCTCCCATTAGGCGAAGCAAACACGCCTGCCGAGCGGACACTGACATTCAGCCCTTCCGTTTCTGCAATTGATTTAAAAAGCGCCTCAGCCATAGGGCTGCGGCACGTATTTCCAGTACAGACAAAAATAATGTTCATGTCAGTCACCCCTTATTTTCTCTATTATATATGAAGAAAAAAGAAACGGCGACTTCGTTTCTTTTATTGGTGGTATATTAAATTGGCAAAAGCAGCTTTAGGCCGAATACGATTAATATGATGCCCCCGAGCGCTTCGCTGTATGTGCCAAGCCATGACTGCACTTGTTTTCCGATCAGCAGGCCCAGCCATGTCAAAATCATGCTGAAAAGCCCGAACAGGGTAATTGTAAGGAGCGGATGCGATCCGTATATCCCTAAGCTCAAACCGACGGAGAAGCTGTCAAGGCTGACGCCGATGGCAAACAGCAATAAGCCCGGCCCTGTCGGCGACATGAATCGTTCTTCTGACTGTTTAAAAGAAGCCATAAGCATTTGAACCCCCAGAACAAATAGCAGCGAACCCCCGATATAAACCGCTAACACGCCGAGGAGCCCTGACAGCATGTTACCGGCCGCCATTCCTCCAAGAGGCATGATGACGTGAAAGAGGCCGATGATGAATCCAATATAGAATATCTGCTTTCTCCTGAGTTTGACCATGCCCATTCCGAGACCGACAGAAAAAGCATCCATCCCTAAAGCAAACGCCATGATGCTTAAAGTAATCAGTTCGCCTATGAACAAATCCGACATACATAAATAACCCCCTTGGACACGCCCGCTTTTTTAGCCTATGCGTGTCCAAAAAGGGTTAGAACATCTGACTGTGTTCAGCGAATCACTCTTCCTCCGGCGGCTTTCATCAGCCTATTCATAATGGCGAGACCGACGCCCGTGTCTGGAAAGGATTCCGCAATAATAAAATCCACCTTATTCTCATCAAAACTGCGTAAAGCATCGTACAGCGCTGCCGCAACAGTCTCAAGCTGAGCCCGTCTGCCGCAGCTCTTCACATAATCAGCGGAATAAACACCCGCGTTTTCTTCTGTCGTCAGGACACCGACCCGTCTTCCGCCCTGTTGATATTCTTGAATGAGATGCTGAATGCGCTCTGGGCCGCCTTCACAAATAGCAAGCGGTGCTGTCGGCGCATAATGTGTATATTTCATCCCTGGAGAAATCGGCTTCTCATTTTGATCGCTGAGTCCTTTATCCACAAGGATCGGTCCGATTTCCGCTTCAATTTGTTCTTTTGTAATGCCACCTGGGCGCAGGAGAACAGGGATGTCGCCCGCACATGATAGTACGGTTGATTCGACCCCAATCCCGGTAGGGCCTCCGTCCATAATTCCAGCGATTCGGCCATCCAAGTCGTGAGCCACATGTTCCGCCTTTGTCGGACTTGGCTTGCCTGATAGATTGGCGCTAGGTGCCGCAATCGGCAAACCCGACTCGCGAATCAGTGCTAGGGCAAGCGGATGATCCGGCATCCTAATGGCAACCGTTTCAAGCCCTGCCGTTACACGAGGTGAGAGCGCACCAGGTTTGCAAGGCAGAATGAGCGTAAGTGCTCCGGGCCAAAACCGTTTCATCAATGTTTTTGCCTTTTCCGGCGCCGGACCCGTTAAACCGTCAAGCTGACTGATGTCCGCAATGTGGACAATCAGGGGATTATCGCTCGGCCGCCCCTTTGCCTTATATATTTTTTTGACAGCATCTGTGTTTTTCGCGTTTGCGCCGAGACCGTATACCGTTTCTGTCGGGAACGCAACGACCTCATTTTCTCGGAGCAAAGCAGCTGCTTGTGCAATTTGTGGATCATTTGTGGATAACTCGTCAGTTACATCCACAAACCATCTTTTCGTTTTCATTTTCTGACCAAACTCCTTATTCACAACAATAAAACGATTGTTTTACGCGTGTAATCCTTTTGAAAGTATAAAAGATGTCCTGTAATAAAACAAGCGTTATCCACAAATTGTGGACAACGCTAATGAAGAAGTGGATAAGTATGTGTATAAATCACACTTATCCAGACGCTTTTTTCATCAAGACGGCCCCTTCGGTTTGCCGCGATTCACAGAAGTGATCAGAAGAAAACAGCTCTTCAGGTACGCTTTCAGCTGGTTCAAATCCCAGCGCCGCCAGGAAGTCAGCAGAGGAATGTTGATTCGCTACTAGATATACTGTTTTGATCTGATGCTTTTCGCACAGCACCTCCATGCTTTGAAATAGCGTGACGATATGACCTTGGTTAAGCTTGTCCGATATGACAAGTGACCGCAGCAGCCCTTGATCACAGCTTATTTTTTCAATTCCGAGACAGCCGGCAATGTTTTTCTCGCTGTCCTCCAGCATAAGAAACTGGGTGAAGCCTTCTTTCACGCCTTCATGATTGGTTTTCGCCTGTTTTAAAAATTCCTCGAGCACGTCTCCGTCTTTTTCCCTTGCCACCCGCAGTTGATAAAACATCCGTTCACCCCGTTTTTGCATTCTTTCTTCCAATCTATGAGGCAAATCTATTTTTAGACCAGGTGATTAGGAAAAAAGGTCGGAAATCCATTCGACTAAGAAGAATTTTACTTCTGTGCCGTCTTCCTTCTCTTCTTTCTCTGCTTTTTTGGCTTTTTCCGCTTTAGCGGTTACGTCCTCAAGCACTTTCTCATTCTGCTTTTTTGAGGCTTCTTTATCTTCTTGTTCTTTGACGGCTTCCCCGTTAGAAAAATCGAGAAAGCAGAGCGGCGGGAACAGCACACACCACCAGTTGGCGCCGTCGCCGTTTCCAAGCGTAATCAGAATCGCTTCATACTCACCAGCCGGATATACCATGTTGCCATAAAGCTTTGTCGGAAATGAGATTTTGTCAAAATCAACGGATATCGATTGGTTCGCTCCTTCTTTCTCCATTGTTTCCTTTGCAATTGCTTTGATTTCAGGCAGTTTTGAGCGAATCACACGCCGGGCTTCAGCTATAGAAGTGATATCCTCTACCCATGTTGTAATTTCTTTATTGACCGCGTCTCTGATATGACGCTTTAATTCTTGGTCCGCGTCACGATCGCTGTTTGCCAATATTCTCAAGCGGATCGCCTCGTCCGGTATGACCACCGGCTGATTTTCTGATCGCTGTGCCGTCTCTTCTTTTGCCAGCCCTACAAGCGCTCCGGATAATAAAAGAAAGATATATATACATATGATTACTGTTTTTTTCATCGGTCCCCACCGTTCCTCTCCGTGCTTTGTTTCTAGCCCTATTATGGACAAGGAGAGCCTAAGGTAAACGTACAGGGTGAAAAAAATCTAGCAAGCTGTTAATCTAATTTATGGTACGATAGTGTTTTAGGAGGTTTAAGATGAAATATAATTATACAGTGCTGTTATCAGCATTCACGATGTCAGTTCTTTATTCGATTATCTATATTCATTCATTTATCATTGCCGCTGTCATCACGATGGCATTTTATTTTCTGTTCCCTTATTTGATATTCGCGCTGCCGCTTCAATTCATGATGAATAAAAAACCGAAACGGTTCAGCCCTTTGTATTTGCTGTATTACCTTGTCGCGGCTTTTATTGCCAACGCGATCATTTTCGGCGTGCTGCAGCCTTCGGGACAATCTCTGTTTCAAAATACAGCCTTCTACCTTTTCGCTGTATTAACAGCTCTTGTCTATTGGATATGGGATTCTGTTTTACTGCAAAAAAAGGAAGCCTAAAGAGGCTTCCTTTTTTCATTAAAACAAAACCGTCAGCAAATAACATAGAATAGAAGGTATCGCCGCAACAAAGAAAGCAGCCGCCATTTTCAAGCGGGCGGTACGGCCTTCTTTGGTTTCTGAATGGTAGTTTGCCCGCTGATCGCTTCCGCTTACAGCCAAACCCGATGTGATGATCGCAAGCCCAATCAAAACGAGAGACGCAACGCCAAACATCGTTTCATATGAAGCTTGCGGAAAAATAGTGCCAACCATGCTCTCAATCGCAATGAGCAAGATTCCTGCTGCCAGGGCATTTTTCATCTTTTACATCCCCTTTGCCGGTGTTAACACAGCTTGATTCATCAACTCGCCAGCAAGCTGCTTATATATCTTTATGAATCACGGCGCATATGGTTCTGTCTTTTCCGTTAATATCTTTCAGCACTTCCACTTCCGCACCCTTAAACGTCTTGAGAATCAGCTCTTTCACCGCTGCGCCCTGTTGCCATCCGATTTCAAAAACGACAAACACCTTATCCTTCATGACAAGCGGGATGTCTTCCATAAACCGCTTATAAAATTTTAGCCCGTCTCCGCCATCGGTCAGAGCGTGCAGCGGCTCATGAAAACGGACAATCTCTGATAGATCAGCCATTTCTCCTTCTGAAATATAAGGAGGATTCGAGACGACAATATCCGCTTTTTTGCCTTCCTTAATAAAAGGTTCAAGCAGATCGCCCTGATAAAAGTGCACATCTGCTCCAAGCGTTTCCGCATTGGCAGAGGCGACTTGCAGCGCCTCTTTCGAAATATCGACAGCCGACACAGAAAAGTTTTTGTTTTCAAGCGCAAGCGTGACGGCTATCGCGCCGCTCCCTGTACCAACGTCAACGACTTCGAGCCTGCTGTCTTCAGAAAAGACATGCCGATATTTTTCAAGCAGATGATAGACAACCTCTTCTGTTTCCGGCCGTGGGATCAACACATCATCATTCACCATAAATTCCCGTCCGTAAAAAAACTCTTTTCCGATAATGTACTGAACCGGCACGCCCTCTTTATGCATCTCAACGTGACGCTTAAAGCGATACAGTTCGTCTTCGCCAATCGGTTCCTGTAAGCTGGCGAGCAACTTGCTTCTGTCCATTCCTGTATCATAAAGCAAAAGAAGCTCGGCCGCATTTTCTTCCCTTCCCGCTTCGGTTAAATAAGAAGAAGCCCATTTCAGGGCTTCAAATATCGTCTTCATCTTAACCTTCCGCTTGCTGAAGCTTACTTGCCTGATCTTCAACGATCAGCGCTTCAACCACTTCGTCTAGTTTTCCTTCAAGAATCTGATCAAGCTTTTGAATCGTCAGGCCGATTCTGTGATCCGTCACACGGTTTTGCGGGAAGTTGTATGTGCGGATACGTTCAGAGCGGTCACCTGATCCGACTGCTGATTTCCGTGTTTGATCATATTCAGCCTGGGCTTCCTGCTGAAATTTATCGTAGATTCTGGCACGGAGAACCTTCATTGCTTTTTCTTTGTTCTTGATTTGAGATTTTTCATCCTGGCATGATACAACAACACCTGTCGGCAAGTGCGTCAGACGAACGGCAGACATTGTTGTGTTAACGCTTTGTCCGCCCGGTCCGCTTGATGCAAACGTATCAACACGGATATCCTTCTCATGAATGTCAACCTCTACCTCTTCTGCCTCAGGAAGACATGCTACTGTTGCAGTAGAGGTATGGATACGGCCGCCTGATTCTGTTTCGGGAACACGCTGTACGCGATGGGCGCCGTTTTCATATTTGAGTTTAGAATATGCGCCGCTTCCCGTAATCATAAAGATGATCTCTTTGTAGCCGCCCGTTCCGGTTACACTCGCTTCCATGACCTCTGTTTTCCATCCTTGCAGCTCGGCATAACGGGAATACATTCTATACAGGTTACCCGCGAATAAAGCGGCTTCCTCGCCTCCCGCAGCTCCGCGGATCTCCATGATAACGTTTTTGTCGTCATTAGGATCTTTCGGGATCAGGAGCACTTTCAGGCGTTCTGACAGTGTTTCCGTTTCCTTCTGAAGTTCAGAAATCTCTTCCTTCACCATGTCGCGCATCTCAGCGTCCAGCTTCTCTTCAAGCATCGCTTTTGCATCAGCCAGCTGTTCTGACGCATCTCTGTATTGTCTATATACGTCAACTGTTTCTTGTATATCAGATTGCTCTTTTGAATATTCTCTAAGCTTTTTCGGATCGTTGACTACTTCTGGATCGCTTAAAAGCTCATTTAATTTTTCATATCGTTCTTCGATTGACTTTAAACGGTCTAACACGGTCTTCACCTCTGTTTTCCTGTGCGTAACATTCTCATTATAGTATAGTGATTAACCCCAGTCAAAAGCATTTCAATCCCAGCTGGAAAAGCCTTCTCTGCTATACTGGGAATCAAGGAGGGATGATGTTGCTGAAATCCATACATCATATTGCAATCATATGTTCAGATTTTGAAAAGTCGAAAGCTTTCTACGTACATAAGCTTGGTTTTCAGGTGATTCAAGAAACGTACCGCGAAGACCGCGGTTCCTATAAGCTGGATTTGTCGCTTAACGGCTCGTATGTCATTGAGCTGTTCTCGTTTCCCGATCCGCCCGCACGCCAAACACGGCCTGAAGCTGCAGGCCTGCGCCACCTCGCCTTCACGGTCGGCAACTTGGATGAGGCTGTTCAGGAGCTTCATGAAAAAGGAATCAAAACAGAACCGATCAGAACAGATCCGCTGACCGGTAAAAAGTTTACCTTCTTTTTTGATCCTGACCAGCTTCCTTTAGAGCTGTATGAACAATAACGGTTTTTGAAGAAAAAAAGGAGATACCCACTTTCTTTGCCGAATCTTTTCTTGTTTTGTCTAACAGGAAGGGAACCGCATTCTATGGTCGAATACCTAGCTAAAAAGGAGGTATGGGATCATGAATACAAATATGGTAGCAAGTGAACTCGGCGTCTCCGCAAAAACGGTGCAGCGATGGGTGAAGCAGCTGAATCTTCCGGCCGAACGCAATGAGCTCGGGCACTACTCGTTTACTACAGAAGACGTGAAGGTTCTAAAATCTGTTCAAAAACAAATCTCTGAAGGCACGGCGATTCAGGATATTCATGTGCCGCAAAGCACTAAAAAACGCACAGGCTTCATTGTCCAAAAAACAACCGGCGACACAGAACGACGAATCGAACAGCTCGAACAGAAGCTGGACACCCTATTACAGCAAAGGCAGGACGAGAACGAACTGCTGATAAGGATTTCGGAACTGGAACGCCAGCTGAAACAAAAAGCCGATGAGGGTGTATCTTATCAGCTGCTTCAGCACCGCAGAGAAATTGATGACATCCTTGCAGACCTGCAATCACTGACCTCACAAATGACAGAATTCACCGCTCAGCCGATCCCCGAGACTGCTGCTGCTTCCGAAAAAACCAAAACAAGAAAAAAACCGCTGTTGTCACTGTTCAAATTTCAAACCTAAAGCAAAAAGCTCCCCATAAAGGGAGCTTTTTTGATTACGCAGTAAGCGCGATAATGATCGGAAGTGAAATCAATGACAGAATCGCACTGATCACAAACGCAGAAGCTGTTTCTTCCTCTTGTTTCTCGAAACGAGTTGCAATCATGGCCGCAACAGCAGAACCAGGGAATGCAACAAGAAGGATCGCTTTTGTTGTTTGGTCAGCTGGAAGTCCGACTGCAAGAGCAATCAGGAACATTAACGCAGGCTGAACCGCAACTTTGAGTAACGCAATACCAAATGCCGGTACGCTGAGTTTGATACTGCGGATACCAACGGTAACACCGACAGCAAAGAGAGCAACACCAGATGTTGTGCTTCCAAGCTGATCGAGCATTTTAACACCCAGCTCAGGAAGAGTGACACCGCAAAGCACTAAGATCATACTGATTAACGGAGCAGCTGCAAGCGGCTCAGAAAGACCGTGCAGGATTGATTTTCCTGTCATCTTCCAGAAGCTGTCGCCGCCCTCTTCGTTTTTCTTAGAAGACTCACCGACAGTAGCAATAATAATCGCAAGCGGATCAAGAATCGCATTAACAACGATACCTGTAACCGCGATCGGAATCGCAACCTCTTGCGCACCGAACAAGCTTCCCAGTACAGGAATACCCATAAATGCGAATGTCGGCTGTGCAGAGTTCAAAGAAAATACGGATGAGTTCGTTAAATCATATTTAAACACAAATCTGCAAAGCAATAAAATAACGATATAGAAACCAACAATCCCAATAATTAAAGAAACCATTAATGGAATTTGGGATAAAAATTCACTTCTGGAAGTTGTCAAAATACCAGCGATAAAGTGAGCTGGAAGTGCGTATTTCGTTACTAACGTACTTACCCCTTTTGCCGACTTGGCATCATAACTTCCAAAATGTCCTGCAAACCAACCCAGCACGATAACAAAGAAAATCGGCGCCAGGAGGATTAAGATATCTAAGATGCTCAAAATATTCTCCTCCAAATCCTATGTCCGTATACTTTAGCTTTACAAAAAGCTTTCCCTCGGACGAAAAAATTTACTCGCTAATTATTTCGCGATGACTTTTTTGTATTCCGGTGTCCACATTGCATCAAGAACCGCTTGTTTCACATCTTCTGGCTGACGATTTGCTACGCCATCTTTAATAGCTGCTTCAGCAACGGCAATCGCAACTTGAATAGAAACTTCTTGAAGCTTGTCAATGCTTGGAAGCAATCCTGCTCCAGGTGTTTCAAGATCAACCATTTCAGCAATCGCATCAGCAGTTGCAGCAAACATAGCAGGCGTAATGATACGCGCTTCAGCTACAATTGAACCAAGTCCAAGACCAGGGAACGCGAATGCGTTGTTAGATTGTCCGATTTCATAAGAAACACCGTTGTATTCTACATTGTCAAATGGGCTTCCTGTTGCAATAAGCACTTTTCCGTCAGTCCATTTGAACAGATCTTCAGGAACTGCTTCAGCAAGGTGAGTCGGGTTAGACATCGGCATGATAACCGGACGGTCTACGTGAGATGCCATCTCTTTCACAATTTCCTCTGTGAACGCACCTGAAACCCCTGAAGTACCAATCAAGATAGTTGGTTTCGCTTGGCGAACCACTTCATCGAATGGAATTTGGCCTTTTTCATCACGTTTCCAGTCTTTCACTTCATCTGTCGTGCGAAGGTAAGGTTTTTGGAAATCAAGGATGCCTTCGATTTCTTCAGTCAGCAAGCCTCTGTAATCAATTGTGTAGAAGCGTTTGTTAGCTTCTTCTTCAGATAGTCCAGCAAGCACCATGGTGTCACGGATTTGGTCAGCAATACCGATACCAGCAGAACCAGCACCGAAGACAACAACACGCTGATCTTTAATAGAAGCGCCAGTTTTCTTCATAGCGGCAAGCACACCAGCGAGTGTGATCGCGCCTGTACCTTGGATATCATCATTAAATGTAAGAATTTCATGGTTGTATTTTTTCATGATATTGCGTGCATTTTTGTTACCAAGGTCTTCCCAGTGAAGAAGTGCTTTAGGGAAGAATTTCAATGCTGCTTTTACATAAGCGTCAATGAAAGCTTCATAGCGTTCGCCTTGAACACGTTCATGCTTGTTACCAATATATAAAGGATCATTCAGAAGTTTTTCGTTGTTTGTACCGACATCAAGTACTACCGGGATAACACGGCTAGGGTCAATCCCAGCTGCAGCAGTGTAAACCGCCAATTTACCGATTGCGATGTTAATACCGCCTACACCCCAGTCACCGATACCGAGAATACTTTCAGAGTCAGTGGCAACGATAAGATCAATATCGCCTGCTGTCGCATGAAGGTTTTCAAAAGCTTTTTCAATACCGTCAATATTGTCGATTGACAAGTAGATACCTTGAGGTCTTCTATATTCATGGCTGTATTCCTGAATCGCTTCACCAACTGTTGGTGTGTATACAACAGGAAGCATTTCGCGAAGATGGTTTTTCAGCAATTTATAGAAAAGAACTTCGTTACGGTTTGCAAGATCACTTAAGTAAACATTTTGACGAAGGCGGTCAGGCTGCGCTTGGAATTGCTCGTATGCGCGTTGTGCTTGTTGATCAAGAGAAAGTACAGTTGGCGGCAGAAGTCCTTCTAAGCCAAGCTCTTGTCTTTCTTCTATTGAAAAAGCAACGCCTTTATTCAAAGTAGGAATAGATAAAACTTCTTTTCCTCTAAGAGTTGTTTCTAAGTGGCCTTCTTTCGTTTTTTTTATGTTATTCAAGCAAATCTCCTTCTTTCTTGAAATAGTTAACCAAGTTAAGTAATAACCCATCTAAAAAATACCGATCATGATCTTTATGCGACTTTGTGACAATTATTCGAACAATGTCTCAAAACTATTTACATTACGTAAGCTATTGTATGCCTGTCAAAATCAAAATTCAAGGGAAGAAAATTAGTTAATTTTTTAATACACTTAATTAAATTTTTTAATTATATATTATCAGAATATAAAAAAAACACCGGTGTTTTTAGCCGGTGTTTTCTATCTTTAGACCCATGTTTTGGACTATTTTTTAGATTTTCCAAGGACTTCGTGGTGATGTCTGCATCTTGCTTCATACGATTCGGATGCGCCCACCAAAATGACCGGATCATCGTAAGAAGCAGGTTTACCGTCAATTAGGCGCTGTGTTCTGCTCGCCGGTGATCCGCAGACAGAACAGACGGCTTGCAGCTTCGTCACACTTTCCGCAATCGCCATAATACTCGGGACGACGCCGAACGGCTCTCCCCTAAAATCCATATCAAGGCCCGCCGCAATCACACGGTAGCCTTTATCGGCAAGAGATGATAAAACCTCAATAATTTCCTCATCAAAAAACTGCACTTCATCAACCGCAATCACATCCGTACTCTCACTGATGTGATCCCAAATGTCCGCAGCAGAAGAAATGGAATAGCTCGTCATTGATGTTCCATTATGGGAGACAACAGCATCTTCGCTGTATCGATTATCAATCACAGGTTTAAATACCCTGACTTCCTGCTTGGCGTAAGTCGCTCTCTTCACTCTTCTGATCAGCTCTTCAGATTTCCCCGAGAACATGCTGCCGCAAATCAGCTCAAGCCACCCGCTTTGTTTCATTATGTACATAGGCGTCGCTCTCCTCTCTGCCAGCTGTGTGTTTTAGACAATATAAAAAACAGGCAAGAGTGCTTCTTGCCTGTTGAAAAATCTATTATTACTTAAGACCGTATTTTTTGTTAAAGCGATCAACACGACCATCAGCAGAAGCGAATTTTTGACGGCCAGTGTAGAATGGGTGGCATTCAGAGCAAATCTCAACGCGTACCTCTTCTTTTACTGAGCCTGTTTCAAATTCATTTCCGCAAGCGCATTTAACTGTTGCTTTTTTGAAATTAGGATGAATTCCTGCTTTCATTGTATCCATCTCCTTCCGCCCTGAATCCCGTGTGGAAACAGAGTTATTATTTCGGAGCATTGTCCGAAACGCATATGAGAAAATTATATCAGTGATTTACTTCTTTTGCAAATACAATTTATCGTCTAGCAGATGATAGATTTGCCTGTTTCCATTCTTGATTGAGAATATCGAAAAATTCCTGGTTTGTTTTGGTTTTTTTCATTTTTCTCATGAATTTTTCTGCGAAATCAGGTGAATCAGACATCGTTTTGCGGATAGACCATAAACGATCAAGGTGCTCTTTAGGCACAAGCAGCTCTTCCTTGCGCGTTCCCGAACGGCGGATATCGATGGCCGGGAAGATGCGGCGCTCTGCCAGAGAACGGTCAAGGTGAAGCTCCATGTTGCCTGTTCCCTTGAATTCTTCATAAATGACATCATCCATACGTGACCCTGTATCAACAAGAGCCGTAGCAAGGATAGTTAAGCTGCCGCCCTCTTCGATATTTCTCGCAGCCCCGAAGAAGCGTTTCGGACGGTGGAACGCTGCTGGATCAATCCCCCCAGAAAGCGTTCTTCCGCTCGGCGGAATCACTAAGTTGTAGGCGCGGGCAAGGCGTGTGATGCTGTCCATCAGGATGATGACATCTTTTTTGTGTTCCACGAGACGCATCGCGCGCTCAAGCACAAGCTCGGCCACTTTAATATGGTTTTCCGGCACTTCATCAAACGTTGAGCTAACGACATCCCCAGCTACGGAACGCTCGATATCGGTCACTTCCTCTGGTCTTTCGTCGATCAAAAGCACGATGAGCTCTGCTTCAGGCTGGTTTGCTGTAATGCTGTTGGCAATTTCCTTCAGCAGCATCGTTTTTCCGGCTTTTGGAGGCGCAACAATCAAACCGCGCTGTCCAAATCCAACCGGTGCCATCATGTCCATTATTCTTGTAGACAAGAAGTTTGGCTTTGTTTCAAGCACCATTTGACGGTCTGGATAAAGAGGTGTAAGAGCCGGGAAATGCACACGCTCTTTTGCTGATTCGGGATCATCCCCGTTTACTGCTTCAACGTGCAAAAGTCCATAGTAACGCTCATTTTCTTTTGGCGGGCGAACCTTGCCCGATACTTTGTCTCCGTTCCGCAAATCGAAACGGCGGATTTGTGAAGCTGAGATGTAAATGTCCTCTGAGCTTGGAGAGTAGTTGATCGGTCTCAGGAAACCGAAACCTTCGGACTGGATGATCTCAAGAACACCTTCCATAAACAGCAGATCTTCCTGTTCTGCATTTGCTTTCAGAATGGCGAAAATGAGTTCTTTTTTTGTCAGTTTGCTGTAATAGGAGATTTTATAATGTCTTGCAAGTTCATAAAGCTCTTTCAATTTCATATTTTCCAAAGATGAAATAGATACGTCTTTCATAAAAACACCACGCTTTTCATAGTCAATATCTTACTTGCACATGTAATCTGCTGCTTTTGCACAACATCCGCCAAAGCACATTCTTTTTTTAACATAAAGGAACTTCTATCGGTAACACTTCCACCCATGATCGGCGCTTTTGTTAAAAGGATTGTCTTAATGAGTTTTGAAGGAAGCGAGGACAAAAACATGAGAAGATCAATACTTATATCGTCTGTATGCGGTAGAAATTGAAACTTTCCTAGTGCTTAAAAGAAGGAATTACGCAGTAAAATTCGCAGCACTCTTTATTTTTACCTTATTTCAAAAAATTATTCAACTGAAATAAGGTTTTGACACGGAATTGATAGAGTTGACGCTTTTCTGCAAAAGAAAAGCGGGCTCACACCCGCTTTTTCTATGTTATGGACGGATTACAAGATTTGGTTTCTTTTTCAGGCTGTGTCTGCCGTCAACGAAGCGGACAGTACCTGATTTTGCACGGATAACTAAGCTTTCAGTTGTGCCGACAGAGCCTTTGAATTGAACGCCTTTTAACAGCTCGCCGTCCGTTACCCCGGTAGCTGCAAAAATCGCGTCATCACCCTTCACAAGGTCTTCCATACGAAGGACTTTGCTTAAATCGAGACCCATATTATTGCAGCGTGTGATTTCTTCTTCGCTTTGCGGAAGAAGTTTACCGATAATTTCTCCGCCCAGCGCTTTTAACGCAACAGCAGAAAGCACACCCTCGGGAGCTCCTCCAGATCCGAACAGGATGTCAACGCCCGTGTGGTCGAAAGCCGTGTTGATGGCGCCTGCGACATCGCCATCATTGATCAATTTGATTCTGGCGCCGGCCTCACGAAGTTCAGAAATAATGTTTGCGTGTCTTTCACGGTTTAAGATTGTGGCAACGACGTCCTCAACGTCCTTGTTTTTGGCTTTTGCCACCGCTTTAAGGTTATCAATGACAGGTGCTTCAATATCAATGCAGCCCACCGCTTCCGGACCGACTGCGATTTTTTGCATATACATGTCAGGAGCGTTCAGAAGCGTGCCGTGGTCTGCTACCGCAATAACCGTCAGCGCGTTCCAGCCGCCGCTTGCTAGGATGTTTGTGCCTTCAAGAGGGTCAACTGCGACATCGACGCGCGGGCCGTACCCGTTTCCGAGTTTTTCCCCGATATACAGCATCGGCGCTTCGTCCATTTCGCCTTCACCGATCACAACGGTCCCTTTCATCGGAACTGTATCAAAAACGTCTCTCATTGCGCTCGTTGCCGCTTCATCAGCCTCATCTTTTTTTCCCCGACCCATCCATCTTGCAGATGCCAATGCCGCAGCTTCGGTCACACGTACCAATTCCATTGATAAACTTCTTTCCATTTCAACACGATCTCCTCTCACCAGAAACCATTATGAATTTTGAAGCTGTTCTATTTCTTCGTCAGTCATTCTTTCACGCCAGATTGTCGCTCCAAGCCCCTCAAGCTTCTTCTCAAGGCTGCTGTATCCGCGGTCAATATGCTCCAGACCCGTAATTTCCGTGACGCCGTCAGCCATCAATCCGGCTACCACCAGACAGGCTCCGGCACGCAGATCGCTCGCCTTCACTTTTGCGCCTTGAAGCGCGACAGGACCTGTGATGATGGCAGATCTGCCTTCTACTTTCATATTGGCACCCATCCGTCTCAGCTCATCAATATGCTTGAATCTTGCCGAGTAGATGGTGTCTGTTACGACGCTTGTCCCTTTTGCCCTTGTCAGGAGCGCCGTCATCGGCTGCTGCAGATCAGTCGGAAAGCCCGGGTATACAAGGGTTTTGACATCAACCGGCTTTAAGTGCTTCTGCCCGCCGACAATGAGAAGCTGGTCGTCGCTTGTTTCGATATGATAGCCCATTTCTCTCAGCTTTGCCGTTAACGACTCAAGATGGGTGGGAATCACATTATCGATAATAACTTCCTTGCCCATTGCAGCTCCTGCAATCATAAACGTCCCGGCCTCAATTCTGTCCGGTATGATCGTATGCTTGCAGCCGTGCAGTTCCTTCACGCCGTCGATTCGGATCACATTGGTTCCCGCACCTTTGATTTTGGCTCCCATGCTGGTAAGCAGTGTCGCGACATCAATGATCTCAGGCTCCTTGGCAGCGTTTTCGATGATCGTTTTTCCTTCTGCCAAAACAGCGGCAAGCATAATGTTAATGGTTGCCCCTACGCTTACGACATCTAAATAAATACGTGCGCCTCTCAGCCTTTCAGCACGCAAATAAATAGCACCCTGTTCATTGGTCACTTCTGCCCCTAACGCTTCAAAGCCTTTGATATGCTGATCAATCGGACGGGGCCCCAAGTGGCAGCCGCCAGGCAATCCGATGACGGCCTGCTTGAAGCGGCCGAGCATTGCCCCCATTAAATAATACGACGCGCGAAGCTTTTTTACTTTCCCGTTAGGAAGCGGCATGCTGATCATCGACGTGGGGTCAACAACCATTTCCCCATTCTCAAAATGCACGTTGCCGCCGATTTCCTTTAACAGGTCACGCAGCGTTTCAATATCTGAAATCTCTGGAAGCCCTTCAATTGTCACCTCGGAATTTGCCAAAATGGTTGCAGGTATTAATGCGACAGCACTATTTTTAGCGCCGCTGATATGTACTGTACCGTTTAACGAGTCACCGCCGGCAATATTCAACTTTTCCATGATAGTCTCCTTCCATAAGAAGATAGCTGCGGAGCTAAATAAAATGTCATTTTATTCTGTCTCTGCAAATAAAGCTCATGTCCAAAATCTAGCCAATTCGAAGAGAAAGAATACAACACATTGTAAAATATCAAGAAGAAAATAGCGAAGCTTTGCGGGGTACAGGTTTCGAAAGTTGCACAGAGACCCGCCGGCTCGAGAGACATCGTCGTCATCCGGCAAAAGCAGTACGCAAACCCTTCATTCCGATATCAGCTTCTGCAGCCCAATGATTCCTTCTCTGTAAAGCGGCGTCAGCATCTGTAGGTCCGCTGTATCAGACGGTGAAAAACAAAGGCCGCGGCAAACAGGCATAAAACTGTTTGCCGCCCTTTGCCATTATTTATTCCAGTCTGCCAGGAATTGTTCAATTCCTTTGTCTGTTAACGGATGCTTAGTGAGCGCATGAATGACTTTCAGCGGCATTGTGCCGATATGAGCCCCTCTTAGAGCGGCTTCTGTCACGTGCTGCGGATGGCGGATTGACGCTGCAATGATTTGCGTGTCAAGACCGTGAATGTCAAAAATCGTTTTGACGTCTGAAATCAGGTCAAGTCCGTTGTGGCCGATGTCATCTAAACGTCCCAGGAATGGAGATACATACGTTGCCCCAGCTCTGGCAGCGAGAAGCGCCTGGTTGGCATTGAAGATCAATGTGACGTTTGTTTTGATGCCTAAGTCAGTAAGTGCTCTTACCGCTTTTAAGCCATCAGACGTCATCGGGATTTTCACCGTAATGTTCGGAGCGATTTTCGCCAGTTCTTTTCCTTCCTCGATCATTTCCTCAGCTTTTAAAGAAATAACTTCCGCGCTTACAGAGCCTTTCACGACGTCTGTGATCTCGCGAAGACGGTCGTGGAATGATACGTTAGCTTCTTTTGCTACTAAACTAGGATTCGTCGTTACACCGGCGAGAATTCCTAATTCATTCGCTTCTTTAATTTCATCAATATTGGCTGTATCAACAAAGAATAACATTTTCAAAAAGCCTCCCTGATTAAGAAATTTTCTGAACTGTGAATATGATTGCGCTTTCTAAAGATAGACGGAAAACCGCCTGTCAAGCTGTCAGGCGGTTATAAACGTTCCAATTGAATTAAGCTTGGTTTGAAGAACCAAATTCACGCATTTTACCGATAACTGTTTCTTTGATCGCTTCACGAGCTGGTCCAAGATATTTACGTGGATCGTACTCGTCAGGCTTAGCTGCCAATGTTTCGCGAACAGCTTTTGCAGAAGAAATTTGGTTTTCAGTATTCACGTTGATTTTAGCTGTACCAAGTGAAATTGATTTTTTGATGTCAGCAGTCGGAATTCCAGTACCGCCGTGAAGAACTAGCGGAAGACCAGTTGTGTTTCCGATCTCTTCCATCTCTTTGAAGCCAAGGTTTGGCTCACCTTTGTAAGGGCCGTGAACAGAACCTAATGCAGGTGCAAGGCAGTCGATGCCCGTGCGCTCAACAAGCTCTTGGCACTCTTTAGGGTCAGCGTAGATTACGCCTTCAGCAATAACGTCATCTTCTTGTCCGCCGACTGTTCCAAGCTCAGCTTCTACAGATACTCCGTGGAAATGAGCAAGCTCAACAACTTTAGAAGTTGTTGCTACGTTTTCTTCAAATGGATGGTGAGAAGCGTCGATCATTACAGATGTGAAACCTGCATGAATCGCTTTCGCACAAGATTCAAAGCTTGAACCGTGGTCTAAGTGAATCGCAACAGGAACTGTCACTTTGTACTCTTCCATAAGTGCTTTTACCATAGCAACGACTGTTTTGAAGCCGCCCATGTAGCGTCCCGCACCTTCGGAAACACCAAGGATCACTGGAGATTTTTCTTCTTCAGCTGCTTGTAAAATGGCTTGAGTAAACTCAAGGTTGTTTAAGTTAAATTGTCCTACAGCATAACCTTTTTCTTTAGCTGTATTCAACATTTCCGTCATAGAAACTAAAGGCATGTCGAATGTCCTCCTTATGTAGCCTGATTGTCTTCTAGCGAAAAAAGCTTTCCACCCTAGCATGACCCATCTATTGCTGTCATATGTAAATACCAGATCGCTTTTTCTCCATAACTAGAATACCAACTTTTCGACAAATCGGCAACACAATGACATCATTCATTTGTTTCTTCTTTTTGTCAGTTAGACTTCAGGGGCAGATATTTTTTCACGGCGTCTCTGATTTCGTCGATGTCAAATGGCTTCGCAAAGTGCGTCAAAGCGCCCAGTTCCTTTGATTCCTGGATCATGTCGAGCTCTCCGTATGCCGTCATGATAATCACACGGATGTTTTCGTCAATGACCTTCATCCGTTTTAAGATTTCAATACCATCCATGCCGGGAATTTTCATGTCCAGAAGCACAAGGTCGGGCCGTTCTTTTGTCACGATGTCAAGCGCCTGCAGGCCGTTTGCAGCCTGAAACGTCTGGTAGCCTTCTTTATTGAATACTTCGTTAAGCAAAATACGTATGCCGTATTGATCATCAACGATTAAAATTTTTTCATTCATCATTTTACACCCCAATATTATGATTTTCGTCAAAAGTAAGCAGTAGTGTATGTATTCTGTTTGATTTTCCTATTTCCTTTAATTATAATAGTCTACTTTACGACATTTTCTGAGCATTTTCTCTTTTGTTGTATACTGATATTGTACGTTATAAAGGAGGATTCACTTATGTTGAAAATATTTACGACGCAGTTAACAGGTATTTTTTCCCGCATTCAGGATAAGGAATCTGACGCGATTGAAGATGGGGCGCGGCTGCTTGCTCAAGCGGTGATCAGCGGGCATTCCATTTATTTATACGGAGCTAATGAGCTTCAGGGCGTCTTTTATGAGGCCACCGAAAGCAGCGAACCCTTCCCATCTGTCAAAGCCTTTCCAGAAAGCGCTGAGGAAGTGACAGAAAGCGACAGGGTGCTGATGTTTTGCTCAGGGACCGGCACAGCCGAAGAGCAGGCGCTCGCGAAAGAGCTTTATGAAAAAGGTACGGGAGTCGTATGCGTATCGCCGGCAGCCAAAGACAGTGCGGGAATTGAACAATATTGCGATGTGCATATTGATTCTAAATTAAAAATGCCGCTCGTTCCCGATGAAGACGGCACCCGTTATGGATTTCCCTCTTTAATGACAGCACTGTATGTCTACCATGCTTTATCGTTTATATTAAAAGAAATTCTGCAAGAGTATGCATAATATCTTATTGTACATGCTGCATCTTGCAGGAAACAAATAAAAAAGACTTGCCCGCTTTTGACAAACGGCAAGTCTTTTTTGATTACTTCTGATTTGCAGCTTCGACAGACGCTCCGATAAAGCCTTTAAATAGAGGCTGAGGTCTTGTCGGTCTGGACTTGAACTCTGGGTGGAACTGAGAAGCCACGAACCAAGGGTGGTCTTTCAGCTCGATGATTTCAACGAGGCGTCCGTCAGGGCTTGTGCCTGAGAATACGAAGCCTTGGTCTTCCATTTGCTGTCTGAATTCGTTGTTGAATTCATAACGGTGGCGGTGACGCTCGTACACCACTTCATCCTGATACACTTCAAAGGCTTTCGTGCCTTCTTCAAGCTTACAAGGGTAAAGGCCGAGACGAAGCGTTCCTCCGAGATCCTCAACATCCTTCTGTTCAGGAAGAAGGTCAATGATCGGGTATTGAGTTGACGGATCAATTTCCGCAGAGTGAGCGCCTTTTAAGCCCAATACATTACGTGCGTATTCAATAGACGCAACCTGCATGCCTAAGCAAATGCCCAAGAATGGAATGTTGTTTTCGCGCGCGTATTTTGTTGCAACGATTTTGCCTTCAACACCTCGGTCACCGAAGCCGCCTGGTACGATAATACCGTCTGTTCCGCTAGTTAGCTCGCCGATGTTGCTTTCTGTTACTTCCTCAGCGTTAATCCATTTCACTTTTACATCTGTGTCAAACGCGTAGCCCGCGTGGCGAAGTGATTCAACAACAGAGATGTATGCGTCAGGAAGCTCAACGTACTTACCGACAAGGCCGATCGTAATCGTTTGAGACAGATTGCTAACCTTATTAACAAGCTCTTTCCACTCTGACATTTCAGCTTCTTTGCATGCCAATTGCATGTGCTCGCAAACAAGCTTATCAAGCCCTTGTTTTTGAAGCTCAAGCGGAATGGAGTAAAGGTTGTCCGCATCTTCACACTCGATCACTGCTTTTGTATCGATGTCGCAGAATAGCGCGATTTTATCTTTCATATCTTGAGAAATCGGCATTTCTGTACGCACGACGATGATGTTTGGCTGAATGCCCAAGCTGCGTAATTCTTTTACGCTGTGCTGTGTCGGTTTTGTTTTCAATTCGCCCGCAGCTTTAATGTAAGGAACAAGCGTACAGTGGATGTACATTACGTTTTCACGGCCGATATCGCTCTTCATTTGGCGAATCGCTTCAAGGAATGGCAGTGATTCGATGTCTCCGACAGTACCGCCAATTTCTGTAATGACGACATCCGCGTTTGTTTCTTTCCCCGCCCGGTAAACACGGTCTTTCAGTTCGTTTGTGATGTGCGGGATAACCTGTACAGTTCCGCCAAGGTAGTCTCCGCGTCGTTCTTTTTTAAGAACTGTTGAATAGATTTTACCAGTTGTTACGTTGCTGAATTTATTCAGGTTGATGTCGATAAAACGCTCATAGTGACCAAGGTCCAAGTCTGTTTCGGCGCCGTCATCCGTTACGAATACTTCACCGTGCTGGTATGGGCTCATCGTTCCCGGGTCGACGTTGATGTATGGATCAAATTTTTGGATCGTCACGTTTAGTCCACGGTTTTTCAGCAAACGCCCCAATGAAGCTGCTACAATACCCTTTCCAAGTGAGGATACGACTCCCCCGGTTACAAAAATATATTTCGTCATTTCGTTTGCTCCTCTCTTCGCTCTTAGCTACATTTTTAAAATGTACTGTTTTATAGAAAATCATTTAGCCTTTTAAATGATTTATAAGAAAAATGAGGGGTGAAAATAAGAAAGCTCCCTTTCAATTTCTTGAAAGGGAGCATAACGCACTATGTTCTCTCTTCGTTTTTGAAGAGCCCAAAATACATACTACATAGTTCGACTTTGAAAGTCAAGATTGTTTTGAAGATGATCTATTACTATTTGAGATCCTCATCTTCATCATCAAGATCTTCATCATCTTCATCAATAATATCCTCTTCGATCTCAAGATCATCGTCGTCTTCATCAAGATCTTCATCGTCAAAATCGTCGGCGTCAAGATCAAGTTCTTCCTCGACTTCATCTAAATCAATGTCGTCTTCGTCGATCTCTTCAAACTCGTCAAGGTCAAGATCTTCTTCGACTACTTTCTTCGCTTTTTTCTTTTTCGCCTTGACGGTTGGCTGCGTTTCTTCGTCAAGCTGATCATACGGATACCAGCTGCGAAGTCCCCAAGTCTGGTCAGAAAGCGCCAGGAAGCGGCCGTCAATGTTTAAATCTGTATAAAATTGAGCGATGCGGTCTCCAAGCTCTTCTTTTGTCACGCCGAGCAAAGATGCAATTTCATTTAAAAGCTCCTGAAAAGGAACTGGTTTTTTATGTTCTTCAAATAATTCGTGAGCGATTTCAACTAAAGCCATTTCCTTTAGCTCTTCCTGTGAATATTGTTTGATACCCAAGGTCGGACACTCCCTTTCTATTACTTATATGTATCTGTTTTATCAATAATGAAAGCGATTTTGTATCGTTCTTATACAAACCATACCTCTCATTATAAACAAAATAAAACAGAATATGCTACCCTTAACAGCGTTAATTTAAATAATTTTACAAGAGTGTTCCGACTGATAGATGTTTTGCGTCAATCCGCGAGCATTCTGGAGATGACAAGTCTTTGAATTTCTTGAGTGCCTTCATAGATTTGCGTGATTTTTGCATCACGCATATAGCGTTCAACCGGATAATCTTTTGTATAGCCATAGCCGCCGAAAATCTGCACGGCTTCGGTCGTCACCTTCATTGCCGTATCCCCCGCCAGCAGTTTGGACATGGCGGAAGCTTTTCCATATGGAAGGCCTGATGATTCCAGCCATGCCGCCTGATAGGTCAATAGCCTTGAAGCTTCTATCATTGTAGCCATATCCGCGAGTTTAAAAGCAATGCCCTGCTGCTCGGCGATCGATTTTCCGAATTGCTTTCTCTCTTTTGCGTATTGAAGCGCCGCATCAAGCGCTCCCTGAGCGATGCCCACGGCTTGAGCGGCAATGCCGTTTCTTCCTCCGTCAAGCGTCTTCATCGCGATTTTGAAGCCTTCCCCTTCTTCTCCGAGACGATTGGCTGCGGGCACAACACAATCTTCGAACATGATTTCCGTTGTCGGAGACGAACGGATGCCCAGCTTCTTTTCTTTCTTGCCTGTCAAAAAACCTTCAAATTCCTTTTCTACAATAAAAGCGGAAATGCCTTTTTTCTTTTTCTCGGGATCGGTGACTGCAAAAACAATGTAAATATCCGCGATGCCGCCGTTCGTGATAAACACTTTTGAGCCATTTAACACATAGTCATCGCCGATTCGTTCAGCAGTTGTTTTCATGCCGCCGGCATCAGAGCCGGACCCTGCTTCCGTCAAAGCAAAAGCGCCGATTTTCTCTCCAAGGGCCAGTTGTGTCAAATACTCTGTCTTCTGCTCTTCCGTCCCAAAGGCAAATAGCGGCCAGCTGCAAAGAGAGATATGGGCGGAAAGCGTCACACCGGTGGAGGCGCACACTTTCGACAGTTCCTCCACCGCGATGACGTAGGCCAGATAGTCACTTCCGATTCCTCCATAATCTTCAGGCCACGGAATTCCCGTCAGCCCTAGATTCGCCATTTCCCGAAATAGCTCGCGGTCGAAGCGTTCTTGTTCGTCGCGTTCTGCGGCTGTCGGGGCCACCTCATGCTTCGCAAAATCACGGACCAATTTCCTGATCATCTCGTGTTCTTCTGATAATGAAAACTTCATGGCTTCTCCCCCATTTTCATATCAGCACCTAAGACAGATTGGGCCAGAAGCTCGGCGACATCATACGTTTTGACTTGGTCTTCGGCTTCTTTCGCCTTTGTGCCATCCCCGAGCATCGTGAGACAGTAAGGACAGCCTGAGCTGATCACCGATGGGTTGACCGCGAGCGCTTGCTCTGTCCTGGCGACATTAATCCTGTTGCCCGTTTCTTCCTCCATCCACATTAATCCCCCGCCGGCGCCGCAGCACATGCCGGTTTCCCGGGTTCTCTCCATTTCAATCAGCTGTACGCCCGGAATGGCTTTCAAAATCTCCCTCGGCGGATCATAGACTTCGTTGTAGCGGCCCAAGTAGCATGAGTCATGGAAGGTAATCACCTCTTGAAGGGGGTGCTGCGGTTTTAGTTTCCCGTTCCTTACCAGCTCGGCCAGCACTTCTGTATGATGATAAACCTCGCCTTCAAAACCGAAATCAGGATACTCATTTTTAAATAAATTGTATGCATGCGGATCGATCGTAACGATTTTTTCCACATGATTTTTTTCAAATTCAGAGATATTCTTCTCAGCCAGCTCTTGGAATAAAAATTCATTTCCGAGGCGGCGCGGCGTGTCTCCTGAATTTTTTTCTTTATTACCGAGGATCGCAAAAGACACGCCCGCGTGATTGAGCAGCTTGGCAAAAGAAATCGCGATTTTCTGGCTTCTGTTGTCGTAAGACCCCATGGAACCGACCCAGAAAAGATACTCAAATTCTTTTCCTTCTTTTTTCATTTCTTTTACGGTCGGAATCTCAGCATCCGGCGCCGCGTCACGCCAATTTTCGCGTTCCTTGCGGTTGAGGCCCCACGGATTTCCCTGCCGCTCGATACTGGTCATGGCGCGCTGTGCGTCACTGTCCATTTTCCCTTCTGTCAATACGAGGTAGCGGCGAAGGTCGATGATTTTATCCACGTGTTCGTTCATGACCGGGCATTGATCCTCACAATTCCGGCAAGTGGTGCACGCCCAAATTTCTTCCTCTGTAATGACGTCGCCGATCAAGCTCGGATTGTAATCTAGCGCTGCCGCGGCTTCCTGCGATCCGCTGCCTGCTGACGACGCCGCCAGCTGATTGCCTCTTGTATGCCGGAACGCTGCCGCGGGCACCCATGGCGAGCGCGAGGTGACGGCGGCGCCTTTTTCAGTGAGATGGTCTCTGAGACGCAAAATTAAGTCCATCGGCGACAGCATTTTTCCGGTGCCTGTTGCAGGGCACATATTGGTGCAGCGGCCGCACTCGACACATGCGTACAAATCAAGCAGCTGGGACTGCCGGAAATCTTCTATTTTTCCCGCTCCGTAGCTTTCTTTCGTTTCGTCGGTAAAATCAATTTTTTCAAGCTTTCCGGCTGATTCCATTCTATTGAAAAAGACATTTGCCGGGCCGGCGATTAAGTGGGCATGCTTCGACTGAGGCACGTACACTAAAAAGCTCAGCAAAAACAGAAGATGCACCCACCATGCGATATAGAAAATCACCGCCGCACCTGTTTCCCCGACTCCGCTAAGCAAAAACGCGATACCTGATGCAATCGGCTCGCTCCACGAAAGCCCGTGCTCATGCCAGATCAGGTTCATCCCATTCCCAACCAGAACGGTCAGCATCAATCCTCCGATAAAAATGAGAACGAGTCCTGCTTTGAAACCGCGTTTTAGCCTGACGAGCTTTTCGATATAACGTCTGTAGAATGCCCAGCCCACAGCGATTAAAATGAGAAATGTAACGATTTCCTGAAAAAAGGTGAAGGCGGGATAGACAGGGCCAAGCGGCAGATTCCGATCGGGAGCCAGTCCTTTGATAATAAAGTCAATTGCTCCGAACTGAACCAAAATAAATCCGTAGAAAAACATGACGTGAATGATTCCGCTTTTCTTGTCCTTGAGCAGTTTTTTCTGTCCGAATACATTCACCCATATGGCGCGAAGCCGTTCCTTAATCCGTTGATCAAAATGTTCTTTCTGCCCAAGCCTGATGTAGGCCAGTCTCGTTTTAACCAAGTAGACAAACAAATAGACAGCGTAAGCGGTTACAATCAGAAATAACAATGCATTTGCGATGAGAAAGCCGCTCATTCCAATTCCCCCTTTTTACTGATAAAGACCGCGATCCCCTACCCTCGAATCTGTATAAGATTATCTTTATGATAAATAATGAATGAGTGTTCAGTCAATAATTAAATTCCTGATGTTCGGGCACACTACCTTTACTACGGAAAGGAGTGCCGGGATGAAGATATTTTTCGTAATCCTCATCATTGTCATCATACTATTGGCTTTTATTCTGCTTGATATCTTCATGGGACGCGCCGTTTATAAAAAAAACGCGTACGAGCCTGTTTTTTCGAAAAAGAAGAGTGATATCGAATTGATCCACTGCGGCGCTGATCTTGTCGAACGGATGATGGAAGACATCCGCCAGGCCGTTTCCTCTGTTCACGTGATGTTTTTTATTATGAAAAATGATGAGGTCAGCCACAATATGTTTACGCTGCTGAAAGCAAAAGCTAAAGCCGGTGTTTCTGTTTATTTGCTGCTGGATTGGTCCGGCAGCCAAAAAATTAAAAAACCGGCGCTGGAGACAATGAAAAATGCCGGGGTTCATGTTCATTTTCTTAACAAGCCCCGTTTTCCTTATTTCTTTTTCCATATGCAAAAACGAAATCACCGAAAAATCGCTGTGATAGACGGGAAAATCGGTTATATCGGCGGGTTTAATATCGGTGAAGAATACCTTGGAAAGAAGGCGAAGTTCGGCAATTGGGAGGATTATCATCTGCGCATGAAGGGAGAAGGTGTCCGCGATCTTCAGACGCTTTTTACAGCCGATCTGAAACGGAATACCGGATCAGCTGAACTGGCCCCGGATGTTTGGCCGGAGCTTCCGCAAGGGAATATCTCTCATAAGATTTATGCGACTGATGGCTATTCTCTTGAAAAAACGTATTTGGCTAATATCGCGCAGGCAAAAGATCGCATCACCATTTGCACACCTTATTATATTCCGACGAAACCGCTTCAGCAGGCATTGGTCAAAGCAAGAAAAAACGGTGTAGCTGTTACGATCATCGTGCCGATGAAATCAGATCATCCGCTGGTCAGAGAGGCAGCTTTTACGTATTATTCGGAGCTCTTGAATGCCGGCTGTCTTATCTACCGTTTTTACCAGGGGTTTTATCATGTGAAAGCCCTGATCATTGACGATCACTTCAGCATCATCGGCACCGCCAATTTTGATCAGCGAAGCTTTTTTTTAAATGAAGAGGTGAATGTTGAAATCGATGATAAGGCTTTTACAAAAGAAGTCTATGCCACGATCGAAGAGGATATTAATAGGTCGGAGCTGCTGACAAAGGAGAATTTCAAAAAACGCACGTTCAGACAGCGCCCGGCGGAATGGCTTGGCAGAGCATTATCTTATTTTTTATAAAGGAGAGTTCCTATGATTTTCAGATTCGGGTTCGTTTCAAACGCGATGAGCCTTTGGGATGCGTCTCCCGCTAAAACATTGACATTCGCGCGTTATTCCAAGCTTTCGAAGGATGAAAGAAAAGAAGCCCTGCTGACTGTGACAAGAGCCAATTTACGCAATACAATGAGAACCCTTCACTATATCATCGGCCACGGTATTCCTTTGTACCGTTTTTCCAGTTCGATTGTGCCGCTGGCCACGCATCCCGATGTAATGTGGGATTTTGTAACGCCATTTCAAAAGGAGTTTCGGGAGATTGGGGAGCTTGTTAACACACATCATCTGCGAACAAGCTTTCACCCAAACCAATTTACTCTGTTCACGAGCCCGAAGGAAAACGTCACAAAAAATGCGGTAACCGATATGGCGTATCACTACCGCATGCTTGAAGCCATGGGCATTGCTGATCGCTCCGTAATCAACATTCATATTGGCGGCGCTTACGGAGATAAAGACACCGCCACTGCTCAATTTCATCAAAATATGAAGCAGCTGCCGCAGGAGATCAAACAGCGGATGACGCTGGAAAACGATGATAAAACCTATACGACAGAAGAAACGCTTCAGGTCTGTGAACAAGAGGATGTTCCGTTTGTCTTTGACTTTCATCATTTTTACGCCAATCCAGATGATCACGCCGACCTGAATGATGCACTGCCCCGGATGATCAAAACGTGGGAGCGGATAGGGCTGCAGCCAAAGGTTCACCTGTCTTCCCCAAAATCGGAGCAAGCCATACGCAGCCATGCCGATTATGTTGACGCCAACTTTTTGCTGCCGCTGTTAGAGCGTTTCAGACAATGGGGAACAAATATTGATTTCATGATTGAAGCAAAACAGAAAGACAAGGCGCTACTCCGCCTGATGGATGAATTAAGCTCCATCCGCGGTGTCAAACGCATCGGCGGAGGCACGCTGCAATGGAAATCATAAATGTGCAATATCAGGTTTACAGTTCGTCCGCTCTGGGAACATACGCTATATAAGACAACAACCGATGGAGGAGAAAGATTATGAAAAACATCAAGTCTCTGAAAGTAGCCGCACAGGCATTTACTTTAAGAAATTTGATTCATCTTTATAAAATGTGCCATTCCGGAAGCCACGAGGTTTATATTTATTCAAAGAAAACAATGTGCAAAATCAAAAGCTTAATTGAGCTTGAGACGTTCCGTATGGCTCATGATGAAAAGGAATATCTGATTGTAGTAGAAGGAACTAAAGCATCACAACTGATTGAAAAGTTCCAAAATATTATCGAGCCTGCTGAAAGAGAAGCACTCTAACTTACATACAATACAAAAAGGATAGACATGTTTTTGTCTATCCTTTTTCTTATGGTCTAACATAATAAAGCTGAACCGCCTGTCCGAATTGTTTCATCCCTTTTAACCGCAGCTTTGTTTCATTCGTGAGTTCATGAAACAGCGGGATGCCGCTCCCTAAAACGACTGGAATCACAGTGATGATGAATTCATCGATGGCATCTTCTTTCATAAAGGCATTCACCAGCTCTGCCCCGCCTGCTATCCAGATGTTTAAGCCTTTATCCAGTTTCAAACGGTCAGTGAAGGCCTTGGCCCCCTCATTGATAAACGTCACGTGTTCATCCTGATAACTGCCGGGCGTTCTCGTGAAAACGTAGCATGTTTTATCCTGATACGGGAAAACCGGTGTAAGAATTTTGACGTGTTCATATGTGCTCCGGCCTAAGATGACGGTATCAACAGTCTGATAAAACGCACTGTAACCGTTATCGCCTTCACCTTCAAATTCATCCAGCCAGTCGATGCTTCCATCTTCTCTTGCAATCATCCCATCCAATGAAACAGCAATGTAGAGCACATTTTTTCTGTTCATATTCCCCTCCTATTGCTGCACCATTTGCCCGAATTGCGCTTGATGCAGCCTGCTGTATAGGCCTCCGGCTTCGATCAGGTCTTGATGGCGGCCTTGTTCTTCAATACCGTTGTTTGTGACGACCACAATTCTATCCGCGTCTTTGATTGTCGCGAGCCTGTGGGCGATGACGAGCGTCGTGCGCCCCTCTGACAATTCTTGCAGCGCCTTTTGGATCGCCGCTTCTGTTTCTGTATCTAGGGCAGAGGTGGCTTCGTCGAGAATCAGGATTGACGGATTTTTCAAGAACATCCGTGCAATTGACAGGCGCTGTTTTTGCCCGCCGGAAAGCTTCACGCCCCGTTCGCCGATGATGGTATCCAGCCCATCCGGCATGTGATGGACGAGCTCTTCCAGATGCGCCTGCTTCACAGCCTGCCAAATGTCTTCTTCTGATGCGTCTAATCGGCCGTAGGCGATATTTTCTCGAAGCGTGCCCGAGAATAAGAAAACGTCCTGCTGCACGACGCCAATCTGCCCCCGCAGCGAAGATAGCGTCATGTCTTTAATGCTGATGCCGTCGATCGTAATGTCACCCTCCGATGCTTCATAAAAGCGCGGAAGCAGACTGCAAAGCGTTGATTTTCCCGCACCTGACGGACCGACGAACGCTACCGTTTCCCCCGCTTGAATGGACAGGTTAATGTCATTGAGGACGTTGTGATGGTCATCATAGCCAAATGAAACATGTTCATAGCAGATATTGCCCTTCAGGCCGGAAACGTCTCTCGCATCAGGAGAATCCTGAATATCCGGCTCTGTCTCCATCAGTTCCATATAGCTTTTGAAACCTGCGATTCCTCTCGGATACATTTCGATAATGGCGTTAATTTTGTCAATGGGCCTGAATAGCACATTCGTCAGAAGCACAAACGCCACGAATTCCCCGTACGATAAGGAGCCGCGAATGACAAACCACGTTCCGCACAAAAGCACAAACAGCGTGACAAACCGAGTCAGCATATAGCTGATTGAGCCATTTTTCGCCATGATTTTATATGAGGAAAGCTTTGTGACACGGAAACGCTGATTGTTGACGGCGAAGCGTTCTTTTTCAAATGATTCATTGCCGAACGCCTGCACGAGCCGGATGCCGCCGATATTATTTTCTACACGCGCGCTGAAGTCTCCGATATCTTTGTTCAGCGTGGTAAACGCTTTGGTCATTTTTTTGTTGAAATAAAGCGCTAGCCAAATGACAATCGGCATGATGATAAACGTTAATAATGCAAGCTGCCAGTTAATAAACAGCATGACACCAAACGCTCCGAGAATGGTCATGATGGCAATGAATAGGTCTTCCGGGCCGTGATGGGCAACTTCGCCGATGTACATTAAATCGTTCGTCAGCTTCGACATCAGCGTTCCCGTCTTGTTGTTGTCGTAAAATTTGAACGAGAGCTTTTGCAAATGGTCAAAAAGCGACTTTCTCATATCGGTCTCGATATTGATCCCAAGCATGTGCCCCCAGTATGTGACGATATACTGGAGAGCCGAGCTGAGCGCATACACCGCAAATAAGCCGATTGAGGTCGCGATGATCAGCCCCCAGTCCCTGCCCGGAAGCAAGGTGTCAATAAAATAATTGACGATCATAGGAAAACTCAGCTCCATTAAGCCTCCCGCGATCGCCGAGAAAAAATCGAGAAAGAACAACGTTTTGTATGGTTTATAATACGAAAAAAATTGCCGCAGCACTCTATCTTCCCCCAATGCATAATAACTGATAATTTTTTCAATTATACTATACACCGGCGGTTTTTATAGATCGGATTTCTTTTTTTTACAGAACACTTGAAAACAGACGGGCTAAGGATTCTTTTGTCCGGTCGGTCATTCCCCTTTTATAAAAGCCGACAGGGCTGAGTTTTTCACTGTCCAGCATATCCTCTTCGAAATGGTCTTCAAGAGTGCGGATCGCTTCGGCATCCGTGAAGAACACGTTTACTTCAAAGTTGAGCTGGAAGCTGCGCATGTCCATATTCGCAGTGCCGACGGATGCGAGATCGCCATCAACGATCATGACTTTTTGATGCATGAAGCCTTTTTGATAAGAATACACCTCAATGCCCTCAAGAAGCAGCTCTGGGAAATAGGATCTTGACGCGTATTGCGTCAAAAAGCTGTCGTTCTTCTCCGGCACCATGACCCTTACTTGTACGCCTTTAGTCGCCGCTGCTTTCAGCGCCGTGCGAATGGATTCATTCGGAACGAAATAGGGCGTAGCGATCCATATTGATTTCTGCGCTGAGGAAATCATTTCATAATAAAGGTCGCTCATGCTTTCCTTCATGTCAGGGCCTGTCGCGACAACTTGGTAAATGCCCTCTCCTTCCACGGGAACCGGGGTATTGTACTCCTCTTGATCAATTAACACTTCATTGGAGACGTATTCCCAATCGAGCATAAAGATGGCGTGAAGCGTTTGCACAATTTCTCCTTCCAGCCGCAGATGAGTATCTCTCCAAAACCCGATGTACGGATCTCTGCTGATATATTCCTTCCCGACATTTAATCCGCCCACAAAACCGGTTTTTCCGTCGATGATCACGATTTTCCGGTGATTTCTAAAATTCAGCTTCTGGTTGAAGAATCCGTATTTCAGTGGAGAAAACGGAACGATGTCCACTCCCGCTAGTTTCATTTTCATGATATCTCTTCTTGCCAGCTTGATGCTTCCTGCGGCGTCATATAAAAACCTTACCTCGACACCTTGGCGCGCTTTTTCCATCATAATGTCCATCATGCCGCGGCCAAGCATGTCGGATTTAAACATGTAGT
Source organism: uncultured Bacillus sp. (assembly GCF_958411575.1). NCBI lineage: Bacteria > Bacillati > Bacillota > Bacilli > Caryophanales > Bacillaceae > Bacillus > uncultured Bacillus sp. Next base: position 363,256 of record NZ_CATYRA010000001.1, read on the forward strand.
ATTCAATATGTATATAAGATTCTGCTTTCCTCATCGCTTTGAAAATGTCCGGAAAGGTTTCTTCGCCGTTTTTCAGCACTTTGATATTGCTTTTCGTATTGATATTCATATGGGCAGCCCTGATGGAATACGTAAAGAATCTCTCCTGATTGTCTTTCAGCCCTGTCACTTCCGGCGTTTCCTCCATGTCAAACAGCTTCCTGAGCTTTTCCCTGTTATGCATTCGTTTTGTCTTGAACAGCTTTCCTTTTACATAAAGCTGCCCGGAAAACAGATAAAACATATAGCCGGCGATCGGAAAAAAGACAAGAATATGGATCCATAACAGCGTGTGCTGCGATGTGCGGTTTTCAAGAATTAACGAGTAGATGCTGAACAGAATAATACTGACATAGCATAGCAATCCCCCGTAAAACTCAAGCCTGGAAACCGGAAAAACCCATATGACATATGCCCCGATAAGCATCATATACAAAAAGAAAAATTCCAGTCTCCTTTTCAGCATCCTGATTCTCTCCAATCTGATTCGATTACCTCCGTATTACCTCTTTTTTCTAATCGATAAACCTTCTATGTAAAAAGCCTCTCCGCAAGATGCGGAAAGGCTTATGATGAAGCTTCCTGAGATTGGCCGGGTGTGATGTTCTGGAGCAAGGCCGGCTTGAGGGAGTAGCTGCTTTTGATTTTATTTTTGAAGAAGCTGACGATCAGGCCCGTGACCGCAATCGACACTAAGGAAAAGAGCCCTTTCAGCAATCCGACGGAGAAAATGCCGACCAGCACAACGCCAAAGTCGAAGAGGAAATTAACCGTACCCGGATTCCATCCGTAGCGTTTTTGCAGAAATAAAGCAAGGATATTGGCGCCGCCGAGCGAAGCCTGATGATAAAACATGAGCGACAAGCCGAACCCAATCAGCGCACCGCCGCAAACTGCCCCGGCAAACGGTGAAAAAGAGACAGACGGCAGCCAGTGATCCGCGCTTGTAAACAGAGTCAGCGCTGTGACTGCAAATACAGTAGATAGGGTGAATTTGATGCCCATTCTGATGAGAGAAAATACGTAAAACGGGATATTGATCAGAAAGAAGATAATGGCAAACGAGGAATGAAACAAGTATGTCAGGCTTAGTGACAGTCCGGCTGTCCCGCCGGTTAATACGTGAGAATGTCTGAGTGTCAGGACCCCCGTGCTTGTCATAAGACAAGCAGTTAAAATGAGTAAAATCCGCTTCATTCTTCACTCTCCTTTTTAGAATGTTATTTCCAAATACAAACATAACAGGATTCCTGGCCACCCAGCCATTACCTTGGCAGAAAATATCTTACGTTTTTATTTTTTTATCAAACTGTTTTGTAAGACTTGTTTCCATCATCATAAAAAATCCCCCTCTTTCAAGGGGGATTTTTACGAGCGTTTTCGATACACGACATAGCTTCGTGTCAAATACTTGAGTGGCAGACTGAACACGTGTACCAATCTTGTAAACGGCCACAGAGTAAAAACGATGTATCCTATCATGATATGAAGCTTAAACCATAGCGGGACACTCTCCATCAAAGAGGCGTCAGGGCTGAATAAAAAGATCTCCCTGAACCACGGCCCGACTGTTGTCCGGTAATCAAATCCTTTCGAATCAATGTTGAGAAACGTGGCGGCAACGCCTGACAGCATCATGAACAGCAGCAGGATGAGAATAAGGATATCCGATGGCGAGCTTGTTTTGCGGATTCTTTTGTCAAACAGCCTTCTGTACGTCAGGATGAAAAGTCCGGTACATGCCACAATCCCCGCCGGCAGGCCTGCGCCAATCGCCATTTTGTGATAAGCATGCTCTGAAATGCCAATGGAGGTGTACACGGCTTCCGGGATCAGAATTCCCATGAGATGCCCCCCGATAACGCACAGCAAGCCCCAGTGAAAAAGTGTACTGCCCGCCGCAAGTTTTTTCTTTTCTAACAGCTCGCTGGATTTCGCCGTCCAGCCAAATTGGTCATGCTGGTAGCGGTAAATATGGCCGCCGATAAAGATTGTCATTACAATGTATGGCATCACGCCCCACAGGATCTGCCCGCTCATGCCTGAACAGCCCCTTCAATGCTTTCACGTACGCCGATGTTTTCCAGCGCGGCCAGCAGCACGTACAGCAGCTCCGCATATATGCTGTCATTTTTTTCGAGGCGGGATGCCAGCTCTCTCACATTGGACAGATATTTCTCAAACACGCTTCTCGCCGCTTCCATCTCTGCAACCGCCGCAAATTCCAGCATAAGCGGCAAATAATCAGGCAGTTCTTTCTCTGTCGGCAGGAAACCGGATTGCTGATACGTGTTTTTTAAATGCAGCAATTCAATCCCGCGTTCCCTTTGCTCGCCTGAGTTAAAGTAAGTGACGTACATATTCGTTTTTTTTCCAAAGTCGAACGTATAGACATAGTGTTCAATCAGCGCTTCCTGAGAAAAGCTGGCTGACGCTTCGAAAAAGTGCAGCAGTTTCTCCCGAATTTGCTGGTTGCTGATTTCATGGATAAGAGCCTTCCAATCGGGAAGCTCGGCTCTCCACTCTTCATCCGGATAGGAAAGAAGACAGGAAAGAGCAGAGAACGTGATTTGCCGGTCTGTGGTGTTCATCTTGTTACACCTCGTTTATCAAAAGTTAAAAACAAGAGCCGGGACCGCCTGAAAATGATAAGCCGCAGCTCCCTTGTTCAGCGTATAAATCAGACACTTCTTCTCGGTGGCTGCTTGGAATCACAAAGCGGTCATCATATTTGGCGATTGCAAGCAGCCGATACATGTCTTTAATTTGCTGTTCTGTTAAGCCGACACTGGAGATCAGTGCCGGGTCGATAGATTTATTCGTCTGGACAGCTCTCATATACTGACGCATGACAGACATTTTCTTTAACGTTGACCGAATATGATCCGTATCACCGGCCGTTAATAGCTGCGCCAAATAGTCAATTGGAATTCTCATTTGGTCGATAGCCGGAAAAATATCTTCCGCAGATTGCTGGCTGCCTTTTCCTTCAAAGAGATTCATAATCGGGCTCAGCGGCGGAATGTACCAAACCATCGGCAGCGTACGGTACTCAGGATGAAGCGGCAGCGCAATCTTCCAGTCAATGATCATTTTATAGATCGGCGATTGCTGCGCAGCCTCTATCCATTCAGCCGGGATGCCTTGTTCTTTTGCCAGTTTGGCAACCTCAGGGTCATTCGGATCAAGAAAAACGGCCAATTGGGAATGGTAGAGATCCTTTTCATTTTCAACAGATGCCGCTTCCTCCACTTTGTCCGCGTCGTACAACATGACGCCGAGATAGCGGATTCTGCCTACACACGTCTCGGAGCAGATGGTCGGCAGTCCCGCCTCCAAGCGCGGAAAGCAGAGGGTGCATTTTTCCGCTTTGTTCGTTTGCCAGTTAAAATAGACTTTTTTATAAGGGCAGGATGAGACACAATATCTCCATGACCGGCATGCGTTTTGGTCCACAAGCACAATGCCGTCTTCCTCGCGTTTGTACATGGCGCCGGACGGACAAGAGGAAACGCACGCCGGGTTGATGCAGTGCTCACAAATACGCGGCAGATACATCATAAAAACCTCATCAAATTCTGTTTTGATTGATTCCTCCATCTTTTGCACGTTTGGATCCTCAAGCCCCGTAATGTGGCCGCCTGCGAGATCATCCTCCCAGTTCGGGCCCCATTCGATATTCATGAAATCCCCAGTCAGCGACGATTTTGGGCGCGCCACTGGCTGATGTTTTTTCTGCGGGCTGTTTGTTAATGTTTCATAATCATAGTTCCAAGGTTCATAGTAATCATCAATCGACGGCTGGTTCGGGTTATAGAAAAGGCCAGCAAGCCGATTTGTTTTCGGGCCTGATTTCAGCTCGAGTTTTCCTTTTTTCAATCCCCAGCCGCCTTTATATTTGTTCTGGTCCTCCCATTGCTTCGGGTAGCCGATTCCCGGCTTTGTTTCTACATTATTAAAGTACATATATTCCGCACCGGAACGGTTTGTCCACGTGTTTTTGCAGGTGACGCTGCACGTGTGGCAGCCGATGCATTTATCCAAGTTCATGACCATACCGATTTGCGCTTTAATCTTCAAGCCAATCGACCTCCTTCAGCTTGCGGATGACGACGTTCAGGTCGCGCTGATTCCCTGTTGGACCGTAATAGTTAAAGCCGTAGCTGAGCTGGGCATAGCCCCCAATCATCTGTGTCGGCTTGACGTGTATCCTTGTCGGGCTGTTATGGGTGCCTCCGCGGTTATTCGTCAGTTTTGTGCCTGGCACGTTGATGTGGCGGTCCTGGGCATGATGCATAAACGCCATACCTTTAGGAATCCGGTGAGACAAAACTGCTCTCGCGACGACAACACCATTTCGGTTAAAACATTCAATCCAATCGTTGTCTTTGATATCCGTGTCCTCTGCATCATCTTTATTCATCCACACGGTCGGCCCTCCGCGGAATAGCGTAAGCATCGGCAAAGAATCAAAATACATGCTGTGGACAGACCATTTATTATGCGGCGTCAAATAATTGAGGACGATTTCTTTGCCCTCTTGATCAGGCCGCTTGCTCAGAAACGGACGATGCTGAAGGATCGGTTTAAATGTCGCCATCGTTTCACCGAATTCCATCATCAGTTCATGATCGACATAATAAGATTGTCTGCCGGTCAGTGTTCGCCACGGGATTAATTTTTCTACGTTCGTCGTAAACGGGGAATACCTGCGTCCCCCTTTTTCTGAGCCGGTAAATGCCGGAGAGGTAATGACCGTTTTCGGCTGGGCTGTAATTTGTTCGAACGTAAAGCATTCTTCTTCCCGTTCTTCCGCCAGGTCTTTCAGCTTCAGGTTTGTGATGTTTTCAAGTGATTCCCATGCTTTCACGGCGACTTTTCCATTTGAAGTGGACGATAGGGTTAAAATCGCTTCTGCCGCCTGCTTTGCTTCACTTATATTGGGGCATCCCTTTGCAACGCTATCCGAGGTGATTTCTCCCAATCTTTTTTTGAGTGATTCATATTCATCGGCTATCGACCAGCTCATCCCTTTTGTTCCGCTCGGTTTTAAACCGGCATGAGGCCCGAGCGCGGTCATTTTATGAAAAATGCGCTTGTAATCCCGTTCAACGACTTGGATGTTCGGCATCGTTTTTCCCGGAATGGCTTCGCATTCGCCCTTGTTCCAGTCATTGATTTTGCCGAATGGCTGTGCCAATTCCTGCATGGTGTCGTGGAGAAGCGGTGTCGCTACAACTTCTTTCACCGGCTCCATATCGACTTCTTCTGCCAGATCAGAAACGGCTTTTGACAGTGCTTTGAAAATATCCCAGTCTGACTTTGATTCCCACGGAGCCGAGATCGCCGGAGCGAAAGGATGAATGAACGGGTGCATATCCGTGCTGCTGAGATCGTGTTTTTCATACCATGTCGCCGCCGGCAGCACGATATCGGAATAAAGCGCCGTACCGGCCATTCGAAAATCGAGATTGATTAACAAGTCGAGCTTTCCTTCCGGTGCCTGCTCCCTCCATTTGATTTCTTCAGGGCGGATGCTGTCGCTGTCGTCATTCATCAAACCGTTTGTCGTCCCCAGCAAATGCTTTAGAAAATATTCATGCCCTTTTCCTGAGCTGGAAATCAAATTTGCCCGCCATACAAAGAGATTTCTTGGGAAATTCACTTCATTGTCAGGATCTTCAATTGCAAATTTCAGCTTTTTCTCTTGAAGCTGTGAGGCCACGTACGCACCAATGTCTTCAGGTGTTGTTGCACCCGCTTTTTCAGCTTCTTTGTACAGATCAATGCCATTTTGATTGAACGTCGGGTAAGACGGCAGCCACCCTAATCGCGCCGCCAGCACATTGTAATCGGCGTGATGCTTGTAGCGGGATGACGCAGCGATCGGTGATGCCAAGTCACTGATCGGCTGGTCCTCGTAACGCCACTGATCTGTCGCAAAGTAGAAAAATGAGGTGCCGTTTTGCAGCTTGGGCACGCCCTCCCAATCCTTTGCATTTGCAATCGTCTGCCACCCTTCAGCAGGACGGAGCTTTTCCTGCCCCACATAATGGGCCCAGCCTCCGCCGTTTACGCCTTGGGCGCCTACCAGTAATACGAGATTTAACACTGCCCGGTAGATCGTGTCAGAGTGGAACCAGTGGTTAATCCCCGCCCCTACGATAATCATGGATCGGCCGTCTGTATCGATCGCATTTTGGGCAAACTCTCTGGCTATCTTAATGACGGCTTCTTTTTTGATTCCTGTCATCTGTTCCTGCCAGGCAGGCGTGAACGGCTCAGGATCATCATAAGAGACAGCTGATTGTTCGCCGAAGCCCCGGTTCACGCCGTAGTTGGCCAGTATCAAGTCAAACACGGTCGTGACACAAACCTCTTCACCGTTCAGGTTCAGTTTTTTTATAGGAAGATCCCGCTCAAGCACTTTGTTTCCGTCATTTGAAAAATACGGGATGCGCACCGTGCCGATTTCATCCTCTATTCCCAGCAAAGAGAGACGGGGTTCAATTGGGTCTCCGGTTTCTTCATCGATCATGTGCAGGTTCCATTTCTGCTGTCCGTCCCAGCGGGAGCCCATTGTCCCTTGCGGTATGGCAAATGCGCTTGTCTGTTCATTCCAGACCGCAGGCTTCCACTGATCATGCTTTGTCTGCCGCCCGATGTCTTTCGCATGCAGAAAACGCCCCGCTGTGTATACGCCATTTTCTTTTGACAGGGTGACGAAGAACGGAAAATCCGTGTATTGCTTTGCGTACTCAATGAAACGTTCCGTCTCTTGGTTCACGTAAAATTCCTGCAAAATGACGTGGCCCATCGCCATCGCAAGCGCCCCGTCAGTCCCTTGGCGGATACTCAGCCAGTCATCCGCGAACTTTGAGGATTCCGCAAAATCCGGACTGATCGAAATGACTTTAGCGCCTTTATAGCGGGCCTCCGCCAAAAAATGTGCGTCAGGTGTTCTCGTTAACGGAACGTTGGAGCCCCATGTGATGATATAGCCTGAATTGTACCAATCACTGCTTTCCGGAACGTCTGTCTGGTCACCCCAAATTTGCGGGGACGCCGGAGGAAGATCCGCATACCAGTCATAAAAACTGAGCATAGGGCCGCCGATTAATGACATAAACCGGGAGCCTGACGCGTGGCTGATCATGGACATGGCCGGAATCGGGGAAAAGCCGACGTTCCGGTCAGGCCCGTATTTCATAACTGTATAGAGCAGAGAGGCTGAAATCAGCTTCAGCACCTCCGGCCATTCAGCGCGCACAAAACCGCCTTTCCCTCTCGCCTGTTTATAGGACTTTGCTTTTTCAGGATTTTCAACGATCGATTTCCAAGCATCCAATGGATTTTGATGGGCCTGCAGTGCTTCCCGCCACAAATTGATCAGCACACCGCGCACGTATGGATATTTCACACGGAGCGGGCTGTAGATGTACCATGAAAAACTTGCCCCCCGCGGACAGCCCCTCGGTTCGAAATCAGGCATATCCGGGCCTGTTGATGGATAATTCAAGTTTTGTCCTTCCCACGTGACAATTCCGTTTTTCACATAAATATTCCAGCTGCAGGACCCCGTGCAGTTGACGCCGTGGGTGGAGCGAACGACTTTGTCGTACTGCCATCTGTTTCTGTATACATTCTCCCAATCGCGATCTTCGCGGGTGGTTTGGCTATGTTTATTTGAATGGTGTTCGATAGGAGAGAAATAGTTCAATCTCCTAAACAACGGACTCATTTTCTTTTTCTTCATGAAAGTTCACTCCTTCCGAGTCAGGTGATGCTAAGTTCACTATAAACAGAGACAGCGTGTTTCCTTGTGAACTATGTCACACACTTTACTTTTTTCACAAAATGTTCACACAAAGGAGAAGGAAGGGCTTTCACAGGATGTGATGAAGGCGGCGTTCAGGCAGGACGCCTGAGTCATTATTCATCTTTCATTGAAAGATCAAAAAAACCGGTTCTCTTTAAGAACCGGGCTCGGCATTTTCATCCTGTGATGTGTGCAGATAACGCAAAAATAATTGATAGGACCAAAAGACATTTTGCTGAAGCATGGCCAAAAAATTCATTTGCAGCTGCGGATTGTAAGACATCATTTTATTAAATGTGTAGTAAGGGATATTGAGAATCAGAATGTCTGAAGTGGCATTGACTGAGATAAAAGGCGATAAATACAGCCCGCCTTTTTCATCAATCGGAAACACATCGCCTTTTTCCCACAGCGCAACGGTTTTCGATCCTTCAGGGAGCCTGCTGTCCATAAAACGGACACTGCCTTTTAATACAATATAAACGGATTGAGAATGAAGAAAGGATGGAGACTGATCAGATGAGCCGCGGATAAACGTCCCGTTTTTCAGCAAGGTTTCGACAATGGATAGAGGCACTTCATTAAACATAGGAAGTTGTTTCAGAAATAATAAATAGTCACACTGATTCATAGGAAAGCCTCCTGTGCTAAGGATAGCTTTAGTGTAGCTCGATTGAGCCTGTACAGCAGTGATGTATTTCACAGCCTGTATGATGAATGTCACTTATCGGGAGGATGACTGCATTTATAATGAAATAAAAAAGGAGGATTTCGATAAAGGCGCTGATTCCGAAGCAGCACGGCGCATGGGCAATGCTGCTGATTCCATTTTTACTCGGGATGATCAAGGGAGGCCCCGTTTTCTGGCATATTCCGCTCTTCCTAGGCTGGCTTTTCCTTTACTTGGCGGTTTATCCCATCACGCTTGCTTTGAAAAAGAAGCAGATCAAATCCTATCAAAAGTGGATATATTATTACGGTGTTCTGGCCTGCTGCTTTTTGATTATTCCTGTCTTTCATAAGCCGCCGCTCATCATGGTTGGCGTTTCTTTATTGCCGCTGTTCCTCATTCATATGTATTATGCCCGCCGAAAAAACGAACGGGCGCTAGTGAATGATATTGCGGGTGTCTTGTTCTTATGTTCAGGCGGGCTTGCGAGCTGCTGGCTGGGGACGGGAACCCTTGACGGCTGGGCTTGGTTTATTTTTTCTCAATCTGCTTTATTTTTTATCGGAAGTTCCTTTTATGTGAAGTCGGTGATCCGGGAGAGAAAAAACAAGGCATTTGCTTACTGGTCATGGGGATATCACCTGCTGCTCCCCTTTCTAGCGTTTCTTATCGGAGCAGGATGGGCATTTCTTGCTTTTGTCCCAAGCAGTTTGCGGGCATGGTTTTTTCACGGAAGAGACTGGCCCGTTAAAACGATCGGCATTCTGGAAATCGTGAATGCCTGCTTCTTTTTTGCCGTCATGTGTATGTTTATCACTAGATAAAAAACCAAGGACCGCCGGCGGTCCTTGGTTTTTTAGTCAATATTGCAAATCTCCAGCGGACAGTTTTCACACTCGATCTCGCATCGCAAATAGTCCCGCTTGTGCAAAATAATTTTTCCGGATTCTTCTATCGAAATCACCCCTTGTTTGCGGAGGTCCCCCAGCATACGGTTGACGCTTTCCCTTGCCGCTGCGCAAAACTTTGCCAAATCTTGATTTGTCAGCACAATGTTAATCAGTATGCCGTCGCTTCGTTCCACACCGTAGCTGTTTGATAAGCGGATAAGGGTGGAGTAGAGCGCCCCCTTTTTGCCGTGAAGAAGCAGATCCCTTATTTTGGACTGGATTTTCCGGAGGTGCGTACTCATCCATTTCATAAATTCAAATGTCAAAGCACCGTTGTGGATTAATTCCTTTTCCAGCTTGTTTTTATTAATGACGAGCACCTCGCCATCCTCTAGCACTTTTGCACTGAGCATATATCTAGGTTCTTCAGTGAAAAGTGTTAATTCCCCGACGATATCATGCTTTTGGCAGATTCTAAGTGTCAGGTCTTTTCCGTCAGATGTCAGCTTGCCAATTTCAATGAGTCCTGATTGAATCAGATAAAGCTCTTCTGCATCCATTCCTTCCCGAAACAAATACGTGTGTTTTTCCATTTTTCTTTTCGTACTAATCGATTCCAGCAATTCATGCAGATCGCTGGAAATAAGATCACTATCAGATGGTCGAACAGAGAGAAAATTCATGAGCTCACCTCGAAGAAAGTCACGTTGTGTATTTATTGTAACGTGAATTGATTTGCACCCATCCAGAAAAAACTAACAATCTTGTGAATGCCCAGTGTTAGTTGACGCTCTGACTGTTTCTCTCCGTGTGCGTTTTCATTCTTTCCTGCCAATACATCCATATGACAAGGACAAAGCTGGCTAACGCCACTTCCGAAAGCGCCATAAAACCGATTGCGTATTGGCCTGTTGCCTGAAATACACTCGCCAATATCAGCGGAGGGAAAAAACCGCCTAATCCTCCCATGGCAGACACAATCCCATTGGCAATCCCCGCTTGCTTTGAAAAATAGAAAGGCACCAGTTTAAAAACGGTCCCGTTTCCTATGCCTGAGCAGACTGCCACCGTTAATGACCCAAACGTATAAAGGCCGATCGTTGGCGAGAACGATAAGATAATTCCTGATAATGTAAGTCCCGCAAAAACGACCATCAAGATGCGGAGCGGGCTCACTTTATCAGCCAAAAGTCCGCCTACAGGCCTGAGCAGCGTGGAGATGGCAATAAAGCCAGCCGTCCGTAAACCGGCGTCCGCAGGATTCAGCCCAAAGTACTCCACCAGAAAGTTCGGCAGATAGATGGTGAAGGCGACAAAAGCGCCAAACGTAATAAAATAAAACAGGCTCAAAAACCACAAGATATGATTTCGGTAAACGGCTTTGATTTGTGTTTTTACGGAAACATTCACTTTCTTCTCATGCCGGTCGCCGAACAATACGTGCAGCAATGCGAAAACTGCCAGCAGAACCATATACATCTGCACGGTTGCTTTCCATCCCGCAGCTTGAGCGATAACCGGCGCCGCAAATGTGGTAATGGCGGTTCCGATGTTCCCAGCCCCATAAATCCCATTGACGACACCGTGCTTTTCTTTCGGATAATATTTCGGAAGCGATGTCACCCCAATGGAGAATACCGCTCCCCCGATTCCTAAGAAAAAGCCGCCCGCGATTAAATCAAACAGAGAATCCGCGATACTGATCCAAAACACAGGAAACAAAAGCAGGATGAAGCTGATCATAAACATCAGCCGCGCGCCAAACCTGTTCGTCAAATACCCTAAAGGAATGCGGAGAAGCGATCCGAGAATAACGGGAATCGCCGTCACCAAAGAAATCTCGCCTTTGCTTAAATGAATATCTAATGTAATTTGGGAAATGAGTGATGAAATCAGCACCCAAACCATAAACCCTGCCACCAAGCTTAATGACTGTAACGATAATTGAATGTGTTGACGGTTGATCATTTGGCTTGCCCCTTTCAATGATTCAATAATCAGTCTTATCATACAAAAACTCAGCAAACAGGATTGTGAATTACATCACACGTTTTACGCATAAAAAAAGGACAAAGTCCGAAGACTTTGCCCTTTGATCATGATTACATTTTTTCCGGAGCCGATACGCCGATCAGCTGAAGCGCATTGTTCAGCGTAATTTGCGTTGCCTTCATTAAAGCCAGGCGCGCGCGGCTTTTCTCTTCATTTTCAGGATCGATGACTTTCTCTGCATTGTAGAAGCTGTGCAGAGCAGAAGCCAGATCATAAATATAGTTTGTGACACGGTGCGGAATTCGTTTTTCCGCTGCTTCCGCCACTGCCTCTGGGAAGCTGCCGATTGTTTTCAGCAGGTCATATTCTTTTTCTGATTGAATATGGCTGAAATCAAGATCCACCGCCGGCTTAAGTCCCTGCTCCTCCCCTTGGCGAAGCATGCTGCAAATACGGGCATGTGCGTATTGTGCATAATACACAGGGTTTTCGTTAGATGTTGATACAGCAAGATCTAAGTCAAAATCCATATGCGTATCAGCACTGCGCATCGCAAAGAAGTAACGCACGGCATCCAAGCCGACTTCTTCAATCAGGTCGCGCATCGTTACCGCCTTACCCGTCCGTTTGCTCATTTTCATTTTCTCGCCGTTTTTATAAAGGTGAACGAGCTGAATGATTTCTACTTCAAGCGTTCCTTTTTCATAGCCAAGTGCTTCAATTGCCGCTTTCATACGCGGGATGTAGCCGTGGTGATCGGCGCCCCAAACGTTGATCAGCTTATCAAAGCCGCGGTCAAGCTTGTCCTTATGATACGCAATATCAGGCAGCAGGTACGTATACGTGCCGTCCTTCTTGATCAATACGCGGTCTTTATCATCGCCAAACGTCGTAGAGCGGAACCAAGTCGCGCCGTCTTCTTCATAGACATGGCCTTTTTCGCGGATCGCTTCAAGCGCCTTGTCGATTTTCCCGTTTTGGTACAGTGAAGTTTCGGAATACCACACATCAAACGGCACACGGAAGTTTTCCAAGTCCTTGCGCAGTTTTTCCAGCTCGTATTTCAGACCGTATTCACGGAAAAATGCGAGGCGTTCGCTCTCCTCTTCGTTGACGAAACGGTCGCCGTATTCCTCAGCGATGCGCTTTCCGATCGCAATGATATCCTCGCCGCGGTAGCCATCCTCAGGCATCGGTTTTTCCAAGCCGAGCGCTTCAAAGTAACGGACTTCAACAGATAGCGCCAGGTTGTTGATTTGGTTTCCGGCATCGTTAATGTAGTATTCGCGGCTCACATCGTAGCCCGCTTTTGAAAGCACATTGCACAAAGAATCGCCGACAGCCGCACCGCGGGCATGACCCAGGTGAAGGTCTCCCGTCGGATTCGCTGATACGAATTCTACCTGGACTCGTTCACCGTTTCCGATGTTCGTTTCCCCGTATGCTTCCCCTGCTTCTAATACAGACGGAATCAGCTTCGTTAAATATTGATTGTTCATATAAAAATTGATAAAACCCGGCCCAGCGATATCTAGTTTTTCAATCGAAGCCTTTCCTTTATCAAAATGAGAGACAAGCTCTTCAGCAATTTGGCGCGGCGCTTTTTTTGCGATTCTCGCCAGCTGCATTGCCATATTTGTTGAATAATCGCCGTGTGTTTTATCTTTCGGTGTTTCTAAAACGACATTTGGAATCTGGCTTTCTTCAGCCAGTCCCGCTTTCAGAACGGCCGATTTGATTTCTTCTTTCAGCACGTCCTTCATTTGTTCCGCAATGTTCATGCGTGAGTTCCTCCCTCATACGTGATCGTCATATTATGTAAATGCTGCTGCTCGTCACCGACATGCATGTCATATGCGATGCTGATACGGCCTTTTTCTTCACCGAGATCAGATTGAATTGATTTTGTGCTTGTTTTCAGCTCAAGCTCACCAAATGACATTTTATATTTAGCAATTGTGGCAGCTCCCGTTACGAAACGCTGATTCATTTTGACAGCGCCTGACCTCATGACCAGGACTTCGCCTTCGCTTACTTTCACAATCGTTTTTACTTTGCCTAAGTCGTGTTCTTCATAATAAGATAGATACACTTTATTTTGTTTTACATAGTAAAATCCGGTGGTGCGGAATTCGATGACTTCCTGGTTTCCGTCATCCTCGATCACAGACTTCACATGGAGTGTTATCGGTGTCTCTTGCTTCATTTTGACACGTCCTTTTCATCATTCCACTTTGACTTGAATAGTATAATCATTCCGTTTGTAAACTTCAACTGCTTCTATCTTACCATCATTGCTCATCAGATTTGAAGATAAACCTCATAAAAAGCATTTCCTTAATAGAAGAGAAAATGATATCACTAATTACCTTTAGGAAATGTTACATTTTTCCGAAATCTATCATTTTCATTTCACATTTTCTTCAAAATATACGTATTGAATTGGTAATTTAATAGTTTTATCATAAAAGTACAACATAGATCTGCTAGAAAAAAACAAAAAAAGGGAGGATTCAATTATGAAAAAAGCTGTCATTGTGGAAAACAAAGGTTGTGCAACATGCTCGATCGGAGCCGCTTGTCTAGTGGACGGTCCTATCCCTGATTTTGAAATTGCCGGTGCTACAGGTCTATTCGGTCTATGGGGATAAGATTCTCCAAAAGGGCATAGTCATTCTGCTATGCCCTTTTTAGTAAATTACAATTTTTAACTAAAATATACCTCTTGGATCTACCTCTTGGTTATACATACACAATCGTTTTTCATTTGAATCATATGTATAGGGGATGGTATTTTGTTTATAGAGCAGATGTTTCCATTTATTAATGAAAGTGTAAGAGTTCACCAGCTTCCTGAGGGCGGCGTGTTAGAAATCGACTACTTGCGCGATAATGTCTCCATTTCTGACTTTGAGTATTTGGATCTTAACAAAACGGCTTACGAGCTCTGCATGCGAATGGATGGGCAAAAAACGGCTGAACAGATTTTAGCGGAACAATGCGCCGTGTACGATGAATCACCGGAAGACCATAAGGATTGGTATTACGATATGCTCAACATGCTCCTGAACAAGCAGGTCGTCCAGCTTGAAAATCAGTCCACCCGCCACGCGATCAACACGAGCGGAAGCAATGAATTTCCGATGCCGCTGCACGCCACCTTTGAGCTGACGCACCGCTGTAATTTGAAATGCGCCCACTGTTATTTGGAAAGTTCGCCGGAAGCGCTCGGCACCGTGTCGATTGAGCAATTCAAGAAAACGGCTGATATGCTGTTTGACAACGGTGTATTGACATGCGAAATCACGGGCGGAGAAATTTTTGTCCATCCGAACGCCAATGAGATTCTTGACTATGTGTGTAAAAAGTTCAAAAAGGTCGCTGTCTTAACGAACGGAACACTCATGCGAAAAGAGAGCCTGGAGCTTCTGAAAGCTTACAAACAAAAAATCATCGTCGGCATTTCTCTCGATAGTGTCAATTCCGAGATCCATGACTCCTTTAGAGGGAGAAAAGGCTCTTTTGCCCAAACTTGTAAAACGATAAAATTGTTGAGTGACCACGGTATATTTGTCAGAGTCGCCATGTCCGTTTTCGAAAAAAACATGTGGGAAATCCACGATATGGCCCAAAAGGTTCGGGATCTCGGGGCAAAGGCGTTCTCTTACAATTGGGTTGATGATTTCGGAAGAGGCAGAGATATTGTCCACCCCACAAAAAATGCCGAGCAGCACCGCAAATTTATGGAGTACGAGCAAAATATCATTGATGAGTTTAAAGATCTGATTCCGATTATTCCCTATGAGAGAAAACGCGCGGCAAATTGCGGCGCTGGCTGGAAGTCCATTGTGATCAGCCCGTTCGGGGAAGTACGTCCGTGTGCGCTCTTTCCAAAGGAATTTTCATTGGGAAATATTTTTCATGATTCATATGAAAGCATCTTTAACTCCCCTCTCGTCCATAAACTGTGGCAAGCGCAGGCGCCGCGGTTCAGCGAGCATTGCATGAAAGACAAATGCCCGTTCAGCAGCTATTGCGGAGGCTGTTACTTAAAAGGGCTGAACTCTAACAAATATCACCGAAAAAACATTTGCTCTTGGGCAAAAAATGAACAATTAGAAGACGTGGTCCAGCTTATTTAGGAGGGAAACGATTTGTCACCAGCACAAAGAAGAATTTTACTGTATATCCTTTCATTTATCTTTGTCATCGGCGCAGTCGTCTATTTTGTCAAAAGCGATTATCTATTTACGCTGATTTTCATAGCCATTGCCATTCTTTTCGGGATGCGCGCGCGGAAGGCTGACTCGCGATGAGCATTTTGGATATACACGATGTATCCGTTTGGTATGAACGGGACAACGTCATCTTAGAGCACGTGGACTTACACTTAGAAAAAGGCGCCGTTTACGGATTGCTTGGGGTAAACGGTGCCGGCAAAACAACACTGATCAATACGCTGACAGGAGTGAACCGCAATTACAGCGGGGGCTTTACGCTGTGCGGCATTGAAGCTGAGGCCGGCATGCCGCAGAAAACATCAGATCAACTGAAGATTCACCGTTACTTCGCCGCTGATTATCCGCTGCTGTTTACAGAAATTACGGCGAAGGACTATGTGTCTTTCGTCCATTCGCTTTATCAAAAGGATTTTTCAGAGCGACAGTTTGCCAGTTTGGCTGAGGCCTTTCATTTTTCAAAATACATCAACAGGAGAATCTCGGAGCTGTCCTTGGGGAACAGGCAAAAGGTTGTGTTGATGACAGGATTATTGCTGCGGGCTCCCCTGTTTATTTTGGATGAGCCGCTCGTCGGTTTGGATGTGGAATCAATAGAGGTCTTTTATCAGAAAATGCGGGAGTACTGTGAGGAAGGCGGAACCATTTTGTTTTCTTCCCATCTGCTCGATGTCGTGCAGAGATTTTGTGATTTTGCGGCCATTCTGCACAACAAACAGATCCAAAAGGTCATTCCGATTGGGGAGGAGACCGATCTGCGGCGGGAATTTTTTGAGGTGATCGGCCATGAATAACATATTCCCCATCATGTCGTTGCTGTTCAAACAGCTGTACAGCCGGCAAGGGAAAAAGGACGCTATCCGCATTGCTGCAGGGCTTGTGATTCTCGCCGTGTTTGAAATCGGGCTGATCCGACAAGCCGGCATTGACGAATCGGTGTTGGGAAAAACGTATATCATATTGGCGCTTCTCTTAATGAACACGTATATGGTGTTTCTTTCCGTGACATCACAATGGAAGGAATCTTATATGAAGCTGAGCTGTCTGCTGCCGATTTCATCACGGAGCTTTTGGCTCGCCCAGAGTGTCGTTCTGTTTGTCGATACCTGTTTGAGAAGAACGTTATTCTTTTTTATTTTACCGCTGTTCTTATTTGGAAACGGAACGCTGTCAGGGGCGCAAACATTGTTTTGGCTTGGCAGATTTTCGTTTTTTACCGTTTACTCGATTCTATTCGGAGTTATGCTAAGCAACCATTTCGTCAAAAAGAAGAACTCGATGTTTCTGCTGCATGCGGCGGTATTCGCCTTTGTATGCCTCAGTGCCGCTTTTATGCCGGCCGTCACGATCCCGCTATGCGCGGTTCACATGCTATGGGCGGTGATCATTGACTTTCCGGTCTTTCTGCAGGCGCCTCCGCATCAGAGCAAGATGCATTTTTTTATGCGGCGATCTGAATTTTCGTTTTACAAAAGAGAATGGAACCGATTTATTTCTTCTAAAGCGATGCTGTTAAATTACGTGGTGATGGCGGCGTTCAGCGGATTCTTTTCGTTCCAGATGATGAACACTGGCATCTTCAATCAGCAAGTGATTTATATTGTGATTTCCGCTCTATTGCTGATTTGCTCGCCGATCGCCCTTTTGTACTCTATTGAAAAAAACGATCGCATGCTGCTCATCACGCTTCCAATTAAAAGAAGAACGATGTTTTGGGCGAAATATCGCTTTTATTCAGGCCTATTGGCAGGCGGATTTCTCCTTGTCGCTATCATTGTGGGCTTCATCAGCGGCCGACCGATTTCAGCCCTTACTTTTGTGCAGTGTATGGAATTGCTGCTGGCGGGAGCGTTTATCCGGTTAACCGCAGATGAAAAAAGGCCGTCCTTCGGCTGGCAGACAGAGCAGCAGCTCTGGAGCGGATTTTCAAAATACCGATCTTATTTATTTTGTCTTCCCCTTTTCTTAGCCACATTAGCCGGCACCGCTGTCTCCTTGGCGGTGATTCCAATTGCCGCGCTGATCATAGTCTATTACCTGCAAAAACAGGATGGTGGTTTCTTTGATACAAGCAAAAGAGAACGGATTGGCAGTTAACCTGCTGAAGACTCAACAATTTTCAACAATCTCAATCGCCGCGAGCTTTCTAAAACCGATCGAAAGCGCGGCGGAGCCTGAAGAAGAAACAATCTATTTTTACAGCGCGGCTGCACATCTGAAGCAGCAAATCATTGACGCTTTCGGTTATGCCGCCGGCTGCCGCTTTATGTATTCAGCGAACCTTTTTTTTGACCAGCAGCTGAAAACCTGCGGAACCCGTTTGATTCACCCATCATTTAACAAGAATCTTCATCTTGATGCCCTGATGAAGACATTTGCAGACATGTCCTTCCCTTCTTCTCTTTCAGCCGATGCTGTTGAAAAGGCAAAGGATGAACTGCTGCTGAAAATCGAAAAGAAATTCGCTGACCCCTTCTCCTACTCGGCAGCCCGCTTGGCGGAGGAGGCCTTCGGAAACCCGATGTACGGCACAGCCATGTTTGGCCGAAAAGACAGGATACAGGCAATCCATCCACAACGGTTTCTAAATGCAACGGATTTCATCGTAGATTTATTGTCCCAGCATAAACAGCTGAACATATTGGGACATGTACAAGCATGTGATATTCCGGGACATGCCTCGCAAACATCCGCCGTGACGGCCGGAAGATTCCTCGTGAACCGGCATGTTTTTGAAACAGAGACACGCAGCGCAGCAGGTCCTTCCGTCTTGACACTCGGATTTGACTGCGGGGAGATGAAAGATGCCAGCGATTATATCAAAATCCAGCTGATAGACGGATTGCTCGGAAAGTACGGACATTCCGCATTATTCAAGCACTTCCGCGAAAAGGATCTGGCAGTCTATCATGTCATCACCCGATACGACATCATGAACAATTTGCTGCTTGTTTCAATATGTACGAATCAGCTTCACGAGAAAGAGATTCCCCCGCGCGTTTTGGAAGCTGTCTCACATTTTTCAGCCGATGAGCGGGAGCTAGAACAGGCAAAGCAATTTTTCCGCAATGAAATGCTGCTTCAATTCGATTCTCCCGAAGGGCTTTTAGCCTATATGGGAATCCTGCGCCGCTTCTCCTGCACGAAAGAAGACTTGCTGGATGGCATCTCAGCGGTTACGTGCCGCGATGTATTGCAATTCATAACGACTATTAATTATATCGGAGCTCATGTAGTAAGGGGATGAAGAGATGGAGAAGAAAGCCTTTTTTCAACAGCTGGATGAACGAACCGATATTAGATACACAGACAGCGGGATGAAAATAATCAGATTGAAATTCCCCCGCGCCCATTTGCGGCTGTGCAATGTGAAAATCGATTTTGGAAGCCGGGATGTCTGCTTACAGGCAGAATCAGGCGACACGCTTCTCCCGTATGGCACAGCGCATTTTTTAGAGCATCTTCTCTTCTGGCATAATGGCCGCAATCTGTACACTGATTTTTTTGCGCATGGCGCGCTTTTAAACGCGTTCACCACCTACACCGATACCAATTTCATGTTTACCTCATTGCCGGATCGACTCAGACAGACGATCCCCATCCTGCTTGATGCGTTATGGAACCACTCATTTGACAAGAAGATGATAACTCAGGAAAAAGCTGTGATTACAAGCGAAATTCAAACAGCACACCTCAATCATCAGCTCTATTACCATTATCAGCTGATCAGCATGCTTTCTCCCGCCTCACCTGCCGCCGTCTTCCCCGCAGGCAGAATCGAGGACATTGAGGCGCTGGACATCCGTGATTTACAAAAAGCCTACAATGCCGCCTATCAGCCTCAGCGGATGACGCTGTTTTTGATCGGAGGCTCAGAAGACACGGAAGCCCTTTTGCCCCCTCACCTCCGGCTGGAAAAGCGTCCAAATCATAAAGCAGAAAGAAAAATCATCTCCGCATGCCCTCCACCAGCCCTCTCACAAAAAATGGTGCTGGGTAATGAGGAGCGGATTGAAGACACATGGACCGGATTACAGGTTGGCGCAATTCCCGGGCAAAACAATCTGTTGACATTAAAGCTTTATTGGGACATCGCATCTCGCATTCTATTTCAATTAGATTCACCATTTTTTCAAGAGATACAGCAAACATACCGCCTGGAAATCGATTGCTTGTCAGCCGAGGCTCACATGTATGAGGATGGCGGTTTTTTGATTCTTCACAGTCAAGGGGCGCATTCTTCGGCTTATATTGATGTTGCTTCCTACTATGTCACACAGCAAAAACAACAGATTGAGACTTGGCTCCAATACGGCAAGGATTCTTTGACGGACGCGATCATTTATGACAGCGATTATGTTCGCAAATGCTTCGAATGGGCGGCCGAGTGTGACAGGTGCGATTGCACATTTCTCGACATGTACCGAATCATTCACGATATGAATAGCCAAGATTTCTTGTCTCTCATTGATGCATTGGCATCTTCTAAAAAAGCGGTCATTCACGTTTCTCAGAAAGAGGCGATCGGACAATGAGCAAAAGCACTGTCTTTACCGTGTTGTTGTTGCTCTTAGGTATGGCGGCTTATTCCTTCGGCTGGGTTCAAGCCGTCGCCGAAGCCGCAGCGCAATATGTACAGATATTCAATAACGATGCTTTGCGGCTCGGACTGCTGGCTTGTATCGCTGCCGTTCTGATGCTGCCTGCTTTTCTCTATCTTCACTATGTCACCCAATCCGTAAAAAACATGACAGCAGCTTTTCAGAAACTCACACAGTCTCATCAAAGCTGCTGTGATTTCCAGCATCACAGATTATGCAGCCGTTATGCAGAAGAGGTCAAATCGCTGCGTGACAGGTATAAAAACGTCCGTCAAACATACGTGATGGCTGCTGTATTATGCCAAGTCATCATATTCGGCTGCATGTTCGAAATCGTTAAAGCCGTCCCTTTCCGCCTTCACACGCCTCCTATCGTTTCAACGGGAATGGCATTGTTACTGATTTTGTATTTATTGTTTTACATGCGAATGTACTTGCTGAAGCTTTTTCAACATGGCACCCTGTTCAAAAAAATTCTTGCATGCGTGCTGACAGGAGCCGGGATTGGGTGGATGCTCAGTTTCACCATAAGTGAACTGCTGTTTCTGATCATCCTGGCTGCCATCCAGCAGATCGGATCATTTATTTATAAACGATTCTCTAATCGCGGCTTCACTTCTCTAGACCTATGAAATAGCTACATCTCAATCGCAGACGGACCCGTGTCGACCGAAATCACCGTCACAGCTGTATCATCACTCGTGCGGTACACGGTTACGGTATTATTGTTAGGCTGTGCCGCATAAATATACTGATTGTAGATGTTGATTAAATTGCAATGGCCCCCGGTGAAACCCCAAGAGATATCACAGCTTCCTCAGAATAATCATCTGTGTTGTAAACAATGATGCTCTGCTCTATAAAACGAGTTGCATACAGAAATTCGCCATTCGGGGTAAACGCATAGTCTGTTGCTGATTGCGGAAGATTTCCAATTACGCCTGCTCCATTCGAACTGACAGAATATAAATTGCCAGTGAAGCTGTCATGTAAATACACTTCTGATCCACTCGTAAACATTGCATATAGCCCGTCAGGCTCCAGCTCTTGGGTATCCCTGATCGTAAACGTATTTAAATCAATAACCGTCAAATAATTGAATAAGAATTCTTGTTCTAATACATACGCATACCGCTCCGTAGAATCTGTTTCTATGGATGATACGATTAGGTCTCGCTCGATCGTTCCTATGACTTCACCGGTAGATAAGTCCACTTTTTGCACTAACCCAAAATTAAGAACATAGGCGAACAACCCATTGGGGTCAATTGCAATATCAAAACCTTCTACAGGAATAGACCTCTCAACAGCCAACGTATCAATTCCAATCACATAAATGGCAGTGCCGGTGAAAACATAAGCGAATTCATGATTAGGGATAAATCTAATCAATTGAGGCTGCTGATCCAGCAAAATAGATGCTGCCACCGTTAAAGTGTCATAATCGATGACAGAAATCACATTATTGTTGAAATGCAAGACAAACACAGCGCTTTTATCTGGAGTTATTTCAATACCTGTCGGCCGGTATGGAAGAGCAATCGTTGTCACAACAGTATGAGTGTTTGTATCAATCACAGAAACTGATTGATCATTTGGATTCGCTGTAAACGCATAAACAGGCTCCGGTTCCGGTACAAGCACAATCGTTCCCGTTACGGATAAAGGACTGCCGTAGAACGGCGGAACGACAACAAGGTTCTCGATCGTGATGTCACTAAAATCCGGGCAATCATCCGGTTCATCAGAATAATAGACGATTTGGTCGATCTCTGCATTGTGAATGACGGAAACAGCCCCGTTGCCTTGTCCATATTGATTTCGCACAGGTGAGACGCTGACGAGAAGCGTAACAGTTCCCTGCAGGCGTACTGCAAATTGAACACCGATTTCATCAGGCTCAGGCCCCGTCTCAATTAAGCAACGTTCACTGACACAAGAAAGGCTGTCTGCGTTCCACGTGACGTTTGCAACAGCTTCAGCCGGATCAACGACAAACCCCTCAGGCAATTCAATCGGCGCTTGAAACATCGCTTCACGGCTAGCTTCTTCCTCACAAAAACATAAACATTCTTCTTGAGCGGCTCCTGCTTTTTCTTTAAAGGAAAGCTTGTTTTTTCTCATACCTTCACTTCCTTTTCAGAAATACACTGCTCACGCAGATACAACAGAATATGGAAGGTGAATGTGTTTGCTTGTACAAATTGCCGAGGGCAAAAGCGGTTTTCGAAAATATTTCCACTAATGCGGTGTAACGAAAGAAAAGATTGCGGTTTTTTTGCGCTTCTCACAAGAATGATGATGATAAAATATGACATATATAGAATAATGAAGGGAGGGATTTGCAAACGTGACAGGTGTCATATCTTCTTCTTCCGTCGGAGAAAAGATTAACGAATGGTATATGTACATACGCCGATTCAGCATACCCGATGCAGAATATTTGCGAAGAGAAATCAAACAAGAGCTGGATCAAATGGAAGAAGACCAAGATCTTCATTTGTACTATTCACTGATGGAATTCCGGCACAACCTGATGCTTGAGTACCTTGAACCACTAGAGAAAATGCGGATCGAGGAACAGCCGAGATTGTCAGATTTGCTGCTTGAGATTGATAAAAAACAGGCTCGTTTAACTGGAGTCCTTGATTATTACTTTAATTTCTTCAGAGGCATGTATGAGCTAGACCAGCGGGAATATCTGTCGGCTATTAAATTTTTTAAAAAGGCCGAAAGCAAGTTGATATTTGTTAAGGATCGAATAGAGAAGGCAGAGTTTTTCTTTAAGATGTCTGAATCTTATTACTATATGAAACAAACGTATTTTTCAATGGACTATGCACGGCAGGCATATGAAATATACAAAGAACATGAAGCTTACAATATAAGATTGCTGCAGTGTCATTCTTTATTTGCTACCAATTTCTTAGATTTAAAACAATATGAGGATGCCATCTCACATTTTAAAAAAGCTTACTCTATGGCGAAAGCTGAGAATCAGCCCCAATTAATGGGGAGAACATTGTACAACATCGGGCTTTGTAAAAACAGCCAAAGCCAATATGAGGATGCCGTAACATATTTCAAAAGAGCAATAGCTGTTTTTGAGGAATCTAACATTCTTCCTTCCCTGCCCCAAGCCTATTTTTTAATTACACAAATTCATTATAAATTGGGAAAAATGGATAAAGCCCATGCATATCATAGTAAGGGAATGGCTTATTCTCAAAAGGCCGGAGATTCAATCTATTTATCAGAGTTTGAATTTTTGAAATCTTTATACTTATCAGGCCCTGATGAAGAAGCAATTCAAAGGTTCTTTGATTTCCTCGAAAGTAAAATGTTGTATGCTGATCTTGAAGATTTCGCTCTTGATGTGGCAAAATATTATCATGAACGTGAAAATTTTCAAAAAGCTTCTGCTTATTTCCTGAAGGTGGAACAAGTAAGGCAACTTATTCAAGGAGGAGTGAGATTGTATGAAATTGAAGTCTAAACTATTACTCTCTTGTCTGGCCCTAAGCACTGTTTTCATCGCAACAAATATTGCAAATGCACCTACCCACCAAATTGAAGTTGCACAGCGAGGAATGATTTAACCGCCGATCTATCGGCGGTATTTTGTCCCCTCCTTGCCCAATTATTGAATTAACATCCTCGGAGTTATCCCAATTTTCTTTCTCAAAAGAGTGGGTAAATGTTTGTAAAGGCTGGGAATAAAAAAACATCCAGACAAGATCTGGATGTTTTCTTATTTCACAAACCCAAGCAGCATTTCACGGATGATTTTGCTGGCTGTGTTAGCCGTTTGTTCTGAGTGGTCATACACCGGTGCGACTTCCACTAAATCAGCGCCCTTCACGTTTACTTCTGAGCGCGCAATTTCATGGACGGATGCAAGCAGTTCTTTAGACGTGATGCCCCCTGCGTCAACCGTTCCTGTTCCCGGTGCGTGTGCAGGGTCTAATACGTCAATGTCGATTGTGACATATACCGGACGGCCCGCCAGCTTCGGAAGCACTTCTTTCAGTGGTTCAAGCACTTCAAATTTTGAAATGTGCATGCCGTTTTGCTTCGCCCATTCAAACTCTTCTTTCATGCCGGAACGGATTCCGAATGAATATACATTGTTCGGTCCGATCAATTCTGCCGCTTTGCGGATCGGCGTGGAGTGAGAAAGCGGTTCTCCCTCATAATCAACGCGAAGATCTGTATGTGCGTCAAAATGGATAATCGCAAGGTCTGGGTATTTCTTGTGCATTGCTTTAATGACAGGCCATGACACGAGGTGCTCCCCGCCCATGCCCATTGGGAACTTCCCTTTTTCTAAAATGCTGTCCACATATTCCTCAATCATATCAAGGCTTCGCTGCGGATTTCCGAACGGCAGTGGAATGTCGCCGGCGTCAAAGAAGTTCAGGTCGGCCAGATCACGGTCTAAATACGGACTGTATTCTTCAAGGCCGATTGACACCTCGCGAATTCTGCCTGGGCCAAAGCGTGAGCCCGGGCGATAGCTGACCGTCCAGTCCATCGGCATGCCGTAAAGGATGGCGTCCGCCCCCTCCCACTCGGGACGGCTCGCAATAAATACTTTTCCGGAATAAGCTTCATCAAATCTCATCTATTATACCCTCGCTTTCCTGTAAAAAAGCGCAAGATTCGCTCCTGCGCCATACCAACATTATTTAATCAGGTCACTCACAAATTTCGGCAGAACAAATGCCGCTTTATGAATATCTTTTGTGTAATATTTCGTATCAATTTCGAAGAAACGGCTATCTTCCACTGCAAGCGGATCATATTTTTTCGAACCGATTGTAAATGTCCACAAACCGCTTGGGTATGTCGGAATGTTCGCCGTATACAGCTTCGTAATCGGGAAGATTTCCTTCACGTCGCGCTGTACATTTGTGATTAATTCCGGTGTAAACCATGGGTTGTCCGTCTGAGCGACGAAAATACCGTCTTCTTTCAGCGCCTTCGCGATTCCCGCATAGAATCCTTTTGTAAACAGGTTTACAGCCGGTCCGACAGGTTCAGTTGAATCTACCATGATCACGTCATATTGATTTTCAGATTTCGCAATGTGCATAAATCCGTCATCCACCTGCACGTCAACGCGTGGATCATCCAGTTTTCCTGCGATAGAAGGAAGGAACTTTTTAGAGTATTCGATAACCTTGCCGTCAATATCAACAAGTGTCGCTTTTTTTACGCTCGGATGCTTCAGGATTTCTCTGATGACGCCGCCGTCACCGCCGCCGACTACAAGAACGTGCTCCGGATTTGGGTGCGTAAATAATGGGACATGCGCCACCATTTCGTGATATACGAATTCGTCTTTTTCAGATGTCATCACCATGCCGTCCAAAAACAGCATGTTGCCGAACTCTTCTGTTTCCACCATTTCTAAATGCTGAAACTCCGTTTGTTCTGTATGTAACGTTTTGTTAACCTTCATCGTAATGCCAAAGTTTTTTGTCTGCTTCTCTGTGTACCAAAGTTCGCTCAATTGTCATCTCCCTTTCAAGGCTGTATTCATTTATTGTAAGCGTCTTATCAGCTTTTATTCTCGGTTGAAATCTCATTTTCACCTAAGGAAAAAGTATAGAGGATGGCGGGGAAAAAGTAAAGATACGTCCTGTTCTTCGATGTTTAAAAATGATCTTTTTTTCTCATAATAGTAGAAACATAAAAAAAGGGGGAACCCGTTGTGGATGCAATGACAAATAAACGGCTGAGACTGACGCTGAAAACCGTTCGCGCCTTTATCTTTTTAGGGGCTTTGGCGGCCTTAGCGGCAGCTGCTGTGTTTATGACTGTCATTTTGATAGCCAAATACCAGGGCGCTCCCTCCGTGCAAGTGCCGCAATCCACGATTTTGTATGCGAGTGACGGCTCAAAGCTCGGGGAAACGAATTACGGCGAAAAGCGCTATTGGGTCCCCTTAAAGGACATGAATCCGACGATTGTAAAAGCGACAGTGGCGGTTGAAGACCAAAATTTCTACGATCATCACGGCTTTGATTATAAACGCATGGCCGGTGCGGCGCTTGCTGATCTGAAAGCATTTGCCAAGGTTCAGGGCGCAAGCACCATCACCCAGCAATATGCGAGAAACTTATACCTTGAACACGATAAAACGTGGAAACGGAAATGGAATGAGGCGTTCTACACAATTCGTCTGGAACAGAACTATTCTAAGGACGAGATATTAGAAGGCTATTTAAATACGATTTACTACGGCCACGGCGCCTACGGCATTGAAGCCGCTTCCCGCCTGTATTTCGGCAAGCATGCGAAAAACCTGACAGATGCGGAGGCCGCGTTATTGGCGGGAATCCCGAAAGGCCCTTCCGGCTACTCGCCGTATGTCAATGAAACGAAGGCCAAGGAGCGCCAGAAAACGATTGTGCGGATGATGGAAAAGCAGCGGATGATCAGCCATAGGAAAGCGGATGAACTGATGAAAGAACCTCTTTCTTATCAGCCTTTGAATAAACAAGTTTCCAAGAGAAAGGCCCCTTATTTCTATGACAATGCGATGAGAGAGCTGGAGAAAAAGCTCGGCATGACGCGGGAGCAAATTGAAACGAGCGGGTTAAACGTCTATACGACAGTAGATAAACGGATGCAGCGGATCGCCGAGGAGACCATTACCGAAACCGTCAACGCCGGCTCTGACATTCAAGTCGGGTTTTCAGCCATTGATCCCCGCACAGGAAACGTTCTCGCTCTTGTCGGTGGCAGGGATTATCATAAAAGCCCGTTTGACCGGACGACACAGGCGAAACGCCAGCCTGCTTCGACGATCAAGCCGTTACTGTACTATAAAGCGATCCAGAGCGGATTTACGCCAGTCACTTTGATGAAAAGCGAAGAAACCGAGTTTCAAATTGATGCAAAAGGAGAAACCTATTCTCCAAGCAACTATAACGGATACTACGCCAACAAGCCGATTACACTTTTGCAGGCGCTGGCGCTTTCCGACAACATTTACGCTGTGAAAACACATCTCTTTCTCGGCATGAACAAGCTCGTACAGGCGGCAAAGGAATTCGGCATCACTGCGCAGCTTCAAGCACTGCCGTCTCTGGCGCTTGGTACCGAACCCGTGCGCCCGATTGAGATGGTCAATGCCTATGCCATACTTGCAAATGGCGGGAAGCAAATCGAACCGACCTTTATTTCGAGGGTCACGGACGCAGCGGGACATGTGCTGTATGAAAACCCGAATCAGCATAAACAAGTGCTCGATGAAAAAGCCGCTTTTGTCACGGCGAGTATGATGACAGGCATGTTTGATCCGGATTTAAACGGCTATACGTCGGTAACCGGACGGACGATCGCCAACCGCCTGACAAGAACGTATGCGGGAAAATCAGGAACCACAAGCGCAGACAGCTGGATGATTGGTTTCAATCCGAAGCTGGCCGCAGGTGTTTGGACGGGCTATGATAAAAACAGCACCATCGACTCGGTCGAAGAAAAAAGCTATGCCAAAACGATTTGGGCTGACTTCATGGAGGATGCGCTCAAAGGAGAACCGGAAACTGCATTCAAACCGCCAAAAGGCGTAACCGGCGTGTACATTGATCCGGCAACAGGCTACACATCTGGCCCCGGCTGTGCAGCCAAGCACTACACGTATTTTGTGAAAGGCACTGAGCCATCAAACGTATGCTATGGGGCAGAACCAGCAAAACAAACAAAAGACCTGCATCCAGTCAAAGAGAAGCCTGCTTCACCGAAAAAGTGGTGGGACAAATGGCTGGGGCGAAATCATTGAAAATAACCCGTCTCCTCGGAGGCGGGTTATTCGTTGGTTCCTTCATCATCGATGGAAGCAATGTTACGCAATGGAGCTGAACAATCAGTTTCGGGAATCCTTCGAAGATAAAGTGGTGAATTCTCATTTCTTCGACGTCGGCTTTAATCTCCGAATCACCGACTCGAATGGTTTCATACATCATCTTACACTTAAAAATGAAAAACCCCGAGTCTTGGTTCGGCTCGGGATTTTCCATGTCCTATTTCTGTATCACCAGTTTACTCAATGTTTACGAAAAATAGTTCAAATATTCTAAAAGTTCACAGAAAGTTCACAAATTAATTGTCTTCCGGAAGCAGGCCTGTTTTTAATTCATCTGAGGACCGGTCCCATAGGCCCTGATCATGATTTTTCAGAAACTCGCCGAGCACACGCTTCGAGCTGTCGTCCATTTTATCAATGATAATTTTTCGTTTCATTGATTTATCCATTAGATTCACATGCTCAGGCAGCGATTTGTAGCCTCTTCTGATGCTTCTGTCGACCGTCAGTTCACAAGCTGTCACGCCCGCGTAATAAGGCCCCTCTTCTCTTCTGTCAATCGTCACCCATACAAGCCAGTATGGTTTGCCGTTTGGAACTTCTTCTTTATTCGGCAGAAATTTAATTCCTTTTTCAACGGTGCTGCGGGCGTGCATGGCACCGATGTCAACGAACGCTTCTTTTTCCTCTACATCGACGAATACAGGGGAAATGTTATCGAGGCTGAGTGCCCCTACGCCGAAACCGCCGTGTCCGTCTGTCGGATCACTTTTGATAATATTAAACCCGATTGATTTTTTCTTTTTTTCTTCCATGAGTTCTACCTCCTACAAAAGCGGTTGAAATATCGCTGAAAACAGCTGTAAAATCCGATCTCTTCCGGCATTTAGCAGTGGCCAAAGCACGTAAGATCCAAGCGGTGTCACAAACAGAACCAAAAAGACGATAAAGCCGTAGTTCTCCGCCTGCGTCATCTTGGCACGCACCCCCGGCGGAACAAGATCTTCGATTATTCGATAGCCATCGAGCGGAGGAAGCGGCAGCAGATTAAATAAAAACAAAACAAGATTCAGCTGTATCCAAATGGAAAAGAACTGATCAAGTCCCGTGCTGAATGCCGCAAGCAGCTCCATTCCGTATGCATGCATCAACACTAACAAAAAGAAACCGATAAACGCAAGAATCAGGTTACTGACGGGTCCGGCAATAGATACAAGCACGCCGGCAAGCCGAGGTTTCTTAAAGAAGCGGCGATTGACGGGAATAGGGCGCGCCCATCCGAAGCCGGCCACCAGAATCAAAATGGTTCCGAAAGGATCAAGGTGTTTAATGGGATTGAGTGTCAGTCTTCCTTGTTTTTTCGCCGTATCGTCACCGAACTTGTATGCGACATAAGCGTGGGCAAGCTCATGCACCGTAAACGACACAATTAACGTGATGACGAGGTATGGCATTAAAGATAACGGATAATATAAAAAACGGTCCAAGTGAGATATCCCTCTTTCTAAAAATGCAAGAATTTACTTTATTCAGTATACTATAAGAAGCCTCTTTTTCTAAAGAGAGGAAACGAGATAAAGGAGGATTCAGCACCCATGCCATACGTAACCGTCAAAATGCTCGAAGGCCGTACAGACGAGCAAAAACGCAATCTTGTCGAGAAAGTAACAGAAGCCGTAAAGGAAACAACCGGTGCTTCTGAAGAAAAAATTGTTGTATTTATAGAAGAAATGAGAAAAGATCATTATGCCGTCGCAGGCAAACGCCTGAGCGATATGGAATAATCTCTTATAAAGCCGGCGCTTCGCGCACCGGCTTTTTCTATCCCTATTGGGTCAGCTTCTCTATAATCGCTAAGAACGTCTTTTTCTCTTCGATTGTTAAACGTTCAAACATGCCGTCAATCAGCTGCTGTCGGTTTTCGATCATTTGTTCAGCTGTTCCCCGGCCCGATTCAGAAAGCGTAATCCATACAGTACGGCGGTCATTGTTATTTCTCGATCTTTCAATAAACCCCTCCTGTTCTAAATGATTCAGAGCAGTGGTTGTGGCAGAGGGAGAGAGTGTGACCTCCTTCAGAATATCCTTTATGGTGCAGCTCCCATGTCTGTATATAATCCGCAGAATAAATCCTCTTACATTATTCACATGTTTCGGAACGGTGGCTTCATCCAATAGTTTCGTGCTTTTCAAGTATTTTGTAAGTGCGTGATCCAGCATATTTGCTTCCAGTTTGTCATGGTCCATGTAGATTTCCCCATTTCGAGATGCATTCATAACATACGAACGATATGATTTACTTATTATTTTACTGATTCCGGATAGGGAAAGTCAAAAAAGCAAAATGAGAATTCACAGCTTTTCTCCTAGATACTTCGATTTTTCACCTGTTTAACTAGTTTATCTTTAAACGTCTGAAAAGGGACGTGTTCAATCAGCTGATCTCCGAATTGGCGGACGTTTACCGCGTCTTTCTGCTCTTCATGATCCCCGAGCACCAGCACGTACGGGATTTTCTGCACCTGCGACTCTCTGATTTTGTAGCCCAGTTTCTCATTACGCTCATCAATGCGGGCTCTTATTCCCAGCCGCTTCAGCTCTGCCTGCACCTTTCTGCAATAGTCCCAGTGAACGTGCGAAACCGGAATGATTTGAACCTGGATCGGTGCAAGCCAGACTGGGAATGCCCCGCCGAAATGCTCGATTAAAATGCCGAAGAAGCGGTCGATCGAGCCGAATACCGCTCTGTGTATGACAACAGGACGAACTTTTTCATTGTGTTCATTGATATATGTTAAATCAAATTTTTCCGGCATTTGAAAATCAAGCTGTATTGTCGCGCATTGGTGGCTTCGTTTCAGGGCATCTTTTATGTGAAAATCAATTTTCGGCCCGTAAAACGCCCCGTCGCCTTTATTAACCTCATAAGACAGGTTAAGCTCCTCAAGGACGTATGCTAAGGCACGTTCCGACGCTTCCCAAAGGCTGTCATCGCCTAATGAATCTTCCGGGCGAGTCGAGAGTTCGACTGAATACTCGAAGCCAAAAGTACGATATACCTCATCAATCAGCCGGATCGCTTCTTTGATCTCACTTTCAATCTGATCCTCTCGAACGAAGATATGGGCGTCATCTTGGCAGAACGTCCGGACGCGAAGCATTCCGTTTAAAGCACCGCTGTATTCATGGCGATGCACCTGGCCGAATTCCGCCATGCGAATCGGCAGATCCCGATACGAATACAGGCTGTTTTTAAAGATGAGCATATGTCCGGGACAATTCATCGGCTTCATTGCGAATCTTGTATCATCCACTTCTGAAAAATACATATTGTCGCGATAATGATCCCAGTGGCCTGACTGCTCCCATAACCGCTGATTCATCATAAATGGCGTACGCACCTCCTCGTAGCCAGCCTTTGTTTGCAGCTCACGCGAGAAGCGTTCCAGCTCATTGCGGATAATCTGCCCTTTTGGCAAATAAAACGGCATCCCCGGCGCTTCTTCAGAAAACATAAACAGCTCTAATTGTTTGCCCAGCTTGCGATGGTCTCGTTTTGCCGCTTCTTCCAGCGTATGCAGATGCGCATCGAGATCTTTTTTCTTTTGAAACGCAACCCCGTACACCCGCTGCAGGACTTCATTCTCGCTGTCTCCGCGCCAATAAGCGCCCGATACTCTTGTCAGTTTGAACGCCTTGATCATTCCTGTGGAAGGAAGATGCGGCCCGCGGCACAGGTCAACGAATTCTCCCTGCTGATACAGCGTGATATCCTCTCCGCGCGGAATATCCTTCAACATCTCCAGCTTAAACGGCTCGCCTTTTTTGGCAAACAGCTCTTCAGCCTCTTCGTAAGAAACCTCAATTCGTTTGATTTCAAGGTTCTCATTTATAATATTCTTCATTTCTTTTTCGATGGCCTCTAAGTCTCCTGATGTCAAGCTTTGCTCCAGCTTCATGTCATAGTAGAAGCCGTCTTCAATCACTGGACCTATCCCCAATGACACTTCTCCGTACAGACGTTTCACTGCTTGGGCCAGTACGTGCGCTGATGTGTGGCGAAGCACCTGCAAGCCTTCTTGGGAATCAAGTGTGACAATCGAAAGCTCAGCATCCTCCTCCAGCTTAAAGCTGAGATCAACGAGCTTGCCATTGACCTGGCCCGCAGCCGCCTTCTTTTGCAGACTGGAACTGATAGAACCAGCCGCTTCTTTGATTGTGATGCCTTTCGGATATTCCTTGATCTGTCCGTCCGGAAGCTGAATGTGTACATGTTTACTCATTTTTAAACACTCCTTCATCATTGTTGGATATAAAAAACACACCCGTCCCGCTGTAAAGGACGAGTGTGTGATGTACCCGTGGTTCCACCCAAATTCCCGACAAACGCTTTGTTTATCGGCTCGGTGCTGTAACGCAGCATAGACGGCATTGGATACTTCAGTTCCCCAATGCTGCTCCAAGGTGGTAAATGATCATCCTAAGCTGGGAAGCTCCCACCTTTCCTTCCCTCTCTGAAAACCGTAACGATCATTCATGTCCTTTTCATCGCATGTATTCAATTCATAAAAAAACACACCCATCCCTCTAAAAGGGACGAGTGTGTGATGTACCCGTGGTTCCACCCAAATTCCCGACAAACGCTTTGTTTATCGGCTCGGTGCTGTAACGCAGCATAGACGGCATTGGATACTTCAGTTCCCCAATGCTGCTCCAAGGTGGTAAATGATCATCCTAAGCTGGGAAGCTCTCACCTTTCCTTCCCTCTCTGAAAACCGTAATGATCATTCATGTCCTTTTCATCGCATGTATTTAGTTCATAAAAAAACACACCCATCCCTCTAAAAGGGACGAATGTGTTTATCATCCGTGGTTCCACCCAAATTCCCGATCAACACACATGGTGTATCGGCTTTAAGGTGCTGTAACGCAGCATGACGGTATCAGATACTCGATTTCCCCGATACGGCTCAAAGGCGGTAAGCTGCTTCCCCTGCGTTAGGAAGATCTCAGCTGTCCTTCCCTCTCTGGAAACCGTAAAAAGCATCTCGTGTCCTTATCAGTGCCTGTATACATTACTGATTGTTTGATGATTTCATATATTTTACAATACATTTTCAGAAACCGCAATTTGTTCTGTTAAAAAAAAGCAAAAGAAACGGAGCATTTCTTTTGCTTGGTATGGTTAACAAATCTGCTTCAGTTCTTCTATGTATTGAAGCGCTTCGTCATATTCTTCATTTGTATATTTTTGTTTGCTTTTGATTGTAAAGACTTTTTCTTTCTTTTCCTCGGCCTCAAGCCCGTCAAAGTAAAGGATCGTGGAAACCAGCTCTAAAAACCGTGATGAACGGCTGTTTACACTGTCGATATAGCCTTTGATATCGGGCATATCCAGATCAGCATGGTCTAAAAATGCGGAGCCTGTCTCAGTCAGCGAATAACGGTATTGAAAGTAGCCGCCCTTTTTTTCCTTCACTTCATGCAGAAATCCAAGATTGCACAGCTCTTCAATCTGGAGCGTCAGTTCCTCTGAATACGGTCCGTAAAAGTGAAAATCATATTTCTCATAGAAAGGAAACTGCATTTTCTTTGCAATATAAATCATTTTCTGCAGCTTCTTCCGCCCGATGATTTCTCCAGAATCCGAGAACACCTTCATCAGTTTTGCATGTTCTTTCAACAAATTCCCGACATCTCCTTTTTCCTTCTTTCCAATTTCTATGTCAGTCCCAGCAGCTGCCGGATTTTCATTTTCGCTTCCGGATGTTCAGAGCCGTCACAAATCAGGTCCTTCGGATAGTACAGCTTGTGGTCCGTCCGCCTTTTCCCGGAGATGGATTCCACAATAGCCGACTGTCTGGACAGCTCTTTAATTTGGCCGCTTTGCGTCAAGAGATGGATCGGCAGACGCTCCTCTTCTTCTCCAGGACGGTAAAAATCGTATGGCAGATCTGAAGAAGAATCGACGACCAAATAATAGCTCGGATCGATTCCCGCCTCTTTGAACAATGAAGTCAGCTCAAAATAAGCCGACATTTCTTCATTCGGATTGAATTCAACGTATTGGAACAGCTGGCGGTTAATGAATCTGCGGCACAAATCGGATAAAATTGCGTCTTCTTCATCCTCCCAGGCCTGGAAGTAATACAAAATAATAGATTCATCCAGCTTCACATAATCCTCCAGGGTCAATTTCCCTTCAAAAATAGAATAGAAATGAACCGGAGCGTGAGTGAAGACATAGCCTTCATCGTGCAGCTGCTTCGCCCTGTGAAGAATCTTCGTTAAAATAACCTCTGCGCTTCTTGTCACTGGATGGAAATACACCTGCCAGTACATTTGGTAGCGGCTCATGATATAGTCTTCGACAGCGTGCATCCCGCTTTCTTTAATGACGATCTGATCCTCGCGCGGGCGCATCACCCGAAGAATCCGCTCCATATCAAAATGGCCGTAGCTGACGCCCGTATAATATGCGTCGCGCTGCAGGTAATCCATGCGGTCTGCGTCTATCTGACTAGAAATCAGGCTGACCACTTGCTTGTTTTTATATGTTTTGGCAATGACTTCAGCAACATCCTGCGGGAAACGCGGGCTCACCTTTCTGAGCACCTGATTGACCTCCGTGTCCCCCAAAATGATACCTCTTGTAAAATCTTCGTGGTCAAGGTGAAAGACTTTTTCAAATGAATGCGAGAACGGCCCGTGCCCGAGATCATGAAGCAGCGCCGCAGCCAAACAGAGTTCGCGCTCACTGTCATCCCATTCAGGGCGGCCTTTAAAGACGTCATCAACCATTCTCCTGACAATTTCATAGACACCGAGAGAATGGTTGAACCGGCTATGCTCAGCGCCGTGGAACGTCAAATACGTCGTGCCAAGCTGCTTAATTCTGCGGAGACGCTGAAATTCGCGGGTTCCGATCAAATCCCATATCAGCTTGTCCCGAACATGAACATAGCGGTGCACCGGATCTTTAAACACTTTTTCTTCTGATAATTTTCCATTTGGATACGCCATCGTCATTCCCTCTTTTTTTTAGCCGTGTTTCTATTATATCGACTCTATTCTTTGAAAACATCCTTGAATTTGCCCGGCGATTTGTTCCATCTTTACGAAAAACACGTTATGTGAAGCAAAAAAGCCTGACCTGAGGGCCGAGGCTATGAAAAAATATGTTTTTACTTTTTTATTTTCTTTTTTACTTTGTCAATCAGCTCATCCTCTGTCGGAGCTGACAGCGGGCGATTGTTCACAAAAGCAAATGATTTTTTCCGTCCGGGTCCGCAATAAGATTGGCATCCTACCTCAACCTTTGCGTCCGGGTCCACTTCTTTTAAACGCGGCAGCAATGTTTTGATATTAGTGGCTTGGCAATCATCACACACTCGAAATTCATTAGCCATGACGTACGCTTCCCTTCATTTCTATGTTCATCTATGTGAATAACCTAAAATCGCTTTTCAAAAAAAATCACATCACTCTTCATTTTACAAGGATTCGACTGTTCCTGCAAGCCGCTCCATCCTTCGTATCTCCTATTCTTTCAGCCAACTTGTATAAATATTTTCCAAACTGGACATTCTAATACCATGAAAAGAAAAATGGGAGTTGAGATAAATGACAAAACAGCGACAAGACGCTTGGTCAGAGGAAAACGATCTGCTTTTAGCCGAAACAGTGCTTCGGCATGTGAGGGAGGGCAGCACTCAGCTGAACGCCTTTGAAGAAGTCGGAGATAAATTAAACCGGACATCTGCAGCCTGCGGATTCAGATGGAACGCGGTAGTCCGCCATCAATATGAAAAAGCGCTTCAACTTGCGAAAAAACAGCGAAAACAGCGGATGAGAGCGCTCGGAAACGGGCAGCCTGCGAAAAAAAGGCTATTATATCAGCCTCCTGCGGTTGATCCTGAAATCATTCAAGAAACCGCTGCAGAGGAGCCTGTTAAAACAGACGCACCAGCAGCTGAAAATGAGCAGCAGCCTTTAATGTCAGGCGAACACATGCCTTTTGTGGATGAAAGCTTTAAGGAAGAGTTAGCTAGTCTATCACACTTATTGTCTCCCCAAACGCCTGCAGCCGCGCCTGAGATGACGATGACGATGAATGATGTGATCCGCTTCCTGCAGAATTACGAAGGCAATAATGAGCAATCATCGGCATTAAAAATGGAAAATGAGCGTTTAAAGAAAGAAAATCAGGAATTGCAAAGCAAAACGGAACAGCTTGAGGCAGAAGTACAAAAGCTTGAAAAAGACCAAAAAACGATCCAAGAAGATTATGAAACCTTGGTGAAAATTATGAATAGAGCCAGAAAGCTAGTTTTATTTGAAGAAGATGAACATGCCTCTCCGTCCTTCAAAATGGACCGAAACGGCAATTTAGAAAAAATGGCAGAGTAAGTTAGAAAAATCCCAAAACAGCAACTGGTTTTGGGATTTTCTCCATGTACAAAATCCCCTTTTCCATTGAGAAAACAGGATTTTATTATTTTGCAGCTGGCTCCGCTATTCTTGTAAAATGAGGCCAAGCTTATGCGAATCTATTAAGACATGTGAGCCGCCTCGGCCGTTTTTTGTTTCCGAGGCGCAGCGGAAATGACCAGAAGCCCAAGCATCATCAGTGTAATGCCGAGCCACGAGGAAAATGAAAGCATTTCCCCTATGAAAAACACGCCCAGCAATGAGGCCGTCAGCGGTTCAGCTAAAGACAGCGTGACCGCCGCCGAGGCCGGAACCCCCGTAAGGCCTTTCACAAACAAGAAGTATGCGGCACATGTTGCTATTAGACCGATGTAAAGACTCGTTCCCAATCCTCTCGGGGTCAATATCCACGAGATATCTGACTGCCATAAAAGCGGCGTCAGCAGAATGGCACTGATCATAAAGACAACGGCGGAAGTCGCTCGCGGAGGCTGGTTTTTCATCATCGCTTTACTGATAAGCGTATAGCCCGCAAAAGAAGCACCCGCTCCGAGCGCCATAAGAACGCCAGTAACATCAATCCGAACATTCGAACCGTCGGAAAACAGGAGCCAGCAACCGGCTAAAGCCAGTACAGTCGCGATCCACCAAGAGTTTCGCGGACGTTTTTTCAATATGGCCCACTCCATGCTTCCGGCAATGATAGGCGCACTGCCGATCGCAATTACAGTCCCCACAGCGATTCCTGTTTCTTTAACGGCTGTGAAAAACAGCGGCTGATAACACGCCATACAAACCGCTGCCGCTAACACGAGCGGCCATGACCAATTTTTCACGTGAAGCTCCCGGCTGATCCAAACCGCAAGCAGCATGGCGCTTCCTCCTATTAATAATCTGAACGCTCCGAATGCCAGCGGTGTGGAGCTTTCTGGAGCCATCGCCTGCACGGTTCCCGTGGTTCCCCAGAAGAAAGCCGCGATCAGCACAAACAGGCTGTAAACATTCCCTTTCATCTGCCTCTCCCCTTTGTATATGGATGCTGATGTCATTTTATCGTTTTTCGTTTTGACAGGGTTATCTGAATGTAAGAAGGATTTATCTGAAAATAAGATTGTTGGGGATAAAATACCGCTTGATATAAAAAATGCATGCCGGCCATACAGCTGGCATGCGAAGAACGTTCACCCAAATACCTTTGCATTCCGCTCAGCCATCCGGACGAGGTTTTTCTCAAATTCCATTTCCTCATCAATGGACAGTCCGGCTGAGTAAAGATGGGTGCTTAACGCTTTTAATTCTGTCAGTAAAGCGAACATTAAGTCTTGTACGGAGATGTCTGTTTGCAGCAGCTCACTTAAGGACGCCATCGTTTCCGGACGTATCTCCGGATAGACACCTTTTTTATCGTTTTGTTTGTCCTTCAGC
This sequence comes from uncultured Bacillus sp., assembly GCF_958411575.1. Lineage (NCBI taxonomy): Bacteria > Bacillati > Bacillota > Bacilli > Caryophanales > Bacillaceae > Bacillus > uncultured Bacillus sp. The sequence goes on from NZ_CATYRA010000001.1 coordinate 401,176, forward strand.
GCTGCTTGGTAGAATCGTCTGATCAAATCAGCTCTTTCACTGCCGCTTTTATCCGCGCAGAGATAAATTTGAACAGCGACTCCGCCGCGAACGCGCCTTTGAGAGATGCCGGCGAATTTTTTGCCATTTATGCTAAGGTCATAGCTGCCGGGACAATAGGACCCTTCAATTTCATAGGCTTCGATCTTTGCGTTGTACGGCTTTAGCATCCGTTTCATCAGCTCAACCATCGCTTCATATCCTTTGTCTATATCGATGCCTTTCTTTTCGTCCTCGAATATGAGAGAAATATTTAAAACGCCTTCATCCAAAACGACGGCAAGACCGCCGGAATTGCGTACAATCACACGGTATCCTTCATTTTCCAGGAAGGTGATACCGTCCTGCAAAAACGGGAGGCGCGTATCCTGTATTCCAAGGACAATTGTATCGTGGTGAACCCATGAGCGCGCTGTCGCCGGCGACACGCCTTTTCCGACGGACATGCACAGCGTATCATCCATTGCGAAGGACTGCTTCGCATCAAATAAAGGGCCGAGACTGGATTGGTCAATGACTCTCCATGTCGGCTGCATCAGTAAATCAATCGGTTGGTTTGCCATCTATGTAAAACCCTTTCATGTTAGGCTTATGAACGAAAACTATTATATCATTTCAGCCGCTGTGATTGATAATTGCTTTTCAGCATCGTAATAAAAATTTCTTTGTTTTTTGTATTCTCCATGAGAGGAGAATGAATGTAAGACAGCTTGCGCTTTAACGAGAAATCTTTTATATGAAGAATAGAAATTTCACGGTGAATCAAATCCTTATGCAGCACGCTTCTGGATAGAACCGACAGCCCCATGCCGCTGATCACCGCTTCTTTTACTCCTTGATTGCTGCTGATGGTGAACATCGACTTCGGCCGCAGCCCGTTTGAGCTGAGCACATGATCGAGATATTCTCTCGTCCCGGAGCCTTTCTCTCTTGTTACCCATGCTTCGTTTTGCAAATCGCTGATCGAAATATCTCTTCGTCCTGCCAGCGGATGCTGATTCGGCGCGGCAATGCACATTTCATCTTCCATGAACGGCTCAATTTCCAGCTCGTTTTCGTTTGTATGTCCTTCAATCAGCCCGATATCAGCCTGAAGCATCCGCACACGCTCGCTGACCTCCTCCGTATTGCCAATCATGACATCGAGGTTCAGCTCTGGATACAGCTTTTGCAGCTGGGCTAAGAGCGGCGGAAGAATATACTCTCCGATCGTAAAGCTGGCAGCAATTTTCAATTCGCCCTTCACATAGTGATGATGGGCATAGATTTCAGCCTTTGCTTGCTCGTAGAGAAATACCATTTGCTTTGCTCTTTGATACAAAATGTCTCCTGTCGGCGTTGTCGTAAAGTGTTTTGGCGACCGGTTCAAGAGAGCCGTTTGAAATTCTTTCTCAAGATTTTTGATATGGAGACTGACGCTGGGCTGGGAGATCATCAGCTTTTCCGCCGCTTTTGTGAAGTTTTTTTCTTCTACTACCGCTATAAACGTTTTCAGCACGTCGTAATACAAAAACCCCACCCCTGTCATTAATAAAATATATGATTATGATCAGTTTTCTTTATTGTACTCATATCATCTGTCTTGGTAAAGAAGGCTATACGGAGACGCAAAAAAGGCAGCCCTCCGGAAGAGAGCTGCCATCGTCTTCATTTTTCTTACAGTGCTTGCACCGCTGTAATTAATGCGAGATTGTAAACATCTTCAGCGTTACATCCTCTTGAAAGGTCGTTTACAGGCATATTCAAACCTTGCAGGATTGGTCCTACCGCTTCAAAGTTGCCCAAACGCTGAGCGATTTTATAGCCGATGTTTCCTGCTTCAAGGCTTGGGAATACGAATACGTTAGCATCCCCTTTGATTTCGGAATCCGGCGCTTTTTTCTCAGCTACAGATGGAACAAATGCAGCATCGAATTGGAATTCGCCGTCAAGTGTCAGTTCAGGTGCTTTTTCTTTCGCAATTTTCACCGCATCCGCAACTTTTTCTGTTTCATCAGATTTTGCTGAGCCCTTTGTAGAGAAGCTGAGCATTGCCACGCGAGGCTCAATGTCGAACATTTTTGCCGTATTGGCACTTTCGATCGCAATCTCGGCAAGATCTTGGCTATCAGGCGCAATGTTGATCGCGCAATCCGCGAATACATATTGCTCTTCTCCACGAGCCATGATGAACACGCCGGAAGTCTTTTTCACGCCTTCTTTTGTTTTGATGATTTGAAGAGCCGGGCGGACTGTGTCGGCTGTTGAATGAGCCGCTCCGCTTACAAGTCCGTGTGCAAGGCCTTTGTACACCAGCATTGTACCGAAGTAGTTCTCATCTAATAACGCTTTTCGAGCCTGTTCTTCTGTTGCTTTGCCTTTACGGCGTTCTACGAATGCTTGTACAAGGTCTTCCATGCCTTCATATGTATGAGGATCATAAATCTCAACGCCGTCTAGCGTCAGGTTCAGTTCTTTTGCTTTTGTTTGGATCTCATTTTCATTGCCGATCACAATCGGATTCAGCACTTTGTTTCCTGCAAGCTTGCTGACCGCTTCTAAAATACGCTCGTCTAAGCCTTCAGGAAATACAATTTTAACGTCTTTTCCAGCTACTTTTTCTTGCACTGTTGAAAATAAATCTGCCACAATAAAACCTCCTCAAAATGTTACAAAAACGCTTTCTTTTACTAGCATACTCTTCTTCCAGTCAAATTCAAACAGCCAACTTTCATTATAGCGCTTTCATAAAAAAATCTTATTTTTCTAATTAATTTAAGTGACTCATTCTTTCCTTATAGCTTCTCTTATTTTTATGGAGTTATACGAAAGGGATGTTCAAGGTTTCTCCACAGTAGAATCGGATAAACTATGATATAGTGAAGGCAATCATGAAAAGATAATAGGAGTGAAGATAAATGAGTGAACAGCAAATGACGAATGAAGCGGCAAAAACGCTTGACGGCTGGTATGCGCTTCATGATTTCCGGACAATGGACTGGACTTCCTGGAAGCTGCTGTCCAGTGATGAGCGCCAATCTATCATACATGAATTCACAGGATTGCTTGAAAAGTGGGGTATAGCCCAAAAAGAAGGAAAAGGATCACAGACCCTTTACAGCATCGTCGGCCAAAAAGCTGACTTTATGCTGATGATTCTTCGCCCTACAATGGAAGAATTAAATCAACTTGAGCTCGAATTCAACAAATCAAGACTTGCTGAGTTCACCATTCCGGCATACTCCTACGTATCAGTGGTAGAGCTGAGCAACTACTTGGCAAGCGGCGACGGCGATCCTTACGAAAATCCGCACGTGCGTGCGCGCCTTTACCCTGAACTGCCTGAGTCAAAATATATATGCTTCTATCCAATGGATAAAAGAAGATCCGGCAATGACAACTGGTACATGCTTTCAATGGAAGAACGCAGAAACTTGATGAGAAGCCATGGCTTAATCGGCCGCAGCTATGCAGGCAAAGTCAAACAGATCATCACCGGCTCAGTCGGCTTTGACGATTACGAATGGGGCGTTACATTATTCAGTGATGATGTGCTTCAATTCAAAAAGCTTGTGTATGAAATGCGTTTCGACGAAGTCAGCGCCCGCTACGGCGAATTCGGTTCATTCTTTGTCGGCAACCGCCTTTCGCTTGATACACTTCCTCAATTCCTATATGTATAATATCTCCTCCCGCCCTAACCGGCGGGAGTTTTTCGGTCCCTTATTATCAGAATTTAAATAAAATTTGCTAATTTCTCCGTTTTTTCTTACGATATAGATAATAATCCAATTTTTTCAAAGGGGTGCTGTTATTTGTCAAAACGAACCGCATTTATTATGGGAGCCAGTCAAGGGATCGGAAAAGCAATTGCTCTAAAGCTAGCAGACCAGCATTTTTCTGTCGTCATTAATTCGCGAAACTTGGACAATATTGAACATGTCAAAAAAGACATTTTGGCCAAGCATCCTGAAGCGAGTGTCATTGTCCTTGCGGGTGATATGTCTGACCAGCATACGAGAGCCGACATTTTTCAAAAAATCGAATCTCAATGCGGACGGCTTGATGTTCTGATTAATAATATCCCGGGCGGCGCGCCTGACACATTTGATAATTGTAATATAGAGGATATGACGGCTACATTTACACAGAAAACCGTCGCCTATATTGACGCTATCAAGCGTGCCGCCTCACTGATGAAACAAAATGAGTTTGGCAGAATCATCAACATTGTCGGAAATCTGTGGAAAGAACCCGGCGCCAATATGTTTACAAACAGTATGATGAATGCCGCTTTAATTAACGCCAGTAAAAATATTTCCATCCAGCTTGCTCCTCACAACATTACTGTCAACTGCCTGAATCCTGGTTTTATCGCTACAGACCGTTACCATCAATTTGTGGAAAATGTGATGAAAAAAAACAGCATTTCCATACAAGAAGCAGAAGAACAGATTGCTTCCGGAATTCCGATGAAGCGTGTCGGATCAGCTGAAGAAACCGCAGCACTCGCCGCGTTTCTCGCCTCTGAGGAAGCCTCCTATATCACCGGACAGCAAATTTCCGCTGATGGCGGCAGCATGAAAAGCATATAAAAAAATCCCGCTTTTTAGCGGGATACTTCTTGTAATGATGAAAACGGCAGGTTCAGCTTTTGAATCCGCATGACAAATTCCCGCAAATCCTCCTGCTTCGACACCATCGATATTCTGACATGCCTTTTTCCGTTGCCTCCGAATATTTCGCCCGGCGTGACAACGACATGGGCATGCTCCAGCAAGTAATCTGAGAATTGGTGAGATGTCTCAAACGTTTTCGGAATTTCAGCCCATACGTAAAACGTTCCTTTTGGCTTTTCCATCTTCCAGCCCAGTTCCTTTTCACACAGCTCCGTAAAAAAGCCAATTCGTTCCTCGTAGATTCGTTTCAAGGATTCCGTTTGCTCCGGATCTCCTGAAAGAGCGGCACTCGCCGCCTGCTGCAATCCGCCGAACATGCCGACAAATACATGATCCTGAAATTCATTGACGGCCTGAATGATCTTTTCATTCCCGACGGCAAACGCCATTCTCCAGCCGGCCATGTTAAATGTTTTTGAAAACGAATAAAGCTCTGCCCCGACAACTTTGGCATCCTCTGCCCCAAGAAAGCTGGCCGGCTTTTTATCAAATTCAAACGCGCCGTACGCGAAATCATGAATCAAGTGGATGTTGTGCTCTTTCGCAAAAGCAGCCGCTTTTGCATAAAAAGCCGCATCGGCCACAGCTCCCGTCGGGTTATTCGGATAGTTCAAAAACATGAGCTTTGCTTTTTCCAGCACAGCGGGATCGATCTTTTCAAAATCCGGCAGATAGCCATTTTCTTCATACAGCGGCATTTCGTGCAGCTCAGCTCGCGCCATCGTAATTCCTGACAAGTATTCAGGGTAGCCTGGATTCGGGACCAAAGCGATGTCTCCCGGATTGAGCAGGCATTGTGTCAGCACATACAAGCCGGCTTTTCCGCCGCCAAAGAGCGCAACTTCCGTTTCAGGATTGATTGACACCCCGTATTCTCTTTTATAGAAAGCAGCGATCGCTTCCTTCAAAAAAGGATAGCCTCTGAATGGGCCGTATCCGTGAAATGAAGGATTCAGAGACGCCTCCCGCAAAGCCTCCACAATATGCGGCGGAGTCGGAAGGTCAGGGTTTCCCTGTCCGAGATTAATGATATGGGCCCCCGTTTTTTCCAATTCCTTCACCTTTTGAAAAACGAGTGAAAACTCTTGCTTTGGAAGTGTCTTGATGACGTCGGACGGTGTTATTTCCATCTAAAAGACTCCTTTTTGCTCCGTTTTGTTATCCCGTTCCAAAAATGATTTGTTGACGAGCTTCGTATGCAAAAACAATCCGCTTACGATCACAACAATCAGCCCCATAATGACCGGAGCGTTTAAGACGTTGATTAACATCGAACCAACAGAAATGCATAATCCGATCGACGCTTCCGCCACCGAAAAAATACGCCCTTGAATCTGGTTCGCCGCATTTTCCTGAACCTTCACCTTTGCAAGCACTTCTCCGTATTCCATCGCGATGAAAAAGAGGATTGCGGCGATGACAGAGACAGCGAAAATCGGAGTGAATAAAAACAGCGCCAGCGAGACAATGGATAAAACGGCAAAGTACGTCAGGCCTCTATTGTTGTTAAAGCCCCATTTGCTGACAAGCACCGCTCCGATGAAGCCGCCGAAGCCGATGCAGAACGTGAGAATAAAGTTGCCGATTTCCCCGTCACCCAAAAAGCGGCTGACAATTGGAAAATAGCTGTACACAATTCCCCACAGCAAAGCCATCGTAATCATCGTAAACATGGCGTTTAATACGAAAGCATTCGTTTTGATTTCCTTGAGTCCTTCTTTAAAAGACTGAAAGGCCTCTTTTATGTTTTCAGATTGAATCGGCACGAATTGCAGCTTAATGCGACTGATAAAAATGGCCGAAATCAAGTATGTCACACCGTTAAAGGCAACAGCCAGCTCTACAGAACCGCCTAACAGAAAAAGCCCTCCGGCAGCTGCCCCGACGATAATAGAGATGGTGGTCGCTTTTGCAAATAACGTATTGATGCTTTTAATATCTGATTCCAATGATGACATGACAGCGAGACGGGCCGGATTAAAAAACACGCCGCTTCCATAAGAAATAAACAGCAAGGCCAGAAAAATTAGCGGATACTCGCCTTTTGGAAGAAATGTGAGCCCTAAAAAGATGATGCCCCTGATGATATCCGTCCACAGCATGATCTTAATTCTGTCTAACCGGTCGACCAGAACCCCCAAAAATGGCTGGAACACCATCGGAATGCTTCTGACCACGATGACCCCCGACGTCACCCAATAATCGTGATAATATGTAGACAAAATGAGCAGGGCAGGGAGAACACAATAGTCTCCCATAAACGATAGCGCCTGCCCGTAAAGCAAGTATTTAGAGTTGGGTTTTAACTGTTTCATACTGGCAGCACATACTTTGCCGTCAGCTTCGCATGCTGCTGAATTTGTCTGATTGATTCAGCCACATCCTGTGAATTGCTGCCTTTCAGTTCAAATGCAGCAATGGAGTTGAAGGCTTCAAACAGTGTCAAATCAACTGATGTTCCTGGTGCCGCAGCCGAAAAAGTAACGATTTCTGTATCACCCTTCAAAAGCCCATCCGGAATATCGATCGCTTCGATTACCAAATCCTCGGCAGTTTCAGGGATCTGGCCATTTTGTTTGAAATGCTGAGGGTACAGATGGCAGTCAGCAACATAGTAAGGCTCTTGATCCAATAACCCGTCCGGCAGATCAGCATCTTTTCCGAAACAGAGAACATCTAATAATAATTGCGCCATATCAAGGCCGAAAACCTTTTTAATGTTAGGAATCATATTCCAGCCTGCGAATCTGGCAGCCGACTCTATTAAACCCGGTTCTCTGTTTTTCATTAGCTTGATTTCTGTATGTGTTGCGCAATTTTGCAGTCCAAGCCCTTCATTTGCCTTTTTAGCCGCTTCGACAATTTTCTTTTTCGCCTCTTCATCCAGAATGGATGGCGTAATATGTGATGTCTCTGTAAATCCAATTTGCGGCGTTTTGTCATGAATGGCGATCGGAAAATACTCACCATCTGCCATAATGCCTTCTATGCTGATATAGTCGGAGTACCCTTCTGTTTGATACCAGTCTCCGTACTCACCCTGTAAAAATTCCTCAGCAATAAACGGTGCTTCAAATGTGACCGCCTTCGGCACGTTAATCGATTTCAGGTAGTCATTGACTCTGTTAAATTCATCTTCTGCCGTCTCCGTGTCGGTAATCAGCGTTACGCCGATTGAACTCGCTAAGTATGTAGGCTTTAAGATTAGAGGTGTGCCGATCTCTTCAAGTGCAGCACGAAAATCCTCAAGAGTTGTGACTCGTTTGTTTTTGATCGATTTGACTCCCGCCTTATTAAAAGCGTCCCTCATTTTATTTTTATCTCTGGCATTTTCCGCTGCCTGCACTCCGGCGCCCCTCAGGCCAAGGCGTTCACAGGCTTTCGCCATCGGGGCAATGAATAATTCATTGTTTGTTGTGATGGCGTCCGCCTCAAACATTTGGGCAACCTTGACGATTTGCTCGACAACCTCTTCTTCAGGCTTGTCATGATCCTCATGCGCCCAATAAATTGAATCGGGATGCTCAAAATCAGCTAAGCTCTGAAAATAGTCTTTATCTTTTATGACCGCGACCGAGTATTTTTCAATCAGTGCTGCATGGGAGGCTGTTATTGCAAAAGGTCTCGGAATAAAGCTAACCAGGTTATATTTTTCAGCAGCGCTTTTATAAAACATGTGCGGCGGGCAGCCTCCAAGATCAGCGATGACCAATACTGTTTTTCTCTCCATATGTAAAACACTCCTTCTCTATTGTGCGGTGTATCCTCCGTCTGCGGTGATGGTGCTTCCGGTCATATAGCTTGATAAATCTGAGGCTAAAAACAGCATCACGTTTGCAATTTCTTCGGGTTTTCCGAGCCTCAGCAGCGGATTTACCTTTGCCTTTTCTTTTTTGATCTCTTCAAGTGTGCCTTCATTATTTTCAAGGAATGATTTTTCATTTAACGGTGTGTCGATAATTCCCGGGCATACGCAGTTGACGCGAATTTGATGTTTCGCATAATCAACGGCCATTGACCGCGTCAGCTGCAAAACGCCTCCTTTGCTGGCGTTATAAGCAGGGATATCAGGCCATGCCACGAGTCCGCCGACTGAGCACGTATTAATGATGTTGCCCTTGCCGGCAGCCAGCATATGCTTGAGTGCGTACTTGCTCATTAAAAACGTGCCGGTCAAATTGACTTGCAGCACCTTGTTCCAATCGCTGAGCTCCATCTCGTGAATGGGAGCCACGATTTCGATGCCCGCGTTATTAATTAATACATCTAACCCTCCAAATGTATCTACCGCCGATTGAACAGCGTACTGACAGGCACCTTCGTCTGTAATGTCCGTTTGCACAAAGTGCAGCCTGTCATTATTTTCTTTCCGGATCATTGCTTCTCCCTGCGCCTCATCAATATCCGCGACAACCACATTGGCCTGCTGGTTCAAAAAAGCCTGAACCGCCGCATAACCAATGCCTGATGCACCTCCTGTTATGAGGACAGTTTTATCGATAAGGTTCATGATCACTCATCCGCCTTTATTTTTTTTGCTTTTGCTCTGTTGTAGCGCGGCGGGAAGAAGATGTTAATTGATTTTGATTCTTTTTCGGAACGGTTGATGGCGCCGTGATCCTCCCGAGGCTCGCAGAAATAGGCTGTGCCGAATTTCATTTCCACCGTGCAGCCTTCGACCGTCATGTCGTAACCGCCGCCGATGCAGATGCCGATTTGTTCATTCCGATGTTTATGGAAAGGCATCTCCCCGCCGTTTCCAGGGATTTTGGCCAGCATGATTTCCACCCAGTCCTCAACAAAGAACGTGACTTCCATGCCAGGCAATAGGTCCCTTGTTTTAAAAATATTCAAAAAATAGTCCTCAGGACTTGTATATGTTTCATCCGCTTTCAGCCGCTTGATATCGATGGCAATGACTTCTTGGTCTGTATCGTTTCTTGCCCCGTGAGGCACATGAGGCGGCGCAATATAGGCAGATTCCAAGGCCGTCATTTTTCTCGTCACATCTCCGACAGTCATCATCAGTTCACCAGAAATCACCATGCCGATTTGGACTTCTTTATGCTGATGAGGTTCAACGTTGGTATGCGGCGGAACGTAAGACATTAATACCTCAGTGTCGCCGCGCACGGTTGAATACTGTCTCACCCCGTTTTCCCATTCTATTAATTTCGGTGTCGGGAAATAAAGCTCCTGCATATCTTCTTTAGTTTTCATAATCAACGTCTCCTTTTCCGAATAATGACCAGCTCATAGGAATGCTTTTAAATGTTTTCACAAATGTAAGCCCGTACTTTTGCCGTGCAAGCTCATTGGTTAAGGCAATGTCATATAAGCCTTCTTTTACTTTTCTTGCAGCTTGACTGGTCGAATTGACCAGTTTGAAACGTACATCTTTGCGGGTAAAATATTTGATTAAATTAATGGGTGAAGGATGTGAAACGATAACAGATGAATCAAGCATATCGTCGCTGAATTCAAAATCAGGACGAACAGCCAGGCCGTACATCGGTGTATCGCACCTGAAGATCTGCAATAGCTGCAAATCCGGCCTCATATAGAAATGCTTAATGCCGTCATAAGCGTGTGGGACGATAGTATATTCCAGCGGGCTTTGAAGGGTCCTTTCGATACATGATTCAAATGTATCATGCAAGGACAATTTACTGTTCAGCCCTTGTTGAAGAGTAAAATTGGAGATGAAATGTTTTGCTGCGTACTCACTGCTTGTCCCCTCAGGGCCGAGCGTGTTGACTGTAATGAGTTTGGATATTGAATCAGTTCTTTTTTTTGTCTGAATGCTATTATCCAATATAATCATGAGCACCAACCAATCTTTTAAAATTTTAAGTAAATTTTATCCAGCTCCGATTGAACTGTCAACATTTTTTGAAAATATTGATAATTATTCCCATACAAACACAAAAAACCCTTAAGAAAGGGTTTTTTATTATAGGAATTTAGAAACTTTGTTTATTGGGATAAGGAATGATCGGTTTTCTGCTCATACTTGCCGTACTTTTTATACGCGAATACACTAAGCACAAATCCGAGCACTGTGATGGCGGCGCAAATCAATCCGACGGCTGCATACCCGTATCCTACATATACAGGCCCCATCAAAGCAGATCCTAATGTCACAGCCAGATTCGAGGCGAGGCTGTAAAACACCATGATTTTTCCGCGATGATGCTCTGAGCAGTCACTCAAAATGGTGCTAAGCAGTGTCACCGTCAAGCTTTGCATTAATCCCCAAATAAACAGGCTGACAATTAACAGAATCATTGATGCCGGCGCATAGGCTAAACATGCCAGCAGCACGCTGATGACCCCCAGTGCAATAAAAAGGGAGCGCATTTTTCCGATGCGGTCGGCAACCTTTCCTGTAATGATACTCATGGAAAACCCGATGCCGTAAATCATGATAAATAAGCCCGCAGCTGTATTTCCTCCGGTAAAAACGTCCTGGAGATAGGAGCCTAAAAATGAATACATACCGTAAAAACCAATCATATTACAAAAGGTTATCGTGATATAAACGGGAACTCGCGGGACTTTCAGCGCATCCCGGAATGTTCCAGCCGGCTCTTCTTTTTCTTCCTTGCCGCTGTTTTTATGTTCGGCATGACGGCGCATTTCAAGCAGGATCAGCAGAACAACCAGAACGCCCATCAAGGCAAAGATCCAAAATGTCCATCTCCAATGCAGGGCGCCTCCGATAAATGATCCGATCGGCACACCGAAGATAAGTGCCAACGACCAGCTTGAAACAATCAGTCCCATCACCTTGCCCCGGTATGTATAAGGAACTCGATCTCCTACAACTGCATAAGCGGTCGGCACAAACGCTCCCGCAGCCAACCCCGACAGCGCACGGCCTAAAAAGAAGAAAAAGATATTTTGAGCCAAAGCGCATATCACTGTTCCTATAATAAAGATCATAAGCCCCGCCATTAAACTTAGTTCTCTGGAGTATTTATCACCTAAAGGAACCAGTAGCGGCGCACCGATAAAAATCATAACGCCGTAAATACTGATAGATAACGCAAGGACACTGACATCTGAATTGAAGGCTTTTGCCAAATCCGGCAGCAGCGGTGAGATCACAAGCTCTTCAGACCCGGCAGCAAATACCCCCATCGTTAAAGCCAGTGCTAACAATAGCGGAAAATGATGTTTTGTTTTGATGTCATTGTTTTGTTTGCTGTTCATTCTCCCTCAAACACCTCTTCCATAATCTTCTTATCATAAAAGTTAAATTATAGTTTAGCATTGTTTTTTTACAATTCACAATTTGAACGAAAACTTTATTCATTTTATTATTTTCATTTAAATATCAATAAGGATTTATATATTTCATTTAAAAAAATCTGTTTTTTTGTCAGACGCAATACGTAAAAAAGCTCTCCGGTTTTCCGGAGAGCTTTTCTATTGCACCTCTGCCTGTTCTTTTTCTATCGGTTCATGATTTATGCGTTTTTTGATGCTCAGATGGTAGTACGCATAGCAGAAAATAATGATCGGCACGCCACAGTACAAGCCGATTCTTTGATCCGGAATGAAAATAAGGCTGATCAATACACAGGCGTATAAACCAAATCCGAGAATTGGGACTAGCGGATAAAGAGGCGTTCTGAACTCCAGGTCATTCACGTTTCCGCCTTCAGCGAGGAAACGTCTGCGAAAGAAAAATTGCGACGCACAAATGGACATCCATGCGACAACTGTCACCATACCGGAGATTGAGATACACCATAAATACACCGTTTCTGCAGCCATGACACTTGTCAAAAGCGAACAGCCCGAAATGCCAAGTGTAATCAGCAAGGCATTCATCGGCACGCCTTTTTTTGTCAGCCTGGTGAGAAAGGAAGGGCCCATTTTATTTGATGAAAGTGACCACATCATGCGCGACGCCGCATACAATCCTGAATTGGCAACAGACAAAATCGCCGTTAAGATGACAAAGTTCATAATATCAGCTGCAAATGGGATGCCGATTTGATCGAGCACCGCCACAAACGGGCTTTCAATGACCCCCGCCGTTTTGTAAGGAAGAATGGCAACCAGGATGAACATCGCGAGCACAAAGAAAAACAGTGTGCGCCAAATGACATTTCGAATGGACTTTGGCAGTGTTTTTTCTGGGTTTTCACTTTCCCCTGCCGCAATGCCGACAAGCTCCGTCCCCTGAAAGGAGAAATTCACCATGACCAGCGTAAACATCACGGCCAGCACCCCATTAGGGAAAAGCCCTCTATCAGTCATAAAGTTAGAGAAAAATGGCGTTTCCTGTCCGCCTTTAAAGTCAATCAAGCCAAACACGGCGGCTCCGCCGATCACGATAAATAATACGATCGCTGCCACTTTGATGCTTGAAAACCAAAACTCCATTTCGGCAAAGCTTCTGACAGACAGCGCATTAATCAAAAAGATGACGATGCCAAACACGAGACACCATACCCAGATCGGAACGGAGGGCAGCCACCTTTGCATCAAAATGCCTGCTGACGTCAGCTCCAAGCCTACTGTATTCGCCCAGCTGAACCAATACAGCCAGCCGATCATAAAGCCTGTCGACGGTCCCAGAAATTTAGTGGCGTAGGCCTGAAACGATCCGGCCACCGGCATGGCAACTGCCAGTTCTCCTAAACAAAGCATGACAAGGTACATTAAAAATCCGCCGATGATATACGCGGCAATGGCACCAAGCGGTCCCGCCTGGCTGATGGTAAAGCCGGAGCCTAAAAACAGCCCGGTTCCAATCACCCCTCCCAAGGCAATCATAAACAAATGCCTGCTTTTCATGCTGCGCTGCAATTCATTATTACGATCCTGCATCATCCTTCCCCCTTCGGTTCTTTTGCCGTGATGGTCATCCGGTAGCTTTGCAAAAGGTGAACAGTGGTTTGCTGAATGAGGTGAGGCAATACGTGAAATGTGTACGGTTTATAGACTCGTTCTGTCCATTTATGTCCATCTTTTCCGTATACGCCCATGTTGATAGATGGAATATTCAGTTGGCGTATATCTTTGAACGGGATGGTTCCAATCATATTCCACCCAGGGAAGTTTCTGATAAAGGAATCAATTTCGCCATCGGTTTCGTGCAACGATAAGAAACTGCCGTCTGCCAAGAAGGGGAAAAACTTTTTGAAGACAAATATTTCGCCTGTCGATTCAGCGGTTTTGTCAGCCGCTTCTTTAATCACATGCTGCAAAAGCTGATCTCTTGCGCTGTCTTCTTTCAAATAGTTATGCGGCAGGTAAGGAGGTGCGTAAAATAGAATGACTTTTGCGCCTTGATCGGGGTCAAGCTTTTGAAGCTCTTCGATTGCCTGAAAGCATCTCATACGAAGTTCAAGGTGCTCATTGGCTTTGAATGCCTGCTCGATACATTGCTCGGGATCTACGCCGCGGCTTCTCAGCTTTTCTAAGTATTGCTCCAGACTGTACACTTGAATGTCCCATGTTAAATGTTTCTTCGGCAGATTGGTTCTCTTTGCATATTCTTCATAATAGTCTGATAATTTTTGTTCTATATCCCCGCATGCTTCCTCAGTAACTTCGATAAGCAGATCCATAATTTCCTTTGCTGTTCTTTCATAAATAAAATAATTGAAATACAAGCAGCTGCTGACAGCTGTTTGCACATTATAGGATTCCTTATTATCGCGCTGATACAAACAGGATGGGGGCAGTACCAACTCTCCTTCGATCCTTTCTGCCAGCTGAATGTTATTGTGAAGACGGCGTGTGATTTCTGATGAAATTAAATTTGGATCAATGCCTGCCAGCGTATCGCCAACATGTACTTCTCGCCCGTAGATGTAAAAGCAAGGCAGCAGTTTTCCCGCGGCTCCGGTGTAGATATACCTTGTCTTATCACCATCGTAAAGCGGCGTAATAAAATCCGTATTAATGGCAGCCAGATAATGAAGCTGTTTTTCTTTTTTTAGCCTGTTCAGCTCTGAAATGCTGGCGAGAACGCCGGAATGCTGACTCTCCTCATCCGGATTTGCCATAAACAATAGATTTCCCGGCAGTGTATCGAGGTTCTCTGAAAAGTGCAGTAGATTGGCTAAATGAACAGCGATGCCGCTTTGCATATCGACAGATCCTCTTCCGAACATCCACTCACCCGATTTGGCATCCCGCTGAACATCTTGATCGAATTCATAACGGCTGAAGTAATCGGCCAATTTCTCGCAATCAAAAGCAATATCCTTTAAAGGTCCGAAATCTTCTATTCCGACTGTATCCAGATGGGCATGGTAAATGACAGTAGTTCGGCTTTCACCATGTCCTTCAATAAATGCAAAAATATTTTTACGATTGTATGGGTCGTTCGGAATGACCTGTTCCCACACATGTCCAGGATTTTCCTGAAAATAAGGATAGCTCATGATTACTTCTTTGATAAAATTCGCTTTTGTCCCTTCTCCGACAGTGCCGTTTACACTGCTGAGACTGACCAGAGACGTTGTCAGCGCCTCCACTCTTTCAGCCGTCTTCATGTGACTGATTTTTGTATATAGCATAAATTGTCCTCCTGATCAAAAGTTGAAATCGTGCGATCCGCTCAAGAATCGCACGATTTTATTTCTCTCAAATCAAAAAGCTTCGGACGTTGTTTTGGCCTGCATGTGAAGAATTAAATAATCCGGGCCGCCTGCTTTTGAGTCTGTTCCGGACATATTAAAACCGCCGAACGGCTGATAGCCTACAATCGCCCCGGTACAGCCTCTGTTGAAGTATAGGTTCCCGACATGGAAATCCTCACGCGCCCGTTCAATGTGCGCACGATTTTTCGTCAGCAGAGCGCCTGTTAATCCGTATTCCGTGTTATTTGCAATCTCCAGCATATGATCGAAATCACGCGCTTTGCAGATCGCCACAACCGGGCCAAAAATTTCTTCTTGCATCAAGCGCGCGTTTTCATCAACATCTGCAAAAATCGTCGGCTGAATAAAGTAGCCTTTTGAATCATCGCCTTCACCGCCGGTCAACAGCTTGCCTTCAGATTTGCCGATTTCAATATATGACATGACTTTATTGTAGGACGCTTCATGGATCACGGGACCCATATACGTATTAGGATCTTCCGGATTGCCGACAGCCAGCGATTTCGTCAGCGCCACAGCTTTTTCCACCACTTCATCATAAACATCCTGATGGATGACTGCGCGGGAGCCTGCTGAACACTTCTGTCCTGAATATCCAAACGCTGAATACACGATAGAAGATGCAGCAAGGTCAAGATCAGCGTCCTTGTCGACAAGCACCGTGTCTTTTCCGCCCATCTCAGCAATCACCCGCTTCAGCCATTTTTGGCCAGGCTGCACTTTGGCGGCATGCTCATAAATCCGGCAGCCGACTGCACGGGAACCTGTAAATGAGACAAACCGTGTTTTCGGATGCTCCACTAAGAAATCACCGATCTCCGCTCCATCTCCAGGGATGTAATTGAGAACGCCGTTTGGCAAGCCCGCTTCCTCCATGACCTCGACAAATTTTGCAGCTACTACGGGCGCTGCGTCAGCCGGTTTTAAGAGAATCGTATTCCCTGTCACTATTGCAGCAGCCGCTGTACCTGCCATAATCGCAAGCGGGAAATTAAATGGAGAAATGACGATGCCGACGCCAAGCGCTTCGTAGTTGTATTGATTGAACTCGCCTGCACGGCTCTTCACCGGAGCCCCTTCCTTGAGGCTTAACATTTGCCGCGCGTAGAACTCTAAAAAGTCTATCGCTTCAGCCGTATCCGCATCAGCTTCCTTCCACGGTTTTCCTGCTTCCTTTACAAGATAGCTTGAAAATTCATGCTTTCTTTTCCGCAAAATAGCCGCTGCTTTAAAGAGGATATTCGCGCGATGCTCCGGTCTTTGTTTTTTCCAAGATTCAAATGCCTGCAATGCGGCTTGCATCGCTTTTTCAGCAAGCTCTTGATCCGCTGTAGACGCGTACCCAATGACCTCTTCTTTATTTGCCGGGTTAATGGAAACAATTTTGCGGTCCGTTTCTATTTGTTCTCCATTTATGATTAGCGGATAATGCTTGCCGAGCTGAGTGTTTACAAATGCCAATGACTCTTGAAATGCTGTTTTATTCTTTGCTTCCGTAAAATCAGTAAATGGTTCGTGCGCGTATGAAACTGTCATATGTAATCCCCCTCATGTCATGAAAAATGTTTTCTTATTATAAAAATGCAAGAACCATGCCGCTTTTTTGTCTTTTGCTGAAAAAACTTGTTGAATCGAACGGAAATTTGTCTAATAGCCGACACCTTTCTCTTTCTCCGATGTTGAAGCGCAAATTTTATTTGCAGGTCTCACTCTTCCTGCAAAGGATAAGCGCAAATTTTTTTTGCGTCAGAAGAGGATATCTCCCCTTCCGAATTTAAACCCACCCTCGGAATCGTGATGCTTCTGCCGATTTTCTGATGCCTGTCATGTAAGCCGCCAAGCGCATATCGACTTTATGTGTTGCTGCTGTCTGATAAATGGTTTCGAATGAATTGACCATGACGTTCCTCAGTTTTTCTGCGACCTCTTCTTCTGGCCAATAATATCCTTGGTTGTTTTGCACCCATTCAAAATAAGAAACCGTGACGCCGCCGGCACTCGCCAGGATATCAGGCACGAGGAGCACGCCTCTTTCATTCAGGATCTTAGTGGCATCAATGGTTGTCGGGCCATTCGCTGCTTCGACGACGATTGACGCTTGAATGTTATGTGCGTTTTTGGCTGTGATTTGATTGGCGATTGCCGCAGGCACTAAAATATCGCAATCCTTTTCAAGCAGCTCCTCATTCGTGATGACGTCTGTAAATAAGTTGGTAACCATGCCGAAGCTGTCCCGCTTATCGAGCAAATAAGGGATATCAAGACCGTCCGGGTTGTAGAGCCCGCCATGGGCATCCGAGATCCCGACCACCTTCGCGCCCGCATCGTGCATGAATTTGGCCAGAAAGCTTCCCGCGTTTCCAAAACCCTGTATGATGATCCGCGCGTTTTGCAGCTTGATCCCTTTTTTCTTAACCGCCTCTTCAATACAAATCGTGACGCCCTGTGCCGTTGCCGTTTCCCGGCCTTGCGATCCGCCTAAAACGAGCGGTTTTCCCGTGATAAAGCCCGGAGAATCGAATTCCCGCAGCCGGCTGTACTCATCCATCATCCACGCCATAATTTGCGAGTTGGTGTACACATCGGGAGCCGGAATATCCTTTGTCGGGCCGACGATCTGGCTGATGGCACGGACATATCCCCTGCTCAGCCTTTCCAGTTCTCCAAATGACATTGTGCGCGGATCACAAATAATACCGCCCTTTCCGCCGCCGTAAGGAAGATTGGCAATCCCGCACTTGAGCGTCATCCAAATGGATAATGCCTTGACTTCCTCTTCATTGACTTCAGGATGGAAACGCACGCCTCCCTTTGTCGGGCCGACCGCATCATTGTGCTGCGATCGGTAGCCTGTGAACACTTTGACGCTGCCGTTATCCATTTTTACCGGGATGCGGACAGTGAGCATTCTCTGCGGCTCTTTCATAAGTTCATACATATCGCCCGGATAGCCCAGCTTCCGAAGGGCTTCCTTAATGATCGTTTGGGTAGACAGAAATAAGTTAAGAGCCTCTTTTTCCTCATCTTTCTTGACTTGCTTTGCTGACATCTTTTTTCACCTCATTGTTTTTTTGACCAGCCATAAATGTAAGCGCTTTAAAAAATTGGCCGGCCAATTCCTTTCTGCATTGGATTCACCCTTATTATCATGCAAGATCCGTACCAGTTTTTTAATCAACAAAAAAAAGAGACTGAAAAGATCTCAGTCTCTGATCACATTTATTAACGAGGGTCAATCACCAGCTGCGTTTCAGCATAAAAACTGCCGATTCCTAAACCATTTACAACATCGCCTTTAATTGTATAAGTGCCTGCGCGCGGAAGGGTTTTACGCACCATGACGAGGTCAAATTCAGTTGCGCCTAACAAATCAAGCGTAAGCGGGAGTCTGACTGTTTTTCCATCGTTTAATATCTGTGTTTCTTTCAGTGTTCTTCCATTCACTGAATCTCTTGTCGTTGCATGAAACCCGTCAGGAAAACGAAATTCTACTGCTCCGAGAGAAAGCACCGCATTTGGTTTATATGTTACTTCGATATCAGAAGTGGTCCACTCTTTTGTGCTGTTGATCGTTTTAGCCTCAATTGATGCAGACTGCGCATGAGCTTGGCCTGAAGGAAGCAAGATTGATAGTAAGACAGCTGAACTGATGAATAATGAAGATACAAATGACGTTCTTTTTAACATGACTTTTCCCCCTCAATTAATTGTCGGAATTGGCCAGAGCGTCCTCTGCTGAAAAAGTGTTTTGCCGTAATTCGCGAATTATCTTACTTTTTCTTAAAAATTAATCTATCATCATTTTCCATGGAAGTAAATGCTTTTTCAGGAATATTAACACTTAGAGTTTTTTCAGAATTCCATCCTGTTTATACAAGGTTCAAAAGGATGGTTTTCTCTCTTTTTTCTAGTCACATCCACCTGTTGATTCCTGCCTTTTATCCTATTTTTGAAAAAAGGACAAAAAAAGGCGAAGATGCCTCCGCTCTTCGATTGATCGCGTTCCTATCTTTATCTAAATTCGGTATTCCAGTTAAAACCGATCGTCTCATCATTCCACGGAATTCTTTTTTCATCAGGCTGATCCGGATTATACGACATGGTGGTGAAGTAGATAATCGTCAGCGGTGTTTCTCCCAGCACTCTGTACCCGTGAGCGACCCCTTTTGGGATCAATAACAGCATCGGGTTGTCTTCGCCCATATAATAGACGTCAGTTTCTCCTTTTGTCTTTGAGTCCTCGCGCAGATCGTAAAGGACAACCTGAGCGTGGCCGGTTGGGAAAAACCAGAGATCATCCTGCTTCTCATGATAATGAAATGCTTTAATTACACCCGGATAGCTTTTCGACCAAGAGGCCTGCCCGAAATGCTCAAGAAGATTCTCATCATCCCGAACCAGCTCAGCAAAAAAGCCTCTGTCGTCACTATGCTTCGTCAATTTTTTCACCTTGACTCCATCAATCACGCGCACTGCTCCTCTCCTGCAAATACTCCCGTAGCGCTTCCCGCCAATGGCGAGGGCGAATGCCGGCTTCTTCAATGGCCCGATGGCTCAGCACAGAGTAAGCCGGACGGGGCGTTTTGTTTCCGTATTCTTCAGTCGTGACAGGCAAAATGACTGTGGCCAGTCCGCTATCTTCCATAATGGCCTTCGCGAATTCATACCAGCTGCATATGCCTGAATTGCTGACATGATAGATGCCCGGCGGATGGCTGAACAGCTTGATAACCGCTTCTGCTAAATCCTTCGTATAAGTCGGAGAACCAATTTGATCGCTTACAACCCTCAGCTCTTGTTTCGTTTCAGCAAGCCTCAGCATGGTCTGAACGAAATTGCTGCCGCCATGTCCGTACACCCACGACGTTCTGATAATCGTGCTGTCTTTTGTTGCTAATCGAATCAGTTCTTCTCCGAGCTTTTTGCTTTTGCCGTAGATGGTGTTCGGATCGAGGGGGTCATCTTCCCTGTATGGCTGGGTTCCTCTCCCGTCAAATACATAGTCCGTGCTGATATGAATATATTGAGCGCCGATACGGGTTGCCTCCATCGCTGTATAATAAGCGCCGATTCCATTAATCGAGTACGCTTTATCAAGTTCTGTCTCGCATTTATCAACTGACGTAAACGCGGCTGTGTTGACCACGATATCCGGCTGATAATGGCCAAACGAATACCGCACTGAGCGCTGATCGGCAATGTTCATCATCTTCTTTGTTAACGCAATGACCTCATACCCGGCTTGCTTCAGCTGGCGGCACAGTTCCAGGCCAAGCTGTCCTCCCGCACCAGTCACCAATACCTTTGTCAATCGGATCACCTTCTCATCGGTCATTGTCTGTATACCAGCGAATCGTACGCGCAATGCCTTCTTCAAATGGAACTTCCTGCCGCCAGCCCAGTTCGTTTTTCAGCTTCGATGCATTGATCGCATAGCGCCGGTCATGCCCTTTTCGGTCTTCCACGTGGGCGAACAATTCCTCACAGCCCAGATGCTTCATGATGATGCTCGCCAGCTCTTTATTTGTGCGTTCATTTCCGCCGCCGATGTTATACACCTCTCCGTCGGTTCCTTTTTCTAAAATCAGCTTGATGGCGCGGCAATGGTCCTCCGCAAACAGCCAGTCTCGGATCTGAAGCCCATCGCCGTACAGCGGAACCGGTAGACCTTGCTTCGCATGTCGGATAATCGTCGGAATCATTTTTTCGCTGTGCTGGTAGGGGCCGTAATTGTTGCTGCATCTTGTAATAATGGCCGGAAGCTTGTGGGTTTTTACATACGCTAACACGAGCAAATCAGAGCTTGCTTTGCTGGCTGAGTATGGGTTATTAGGAGAAAGCGGCGTTGTTTCAGTAAATGCGGGATCATCCGCTTCTAAATCTCCGTAAACCTCATCTGTTGAAATATGAATCAGCTTTTTGGCTTTTCCCTGCAAGACCGCTTCCGCCAATCGGTATGTCCCCATGACATTTGTGGTGATAAACGGCTCCGCTTGGGAAATGCTTCTGTCCACATGCGATTCCGCAGCAAAGTGAATCACGCCGTCATAGGTCTCATCAAATGCCCGATCGATATCCTCCTGAACGCTGATATCCCCTTTTACAAAGCGAAATCGGCTGTTTTCCTTTAGTTTTTCCATTTCCTCCGGGTGGCTGGCGTACGTTAGTTTATCTAAAACGGTAATGCGCGCATCCGTTTCCTTCAGCATGAGCTTTGTAAACGTGAGCCCGATGAAGCCGGCCCCGCCCGTAATTAAATATGATTTTGCCATCACTTATTGTCCTGTCCTTTCTGTAAAGCCTGATGTACAAGCTGAGAGGCGAGATGAAGCGATTCGTGAGTTCCGGCATCGACCCACCAGCCTGATAACACATCATACGTAAGCTGGCTGTTTTCGATGTATAGATTATTCACATCGGTAATTTCCAGCTCGCCGCGCTTCGACGGTGATATTTGTTCAATATACGAAAATACCTCCGCATCATACATATAAATACCGGTTACACAAAGGTTGGTCGGCGGATGTGCGGGCTTCTCGATAATAGAACGTATCCGCTTGTTTTTCTCATCAATCTCAGCAATCCCGAAGCGTTCCGGATCATCAACTTCTTTCAGCAGCACCTTTGCTCCTTTTCCCTGCTGTTCAAAACGCTCCGTAAAAGGCTTTAATGAATCTTCGAATATATTATCACCTAATAATAAAATGAAAGGCTCTTTTTTCGTAAAGCGTTTTGCATAAGACAGCCCATCTGAAATGCCTGATGCGGCTGGCTGAACCTGATAAGTGATTGTGACGCCAAGCTCTTCCCCGTTCCCAAGCAGTTTGAAAAATTGCGGCATATGCTCTTTTTGGCTGATGAGTAAAATGTCTTTTATTCCGGCTTCCTCCAGCTTCATAATCGACCAGTAAATCATCGGATACGGGCCTACAGGAAGCAAATGCTTGTTGACGGCTTTCGTTAAGGGCATAAGGCGTGAGCCGTTTCCTCCGGCTAAAATAACACCTTTCACATTAACACTTCCTTACATGCATATTTATATCTTTTGATCATACAAATCTTGAAGAATCGCTGATACCCGCTTGATGCCTTTGCCATCCACGAGCGGCCTTCCTCCCTTGTGCAAAGAAAGGCGAAGAGGATAGCTGCTGATGATTCGTGACATCTGATAGATAAGCGTTTCATCCGATACAAGCTCTCCCAAGCCAAGATCAAGAGCGGCGCCTAGCTCAGCGAATGTTTTGGCCGTTGCCGTTTGGTGTTCAACCTGAGAAAGAACAAGGCACGGCACGCCGATGCAAATGGCTTCGTACAGGGAGATGCCGCCGCCGACAATGGCTGTATCCGCTTGTTTCATCATACCCGCCATATCATTTGTTTGCCCGATCACCGTGTACTGCGGCTTCTTTTGAATCTGCCTTCGAAGCGCCTCTTGATGCGGTGAAGCGCTCCCCATCACAAACATCATGTTTTTGTCTTTCATGGCGGGGACTTGGTCGGCTGCAGCCAACACTTTAAAAACAAGCTGCTTCGGATCACTTCCTCCTAATGCAACAACGATATTGCGGCATTTTTTCTTAAGTGTGTAATCATTTCTTGCAGTTTGGAAGGCAGGGTGAAGAATAAGATAATCCGGCCCTTCATAGATGCGGGTGTTTCCCTGATCGTACACCTTGCTTCTGATATCGCCGTAAATTCCGTTGATGACTGCGTCGCTTTGATGAATCGCTTTGGCGTTTTTCTCTTCAAAAAGTACAATTTTCGCATCTGTCTCCGCCTTTATTTTCGTTAACAGCTCAACAGGTGCGCCGAGAATATCAAACAAAAGCAGATCAAGTTTCTTGCTTTTTATTTCCCGGAGAATAAATTCATGCTGCTGCAACTCCGGCTTTACGATGACATGCCAATGCTCTTCATGAAGAAATGGTTCAGACTCCTGATTTGTGTAAAACGTAATCAAGCAGCATTGTTTGAGTTCATCCGCAAGTCTCTTCATCCGGACAACATGGCCCATTCCCTTTTCATAACCCCCGTCTGCGACAATCCCAATATGCATGGCTATTCAGCCTCTCGTTCGTTTGCCGCATCAGGGTACCGGTTCAGGAGGCTGATGAGCTCTGAGGCGGATACATCAGGGCGCTCGCCTGCTTTTTGATAAAGGGCCTTTATCGATTCATAGTCTTCCTTTGTGTCAATGGTCAGCCGGTATTGAGGGCCGCGAAATTGTTCCGGCGCCTCTAAAAACTGAACGTGATAAAGATCTGGATGATCCCTTACATATAAGGTGACATGCTCCTGATATTGATCCTCCAACGCCTGAATGCGGCTGATGTCTGTTAACAGCTTGGCGCTGACCGCTTCGCCGCAAATCCCTAACGGGGTATTCAGGATATACGTATAATCCGCTCCTTGATCAAGATGCGCCTGAATCATCATATCGAGCAGCTCCGGATCAACAAACGGATTTTCACCTGTTAACCGGATGACAACTGTCGGTTTGACAGCCTCAATGACCTTCACAAACCTGTCGAGAACACGTTCCTCGCTGCCGCGAAAAACGCGAAAGCCATGTTTAACACAGTGCGCTTCTAATATGTCGTCAGTTTCTTTATCGGACGTGGCGATGACAAGATTATCCCGATCCTTTTGATAAAACGCGCTTTGCCGGACGCGGTGAACGATCATATCGAGTAAGCGATTGGATCCAAGCCGACGCAGCACTTTTCCCGGAAGCCGTGTTGAACCCATTCTGGCTTGAATGATAAAGAGGATATCATTCATGAAACGGGCTGTCCTTCATTAAAACGTCATCCCAGACAATGCCTGTGTCGGCCGGAATGTCTCTTACAGCCCGTACGCCGCCGGTCAGCAGCTCAAAAAATCTCGGGTGCAGCCCCTGCGGCTTTTGCCCGGGGCGAAGCACTGCGATATTGTCTTCACTAAATGCTTCACCTTTTTGAATCAGAGCCGTTGTAAAAATCCCTCTGTATGCAAAATTTCGGATTTCTCCTTCGATGGCGGTCGTTGTTTTGTATGAACTGCCAAGCAGTTTTTCAGAGACCGGCTTCCTGATTCCTTGTTTCATCTCGGCCTCGGTTTTCCTGATGCTTTCGACCATTTCTTTCAATTCGTCCGGATTTAACGCAAACGAGTGGTCGGCGCCCGGCAGGTTTTTATCGATCGTAAAATGTTTTTCTATCAGTCTTGCTCCGAGCCGAACCGCGGCACACGGCGCTTCTGTCGGATGCTCGCTATGATCAGAGAAGCCGATTACCGCCTCAGGATAAGCGGCGGCAAGCATCGGAATGACGCTGAGGTTGCTGTACTCCGGCGGCGCAGGGTATTTCGCCACACAATGCATAATGGCAATTTGATCGTTGCCCTCTGCCCTGATGGTGCTCCAAGCTTCGTGAATATCAGAAATTTCCGCTCCGGCTGTCGAGAATATCATCGGCCTGTTCATACGAGCGACATATTTGAGCAGCGGAAGATGGTTAATTTCATAGGATGCGATTTTAAAAGCGCTCGGCGAGGTGGACTGAAGCAGGTCGGCTGACCCTTCGTCACATACTGTGCTTAAAAAAATCACCTGCTTTTCACGGCAGTAATCCAATAGCGGAGAAATCCACTCAGCTGGCATTTCCATTGATTGAACTAAAGAAAAAATAGAGACGTCCTTACCCGCCGCTGTTTTGTACAAACCAGGATCTTTCTGATACATCTTATCAGCCTGGAACATTTGAAATTTCACGGCATCCGCTCCAGCTTCTGCAGCTGCATCAATCAGCGCAAAGGCCTGATCAAGCTTTCCGTCATGATTAATTCCTGCCTCGGCAATAATAAATACAGGCGCGTCTTTGCCTACAGTCTTATTTGCGATCTGAAACCCTGCCATTATTTCTCCCCCTTGCCCGGCCAAATATGATAATAATAATATGATTGTTCAGCGGTGAAGCCCATTCTTTCATAAAGGCGGATCGCCCTTACATTGTGAAGCTGTGTCCCCGCTGTTACCGTTTTATGCTTCTGGGTCTCTGGTTGTTCTATGAGATTCGCCAATAAATGAAACGCGATACGTTTTCCTTCAAATCCCGGCTTCACAGCCATCAAATCGAGAATACATTCATCGTCTCTTGATAAGCCCTGAAGATAGCCGATGACCTCGCCATTATGCTTAGCGGCAATGTTTATAGCCGCCCTTCCATTCAGATTGTTTCGTGTCCACTCCTGAAAAATTTTGTTTGCTGCTTCACGGCTGAGATGAGGATCTTGAAAATATCTGCTTTTTGTAAACGAGTCTCGGGCCAGCTCACATATCGCTTCTGTGTCTCCAGGCTCAGGGGGGACCAGTTCAAAAAACGGCGCTGTTTTGTCATAAAAAGACGGGGGCTTCGCCAGCTTCAGCAGACTGCCGACAAAGTAAGAGGATGGCTGCTGCTGTATCACATGCGCGGCTCCGATATCTTCAGCCGGAACACGAACAAAGATAAAATCCGTTTCATCCATTTGGCGTACAGAATAAAAAGCTTCAAACAGCCTCTTCAGCTGCCCGGCGCTGTTTGCCGCAAGAAGTTTGACGTTCATGACTTTCTTCTGAAGCATCTGGCTTTCCCACAGAGAATCTTCGTAAAGCAAGACGCCTTGGAGCCTGCTGTTTTCAAAAAGGCCGAGGGAAAATTGATACGGAACGTCCAGTGTAAGCTGCCTGCTTTGGAGAAAATTCTCAATCGCCTCTTTGGTGACATTTTCTTTTACCGTGTACACTTAACCAGCCCCTTTTACGATATCCCGCACAGCTTCAATGACATCATCTACATCCTCGTCGGACATTGATGGATAGAGCGGGAGCGACAGGGTTCGTTTATAGTAATTCATGGCAATCGGGAAGTCCGCTTCCTTAAATCCGAATTGCTTTTGATAATACGGATGAATGTGTACCGGAATAAAATGAACGCTTGTGCCGATATTGTATTCATCCTTTAATGCCGTAATCATTTCGTTGCGCGTGACACCGGCCTGTTTTTCATCAACTTGCAGAACATATAAATGCCATGCGTGCCTGCCGTCATCATGAACAAACGGCGTGATCAGCCCCGGAATCTGCTGAAAAGCGGCTTGGTAGCGGCCGGCAAGCTCTTCTCTCCGTTCCTGCATATCATCCAGCCGTTTTAGCTGATGAAGACCGAGAGCCGCCTGCAAATCAAACATGTTCATCTTATAGCCGGGCGATTCAACTTCATAATACCAGCTGCCATTTGAAGAATAACGGTTCCATGCGGCTTTGCTCATGCCGTGAAGGCTCAGCACCCGGATGTTATCGGCAAGCTCCTCATCGTCTGTCGTCAGCATGCCGCCTTCCCCTGTCGCCAGGTTTTTAGTGGCATAAAAGCTAAATGCCGTCGCGTCCCCGATAGAACCGATCATTCTTTGCTTATAAGTCGTATACACAGCATGTGCCGCATCCTCCAGCACGAATAAGCCATTCTTTTGGGCAATTGCCAATATTGCATCCATATCACAGGACTGCCCGCCGAAGTGGACGGGTACAACTGCTTTCGTACGCGGTGTGACGGCCGCCTCAAGCTTTACCGGGTCAATATTGAGCGTGTTTTCGTCAATGTCCGCAAATACAGGCGTCGCTCCTGTATGAATAATCGTATTGGCGGTCGAGCTGAACGTAAGCGGAGAGGTAATGACCTCGTCACCCGGCCCGATCCCTTTTGCTTTCAAAGTCAAAAATAGAGCAGCGGTACATGAATTCAGCGCCACGGCGTGCTTCGCCCCGACAAACGCGGCAAATTCTTTTTCAAACTGCTGAACCTTCGGGCCTTTGGAGAGCCATCCCGATTCAAGCGTTTCTGTGACCTCCTGAATTTCTTCCTTACCGATTAACGGCAATGAGTAAGGAAGAAAATGATTTCTCTTTTGCACCATTTCTTTGCGCTCCTATCATTTTATTCAGTGTCTTCCCGCCTGTAATCAACCCCTGTTTTGGCTTTCAGTACTGAAAATAAAGCGTTTGTTGATTCTGCTACCGGATAATTGGCTGCTGTGAATGCCATGCGCGCCTCTTCTGCTTTTTGATGCACGGCGGGACTTCGAAGAACCTCAATCAAGGTGCGCGCCAGTTCATCCGGCTGATCAAACATAAAATCGCCAAGTGACTCATAATACGGATACGAGCGGTTTCCGGATGATTTCCCGATCAGCACAGGCTTCTGAAACAGCATGGCTTCAAGTCCGACTGTTGAGGTTTGCGTCACTGCCGCGTCAGCATACGGCAGCAAATCATACAGATCTAGCTCCTTTTTGATGACTCTGCATGCGTTATGTTTTTTCGCCGCAGCGTGATACAGATCAAGCTTGTTTTTTCCGATTTCCCAAGGATGAGGTTTAATGATAATTTGCAGCTGTTTCTGATCAGAAAGCCCTTCAAGCACACCGGAATAAAAATCTTCCGAAAAGGGCTGGGTCGCAATGAGCACGATTTTTTTAGATGGATGAAAAGCAAGTTTTCGATAGAATGTGGACATGTCCATAGGGGTTCTGTTAAAAATCTGATCGAAGCGCGGATGTCCCGTTACGAGAATCTGCTCAGGTTTACAGCCTTTTCGTATGAACCACTCCGCTTCATACGCACCAAAAACAGCTTGATAGGTTGTAAAAACAGGAATGAAGGCTTCATCTCCCATCAATGCGCCATGCTGAAGACAGATGCTGATGGCCCCTCTCCTTTGACACATGAGAGCGAGCACCCTGCTGTAAATATCTTCTGCCGTTCCGACGACAACGGCAGAAATCTTCTCCTGCTCAAACAGCGTATCAACCGTATCAATGGCTTCCATAAATAAAGGAATATCTTTATAAAGCCGGTCGCGAAATGCTTGATCACCGAATGCTGGATGGTCATCAAAAGGGGTGAGAATCGAACAGGCTGTTTCGAGATACGGCTTCGGATCGCCTTTTTGGCATGATTCCGCAATCTCACGCTTGCTAATCACAGGCAGATCACAATAATGCGGTAAACTCCATCTGGCCAAAACAGCCGTTTTTTCAGGGTCAAATTGATAGTAATTTTCATTTGAAAAACGCAGGTAATCAAAGTGCAAAATGACTTTCCCCTTACCAGGTTTTTCATTTGATTTGACTATATTTTGTATCTTTTCTTCAAAAAACGGCTGAATCTGCCCTTCATCGATATGCTGATCCACCGATCCGAATAACTCCGGGTTTTCTTCCATCATTACTCTAAGCTCAGGACTGATGTATTGATAAAAATTACTGATAAGCCCAAGCGGAATCCCCTTATAGCGAAGTCTGTCAAAAAGCTCAACATACTTCCGGTACAACACCCAATAATTGCTTAAATAGGCCGACAAGCTCTCACCCCATTCCAAGCTTTTTTAATGATTCACGCAGCTCGCGGCAATTGCGCTGCGGAGGAAGGTTCCTGACGAATTCATTTTTTTCTGATTCAAACAGTTGAAAGTGAATCGATTGGTCGGTAATATAATTCAGATCCAGCTCCTCAGCCAGCGGGTAAAACGGATAAAAATGGTTGACTCTCCAAAAGAACCGGGCATCCCCGATTCGGTAAAACGCCGGGCTTTCATCCCAATAGGAGCCAAACTTCTCCTTTACCTTCTCAAGCACAGAAAACCTATGCATCACCGAGCAATGGTCGATGGCACACGGCGCGTTCCATGTCACTTGAGTGGCAGGCCTGGCAGTTTCTTTCACAATGTCGCCATTCTCGTTTAAATGATAGGTTTTGGAGGCTGAGTAAATCACAGCCTTTTCAGGATGGACATCGAGCTCCCGCACCATTTTCAGGAGCCGGTCCGGCATATAGATGTTGTCATCCGTTGCATAGGTGATATATTCACCTTCCGCCATCTCAATCGCCTGATTGATCAACGCCGCGTACCTCGTTTTTTCTGTTCTTTCCTTTACTCCAGATACATCACTTTGATAAAAATGCACTCGGTTATCATTCAAAAAAGGACGGATTACATTCAGCGTCTCTTCATTGGAGTTGTCATCCATAATAAACAATTCAAAATCTGAAAACGTTTGTGAGAGTATGCTAGAAATGGACTTTGCCACATAATCGCTTTTGTTATAGCTCGTCATAATGACTGATACTTTCGGCAAATCCTACACCTCCTTCTTGAAACTTCACACCTGAAACTAACGTTATCTTATGTTGCTTATGCGCAAATTGCGCTAGGGATACAAACCAATATGAGAAAAGTTTGTGTATGTCTATGAAAAACAGCGGCTGCCCAGATTGAAATCTATGCCGTCTGCTGCTCTTTTTCCGCATATTCCAAGCATCAGCCTCATAAGGTGAAAGAGATAAAAATCGCACCAGCGACTAAAATCGTTTTCCATCGGAGGTGAGTCATCGCGGAGCGTTCATCTATACATCCGGAACATGTTTTGATTGGTTTTCATAAAAAGGAGGAACGATATGAAACCGAAAAAAAATCAATATCAACAAATGCAGGGATTTGATAATATGCAGGGGTATCAGCCTCAGTACGGCGCCAATCCGTACCCGCAGCAAGGCCAAGGCGGACAAATGCAGATGATGGGGATGCAGCCAATGATGCCAATGCAGCAGGGGCAGCAAGGACAGCAAGGACAGCAGGGCTTCGGCTTCCCGGGCCAGCAGCAGGGCGGCGGGTTTCAAATCCCATCGGGCCCGACACCGTCAGCGCCGGGCCAAAACGTTCCCGGCATGCTGCCTGTTGAGGAATCTTACATTGAGAATATTTTACGCCTGAACCGGGGAAAAACAGCCACCATTTATATGACATTTGAAAACAGCAAAGAATGGGGCTCGAAGATCTTTCGCGGCGTCATCGAGGCTGCGGGCCGGGATCACATTATTCTCAGCGACCCGAAATCAGGAACACGCTACCTGCTCCTGACAATCTACCTCGATTACATTACATTTGATGAAGAAATTGCGTATACGTATCCATACTCCATGTCGTCCTATTCGCCAAGATAAAGAAAAAGCCAATCACTCATATCATGAGGATTGGCTTTTTTGTTTATAGATATTTGACGGCTGCGACAACGATCATAATCCAAGAAATAATAAACGCCACACCGCCGAGCGGGGTAATAGCCCCAAGAATGGAGACTTGCGTCACACTGAGAATATATAAGCTTCCGGAAAACAGCACAATTCCCGCGAACATCAGCCAGCCAGCTGTCGTGACACTGCCGATGCCGGATAATTTATCGGCGAGAAACGCGACAACAAAAAGCCCAAGGGCATGATACATATGATACTGCACGCCTGTGTGCCAAACCTGAAGATATTTATCAGGAATTTTCCCTTCTAATCCGTGAGCGCCAAATGCCCCGAGTCCCACAGCAAGCAGAGCGTTAATGGCCCCTAGTATGATAAAAACTTTCATCTATCTCTCCCGCCTTTTCGTTAAACTCATATCATTTATCTTATCGCACCTGTACCAAAATTCAACGTTTGTTCTCCGATGACACGAGATTGTCGGATTTTTTCCTGCGCCAAAGCTGAAACTGGTCTGCTGCTATTGCAGCAAGCGTCCCTAATACGAGCCCGTTGCTTAACAAAGAAATAAATACCGGATGCAATCCCTTTAATGCAGTTTCAGGAACAAACATGATACCGACCCCTGTCAGCAGCGAGATGCCGATGACAGACCGCACCCTTTTCAGTTCTGCTTTCTCATATGAATCAAATTCTGCGAAGGCCAGACCTCCCATTGCGGAGAACACAACAAAGTTTACCGCAAATCCAACGGGTGACGGGAGGCTCGCAAACGCATTCATAAAAAACGGGATCACACTGATCACGACAACCAAAATACTGCCGATCATAAACGGTTTTTTAGAAGACATTTTAGTCGTCTCAATAAAACCTGCGGCTCCCGAAATCGGAACCGGGGCAATGGCTCCTGTCAAACCGCTCAGCAGATGGCTGAATGAGGCGGCAAAACCGGCATGTCGTTCATGATGCTGTTCATCCGGCTGTTTGCCGAATTTCTTCACAGCGATGTCCACAACCTTCATGCTCGCCAGCATATTTACGATCAGCAAGATGGTAATAAAAATTGAGGTGATGATCAGGCCGCTGTTAAATAACGGGGCGCCAAAAGGAAACAAGGAAGGCAGCTGAAACAGCCGATCCGGCATTTCCATCGGCTTTGCCGCTCCGGCAGCCGCAAACAGCACCCACCCGCCGAACAGGGCCAATAAAATAGAATATTGCTTAAAAAACATGATGTTCGAATTTGTCATCATAAAGGCGGCAGCGATAACAACAAGCGCCAGGCCAAATACAAGACCGTCCACACCGTCCTTACGATAGCCGATTCCGAGAATTCCTTTTATGATGGGCTGACTCAGCTGCATCACAAGCAGCAATAAATAGACGCCCGTTACAACCGGGGTAAACAAGGCGGCAAGCCGGTCAATGACCTTGAAGACACTTAACAAAAAGAAACATACAGCGCTTACAAGAAGAGCTCCCTGCAAACCGCGCAGTGTGTCCCCATATGTAGCAAACACAGTTCCCGTCAGCCCGGCGTAGATCGTATACACTCCCCACCACAAGCCCGCGGGGCTTTCATTGATCGGCAGTCTGTGGCCTTTCAAACACTGAATGACGGCGGCAATTCCCAGCACAAAAAAGGTGCTTTGGATCAATCTCGCAGAATCTGAGTGATCCAAATGAAACGACTGGGCAATCGCCACCGGAACAACAATCGCCGCAGCAATAATAAACGCTGTCCATTGCAGCGCACCAAGAACCAATTTCACATAGCTCAACCTTTCTCATTAAAAATCAAATAAAGACTCTCCGTTTCCGTCCTCTTCCTGCTTCTCTTTCTCCTGCTTTCGATATTTGTTTAATCCCGCGCTTCCCATCATTTTTTCCATCATCAGCTGGTCTGTCGATGGCGGTGCGGCAGGACTCGGCGTGCTGCTCGGCTGTATGCGGGGCGCGCTCGCGGTCTCCGGCTGATCCAGCACGACGTCACACAAAGAACGGACAACCGCTACGCAACGCTTCAGTTCCTCATCCCGTTCAGCTGTCTTTGCTTTTTTCAGCTCCTCTTCCATCTTTTGAATCAAAGCAGATATATGAATGTTCATCAAGAACCCTCCAAAAAATAAATGTCGTCTTCCTGCATTTTATCAAATTCCTGCCCCAAACGCAGATAAGAGTTTGTTATTTTTTCTGACAAACCTTGCGCATTTGACAAGCAGAAGAGATTTTTCACATAATAAATCACCATACTTTACAAAAAAGGAGCGACGGAATGAATAGCATCCCCTCTATCGTCAGCAAGCAAAAAGCCTATTTTGCCGCAGGACATACGAGACCGCTTGAATCGAGACTGGATATTTTGCAGAAGCTGAAACAAGCGATTAAAACACATGAAGCCGATTTAACAGCCGCTCTCTATCAGGATCTCCACAAATCTGAACAGGAGGCGTATACGACAGAAATCGGAATTGTGTTGGAGGAAATCAGCTTTGTGATGAAACGGCTGGGGAAATGGATCAAGCCGAAACGAGTCAAAACGCCACTGACTCATCTAGGCTCCAAGAGCATCATCATCCCTGAGCCGTATGGAACCGTTTTGGTGATTGCGCCTTGGAACTATCCCCTGCAGCTGGCGCTTTCTCCCTTGATTGGAGCTATTGCCGCGGGGAACACGGTCGTTCTCAAACCGTCAGAGTATACGCCGGCTGTTTCCGCTGTTCTTTCCAAACTCATCAGCAGCGTTTTTCCGAATGATTATGTCGCTATGGCGGAAGGTGGGCCCGACGTCAGCACAGCATTATTACAGCAGCCCTTTGACTATATTTTCTTTACCGGCAGCGTTGCCGTGGGAAAAATCGTCATGGAGGCTGCCGCCAAACAATTAATCCCCGTTACCTTGGAGCTCGGCGGCAAAAGCCCCTGCATTGTCCATAAGGATGCTGACATACAGCTTGCCGCCAAACGCATTATCTTCGGGAAATTCACGAATGCGGGACAAACCTGCATCGCACCGGATTATTTATTTATCCACGAAGACGTCAAAATGAAGCTCATAGAAGAAATGGAGCGTGCGATTAGTGATTTTTACGGCCCTCAGCCCGAACGTAATCCGCAGTACGGCAAAATCGTCAGTGAGCGCCACTATCAGCGGCTGCTCAGCTTTCTGAATGATGGTGTTCCGCTCACAGGCGGACAGTCTGATCCTGATCACCACAAAATAGCCCCGACGATTCTTGAGCAAGTGAAGGATGACTCTCCAGTGATGCAGGAGGAGATTTTCGGGCCGATTCTTCCGCTCTTTACATACAGCGATATCGGCGAAGTCATTGAGAAAGTCCAATCGCGTCCAAAGCCGCTCGCTCTGTATGTCTTCACCACAAATAAAGAAGTCGAGCGGGCATTTTTAGAGAACCTGTCGTTTGGCGGGGGCTGTGTCAATGATACATTAATGCACGTCGCGACACCGTATTTGCCATTCGGCGGGGTCGGAGAAAGCGGCATCGGCAGCTATCACGGATTTGACAGTTTCAATACATTTACGCACAAAAAAAGCGTCGTCAAACAAACGAACCGCTTCGACTTCGCATTTCGTTATCCTTCCTCCAAAAACGGGCTGCGAATGATTCGGAAAATACTTAAATAAAAAGCGCAGAATATCTGCGCTTTTTTTACAAATCCGGTATACACCAGTCAATCGGGGCCTCTCCCATTTTCTCCAAGCACGCATTCGCCCGGGAAAACGGCCTGCTCCCGAAAAATCCGTTTCTTGCAGAGAACGGGCTGGGATGCGTGGATTCAATGATAAAATGTTTGGAGGTGTCGATCCGTTCTTTTTTCATTTGAGCATGCCGCCCCCACAAAATAAAGACAACCGGCCGTTCTCTTTCATTCAGAACGTCAATAACCCTGTCCGTCAGATGCTCCCAGCCTTTTCCCTTATGGGAATTCGCCTGTCCGCGCCTTACTGTCAGCACAGTGTTCAGCAATAGAACCCCTTGCTTTGCCCAGCTGACAAGCGATCCGTGATTCGGGATGCTGCACCCGATGTCCTGCTGCAGCTCAAGAAAGATATTTTTTAATGAAGGCGGCTGCTTCACACCCGGCTTTACGGAGAAGCTTAAACCTTGAGCCTGTCCTGGCCCGTGATACGGATCCTGCCCCAGAATAACGACCTTGACATCATCGTACGGGGTATAATGCAGCGCATTAAAAATATCCCGGCTGTCCGGATAAATCGTTTGCTCCGCGTATTCCCTCTTCAGCATTTCTCTAAGCTCTTGATAATATGGTTTTTCAAACTCTTCCTTCAGCTGATTCCACCAGCTGTCCTGTAAAAGCTGTTTCAAGATTCAGGCCTCCTTACGAACGATGAAGCCTGGAATAGACAGGTTTGCCATCCCAAACGATCTCACTTTGTGCTTCCCGTCTTTTCATCTCAGGCTCTTCAAGCAGGACGGCAAAGTTTTTCGTCGGCAGTTCCCCGAGTCCGTGCTTTTCACTTAAACGATCCAAATATTGTTTCCGCTTGGCGCCAAGGTCCGCGGACTGATTGTCTCCCGCGTCACTGAAGGCATAAATCACACTCGCGCAAGGGACACGCTTCACCCGGTACTCCTTCGCCGCGCGCAAATAAAAATCCCAATCCCAATAATTGTGCACATCAGCATCGAAATACCCGATTTCATCATGCAGAAAACGTCTGTACATACTGCCCGACGGAACGTATGTAGAGAACACTCTCATATCCTCGTAGTCAGCGGTATAAGCAAACAGCTTCCGCGAAACTGGATATCTTGTTCCGTTTTTCTCGTCAAACGAGACGATTTCCGCATCAGAATGAACAAAATCTGCCGTTTCTATTTCCTTCGCCATTCTCTCCACATGCCCCGGTGTAAAGAAATCATCGTCATCACAAAGCATAATGCAATCGCCAGACGCCTCTTTTACACCGGCATTTCTCGCAGCCACATGCCCCGAGTTCTTTTCTAAATTGATGACGGCAATGGGCAGCTCCGGATACAGTGCTTTGACTGGCACGACCGATTCCCCGGCATCATTCACAATAATAATTTCATACGGCTTCAAGGTCTGCTGCGAAATCGACTCCAGAAGCTCACACAAAGCCGGAATCCGATTATAGGTCACAATTACAATAGAAATCTTCATGATGCTCTCCTTCTCATTTTCATAGTCATGTACTATTAAAACATATATTGGACAGGAGATCAGTGGGAATATCCTACCGAAACGGCAAACTAAAATGATCGAAACAGTAAAGTGGCTCCGATCAGAAGCATCAAGATCAGTACCAGATCTCCCAATACATGAAAGAGATCTTTCAGGCGGACGCCATTCGGGAGGATCAGATGCCACAGCTTAGATTGATAGACCGGCAGCAGCACCAGCGCATAAGTAAAGCATAAGAATGAAAAAGCCGGCGGAACAAAAGCACAGCCTGCATCGTCCCAATTCCTGACTATGTCTGTCATACTTGATCCATCTAGTAAATACAAAGATACCATGAAAGCCAGCAACACAAAGGACCCTAATTGAACATCAAACAGGCGCATTTTCTGATTATATGCAAACCGGACCGCTAAAAACCAGACGTAAGCATAGGAACCTAACAGAAAAAGAATAGCACCGGCTGTAAATACGACATCAGGCAGCCGATCAAACAGAAAAACAATAGGCAAGCTGGCTGCCATAGCCAAGAGCATACAGCCGCCAGTAAGTAAAAATACTGCTCCATGAGCTACAAAACCATACAAACAAGAGCTAAGCTTCACGACATACACCTTCCTTACATAGTAATTCTATGTATATACCTAAAAAATTAGGCAAGCTGACGCCTGCCAATATAACAGCCCATTCGGCCGAATAACGGAAATAATAGCGTTGCACAAGCACAAGTTCCGACAAATCCAGGTGTCAGCAAGGATTGAAACAGTGCAGCAGGAATTACATTGAACAGAAAAAAAAGCATAAAAATGACGTTTGGCACCATTGAAATCAGAATCGTATGTAACACAAGCTGTTCTCCGCGTTTTCCAAACTCCCTCACTCCTTGATACCCAATCAGCACCCAGTAGATGATATATATAGCTAAGATCAGCCACACAGAAACAGAAATGCCTTTCCATACCGCATGCACAATCGGTGATTCAAGCCAGACATACATCATTGTAATGATGATACCGACAGCGAATAGTGCGCTGTTACAGAAAAGATGGAACATCAAAAACGAACGGAACGTTACAGGCTGTTCTTTTTTAAACGAAGAAACAATGTCAGCAGGCGTTCCGAATACCTGTAATAAAATCTGCATAGCTTCCGCCTCACTCTTCCCTTCCTGAAAAGAGTGGAACAAATGATGTTCAATATGGCTCTCAATCTCTTCTATCACTGCCTCGCCTTCAGGGAGCTCCTTAAGCCCGTTTTTGATTTCAGATAAATACGTTTCTTTATCCATTCTGCCCGCCCCGTTTCAGCATTCGGTCCATCATAGCCGAAAATACGCTCCATTCCTTCGTACGTTCCACCAGTACCTCTTGGCCTTCATCTGTAATCCGGTAATATTTGCGGTCCGGCCCTTTCTCCTGCTTCTCCCAATATGAAGAAATAAACCCTTGGCGTTCAAGCTTGTGGAGAGAAGGATACAAGGTCCCTTCTTTCATCTGCAGCTCATTTCCGCTGCGGCTTCCCATTTCTTTTACAAGCTCATAGCCGTACATCGGCCGCTCGTTCAGAAGCGACAATACCAATATAACAGTGCTGCCCTTCACCAGCTCACGATTTAACATCACAAAACTCCTACCTAGTAATCTTATGTAGCATTTTATGAAAGCCTCTTGCTATTGTCAAATGATTCCTATCGTTCTTCTATATTGTGATACAGAGAAAATCTAACTATAATGAAAGACAAAACATGATGGAGGTTCAAGACATGTCTATGCATAAAGCACTCACCATTGCCGGCTCGGATTCCAGCGGCGGTGCTGGGATTCAAGCTGATTTAAAAACATTTCAAGAAAAAAACGTATACGGGATGACCGCCTTAACGGTGATCGTTGCGATGGACCCGAACAACAGCTGGGACCATCAAGTGTTCCCGATTGATACTGATACAATCCGCGCCCAGCTTGCAACGATTACGGACGGCATCGGCGTGGACGCCATGAAAACAGGAATGCTGCCAACCGTTGATATTATCGAGCTTGCGGCAAAAACGATCAAAGAAAAACAATTAAAAAATGTGGTCATTGACCCGGTCATGGTTTGCAAAGGAGCTAATGAAGTCCTTTATCCGGAGCACGCCCAAGCCCTGCGTGAACAACTAGCGCCGCTAGCCACTGTCATTACGCCGAATCTGTTTGAAGCCAGCCAGCTCAGCGGCATGGATGAATTAAAAACAGTTGATGATATGATCGAAGCCGCGAAAAAAATTCACGCACTCGGCGCTCAATATGTTGTCATTACAGGCGGGGGCAAACTCAAGCACGAAAAAGCCGTTGATGTCCTCTATGACGGAGAAACAGCGGAAGTCCTTGAAAGCGAAATGATCGATACACCTTATACACATGGCGCAGGCTGTACCTTCTCAGCAGCCGTGACAGCGGAGCTCGCCAAAGGCGCAGAAGTCAAAGAAGCCATTTACGCAGCGAAAGAATTCATTACCGCTGCCATTAAAGAATCCTTCCCGCTAAACCAGTATGTCGGACCTACGAAGCATTCTGCGCTGCGCCTGAATAAACAATCATAAACACAAAAGGCTGCCTTACAGAGAGGCAGCCTTTTTATATGACCGAAGACTTTTCACTGAAAAACTGCCGATCCCATCGGCAGCCTGTTTATTTGACTTTTAAATTGTTCGCAGATTGCCTCAAAAATGCTTCGATCGACTGAACAAAAAGAGCATATTCCTTCATTTGCTCATATGCTCGCGTTAGAATTTCCGCCGTTTCACTATGCGGTGTTGTTCCGCCAAGCATTTTTTTCAGCTGAAGCAACACATCCTTATATTCTTCCCGCTTATCTTCAACTTGGTCCGCAGCCTTTTCCAAACATTCCGGTGTTATCTTCTGTTCATGTATATTCAAGAAAACAACTCCTTTTACAGAAAAAAATAGAGGTTATCGTTGAAGAATAGCACAGATGGCACAGATTTCACATAAGAAAATAGAAGGATTTTCTACATAAGGGTCCAAATTCCGACGTTCATTTTAGATTTTCCGGTCGAGCTGGCTGTTACTTCATGATTTCCCGGGAAAGGAAAATATCTTGCACTAAAGACCTCTTCTCCATTATTGATAAAGATTTCTATAGATGACGCGTCAATAAACATATGCACAGTATGCAAATCCTTGATGCGGCAATGTCTCGCTTCTGTTCGTTTTCCGTCGAAGCTCGTTCGCTCCAGCGTAACAATCCCCTCCTCCTTATCAAAAGAGAACGCAGCCGTTCCGCGGATACTGATTGAAAAACCGGACTGTGTATCAATGTCTTCGATCAAGATCTCAGCTCTTTCAGGGTTTTCAACTGGAAGCGTACCAGATGATCCATGCATGTTGATTTGTATTTTCTTCTCATTCCTGCGCATGGCTTTCAGCTCAGGCAGCGGCTGCTGAATCAGCTTTTGCCCTGATAGCGTCAGCTGTCTCGGCAGCGTCATACAGTGGATCCAGTGATAGTCAATCGTCGGATGAGACCCTTCATCCTGATCAGGCACAGCCATCCATGCAAACAAAATCCGCCTCCCCTGATCATCTTCAAGTGTTTGCGGCGCGTAAAAATCAAAGCCTTGATCAAGCTCCGTAAAATCGCCATGCTTCAGTTCAGGCTTGTTATAATCGAGACGTCCGACAAAATAACCTGATTGGTATACGTTCTGATAACGAAAACCATCGGCCTCAAGCCCTTGAGGCGAGACGATCAGCACGTCGGACCCTTGAAGGGAAAACAAATCAGGGCATTCCCACATGTACCCAAAATCGTCCAGCCCGTTGAAGCCCGCGCCGGTTATCGGGCCGAGAAATCTCCACTCTGTCAGGTTATCAGAAGCAAACAACACAGCGTGTCCTTGCATATTCTCCGTTTGCGCACCGATCACCATATACCATGTGCCTTCATGCTCCCATACCTTCGGATCGCGAAAATGTGCCGTGTATCCCTCTGGGAGGCGGGCGACAACACCTTTTTTCTCAAAGGACAATCCGTCGTCAGATACAGCAAGGCACTGATATGTTTCCCGATTCCCATCCTGATCCCTTACATTTCCTGTATAAAACAGATAGAGCCGACCGTCTTTCGTGACAGCGCTGCCTGAGTAGCAGCCGTTTTTATCGAACCAATCACTCGGAGCGAGCGCAATCTCTTCCCGCTTCCAATTTACCACATCCTGTGTCGTATAATGCCCCCAAAATTTCGCACCGTGCCCCGTCTGAAACGGCTGCCACTGGAAAAACACATGATAGCTGCCCTTCCAATATATCACGCCATTTGGGTCATTTAGCAGCCCAACCGGCGGCATGATGTGAAAATGCTGGCGGTGCGGATCGCTATTAGCAATAGGTTCATTTTTCTCCACTTCTTCATAAGCCCGGCGACGAAGCTCCTGATCATGTGCTGTCATTTTTTTCTCTCCTCATCCTCATTAATCTTCATGATAAACGCTGCAATGAATGCTGACACTGCCGCAATCGCCATTCCAATCAGATAGTTGACCAGGTTGCCAAAGCCAAACGGCGCCGCAATAGCGATCATCGGAATACCCGTTAACCCGTAAGCGTTTGCAGCAACATGTGTAAAGACGACATATGCACCGCCCAATGCGCCTCCGATCATCGCGGCGATAAACGGTTTTCGGTAGCGAAGATTGACTCCGAATATGACTGGCTCAGTAATGCCGAGAAAAGCGGAAAATGCAGCCGGAAGCGCGATTTCTTTTGTCTTTGCCTTCTTCGCCATAAAGAAGACGGCAAGGCCGGCACCGCCCTGTGCGACATTCGCCATTGACCAGATCGGCAGCAAGTAGTTTTTGCCTATATCTGCAATAAGCCCTGCCTCAATCGCATGGAAGCTGTGATGAACGCCTGTCAAAACGATAAGTGAATATGTGCCCCCGAAAATCAGACCCGCGACAAAACCGGCATGGTCATATACATAAGTTAAAGCAACCGTAATCCCGGAGCCAAGCGCTCTGCCCAAAGGACCAATCGCGATAAAAGCGACAAATCCAGTGACAATCACTGTAACAAAAGGTGTAACAAGCAAATCTACCGCATGCGGAACTACTTTTCTTGTCCATTTCTCTACCTTGCTCATCACATAAACCGCCAACAAGACAGGGATAACAGTTCCCTGGTAGCCGAGAAGCGCGATATCAAATCCGAACAGATGCATATAATCAGGGGTTGCTTCCGCCAAACCCCATGGATTCAAAAGCGTCGGATGAATCATGATACCTCCGATGACCGCTCCCAAGTAAGGGTTGCTTCCAAACTCTTTTGAAGCACTGACACCGATTAAAATCGGCAAGAAAATAAATGCCGCACTTGAGAACATGTCGAGCAGCTGCAGCAGCGCAGAATCCTTGCTCATCCAATGAAACGCATTGATCATACCCAATAATCCCATTAATAGGCCGCTGGCCACAATAGCCGGGATGATTGGAACAAAAATATTAGAAAGCGTTTTCGCAAATCTCGCAGCGGGATTCAGTTTTTCTTTTGCTGCATCCTGG
The DNA here is from genome assembly GCF_958411575.1 of uncultured Bacillus sp. Classification (NCBI taxonomy): domain Bacteria; kingdom Bacillati; phylum Bacillota; class Bacilli; order Caryophanales; family Bacillaceae; genus Bacillus; species uncultured Bacillus sp. Next base: position 442,291 of record NZ_CATYRA010000001.1, read on the forward strand.
TGATTTACGTGTTCTTCACGCTCAGTATCAGCTTCCTTAGAAAAAGCATCGTACACCTTATTGACAAGGCCTGTTCCGAAAATAATCTGGTACTGGCCAGAGCTGCTGAAAGCGCCTTTTACGCCATCAAGCTCTTCTACTTGTGCTTGATCTATCTTTGATTCATCTTTCATCACTAAACGCAGTCTTGTTGCACAATGAGCCGCGCTGATAATGTTTTCTTTTCCCCCGAGAAGTTCAATGAGGCGTTTTGCAGTCTCTTTGTAATCCATCTGTTTCTCCCCCTTTTATTTAAACAAAAAAGACCTAAAATTCGCCAACGAATAAAGGACACAGCGATCCTTTTTCATTTACGCAAATTTTAGGTCTTGCCTGCTTTACCAGTCACAATCCCGCTTATTCAGATTGAGAATACGCTTTCATCATAAATTATGATAGCGTTTTCGTCAACTGTTTTTTAGTTAAATAGTTTGATAAAACTTTTAGACAAAAATTCGTAAAAACTATTTGTGAAAAACTTCACAATATCGTGCTATACTATGCTCAACCATCAAAGAAAGCAGGAAAAAACAATGGAAACTCAAGCATTGCAAAAAGTTGAACAGTACGCTTTGAACAAACTAAACATATTTGTTTCTAGCAAAATCCGTTATGTGCTCAGATCCATTTTGGCCAGCATGTTTATCGGATTCGGCATTACAGCCGCAAGCAAAACAGGCAGTTATTTCTCTATGGCGGATTCTCCGTTTGCTTTTCCGGCAGCCGCTGTCACATTCGGGGCCGCTATTCTGCTGATTGCTTACGGAGGCGGAGATTTATTTACTGGCAACACTTTTTATTTCACTTATACCGCGCTCCGAAAAAAAATTCGCTGGCGAGACACCCTGTACCTGTGGATGTCAAGCTATGCCGGCAATTTGATCGGCGCCATTCTATTTGCCATTCTGATCAGCGCGACAGGGCTTTTTGAGGAGGCTTCTGTTCATTCCTTTTTGATTCATCTGGCAGAGCACAAAATGGAGCCGCCCGCTTCCGAACTGTTTTTCAGAGGGATGCTGTGCAATTGGCTTGTGTGCCTCGCCTTTTTCATTCCAATGTCTCTTAAAGGGGAAGGGGCAAAGCTCTTTACCATGATGCTTTTCGTTTTCTGCTTCTTCATTTCCGGCTTCGAACACAGCATTGCCAATATGTGCACATTCGCCATCTCACTTTTGATCGAGCACCCTGATACAGTGACAGTAATGGGAGCAGTCAGAAACTTAATTCCCGTTACACTCGGCAACCTGACCGCGGGAATGGTCATGATGGGCTGGATGTATTACACGCTCAATCCCGATAAATAAAAAAACTTCCAGAGATCACTCCCTGCAAGTCAAAGCGGTTATTCCGAGAGATCTTGAAGACGCTGGACATGCAGCGTGATATAGCCGGCCTCGGACTCCGGCAAATGTAATTGATATTCACTTTTCAAAAACTCTGCCAGCTCAAGCGCACATTGATAGGCAAATGAATACTTTTTTTGGATGAAATAAAGCATCTCCTCGTCCATACGATGGAGCGCTTCATTTGATTCCAACCGACTGACTGCGTATCTCAAATGCGTGACAAGGCGTTGATAGGAAATGCTGTTTTCATCCACCTTTCGATTAAAGTATTGTTCTATTTTCTCTATCATTTCTTTGATCATGGTCGTATGCTTCAGCGCTGAATACATGCTCTCCGCATCCATCTTCGCCGTATGGATGTGAAGGGCAATATAACCCGCTTCATCTTCAGGAAGAGACACGCCCAATGTCTCTTTTACATGTCCGATCGCCCACAGGCCGATCTCGTATTCTTTTTTATAGAGCGCTTTTATCTCATGCAGCAATTTATTCTGCACAAGCAGCCCATTTTGAATCCTTTCGATCGCAAAGGACAAATGGTCAGAAAGCGCGATATGAATGTGATCGCTCAGCGGCGCCGCGAGCTCCCCTTCCGCATAGCTGATGATATCCTCAGCTATTTCAATATGCTCCTCCGGCAGTGTTTGCAGGATTTGTTTAAACTTTTCATTCTCGTCGTGCACGACAAAGATCTTTTCCACTTTATTCATAGGGATGAGGTCATTTTTCTTTTTTTGAAAAGCGATTCCTGGTCCCATCACGATTTTTTCCTGATCATCCTCTTTTATTAAAGCCGCATTGTTGTTTAGTACTTTATAGATTTTCAAGAGGCTATCTCTCCCGCCAATTAGCTTTTGACTGGGATTTTACCTCCTTTTGACCGCCATGTAAAGATGCGGGCCAGCTCTCTCCTGCTTTGGCGATTCCTTGAAGGCTTGCAAACATCTTCTTTTATAAAGCGCGGCGGCTTTCGCTTTTTGTTTTTCTTCCTCATTCACAGCCATCCGCCACTCATAAAACGAAACAAGTCCCGCGGCCTGCACCGCCGCTTTTCTTTGGTATGTACGCTGAGCCGAATAGACAGCGGCAGCCGCAGTTTTTCTGTCCGGCGTCACCCAGTTCATCAAAAAGACCATCCACACCCGTAAAGATACAAGCAAACGTTTCATAGAAAAACATCCCTCCGCTTCTTTTTGGCAGGCAGCCTTTTAGCAGCCCGTTTTCTCAGCCGCAGCCCACGGGAAAAGACGGCCGATTTCTTTTCTCGCAAACTAGCGGCTCTAGCAAAACTCATGACTCTATAATAGACTGCGGAAAGAGAATTCTTTGTCACAATATGAGTGAAAAAACCAACTAGTTTTTAGAAGTTTTGTTGAAAGCTGAAAGAAATGAAATGAAAATTGGAGAACTGCTTTAAAAACTTTATACACAAGTTATCCCAAAGATAAGAACAACTTAATCACAATAGATATCCACATGTCCACAAACCCCATCTATATTTTGTATAAGAACATATATTCCCAACTATATATATACACAGGTTTATTCACTTATACACAGGGTTCTGTGTATAACTCCTTCCTTATACACAAACAAAAACCAATAAATGGTCCAAATGACACAAGGATTTTTTTGAATTTTCAAGAAATATATACTAGGTCTTTAACATTTTTTCTAAACACAAAGGGGGAAACACATTGAATAAGGGGATCATTCGCTCTCTACTTCTAAGTTTTGTTGTATTTTTTACGTTATCCACAGGTATGACAGGAGTACAGGCAGCTCCGGCTTCTTCAAAAACGTCGACTGACCTGGAAAAAGCCGAGGTATTCGGTGATATTGACATGACAACAAGCAAAAAAACAACCGTTATCGTGGAATTAAAAGAAAAATCCTTGGCAGAGGCGAAGGAAGCGGGAGAAAGCCAAACGAAAAACAAGCTGAAAAACGCTCGCACTACAGCCAAAAACAAAGCCCTCAAAGCGGTGAAAAACGGGAAAGTACACCGGGAATATGAGCAGGTATTCTCAGGCTTTTCTATGAAGCTCCCAGCTAATGAAATTCCAAAACTTCTCGCGGTAAAAGACGTTAAGGCAGTATACCCGAACGTCACGTATAAAACAGACAATATGAAGGATAAAGACGTCACGATTTCCGAGGACGCCGTATCTCCGCAAATGGATGACAGCGCGCCGTATATCGGAGCAAACGATGCTTGGGATTTAGGCTACACAGGAAAAGGCGTCAAGGTGGCCATTATTGATACTGGGGTTGAATACACTCACCCTGATCTGAAGAAAAACTTCGGACAATATAAAGGATACGATTTTGTAGACAATGATTACGATCCAAAAGAAACACCAACAGGTGATCCGAGGGGCGGAGCAACTGACCACGGCACACACGTAGCCGGAACTGTGGCCGCAAACGGAACGATTAAAGGGGTTGCGCCTGATGCCACACTTCTCGCTTACCGCGTGTTAGGTCCTGGCGGAAGCGGTACAACGGAAAACGTCATTGCCGGCGTGGAACGTGCTGTACAGGACGGCGCAGATGTGATGAACCTGTCTCTCGGAAACTCTTTAAACAACCCGGACTGGGCGACAAGCACAGCGCTTGACTGGGCCATGTCAGAAGGCGTTGTCGCGGTTACGTCAAACGGCAACAGCGGCCCGAACGGCTGGACAGTCGGATCGCCTGGCACATCAAGAGAAGCGATTTCCGTCGGTGCGACCCAGCTGCCACTCAACGAATATGCCGTCACTTTCGGCTCCTATTCTTCAGCAAAAGTGATGGGCTATAACAAAGAGGACGACGTCAAAGCGCTTAATAGCAAAGAAGTTGAACTTGTGGAAGCGGGAATCGGCGAAGCAAAGGATTTTGAAGGAAAAGATCTGACAGGCAAAGTCGCTGTTGTCAAACGGGGCAGCATTGCGTTTGTGGATAAAGCCGATAATGCTAAAAAAGCCGGTGCCATCGGCATGGTTGTGTATAACAACCTCTCTGGAGAAATTGAATCCAATGTGCCAGGCATGTCTGTGCCAACGATTAAGCTTTCATTAGAAGACGGTGAAAAACTCGTCAGCGCTATGAAAGCCGGTGAAACGAAAGCAACATTCGGGCTAAGTGTATCAAAATCGCTCGGTGAGCAAGTGGCTGATTTCTCATCACGCGGCCCTGTTATGGATACGTGGATGATTAAGCCGGATATTTCCGCACCAGGCGTCAATATCGTCAGCACCATTCCGACACACGATCCTAACAACCCATACGGGTACGGATCAAAACAAGGAACAAGCATGGCATCTCCTCATATTGCCGGAGCGGTTGCCGTTATCAAACAAGCCAAACCAAAATGGAGCGTTGAACAGATCAAAGCTGCCATCATGAATACCGCTGTCACCTTAAAGGATGGCGACGGAGAAGTGTATCCGCATAACGCCCAAGGTGCAGGCAGCGCGAGAATCATGAACGCGCTCAAAGCCGACTCGCTCGTCTCACCTGGAAGCTATTCATACGGTACATTCTTGAAGGAAAACGGAAACGAAACGAAAAAAGAAACGTTTACGATTGAAAACCAATCTTCCATTAGAAAGTCATACACACTTGAATACTCATTTAACGACAGCGGCATCTCCACATCCGGCACAAGCCGAGTTGTGATTCCGGCACATAAAACCGGAAAAGCCACTGCAAAAGTAAAGGTCAATACAAAGAAAACAAAAGCTGGCACCTATGAAGGAACGGTTATCGTCAGAGAAGGCGGAAAAACCGTCGCCAAGGTGCCTACATTGCTGATCGTTAAAGAGCCGGATTATCCGAGAGTAACATCTGTCTCCGTCAGCGAAGGGTCTGTGCAAGGCACCTATCAAATTGAGACCTACCTTCCTGCAGGAGCAGAAGAGCTGGCATTCCTCGTCTATGACAGCAACCTTGATTTTGCAGGCCAAGCCGGCATTTATAAAAATCAAGATAAGGGCTATCAGTACTTTGACTGGGACGGCACGATCAATGGCGGAACCAAGCTTCCTGCCGGAGAATATTACTTGCTCGCCTATGCCGCAAACAAAGGCAAATCAAGCCAGGTTCTGACTGAAGAGCCTTTTACCGTTGAATAATAAGAAGCCCTGCCGAATCGGCGGGGCTTTTTTCAGATTAATTCGCAAATGCCTCCTGCAACAAGCGGTAAGAACGGAGCTTATCTTCAAAATGATGCGTAATGGTCACCGCCATGATTTCCTCAATTCCATACGCCTTACTCAAAGCTACCAGCTGCTCCTTCACCTGTTCTTTCGTGCCGACAATCATTCGATTTCGGTTATCCGCAATTCGTCTCTGTTCATAAGGGGAGTACGTATTTTGCCGAACAGCTTCATACGAAGGAACACCTTCTAAAGGAATGCCCTGCTCCCCTGCCAAAAGCGTAAAATCAAGCACGGCTGCAAGCTCCTCTGCCTTCTCCTCCGTGTCAGCACAAAGAACGAAAACAGCGACTGCCGCTCGGGGCGTGTCTCCTAATACAGATGGCTTGAATCGTCTCTTATACTGCCTGACCGTATCCTCTCCGCCCTCACCATTGATAAAGTGGGCAAACATATAGCCAGCACCTGAATCAGCGGCAAGCAGCGCGCTTTCTCCAGATGAGCCGAGCAGCCACACATCAGGTGCAGTTGAAATATGCGGCGCGGCCGTCAGATTCGGAAAACGGTGTTTGTCATCCGCCAAATCATGCAAATACATGGTCAGCTCCTCGATTTGCTGCGGATACTGATCGGCATTGCGCTTCCCGCCGTCATTCAGCGCCCATGATGCAATCGGCATTCCACCTGGTGCTCTGCCAAGCCCCAGATCAATTCTTCCCGGTGTCAGCCCCTCCAGCACACGGAAATTCTCTGCTACTTTATAAGCGCTGTAATGCGGCAGCATAACTCCGCCTGATCCAACACGGATTCGCTCCGTTTTCGCCGCTATATGACTAATCAGCACCTCAGGGCTTGATCCTGCCAGCCGCTTTGAAAAGTGATGCTCAGAAACCCAAAATCTCTTATATCCAAGGTCCTCAGCAGCTTGCGCAAGCGCAACGGTTTGCTGTAATGCTGTTGCTGCAGAACTGCCCTCAGATACAGGAGATTGATCTAATATACTTAATGAAATCATCCCTACCACCTCATCCTCATCGTATCACTGATCCCTTATTTTTTCTCCAAAGCCGCTCACACTGCTTATCAGTGTTTCCCGATCATTCGCCATTTATTTGTGATAGCATGTCTCTATTTGTCGGAATATGTTACACGTGAAACATAAAAACCCCTCCGAAGCGGAGAGGTTTGCTTTAGTTTTTATTAAAGCCTTTTTCCTTCACATAGTCATTTAAATAGGTACGCGGCTTCTGCTTCATAAAGTTCAGAATCTGATCAGACCACGTTTCTTCCCGCTGTCCGTTTGTTCTTTCTCTATAATAATCAGAAATGGTTTGATCATACGCATTCATGGTGTCGCGGAAATCGTCTGCGTTTACATTATACGTATTCTCATGATAGACAGCCTGCTTTGGCAATCTTGGTTTTTTGCCGGATAGGTTCGCAGGATGGCCTACTGCCAGACCGAAAAGCGGAAGCACATGGTCAGGCGTTTGCAACACCTCTGTCACCTTGTCCAGTTCATTCCGAATGCCGCCGATATAACAAATGCCAAGCCCCATAGATTCAGCGGCAACGCTCATATTTTGCGCTGCCAGCGCTGCATCAATTAAGCTAACCATAAACATTTCCGTATTTTCGAGCAGCTCAGAAATATTTTCGCCTTTTTCCTCAGCCAGTTTTTGGTGGCGGTGCAAGTCCGCGCAAAATACAAAAAAGTGCCCGTTGTTCTCAACGTAAGGCTGATTTCCGGCAAGCACAGACAGCTCACGTTTTTTCTCAGGATCGGAAACCCCGATAATCGAATACGCCTGTACATAGCTGGACGTAGACGCAGCCTGCGCACTCTTCACTAATATATCAATTTCTTCAGCTGTCAGAAGCTGATCAGTAAAAGACCGGATCGACCGATGATTTAAAATGGTTTCGATTGTGTTATTCATCACAAGAACCTCCTTATCTCTTTTTATCATATCCGAAAAATAGTGAACTCAAAAGTGAAATGCTCTTTAATAAAAAAGACAGCCTTTTTCAAGGCTGTCTGCATATTAAGAATTAAAGAGATAACTTCTGTATTTCGTCAACTGCACACTAGCATTATACACAATCCCGAAGCCGATTAGCGTGGAAAGCGTCGAGCTTCCCCCGTAGCTGACAAACAGCAACGGAATCCCGGTAACAGGCATAATGCCGATGTTCATCCCGATATTCTGGAATGTGTGGATCACTATTAACGCCGTAAATCCAACGCAAAAGAAAGATGCGAAACGGTTATACGGATGTATCTTGTCAATCAGAACGACAAGCCTGTAGATTAAGAAGAAGAACATAATGACGACAATCGCACAGCCTATAAATCCGAAGCTTTCACCCAAAATGGCAAAGATAAAATCGGTCTGTCCTTCTGGTACATATACCTTCAAATTGTGAACGCCATTTCCGAGAATGCCGCCTGAGCCGATAGCCATGACGGCCTGATCAACCTGCCAGCTGCTATTTGCATCTTCCTGAGTTGTTCCATTTGAATCAGAAACCCAAGATGTTACCCTCTTTATTTGATACTCTTGAATCCCCACTGATTTAGCAGCGTCAGGAAAATTAATCATAACTAACAAGATAAGAGAAATAAATAAGATACCTGAACCGCCAATGATTGCGATCAGCTTCCAGTTTACTCCTGACATAAAGATCATGACAATCACAATAAACATACATATCCCAGCTGTACCAGCATCTTGAAGAAGGATAAGTCCGATTGGTACTACCGATACACCTGCAATCTTCAGTAAAAGATGCACATCATCTCTGAGCGTTCGGACTTTTTTGGGGCTGGCCTTTGAAATCACTGAGGCAACCATCATCATGAGTCCGATTTTCATAAATTCAGAGGGCTGTAACGTTACAGAACCAAACTGAAACCAGCTTTTTGCACCGTTTTTCACTGGTGCAATAGACTCAGGACTGACTCTCAATATCAAGAGAAGCAAAATCCCGAACAAAAATACATATAAACTAAGCTTTTCAAGCTGCTCCAAATCGAAATACAGCAACACCGAAATGGCGATAGCCCCCAAAACATAATAAACAATTTGTTTCATCCAAGCATTATCCCCATACTGCCCAAATTGACCGGCAGCATAAATCGCCAGAACGCTTATAATAAAAAACACACCAAATATAAAAATCAAATCCCCCTGGTAAAAGGGACTTTGCTGCTTCTTATATCGACTCATTCTATCCCGCCTTACATTTTCATCGGAAAATCACTAATGTTTATTATACATGAACCACGTTCAAGATGACACGTGAAGCTCGCTTCCTTTTCTGTTTTTGCGCATTTGCGGCGCTTTTTCAGCTACACGAAATATGACGTATCATAAACCGAAATGTTTCGATTGACACAAAACTTTTCAAATGAAAATAACCCCTTTTAAATCAGGGGTTAAAAGAAATCCATAAGAAATGGAGGTTTTGACTGAAAAACATCATCAAGCCGTTTGATTTCCGATACCGGCCTATTTATCATGCCTGTTTCATAAAGGAAACGGGCATTTCTGGCGCCTAGAAAGCGGTTAAAGAAGATATGCTGCATTCTATTAGATGGTCTGATGACTCTTCTGGAATGATCTGCACTTGCTCCGAGTCGACGCGGAAAGTCTGTTGATTCCATGGGGCCCATTGATCCGTAACCTTAAAGTCAAAGGGTGCTGTCATGCGAGATTTTGGATATTCCCGAAAAAAACCTTCAACGTCAACGATGCGTGCCATACTATAAGGATATATGTCTTGTTTGACTCGGGGTTCGACAGTTAAAAAATCAAGATCTTCCTCCATCCGTACAGTCAGTTCCACTTCATTCAGCATCGAATCATGCTGGCAAATAAAATTCCACAAGCCTCTCTGTGCCTCTCTGTTCACAATAAACAAATTCCTTAACTCGCATCGTTTTATTTTTGATGTCATACACAAGATATCCACAGGGCACCCCATCTTCAGAGATATACATCGCTTTCATCCCATGGACCTTCTCTGTCCAATGCTCCTTTGAACGTTTCATCAGCCCATTATGCTTCGTTCTGTACTGATTATAGATAGCATTCACTGCATCTGTTTCATCTTTTTAAAGCCTCTTCACGTACCCAGAGACATCGCCTAGCTTTTGAAACTGTTCTTTAAGGTAGATCAGGCGTTTTTGATAGAAACAGAGCTCCCAGCCAAATTTATGGTAAAAGGAGATCAGGAACGGATGCAAAAAGCTGATGATTTGGTTTTCTTTCTTCATGACCGTTAAAGCGTTTAGAATAAGCTCCTTTACTGTACCTTTTCTTCTGTATTCAGGCCAGGTTGCCACCCCGGCAATACCGCCCATCTTCATCTCCTGTTCCTCCAACATCACAGAAAAGGGAATGATGTGAAGCTTAAAGAGGAGTTTCTCTTGTTCTTTGATTCCGATGATGTAATGGTTCTCTAAAGCTTTTACTTTATCTTCTCGTTCCTCATCACTAAGTTCTTTCTGAAAAGCATATTCAGACATGCGGATCACTTCTCGCCAGTCTCTTTTTCAAGCTTGACTACCTGATACATCTGCATCCCCCCTGTTTTTTTAAAAAAGCTCCGTACATTCTCCTAGCGAAATGAACTTAAAAATAAGACGATAGGTCCAGACCAATTCCACAAAAACCTGTATCAATTTCTGGAAAACATGGTATAATAATTGTAACAGAATGTTCAAAAAACAATCACAAAACAGACACAACTCAGTTCCTCTATTTCATTTTTGTAAACGTTATCACAAAATGAAAGGAGACGGGTATGATGGACATGTTTTTTGCTTACTTACTGGTTGCCAGCGCAACACCTCTCTTTATATGGCTTGATAACAAAAAAGTCGCACTCTCAGCTATTCCGCCAATCATCTTAATGTGGGTATTCTTCTTCTTTTACGCAACAGAAAGCCTTTCTCCACTCGGACACACTCTCATGATTATCTTGTTTGCCGTCAACGTCATTGTCGCTCATATCGCCGCGTTTATCATTTACGGTCTTCCATATCTTCGCAGAAAGCGAAGCAGCTGAGGACAGCAAAAAACCCTCTTCTAATGAAGAGGGTTTCAGCTTGTCGACAAATCCTCGCATTCGTTGTCAGTCCTGCGCGTTGGTGCTCACGAATTGCTACATTCGCTGTGCTCCAATGCTCGTCAGTCCTAGACTTCATGTTTTCAATCACGCTGAACAAATGATAAAATCCCAAAACAAATTTCGTTTTGGGATTTTGCTAATAATAAAAACCCTCTTCTAACGAAGAGGGTTTTTGTATTATTCGTTGTGACCTGAATGCTCTGAGTGTTCAGCGCCTCCAGGAGGATTTCCGTCCATATGGTCACCATGGTGATAGTGAGCTGCGAAAATCCAGATGGATCCAAGTACGATAACGATCGCGCCGAAGAATCCGAACAGCGTGTTTCCGACTTGGATACCGCCGTTTTCGCTCTCTGTCATGTGCATGAACATGAGAAGCTGCAGCGCCGCCTGGATGAAGGCGAAGCCGAAAATGATCCAAAGTTTTGCTGATGAGCTCAGGTCAGTATACACTGCAACCCATAGAGCCAGCAGGGTCAAAACGATAGACAGTGCAAAACCTACAATGTGCTTCCATGGAAAGTGACTGTGTTCAGCAGATTTGTTTGCCATTTTACAGACCCCCCAATCCCATGAGATAGACACCTGTAAAGATGAAAATCCATACAACATCTAAGAAGTGCCAGTACAAGCTTGAGATAAAGATTTTAGATGAAGTTTGCGGAGTTAAGCCGCGTTTCTTCAACTGAATCAGAATTCCTATGATCCAGAAAATACCGATCGTTACGTGAGTTCCGTGAGTTCCAAGTAAAACAAAGAATCCAGACCAGAACGCACTTGTACCGAGAGATGCTCCTTCATGTACATAGTGGACAAACTCGTTGATCTCGCATCCGACGAAGCCGGCACCGAGAAGAAGAGTGATAATTGTCCAAATGACTACGCCTTTTAAACTTCCGCGGCGCATTTCATGAACAGCGATCCCGCAGGTAAAGCTGCTGATAAGCAGCAAGAACGTCATAATCATTACCAGATTCACTTCAAACAGTTCGTCCGGTAAGACACCTCCTGCTGTTCTGTTTTGAAGAACGAAGAAGGTTGCAAATAGTGTTGAGAACAACACAATTTCTGCCCCTAAAAAGATCCAAAACCCGAGAATATTAAGTCTTCCGGTTTCAGATTGATATTCCATAGGCGCGTTAGAATTGCCGTGTTCTGCATGTTCCATAACTCACGCCTCCTTATTCGGAAATCTTTCTTTCCGTCTCTTTTATTTCATCAACACTAATGTAGTAGCCATTGTCGTATTCGAATGAACGCAGAACCATGCAGAGCAGGACTCCGATCAATCCGACTACGCCCATCCAGTACCATTCAAAGACAAGTCCAAAGCCGGCGATACCGAAGGCAACAGACATAAAGAACGGTCTGCCAGAGTTGCTTGGCATATGGATTTTCTTGAATTTGCTTTCAGGGTATAACTCGGTTTTTTCTTCTTTCATATGATGGAATGCATCTTTAGATTTGACTTCAGGAAGCACCGCAAAGTTGTAGTGCGGCGGAATCGCAGAAGAAGTCGCCCAATCAAGACTGCGTCCCACACCCCATGAATCTCCGCTGATTTCACGAGTTGAGTAGCGGAAGCTGTAGTAGATGTTATAGCAAAGGATTAAGAATCCTACACCCATCATGAAAGCTCCGACAGTTGAAATAAAGTTCAATGTTGTCCAGCCGTCATTCGGTCCGTATGTGTAAATACGGCGAGGCATGCCTTGAAGCCCCAAGAAATATTGCGGGAAGAAACAAATATTGAACCCGATCATAAAGATCCAGAAGAACCATTTTCCGATTCTTTCGTTCAGCTTGTGGCCGAACATTTTTGGATACCAGAAAATAAATCCGGCGAAACAAGCAAATACAGTACCTGCGATCAGCACATAGTGGAAGTGAGATACAAGGAAGTACGTATTATGGTATTGATAATCCGCTGCTGCCATCGCAAGCATAACCCCTGTAACTCCGCCGATTACGAAGTTAGGAATGAACGCAAGCGCCCACAGCATAGGCGTTGTAAAGCTAATTCGGCCTTTATACATGGTAAAGAGCCAGTTAAAGATTTTAACCCCGGTCGGAATCGAGATCGCCATTGTCGTAATTGAGAAGAAAGAGTTAACGGACGCACTGTTCCCCATTGTGAAGAAGTGGTGAGTCCAAACTAGGAAACTCAATACGGAGATGGCGATAATAGAACCAACCATCGCTGTGTAACCAAACAATTGTTTTCTTGCAAAGCTTGAGATAATCTCAGAGAAAATACCGAATGCCGGAAGAATAACGATATATACTTCAGGATGTCCCCAAATCCAGAACAAGTTTGCCCAAAGCATCGGCATACCGCCTGCTTCCAATGTGAAAAAGTGAGCACCGAACAAACGATCAAATGATAAAAGTGCTAAAGCTACTGTTAGTACAGGGAACGCAAACACGATAATAACCATTGTGATCAGTGTTGTCCATGTAAACATCGGCATACGCATCAGTGTCATGCCTTTTGTTCTCATTTTTAAGATTGTTACCATAAAGTTGATCCCTGTCATCAGCGTACCGATACCGGCAATCTGAAGTCCGAGGAGATAGTAGTTCTCACCCGGTCCAGGGCTCATGTCGTTACTTGCAAGCGGCATGTAACTTGTCCAGCCTGCGTTCGGAGAACCTCCGATTACGAAAGAAATATTGAAAAGCATCGCCCCTACGAAGAACGTCCAGAAGCTCAGGTTGTTCAAGTAAGGAAATGCAACGTCGCGAGCACCGATTTGAAGAGGTACAACAACGTTAATAAGACCGATTAAAAACGGCATCGCCATGAAGATGATCATGATCGTACCGTGCGTCGTAAAAATTTCATTATAGTGGTTTGAGTCTAAAAAACTGTTATTCGGAAGCGCTAGCTGGGCACGCATCATCAGACCGTCGACACCGCCGCGGAATAGCATAATTACAGCAGATATAATATACATGATTCCGAGTTTTTTATGGTCAACAGTTGTTATCCATTCAGACCAGAGCCATTTCCATTTCTTGAAGTAGGTCAGTACAAAAATGATGGCAATGGTAGATAGTGCGATGGAAACTTGTGCGCCCAGAATTAATGGGTCACCTGTTACGAAAAATTCATCCCATTTGAATTTCATGCGGGCTTCCTCCTTTCCTGATCAATATCATTCTTCTGTATCATCAGACTTCTTAAATTCATTTTCTTTTACGTTTTCAAATGGATCTGTTTTAGAGTGCGGTGAAACGGCTTGATAGCCAAGGCGTTTACGGGCCTCCATCGCGTATTCTGCGTCTTGTCCGTGATCAACGTATTTTAAGTGCGTAGAAGAGAACGTTAATTCATCCACATTTTCAGGAAGCATCAATTGATCATACTTCTCTTTTGTCAGCTTAGGAGCCTCGTTTTGAGTCTTTTTCACCCAGCTGTTAAAGTCTTTTTCTGTTACTGCATTTACATCAAACTCTTGGTCGGCAAAATGTTCGCCTGTGAAGTTCGCGTTACGGCCTTGATAAGTTCCCACTTCATCAGCCTGTAAGTATTGATCCATCAGCATTCCTGCCATCGCGTATTTTTGTCCTCCAAGCTGAGGAATCCAAAGCGAAGCCATTGAATCTGCAGATGAAATTTTGAACAAGATTGGGCGGTCGACAGGAATGTTTAAGTAGTTGACCGTTTCAATATCCTGTTCAGGGTAGCTGAATACCCATTTCCAGTCTACCGAAGTAGCATGAACAACAAGAGGTTCTTTGTCCTTTGTTGCTTCAGGAGCTTTTTCTAACGAATATATCGTCTGTACGGTTGGCACAGAAAGTGCAATGACGATTAAAATTGGGATCACTGTCCAGACTACTTCTAAGAACGTGTTACCGTGAATTTTTGGGTTATAAGATCCATTATCTTTGCCTTTACGGTCGCGGTATTTTACTAAAATAATGGTAAATAGAACAAAGACAACCCCGACGATAAACAGCATAAATCCGATAGATAACAGGATTAAATCACTTTGCTGTTCAGCCACAGGCCCTTTCGGATCTAGTACTGAAGCATTGCTGCATCCCCCAAGGACGAAAACCACAGTTAACAGCGCTAATACAAGTAATGGTTTTAATGCTCTGAACAAGAAGATCACCATCCTTCCTATTGATGTAATAAATCTGAAGTGCATACTTCCTCAAAATCTTTTCTCTACTTTGTTATGCTATCAAAAAGTTCACTTATTAGCTTTATTTTTTTATAAACTTCATCCCATTTTCGCTTAAATGTCATAAAATCGACAAAAATTGCTCCAACTTTATTCACATCTATCGCTTAAGATGAAAAGTTTCTAGTTATTTCCGCATATAAGTAAAGAAAGATGATGAAGAACTAATTCTGACAAATAAAGGTTTACCACAATAAAAAACTTAGGTCAATCAAAAGTTTCATTTTGTTAAACTTTCTAGAAAGGAATTATTTTTTCCTTGTCTAGCATCTTTTCACACGGCTACCATTTTAACGCAACCAATTTTTTAAGAAAAGGCTTAATAGAGCGGCGATATGCTCTGAACTGTTCCCATTTTTTATGAGAGCATCCAATTGTTTATCTTATACAAAAAAGAGGAATGATATAAGCAAATAAATATAAAATAGGATGTGTTGTATGATGAGTTTTATTATTTCCCTTATCGTCGCTATTATTATCGGATGGCTTGGCAGCCTGTTTGTTAAAGGAGATATGCCTGGCGGAATTATCGGGTCTATGATCGCGGGTCTTATCGGTGCGTGGATCGGACACGGGCTGCTGGGTACATGGGGTCCGAATCTAGCCGGATTTGCTATTATTCCAGCGGTGATCGGCGCAGCCATTGTTGTATTTCTAGTAAGCCTGTTAGCCAGAAAAAGAGGATAAAAGTAACAGTGCCCAAAGCATCAGCGCTTTGGGCATTTGTTTTGCGAAAAAATTGGAAAAGCCTCAACCCTAGCGGTTGAGGCTTTTGACTGGTTTGACGCCTAAATGGTCGATAAATCTTCTGAAGGCCTGTTTTCCTTCCGTTGTCTGTTTAAATACACCGGCGTGTTCAAGAATGCGCGCAAATACATGTCCAAGCTCTTCCTTTATGACTAGATCCACATTCTCTTTTGTTATGGTTCTTTTTTCCATCATCCGAAGAGCCCACTCCTTATGCTTTGCTGTGAGCGGATTTTGTTCTAAAGCTGATTTCGGATCAGCTGAGCATAGCGCCGCTGCCGTTTCTTTCATCTCTTTCTGTAAACGGCCCGGCAATATCGCCAATCCCATGACCTCAATCAGGCCGATATTTTCTTTTTTAATATGGTGAACTTCCTGATGAGGATGAAATATTCCTAATGGATGCTCCTCATCCGTCCGATTGTTTCTCAGCACGATATCGAGTTCATACAAGTCTCCCCTGCGCCGCGCAATCGGCGTGACCGTATTATGGGGCGTATCGCCTGTATAGGCGGCTATGCCGGATTTTTCATCGGAATAGGTTTGCCACGTGCGGAATAGATGATCAGCAGCTTCGGCGACATGATCCGGTTTGTCTCCTTGGAGCCTGAGCACGGACATCGGCCACTTCACTAAGCCCAGCGACACGCCTGGATAATCATTTAATTCATAAACGTCTTCCGCTTCTGCACGCGCCATCGGAAAATCGTGTGCCCCGCCTTGGAAATGATCATGGCTTAGGATGCTGCCGCCGACAATTGGCAGATCTGCGTTTGAACCAATAAAGTAATGCGGATATTGCCCAAGAAATGACAGCAGTCTTTCAAATGTTTTTCTGCTGATTTCCATCGGTTCATGCTCACCCTTTAAGACAATGCAATGCTCCGGATAATAGACGTAGGGCGAAAACTGCAAGTACCATTGTTCGTCTTTAAGGATGACCGGAATGATTCTGTGATTTTGGCGGGCTGGATGGTTCACGCTTCCCTCAAACCCGACATTTTCTTTACACAGCAAACACATCGGGTAATTTGTCTGCACCTGCTCTTTTGCAGCCGCAATCGCTTTCGGGTCCTTTTCGGGCTTTGATAGATTAATAGTCATTTCCAACTCGCCATATTCGGTCGGCACCGTCCAATGAACATTTTTGGCGATCCTGTCAGACCGGATATAATAGACATCCTCTGAATATTGATAGAATTCCTTTGTTGCCTGTTTTGGACCGTATAATGCTTTTGTCTCTTCAAACTTGCGTATGACCTCAGACGGAGCAGGTACGAAACATCCCATCAGCTTTGCGCTGAGCAAGTCACGGTATGTGTCTGTATCCGCTTCCATCCGGCCGGTTTCCGCAGCCCATTTGTAAATAGGAGCAAGCAAGTCCGGCAGGCTTTGTGCCTGCTTGATGCAAGTGTGAGAGACCGGCTCGGGATGTTTGATATCCAACGCTTCATAAAGGCGGTTTCTCGTATATTCCCGATCCCAGATCGAAATGAGTTTTCGTTCCAGTCCATACTCCAGCAGCTGTTCCAGATGTTCAATGATACTCATGTGTCACTCCCCCTTTAGCTCTCTCGCTCCCTCTCCGATATCAGCGACATAAAAATCCGCTTTGAGCCCTGTTTTTTCTTGATATCTGTCTCCGACCTTTTGGATAAAATCATCAACAAACGCATCTTTTACAATGCTGATGGTGCAGCCGCCGAAGCCTGCTCCCGTCATTCTTGAGCCAATCACACCTTCGTGGTCCCACGCCGCAAACACAAGCTCATCAAGTTCAGGGCATGTCACTTCATAATCATCCTTCAGTGAAAGGTGGGATTCCTTCATTAATCGCCCGATTTCATCTATATTATTTTCCTTGAACATATGAGCCGTCTTGATAGCACGGTGATTTTCGTATACGGCGTGCTTTGCCCGGCGTCTGTTCGTTTCATTTTGGATCAAGCTGGAATGCGCGTCGAAATCAGAGGGCTTGATGTCGCCCAGCGAGGCAATATCAAGTGCTTTTTGCAGGTCAAGCAAGGCGTCATGGCACTCTTGGCGTCTCGTATTATAGCTTGAGTCTGCCAATGTCCTTTTTTTGTTCGTGTTCGCGATGACCAGCGCGAGGCCTGAGACATCGAGTTTGCTATATTCATAGTCCAGCGTGTCACAGTTCAGCAGCATCGCATGGTGTTTTTTCCCCATTCCGATTGCAAATTGGTCCATAATCCCGCAATTGACACCGATAAATGTGTTTTCCGCATGCTGAGCCATTTTCACAAGCTCAAGGGGATCCACTTCAGGATGAAAATAGCTTTGGAGCACGACTCCCATCAGCAATTCAATAGAAGCGGAAGACGACAGTCCCGCTCCGTTTGGAATATTCCCTGAAAACACAATGTCAAAGCCATGGGGAACTGAATAGCCCCTTTGCTGAAATTCATAAATGACGCCTTTCGGATAGTTCGCCCAGTCGTCTTCTTTTTGATAGCGGATGTCGTCTAGGCTGCATTCCTTGATCCCTACGTCTTTAAAGTTGTCTGAATACATCCGGACAACCCCGTCGTTTCTTTCTGCAACAGCAGCATATGTACCCATTGTCAGCGCGCACGGAAACACATGCCCGCCGTTATAATCTGTATGTTCTCCAATCAGATTCACTCTTCCAGGTGCGAAAAAAAACCGTAACCCCTCTTTTTCTCCGAATACACTTGCAAATATCCCCTTTAGCTCTTCCCGCATGTGCAATCACCTTTCATTGTTTTATTTTTTTATTTCCCCTTATGTCTTCAGTGAAAACTGTAGATCATAGGCTGCTGTCCCCTGTCATACCCCTTCTTCTTTTGTCTTTTTAAAGACGAGCCATTTGCTTGCGGCATAGTTAACGACAACAATCACCGCGTTGTCAAGTATTTTGGCCAGGGTTTCATTTGTATTGAACTGGCCGACAAGAATGATCATCATGCCTAAATCTATGCCGAGAGACAGGACCCGAACGCTGAAAAAGGCAGTGATCTCTTTTATCAGGCTCTGCAAGTCATGTGTTTTTTGCTGAAATACATATAATTTATTTGTTATGTAAGCAAACAGCACGGACAAAATCCAAGCGGCGACAGTAGCGGCTTTGTAATCCATATTCATGATCTCTACCAATATATAAAAGCTGGCGATGTTCACAATGGTTGTGAAAACCCCCATAATGATGTACATAATCATTTCTCTATACTTCACAGATGTTCCTCGCTTTCTGAAAAACTTTTCAAAATTCTTGGGCTCACGTGCTCTCTATCCAGAGTAAAAAAAACAGAGAGAGCGTCTAAAAAACTGCGGAATGTGGCAGGCTGGCCGAATACATACGATTGTTTGATGACCCCGTCGAGCACTGCACATATTATTTTAGCCGTATATTCCGGATCAATACAGGCGTCAATCAGCTTTCTCTCCTTCAGCCACTTAATATATAACGCATTTTCTTCCACCCACAATTCGTACAGCCGGACATAGGCCTTGCATTTCTGAAGGACTTTGTATGTCGGCATATTCATGGCAAATGAGGTAATCTCCCACGACGGCTTATTTATGTAATAGGAATAAAGCAGCTCTGCGGCATGTTTTGCAGCCTCGTCCAATGTCAGCGGTTTCACTGAGACCTGCTCCATTTGATCGAGATACCCTATGATGATCTCTTTTTTCATCTGGCGTTTTTCGAGGAGATGCTGCAGAAAATCCTCCTTGCTGACAAAATGAACATAAAATGCTCCTTTGCTGTACCCGGCTGCTCTGCTGATATCCTCTACAGAAACCGGATCATACGCTCGGTCAATCAACAAATTCAAGCCAGCGTCTATAAAACTTTCAAATGTTGCTTCTCTTTTAATTTGAAATTTGTTTTTTTTCATATTTTTCTCCAGGCGGTATGATTACCCTTATCTTACAACGGATCAATCTTTAGCGGTATTTATTTCTTTGAAAGCTTGTGCTATTCGGTTCCCCCGGGGTCATTTTTAATAGGCTGAATGATTTATTTTCATTTACATACTATCCAGTCAGTATTTAATTGTTTATTATTATAAATAAGATTCATTGGTTATATTAGTCATTTTTTTAGGGAATAGGTAGGTGGTTTTTCCTTCAGTTTGTGAACACCGAGCAACTATGTGTGAAATTTGTTGTACTCGCCTCATCATCGCGCCGGCTCATCCTTATTGCCCGCATGTTGCAGGAAAACATTTTATACAATTGGAGGTTACTATGAAAACTCATGTTAAAAAAGATTTGGACAAAGATTGGCATATGTTAATGCAAGAAGCTAGATCCATTGGGTTAGGCATTCGTGATGTGAGGCAGTTTTTAGAATCTGAGACAGCATTGAGAAAGAATAATCACAAACAAACCGTCCGCCAAGACTAATCCGAACAGGCGGATCTATTACCTCTGGCTTTTCTATCATCTGATCTGAGTTTTCACCATATCCTCTATTCGAAAGCGATTGCTGCGCCGAGCTTGAGGACAAACGGTGTGTCAGCTAACATAAGACAGACAGCCGGTGATGCGATCACCTCTTGGCACATGCATTGTCATAAAGAGGTGATGCGAACATCTATTAACCGGGCTCTGGTAAACAGCAGCTTTGCTGAGAACAAGCTGCATTCGGTGAGGTTTTGAAAGCAAACTCGCGTAACGCGGCCGAGCTGGAAAACCTTCGCCTGTCTTATACCACTATGTTCACCTTTTCACGACCTCCTTCTTTTTTCACCCTCCAGATGTTATTCAGCATAAATCAGACTTTCAGTACATACCTATTGGTGTACCTTTTTGCTTACGTTCAGCGAATAAAAGGAGGAAAGCCATGTACAAAGCTGATTACAAACAGATTGCTGCAACGCCGTCTTTTCAAGCTTTCTTAAAGCAGAAACGCGCTTTTATAGTTCCTTCTGCGATTTTCTTTTTTGTCTTTTATTTTTCACTTCCTGTTTTGACGTCTTATTTCACCTTTTTGAATGCGCCGGCCATTGGAGCTGTTTCATGGGCTTGGCTGTTTGCCATCGCCCAATTCGCCATGACCTGGATCCTGAGTACGGTGTATTCCCGAAGGGCGGCTCATTTCGATCGTTATGTAAGCGCTTTAAAGGAAGATCTGAAGGGTGAACAGACATGAATATGACTGCTTTTCTATTATTTTTAGCGATTGTCGGCCTGACGCTTATTATCACGTATTTTGCCGCGAAGAAGACGAAAACGACGAGTGAGTTTTATACGGCGGGCGGCGGGCTCACCGGTGTTCAGAATGGACTGGCAATTGCCGGCGACTACATGTCCGCGGCCTCGTTTCTCGGGATTGCCGGAATGATTGCTTTATATGGATTTGATGGATTCTTTTACAGCATCGGGTTTCTGGTGGCTTATCTCGTTGTCTTGTACATCGTGGCAGAACCGCTTCGGAATCTTGGGAAGTACACGATGGCAGACATGATTGCGGCTCGATTTAAAGAAAAGAAAATCCGCGGCGTCGCGGCTCTCAATACCATTGCCATCTCTACTTTTTATATGATCGCCCAGCTCGTGGGAGCGGGCGCGCTGATCAAACTGCTGCTTGGGCTGGATTATACCGTGGCCGTCCTTATTGTCGGAGTGCTGATGACCATTTATGTCGTGTTTGGCGGCATGATCGCGACAAGCTGGGTTCAAATTATTAAAGCCGTTTTGCTGATGGCCGGAACACTCGTCATTTCAATCATCGTGTTTTCGAAATTCGGCTTTAACCTTAATACCATGTTTGAGCAGATGAAAACAGCAACTCCGCTTGGCGCTGATTTCTTAAACCCCGGAAATAAATACAAGGTGCCGCTTGAGACCTTGTCGTTAAACTTGGCCCTCGTGCTGGGAACTGCCGGGCTTCCGCATATTTTGATCCGGTTTTATACCGTTAAGGATGCCAAGACAGCCCGGACATCCGTTGTGTCAGCGACATGGATTATCGGTGTGTTTTATATTATGACAGTGTTTCTCGGCTTTGGCGCCGCTGCGTTTGTCGGTTTTGAGGCGATTACGGCGGCTGATCAAGCGGGAAATATGGCGGCTCCGCTTTTAGCGAAAGCACTCGGGGGAGATTTCCTGTTCGCGTTTGTATCAGCCATCGCCTTTGCTACCATTTTAGCAGTGGTGACAGGCTTGGTGCTGTCTGCCGCTTCAGCATTTGCCCATGATATTTACAGCCAGATTATCAGAAAAGGAGAAGCAACTGAGAAAGAACAAATGAAAGCGGCCAGATGGGCATCTGTCGCCGTGTCAGTTCTCTCGATTCTCCTCGCAATTTTTGCACAGTCCTTAAATGTGGCGTTCCTTGTCGCACTTGCGTTTGCGGTGGCGGCCAGCGCAAACCTCCCGCTGATTGTGTTTACGGTCTTCTGGAAGAGATTCAATGCTACAGGCGCTTTGTGGGGCAGCCTGACAGGCCTGATCAGCGCGCTTGTGCTTGTATCGATGAGCCCTAGTGTGTGGGACCCGTCCGGAGGAGCTATATTTACCGGCAATCCGTTCATCCCGCTTTCTAATCCGGGCATCATTTCCATCCCGCTCGGCTTCCTCGGTGCATGGCTCGGAACGGTGCTTTCGTCAAATAAAACAGTTGATGAAGAGACGTTTGCGGAAATACAGGTGAAGGCACATACTGGCATTCATATGGAACAGGAGTAAAAAAGCTCTCTTTATAGAGAGCTTTTTCCTTCCTATTTCTGCTGTTCGTCAGAAATTGCTTTTTCAAATACGTCCTTGCCGGCAGCACCCGGTATCACAGTGTCGCCAATGATAAAGGTAGGAACGGCAGTGATATCCGCCTCTTCGTAGGCGTGCTTCAAGGCTTGCCGCTGCACGTCCTGATATGTCCTTGTTTCAAGTGCGGATTTGAATGAGGCTCTGTCTAATCCCACTTCCTCGGCAAGCTTCGTCAAGATGTCAATGTCGCCGATATTTTGGCCCTCTTGGAAAAATGCCTGAAAGATACGGGTGTTGTATTCATGTCCTTTATTGTATTCCTTTGCAAAGTGGAAGCCTTCAAACGCCAGATCTGTATATGGATGAGGCGAAACGTTTGGAAAATTGATCTCGACTCCTAATTTGTCCGCCATTGGCTGAATCGCTGTCTGCCACATGTACTGTTTGGAAGGATCATTGACCGGGTCAAGCTGTGGAGATGGGCTTGGGCGCAGTTCAAACGGCATCCACTCGACTTCAACATCCTTTTCTTTTATCGCTTCTTCAAAAGCGGCTTTTCCAATGAAACAAAATGGGCAGACGTAATCTGAATAAACCTTGATGTGTACTGTCATGATAATCTCCTTTCGTATAAGTTGATTTTAAACTGTAACAATTAAAGTTACAAATGTTTTTTTAAAAAGAAGCCGATAAAGGCTTCTTCTATGATTCCAGCAAACGCTGGGCAATATATTCTCCTTTTTTGCAGCCGCCTGGGCATGCATATAAAGCAGAACCGATTGTTTGCGTATATTCGTTTAATGCATCCTTGGCCGAAAGGGCCTTAAGCATGGGGATGAACTGATTGTCGGGATTTTTTTGAAAGCTGATAAACAGGAGACCCGCATCCATATAGCCGGTTTTCGGATCAAGTCCTTCTGTGTAAGAGAAAGCTCTTCGCAAAATTTGTTTTCCCGTAGATTTCGCAAGGCTGACGTGTGAATTTGACGGGATTTGATTCAGCTTCACGGGGTCTGTTTCCTTTTTCTGGCCGAAAGGCGCCCCCGAGCTTTTTCTGCGGCCGAAGGTATCCTCTTGGTCCTTGAGGGAAGAACGGTCCCATATCTCAAGGAACATTTTGATTTTCCGAAAAGCCATATAGGTGCCGCCCGTCATCCAGTCAGGCTCACCGGACTGAATCCACACGATCGAGTTCATCAAGGTGTCATCCTCCGTGCTCTGGTTGCCTGTTCCATCTTTAAACCCGAAGAGGTTGCGCGGCGTTTCTCCATTTTTTCCTCCGCTTAAAAACCCTTTGTTCACAAAGCGGACCTCACAGGTGCCGATCGCTTGATTCAGCAGATTTCTCAGCGCGTGAAACGCCACTTGTTCATCGTCTGCGCATACTTGAATGCAGATGTCTCCGCCTCCCTGTTTTTCATCCAGGTTGTCATTTGGCATTGCTGGAAGAGCGGCAAGGTGCTTCGGTTTTTTGTTTTTCAGCCCGAAACGGTCCTTTCCGTCTTTTTCAAAAAAGTCAGACCCGAATCCGAATGTAACCGTTAAGTTGGAAGGGGATAAATCAGCAGATTCACCTGTATCCTGCGGCGGCAAATATTGATTTTTCTGTTCAGCCGGCATTTTCTTTCCAGACGTCAGCATCTGTGTCAGAACTGTCCAGTTTCTGAATAATGTAATGATGTCGCTTTTCTCTTTTGCAGTTACATCCAGCGCGGCAAAATAGACATACGTTTGATGGGCAGTTGTAATTCCGGCCTGATGCTTTCCGTAAAACGGAACGACCTGCTCATCCTCTTTTTCATCCTTATTTGATGACTTAGCCGCAGTCTGAACAAGCGGAGCGAGGCCGCCGAGTCCGCTGGCACCGATCGCAACGGCCGCACCTGCCACCGCTCCCCATTTTAGGATGTCCCGTCTATGAATTTGTTCTGGCTTTTTCTGTTCATCGCTCATGCTGTTACAAAACTCCTTTTATAGCACATTCGCAATCTTCGACATGGTTTCAGAAAGAGTCGTCAGCTTTGTGCTCAGCTCTCTGATTTGATCTTCACTTAATTTATCATAAGACGTATAGGACTGATCATTTGTTTTGTATTTTGCCATTAAAACTTCAAAATCGCTGAACTCCGTATCCAGTTTTTCCGTCAGGTCAGGGTGATCTTTAACAAGCGCGCTTTTTACTGTGTGATAAACAGCTTCGGAGCCTTCCACATTCGCCATGAGGGAAGCAATCGGATCATTAGCCGCATGCATAGCGGAACCGGAAACCATCAACAAGCTGAATAAAATAAGCGCCAGCCCCCGAGTCATCACGGTTCTCCTATAATTGAAAATGATTATCATTTCATACCATAATCATAGTCAGCCCCTGGTATTAGTAAATTAAAATTTAAAGGTCTGAAAACCTGATATAAAGCAAAAAGGCTGTCCTTTATAGAACAGCCTTTTGAAGGAATGAAGAATGTTTATCTTCTTGGCGTTTGAACTTCTTCATGAAACTTTCGCGCGGCACCCTCTGGATCCTCCGCCTGACTAATGGCGCTGATCATACTGACACCGTCGGCCCCCGCTTGGATAACAGGTGCGGCATTTTCGATTGTGATGCCGCCGATGCCTACAATTGGAATGTCGATGCCTTGGCGGCGGACCGCTTCGATGAGAGATACACCTTGTACAGCCCTCGTATCCTTTTTTGTTTCTGTCGGGTAGATTGGCCCGAGTCCGACATAATCCGCGCCATCTTCTTCGGCTTGCTTTACCTCAGACATTGTATGGGTGGAAACGCCAAGAATCATATCACCTATAGCGTCTCTTACTTCTTTTGCGTTGGCGTCTTCCTGGCCGATATGGATACCGTCAGCCTTCAGTTTCAGAGCCAACTCCACATCATCATTGACAATGAAAGGAATACCGGCTTCACGGCAGGCTTCTTGCACTTTTTTAGCAAATTCAATCCGCGCCTCTCCTGTCAACGCATCCCCGCCCTTTTCACGAAACTGGTACAGAGTGGCGCCGCCTTTTAACGCTTTTTGTACAACTGTGACAGGGTCGGCTTTCGTATTGTTTGACCCCATAATGAAGTAAACAGATAATAACTCTTTCATCATTTCCCGAGAAATACGTGTCATGAGACAGTCACCCTTTCTATTGTCGCCAGTTCTTGGACGTCTTGTTCAGTAACAGATGAAAGCTTGTTCAGCAATTCAATCTGAAAGCTTCCCGGACCTTTGTCAGCTGTCTGCTGTGCGGCAAGCTGAGCTGCGACCCCATACGAAGAAATGGCAGCGATAGCAGCAAACAATGGATTTTCTTCTATGGCGCAAAACGCACCGACAACAGACGTCAGCAGGCATCCGGCGCCTGTCACTTTCGTCAGCAGCTTGTGGCCGTTATGAAGGGTATATACGTTTGACGTGTCGGCAATCACATCCACTTCGCCGGTAATTACAATGACTGTGTTTAGCTTTTGTGCCGCCTGCTGGACCAGCCGGATGATGTCTCCTCCGTCTTCTCCCGCATCAACACCTTTGATCAGCCAATCGGTCACACCGACGGTATGGGCAATTTCCGCAGCATTTCCTCTGATCGCAGAGAGGCGCACCTCACGAATAATGTCACGCGCCGATTGAGTACGGAACGGTGTTGCTCCGGCGCCGACAGGATCAAGAATGACAGGAACACCATGTTCATTGGCTGACTTCCCCGCAATGATCATCGCTTCAACTGTTTCCTTGCTCAGCGTTCCGATATTTAAAACAAGTGCACCCGCAATCTTCGCCATGTCGGCAACCTCTTCTTTCGCGTACGCCATAACAGGTGATGCGCCGAGGGCAAGCAAGCCGTTTGCTGTAAAATTCGTTACGACGTTATTGGTTATGCTGTGCACCAGAGGGCTATGTTGGCGGACAGCAGTGAGACGTTTTGCTGCTGATTGTGCATCCATGTTTGCATCATCCTTTACTCTCTTTTTTTGGGTCCCATAAATACGATTTCGTATGTTCGAGCCAGGCTCTGGCCGCAAAGGACAAGTAGCGGTCCTTTCTCCAAATAATGGCGAGGTGCCAAGGGATGACCGGATCGACAAGCGGAATGACTTTCACTTTTTCCGGGTCAAGTCCCCGGCAGATTCGTTCCGGCAAAAGCCCGATTCCAAGGTTGGCGGATACCATCTCACTGATAAAATCCCATTGTGAGGTTTCATAAATGATATGAGGCCGGAATCCAGCTTTGATACATTCCGTCATAATTCGATTGTGCAGGACAAAATCCTCCCTGAAGAAAATAAAAGGCTCGTCCTTCAACTCACGCAGCCTGCACTCTTTTTCGTCTGCCAGCCGGTGGGAAGGATGAACGACAAGCATTAAGGTTTCTTTCACGATTGTAAACGAATGAAAGATGTCTTCGTTTGCAGGAAGAACGACAACGCCGATATCAAGTGAACCGTCCCCAACACCTTCTTGGACTTTTATAGAACCGTCTTCGACTAGCTGAAAGGTGATGTTCGGATAGTTTTCACGGAAATCGCCGAGCACTCTCGGGAAAAACCCCGATCCGATCATCGGCGGCAGTCCAATCCGTACGTGCCCTTTCTTGACCTCCATAATATCATTTAATTCTGACGTCAGGTTTTGAAATGATTTAATAATTTCTTGCGCCTGCACATACATGCTCTGGCCGGCGTCAGTCAGATCCACCTGCCTGCCGTTTCGGTAAAACAGTTCAATCCCGAGTTCTTCTTCTAAATTTTTGATCATTTTTGATATCGTCGGCTGAGAAACATAAAGGGATTGGGAAGCCTTCGTAAAGCTTTTTAAACGGGCGACTTCCAAGAAATATGTTAAATGGCGGATATCCATGTGTTTCACCCTCTCTATAGACAAAAGGAATACTTATTATTCTTTATATATATTTTACCTATAGAGAGACCTTATGTACAATATGAATATAAGGGAGGCATCAATATGAAAAAACTGTTGCTAACCGTTATTCAAATCGCTCTGTTATTTATATTTGCTCGGCTGATTAATTGGGTGACAGCCCTTCTTCATATAAATATTCCCGGCAGTATAATTGGGATTGTGATACTCTTCACATTATTACACTTTAAAATCATCAAGCTTGAATGGATAGAGCTTGGCGCGGCGTGGCTTCTCGGGGAGCTGCTTTTATTTTTTATCCCGTCTGCCGTCGGAGTGATTGAATACGGAGACATTATGTCGAAATTTGGTGTCAGCATTCTGCTTGTTGTCATCATCAGCACATTTGTCGTGATGGTGTCTACAGGAACGCTTACACAAATCATTGCAAAAAGAAAGGAGAAAAAACATACGTGTTCATCGGAATTGTAAGTTTGTTTTTAACAGTTTTGGTGTATATAGGAGCAAAAAAGGTATATCAACGCTTTCCGCGTGTCTATACGTCGCCGCTATTGGTGACGCCCGCTGTGTTAGTCGGTCTGCTGCTGCTGGTGAATGTCCCGTACGAGTCATATAATCTCGGCGGCGGATTGCTGACCGATATGCTTCAGCCGGCCACCGTGGCATTCGCGATCCCGCTTTATAAATATTTCCCTGTTTTAAAGAAATACGCAGTGGAAATTATTTTGAATGTGGCCGTCGGTTCATGTATCGCGATTATTTCAACCGCTCTTATTGCGAAATGGCTTAACCTCGGCACCGGCTTAATTGACAGCCTCGTCCCGAGATCAGTCACAACGCCGATCGCCATGAACGTATCTGAAATGATCGGCGGAATGCCTGCAGTTACAGCCGTGTTTGTGATTCTGACCGCTTTGTTAGGCACAGTGATCGGCCCGATGGTCATCCGCTATTTCCGCATTGATAATGAAATTGCGCGGGGCGTGCTGCTCGGCACAAGCGCACACGGAGCGGGAACGTCAAAGGCATTTGAACTCAGCTCTGTGTCCGGTACGATTTCCAGCGTGTCAATGATCTTAGCTGCGATTATGACGCTTTGCGCAGCGCCGTTTTTACTTTCATTTATGTAAGAAAAAACACCATTTCTTAGTTAATAAGAAATGGTGTTTTTATATTTTTTATAATTAATCAACATTACTAGGAGCAGTTACGCGTCCCTCTTTTACTTCATATATTTCATCACTAATTAACTCTAGAAAATATTTATCGTGACTTGAAATAAGAATTAACTTGTTTCTTTTTTTATATTCATTCAAAAATGTCTTAATTCGTTCAATCGTTGCTTCATCCAGTGCATTTGTTGGTTCATCAAGAATCAGGAGATCCGGACTTTCCATTATAGCTTGGCCTATAGCTAATCGTTGTTTCATTCCCAATGAAAACTTCTTATATTTTCTTGAGTCATTCTTGTCCAAACCAACAACTTCTAAGGCATGGTCTATATCTGCATCTGTAGCCTTCTTTTTTATAGATGCAAGTACTTTTAAATTTTGTTTACCAGTTAAATGAGGAACAAATTCTGGATTTTCAATAACAATTCCCATGCTCTCCGGAAACGAAATATCCTTATGTAAAATTTCCCCATTCACAGTTATAACACCATTGTCCGGCACTAGGAGTCCAGAAATAACTCTGAATAGCATTGATTTTCCTGAACCGTTAGAACCTCTAAATCCATATATTTTTCCTGATGCTAAACGTAGTGAAACATTGTTTACTACCTTGTTGGAATTCAACGTTTTTGTTACATTCTCTAAACTTAATGAAAAAGACATATTGTTCTCCTTTAGAAAAAGTTTTGGCGACCAATTCTCCTTATCGCTAAAAATACCCAAACTATGATTGTAAAAAAAAAGAAAAGCAAATAACTATGCTGAACATATTGCCCAAACGCGTAACTGACAAAAGAGTATTTACCTGGAAAAGGAATGTTTACCCAAACTGGCAGTATCAACAAGCCGTAAACTATAATGAAGGACAGTATAGGTTTTACCCTTAAGGTCAATACAGACTGACATATACCACAAATTACAAATGTTAAGAACACTGTAAAAAAGGTGCAGATTGTAGCATTGTTATAGTTAAAACTTCCGTGTTTTAAAAAAACCGCTATATGCACTAATAAAATCAGTAACAGACAATAAATAAAACATAATAATATAGTGTAAAGCAATTTACCGAATAACCAACGTTCTCTTGATGTAAATCTAGTAAGGGTGAGAGAAACCATGTTGCTTCGTTGATAATATAAATAATTGCCGTTTAATAACAAATAAAAGCCGCAAATAAAGAAATAAGGGAAAGGTAAAGAAAAAACTCTATTTCCCATTATTGACTCCCAAACTAAATTAATATTAATCATTTGAAGGCTGCTGACAATCAGAAACAGCAAAAAAATATTAACAACAAGCCAAAAAATCCATGGCCATTTATTTTGTCTCCAAACATTTTTCATGTCATATAAATACATTCTTTGTTATCTCCTCAATGTTTGAAAAGATTTTGTTAATTTCAAGCAAATTAAGGTCAGAAAAACAATCACAATTAAAAGATACAACCTATCATAAAACAACGTATAAAGTGAATAATCAAAGGTTGAAGCTATTGCTTGAATGAATAAAATAGAAAAAGAGTCGTATATATCATTAAATAAAATCAAAAGTACAACAGCTGAACCAATTAAAGTTCCATAAGTAGGCGAGATCAATTCAAACATTAAAATAATCAGTTGCACAATAAATAAAATCATTAACCATCCTACTAACAAAAATATGATTTGCATGATTTCATTTTTATTAACCATCTGGAGGCTATTCATAAACATATTAGGTTTTAAAATCAATGCAGTAAGGATCGTTGTTATTATTGACAATACTAAAAATACAGTAGCTCTTAACAGAACAAGCAATAATAGAAATCGAAAAAAAATCTTTCTGTTATTGAAGCGCGAAACAACGTAATTCGAAAAATGCCAGCTATTCATATTTAATAAAAAAATGCACACTGTTATAAAACTTGTAGGTGAGCCTAATATATTAGAAAGCACTCTAATTATGCTAATATTTGTTACTTCGTTAATTGTATTATTATAAAACACGCTCATATTCAACAACATTAAAGATATAAGACTTAATACTATCTTTTTGCGATTTATTTTTAGAATGTAATACAAAAAATTATTTCTGGACATATTTTTTCATTCCAATAAAACAGCCTATTAAAGATACTATTAAAACGAAAGATGGCACTGCTAAAACATAAAATATCGAAATACCCGTAATTGATTGAATAGGATTCATTAATAATATTGGTGATAACTGTGGATAAAAAATTTCAAATACAGGTTCTAGAACTAAAACAATAAGAAATGGAGACAAATATGCTAAATACCTATTCTTTAAAAAAGTGGATAGACATACGCCTAGAATTGCAAAAGATCCTGCATAATAAAACAAAATGGATATGTATATTAACATGTATATATTTGGATGATACCTCGCAATTTGATGAAACAGATGATAGTTTTCAACAAATTGTCCGCTTGTTAAGTTATCCCCAAACATTATTGCCATAAGTATGAATGATAATAAAAATGGAAAAATAAACAAGAAACCACCGCTAATAAATGATGTTATCAATTTTGCTCCAAAATATTTGATTGCAGAACTGCGAGTTATAACAAACTGAAAATAACCGCTTTTCTTTTCTTCTAATACACTTGTGCTATAAGGTAAACAAGTAATTAAAGCAAATAATAATATTAACATCCCGCTAATAACCGAATCATTCGTACCAAGCCAGAAATATAGAGAAAAGCTCAAATGAGACTTATCAAAATAAGGCATATTGAATTTTTGATAGACAGATACAAAAATATCTATCCCAAAAAGGAAAATCATGATTAATAAGGAGAATTTATATTTATTTGATCCAAAAATATCTTTAAAATTATTTTTTAACAGTTGATAAAACAAAAAAAAACCTCCAATTCAAATAACTAGAAAGATTAAAACTCTTTCTAGTTATTTGTGAAATTATCCTATCGTCGACTATCGGGACTCCATACTCCTTTTGCCGAAATAACAACAGCGTTTGGAGTGCCTCTGACTTCCCCAGCAATTCTAACAGAAGTCTTACCTCTCTTCTCATATGCAACACTTGGAATGTTCTTATGCTGACCACTAGTAATATCTACGTAGTGACCGCCTGATATAGTATCTTTTTTATCTTTATCAACAATCCATAAACGTAATGTGCGATCTTTACCTATCCAAGAGTTTTTTTGATATACAGAAGAATCATTATACTTGGTCCTTGCTGACGTATATGCATTAACATGGTACCCTTTTGGCATTTCGAGATAATAATTAGAGTCTTTTGTATCCCCTTTAGCTAGTGCATTAGTCGCGATAAAACCAGATAAAAGAACCATTGCCCCGAGAGAATATGTAAATATACTTTTCATTTTCACTGTTAAATTACTCCTTTTTATTTGATATATAAGGATTATATACATATAGTTTCCATAAGTCAAATATTAGTTAGTATTTTTTGTTTTTAATCAAACAACTCCTTCCGCAGATAATAGATCGGCTCAATGGTCGTCCTCTATTTCCACGCGGGGCGTGCTGCTCGGCACAAGCGCACACGGCGCGGGAACGTCAAAAGCATTTGAACTCAGCTCTGTGTCCGGTACGATTTCCAGCGTGTCAATGATCTTAGCTGCGATTATGACGCTTTGCGCAGCGCCTTTTTTACTTTCATTTATGTAAGAAAAAACTGTCCTCTCAAGGGCAGTTTTTTTTATGTGCTTCCCCTTATTGAAAAGCTGGTGGATTCCAATATAATGTAATTTGTGGATACCGAAGGAGGCACCCCATGCACAACTTGCAGGTGAAAAGGCATTACGCCGCGTTAAAAGGATTTTATTTGTTTGCTTTTCTTGGCACGGGCAGCATTATTCCCTTACTCAGTATGTATTTAACGAAAGAACAGCATGTAAGCGGATCACAGGTCGGCTTGATCATGTCACTCGGCCCAATTGTAATGATTTTCTTTCAGCCGTTTTGGGGCATGCTGAGCGACTATACGCAAAAAACGAAAAGCCTGCTGGCGGTTTGCACATCAATCACAGGTATCATGGGATTAGGCTATATTGTATTTGATGGCTTTCCTATGTTTATTCTGATTGCAG
Source organism: uncultured Bacillus sp. (assembly GCF_958411575.1). NCBI lineage: Bacteria > Bacillati > Bacillota > Bacilli > Caryophanales > Bacillaceae > Bacillus > uncultured Bacillus sp. Next base: position 474,727 of record NZ_CATYRA010000001.1, read on the forward strand.
CATGTTTTGCAGCCTTTCAAAGCACGATTATTCCATTATCGGACAGCATTTCACTAAGGTACACACAAGAAACAAACGGCAACTACGGCGGAATCCGCCTGTTTGGTTCTCTCGGCTTCGGCGTTGCGGTGTTTGTCATGGGACAGGTGACGAATCAGCTGTATCCCATTCACGTGATCTTTATCTTTGGCTGTGCCTTTCTGTGCATGGCCTCCATACTGGCCTCACTAATGCCGGGCCAGCAGAAAACAAAAACAAAGGTCAATATCCGCAAAGGATTCCGGGAGCTTATCAGCAACAAAACGTTCCTCATCTTTATGATCATCACTTTTACGACATTTGCTCCAAACTTAGCGAACAATACGTATTTCAGTCTTTTTCTGGACAAAAGCGGCGCGTCACTTTCCGCTATCGGCATTTTATTTTTCATCGGCGTAATTTCGGAAATTCCATTTATGCGGTTCGCCCAAACATTTATAGATAAAATGGGACTGCTCAACGTCATTATGCTGTCAGGCGGGGTCTCATTATTCAGGTGGGCGCTCTATTTCACAGCGCCTTCATTATGGCTCATTTATGCGACAGTCTTTCTTCAGGGAGTGGCCATCGGTTTATTTATCCCCGCGGCGCTTCAATACGTAAAAAAGATTACTCCTAGCCACGTTGAAGCGACGGCGCTGACCATGTACGCGGCCATCGGCAATGGATTCGGCAACTGGTTCTGTACATTTGCAGGCGGCTACATTTTTGACTACGTGTCCATCTTCGCAGTCTACTTGCTTTTTGGCATGCTGAGCATAGCAGGCTTTGGACTGACATTATATTTAATGAAGGCTGAAAAAAACAAAAATACGCTTCAGCAGCCGGCTGTTACTTTTAAACCATAATGACTATAATGAAAAAAAGAAAGGATGAGCGCTATGAACGGGCAAGAGCGAAGCAGCATTTCGAAAGGATTACAGGTGGATATTGTATTGAAAGCAGATCAAAAAACAGGGAAACTGACGAGAGGGACAGTGAAGGATATTTTGACGAAATCAAGCTTTCATCCGCACGGCATTAAAGTCCGGCTTGAAGATGGCCGCATCGGCCGCGTCCAGAAAATCATTTCTACATAGAAAAAGCTGCTCCTGAACAGGGCAGCTTTTTGCTTTATTTTTTCTGCAGAAAGACTACTTTTAGGTAGTTGCCTTCAGGAAACGATGAAATCGTTTTGAAATCCTCCGGCAGCGTAAATTCCTCAATGATCGTGTAACGTTCATTTGTTTCTTTAAAGGCGGCATCGATAAAGCCTTTGAATTTCTTCATGCCGAAGGCGCTGCTGTTTGTGGAAGCAACGATGATGCCCTTGTCAGCTGTGATAGCGATCGTTTCCTTCAGCAGGTTTTTATAATCCTTGGCCGCGCTGAAGGTGCGTTTTTTTGTGCGTGCAAAGGAAGGCGGATCGAGAATAATTAGATCAAAACGCAGACCCTTTTTCGCCGCATATGAAAAATAGTTAAACACGTCCATCACTTTAATGTCGTGTGCCTCGTAATCAAGTTTGTTTACGCTGAATTGCTCGATCGTTTTGGCCATGCTCCGGTTTGCCACGTCCACGCTTGTTGTTTTCTCCGCTCCGCCAAGCGCTGCTGCCACGGAGAATGCACCCGTATAAGAAAACGTATTTAACACTGTTTTTCCTTTTGCATAGCGGTCTCTGATCGCCTTGCGCACATGTCTTTGATCCAAAAAGATGCCCGTCATGGCGCCTTCATTCAGATCCACCGCGTATTGAATGCCATTTTCCTGAATGATGATCGGGAACTCGCCTCTTTTCCCTTTCACGAAGTCATCATCTTCAACGTATTGTCCAGCCGTGTCGAAGCGTTTTTTCTCGTAAATCGCTTTATAATCAAGATCCAGCTCATCCAAAGCGGAAATCAGCATGTCTTTAAAGGTGTAAATGCCTTTGCTGTACCATTGAACCAGCAGGTAGCCGCCATAATAGTCGATCGTGACGCCGCCGACGCCGTCTCCCTCACCATTGAACAGGCGGAATGCTGTTGTATCTTGGGCAGCGAATAGTTTGGTGCGTGCTTGGACCGCTTTTGATAATTTGCTGAGAAAAAATGCTTGGTCAATCTGTTCTTGTTTATTGCGGGTAAGCGTCCAGCCGACCCCTTTGTTTTGCAGGCCATAGTAACCTCGCGCGAGAAACTCGCCGCTCTCTGACATGATATCAACGAGGTCTCCTTCTTTCACGTGCCCCGCACTCCCTGCGAGAGCTTCCTTATCGATGAGCGGATAGCCTTTTTTGATTTTTGCAGCATGTGCTTGTTTTAGAGTGAGTAGCTTCATATCTGTTCGTCCTCTTTCTGTTTGCTTTCTCTTATCGTACCACAAAACGCCAAGATGTCTGCATTGACAGAAAGCAAAGGTTTTTCTACGATAGACAAAAAGAGTTACGAGGAGGAGCAGCATGGCAAAACGAATTGATCATACAGGCATTATGGTAAGGGATATCAACGCGTCCATCACTTTTTATGAAGAGGTTCTCGGCATGAAATTGAAGGATCGCATCACACACACGAACGGTGTAATCGAGCTTGCTTTTCTTGGATTTGAAGACGGACCGGAAACAGAAATCGAACTGATTCAAGGCTACAGCAGCGAGCTTCCCACTGAAGGAAAAGTGCACCACATAGCCCTGCTGACGGATGACATCGCGGCTGAATATACAAAAGCGGAAAGAATGAACGCGAGATTTATCGACGAAGAGATCACAACACTTCCTAACGGGTACCGTTACTTTTATATCGAAGGCCCTGACGGCGAGTGGATTGAGTTCTTTCAGCGGTAAAAATAAAGAACGTACATTTTGTGATGTACGTTCTTTTTTATCTATACCAACTGATATACGTTGACTCATCGCAAATCATGGCTTCCCAGCCCATACGCTGAACCAGGTCATTGATGTTTTCATCTTTCGCTAACAAAACATTAATGAATGAGTCATATACACTCATAAACACAAAATCCATTTTCTTATCAGTCAAAATGAGCTCTGCGGCGGCTTCATCTAGAACCGTTCGCAAGTTAGCCTCAGTGATGTCCAGAAAACCGCTGTTTTCCCAAATCGGTTCTGAGTAATAAAACTGATTGGCCCCGTTGTAACTAAGCACTTTCATCAAACTGGGAATATGAAAATTTGAAATATGGTCCTCGCTAGGATAAAAGAGATCTCCTTTTACGTTTGCATGTAAAAGTTCAGCCAAATCTCCTCTCGCGCACTCATCCCTTAAGGCGCCTATCGATGTCATTAACGCAAGCGCCAGCTCAGCATGCGTTTGAAAGCCGCAAGAGGACATCACCTTCTTCCATGAAACGGCTTTGCCTTTTTCCCTTATTTCCTCATCATTTGGATAAATATGCTCATCATTATTTTTTCTCTTTGCTTTTTCCCATCCTTCAGGCATTTGAATAAAAGGAGAAAATAAAATAACAGCTGATGTATATTCAATTGGTATTTGTTTCAAGATTGGTGATTCGTCATCTAACCATAAATATTCTAGCATGTGCACCCCCTTTACATATTCTAACATTTACTTACCTTTAACAGCTGATGATTTATAACAGCTTACATCACGACACATTTTCATCCCCCGGATTCAACCGCACTCTCTTCCTTCCATTTCTGATGATCCCATATTCTGAAAAACGGATAGTAGATGGCGCAGGTGATCAGCAGATTCACCAGTTGCATAACGGCGCCCGATACCTTTCCGCCTGTCGCCAGGTAGCCTGATATGAGAGGCGGCATCGTCCATGGCACGGCGATTCCAGCCGGCCTTGCTACCAGTCCAGTGCTCATGCCGATATAAGTTGCTGTTATTGTGAGGAGTGGCGCGATGATGAATGGAACAATGAGGAGCGGGTTCATGACAATCGGCATGCCGAAAATGATCGGCTCGTTGATATTAAATAGCGCAGGCCCAATCCCTAATCGGCCAAGTTGCTTCATTTGCTTGCTCCGGGAACGCACAAGCATCGTCAGGACAAGCGCCAACGTCGCTCCGCTTCCGCCGACATTAATCCAAATTTGAAAAAACTGGGTTGTGAAAACACTTGGCAGCGCCTCTCCCGCTTGGAACGCGAGACGGTTGGCATCCATCGCGCCATACCATATCGGCGCCATGATTCCGCCAATAATTGAAGCTCCGTGAATCCCGCACGACCAAAGCAGCATCTGCACAAATTCAGCAATCAGGCTCCCGCTGAGACTGCCGCCAAGAATGGAAAGCGGTGTGCCAAGCAGATCTCCTACGACATTGTGCAGGCTCTGAAAAGGCGTCATTTCAATCAGAAGACGTGCCAGCCACACGAGAAACACAATGATAAAGCCGGGAATCAGCGCGACAAATGATTTGCTTACCGCCGGCGGCACGCCGTCTGGCATTTTGAAGACGATATTTTTTTGAATAATGTACCGATACATTTCAGTTGAAAACAAAGCGATCAGCATGGCGACAAATAAACCTTTGCTGCCAAGCAGTGTGATTGGGATTCCGCCACCGACCAAGATGGATTCCGTTGAGCCATCCGGCGTAAACGGCACCTCAAACGGCGTTGCCAATAGAAATGCAGCAATTGATATCGCTCCGGCAGATAGGGCATCGACACCATAGCTTTCCGCAAGACGATAGGCGATTCCAAAAGCGGCGATCATCGCCATAATATCAAATGAAGCATTAACGGGATAACCGAGCTTATCCGCCCACTCTTTTCCAAACACACTCGTCATGAAATCAGCATAACCGGGAATCGGCAGGCTCGTTAAAATCAAAAAGACAGACCCGATAATAATCAGCGGCATGGTCAAGATAATTCCGTCACGCAAAGCGCTGAGATGCCGCTGCCCGGCAATTTTCCCAGCGACAGGCATTATTTTTTCTTCCATCACCCGAGTGAATGCGCTCATCTGAAAAGCCCCCTTTTCATTGCTTTGTGAACAACCTTTGCAATGTTTTCTTTATCTTATTTTGAAAACGCTTACAAATTCATTTGGAAAATTTCCTCTTCCTGCGGAAAAAATCTGCATGCTGCTGAACAATCCAGTCCATGAAAATATTTTTCCTCCTACTTTCAAACTCTCTTTTTTCTCCGATATATATATCAAACATCATAGAAAAAGGAGATAAATCATGAAAAACATGTCTTGCAAGCTTGTTGTATCAGTCGCTCTGTTTTTCAGTTTTTTCGCCACAGGCCCTCTCGCGCATGCGCAAAACAGCAGCGAGAAAGAGGTTATTGTGGTTTATAAAAACAAGGCCGGAAAGGAAACCGTCCTGGACAGCGATGCTGAGGTTGAACAGCAGTATACACATCTTCCGGCGGTAGCGGTCACAGCAGATCAGGAGACAGTGAAAGAATTAAAACAGGATCCTGATATTTTGTATGTAGAAAACAACGTATCATTTACCGCAGCAGACAGCACGGATTTCAAAGTGCTGTCAGACGGCACTGACACCTCTGACAACTTTGAGCAATGGAACCTTGAGCCCATTCAGGTGAAACAGGCTTGGAAGGCAGGACTGACAGGCAAAAATGTCAAAATTGCAGTCATTGACAGCGGGATCTCCCCCCACGATGACCTGTCGATTGCCGGCGGGTATTCAGCTGTCAGTTATACCTCTTCTTACAAGGATGATAACGGCCACGGAACACATGTCGCAGGGATTATCGGAGCCAAGCATAACGGCTATGGAATTGACGGTATCGCACCGGAAGCACAAGTATACGCGGTTAAAGCGCTTGATCAGAACGGCTCGGGGGATCTTCAAGGCCTTCTCCAAGGAATTGACTGGTCAATCACCCACGGGATGGACATCGTCAATATGAGCCTTGGCACGACGTCAGACAGCAAAATCCTCCATGACGCCGTGGACAAAGCATATGAACAAGGCATTCTGCTCGTTGCCGCAAGCGGTAACGACGGGAATGGCAAGCCTGTGAACTATCCGGCGGCATACAGCAGTGTCGTTGCAGTTTCGGCGACAAACGAAAAGAATCAGCTTGCCTCCTTCTCAACAACTGGAGATGAAGTTGAATTTTCAGCGCCGGGAACAAACATCACGAGTACATATTTAAACCAATATTATGCAACTGGAAGCGGAACATCCCAAGCGACACCACACGCCGCTGCCATGTTTGCTTTGTTAAAACAGCGGAATCCTGCTGAGACAAACGTACAGCTTCGCGCAGATATGCAGAAACATATCGTTGATCTTGGAACCGCAGGCCGCGATCAGCAATTTGGCTACGGCTTAATCCAGTATAAAGCGCGGGCAACAGATTCAGCGTACGTGACAGCAGAGCAAGCAGTGAAAAAAGCAGAACAAACAAAAACACAAACCGATATCGACAAAGCGAGAGAACTCGTTAGCCAGCTGCCGGATTCTGACGCCAAAACAGCCCTGAAAAAAAGACTGGATAAAGTACAGTCATACAGAAATGTAAAAGATGCGAAAGACAAAGTCGCAAAGGCAGAAAAGTATAAAACACAGCAAACTGTTGATATAGCACAAGCTGCCATTAACAAGCTGCCGAACGGAACAGACAAAAAGAACCTGCAAAAACGCTTAGACCAAGTAAAACGCTACATCGCATCAAAGCAGGCGAAAGAGAAAGTAGCGAAAGCGGAAAAAAGCAAAAAGAAAACAGATGTGGACAGCGCACAATCAGCAGTCAGCAAGCTGCCGGCAGGTTCAGAAAAAACGTCCCTGCAGAAACGCCTTAACAAAGTGAAAAGCACCAATTTGAGAACGGCTCAGCAATCCGTATCTGCAGCTGAAAAGAAATCAACTGATGCAAATGCGGCAAAAGCACAATCAGCAATCAATCATCTTCAAACAGGCAAGGACAAAACGGCATTGCAAAAACGGTTAGATAAAGTAAAGAAAAAAGTGGCGGCAGCCGAAGCAAAAAAAGTCGAAACTGCCAAAGCAAAAGTGAAAAAAGCGGAAAAAGACAAAACAAAAAAATCAAAGTCATCCGCTCAGTCTGCAGTGAATCAATTAAAAGCATCCAATGAAAAAACAAAGCTGCAAAAACGGCTGAATGCCGTCAAACCGAAAAAGTAACCAAAAACCTGTAAGACTTGTATTCTGGGCCTTATAGGCTTTTTCCATTCCAAAAAACACCACGCACAACCTTTTTCCCATTCAGCGCACAGGCTTTTCCTACTATTGCTATCATGCCATGAACAGCATAAAATGAACGTTATTACAGTTATCACCACATATGGAGGGATTGTGACTGGCAGGCAGGCAAGACCCATGATGCAAAGGGAGTATTAGTGCCTAAAAAACAGGGCATTTTAACTCTTCTTTTCGTGTTGGGCTCATAACGGCGCCATGGACAATCCCTATTCTGATGCTCCGTCACCGACGCGGGCATTTTTTGTTGTCCCTGCACGTTTTTGTCATTTTCAGACGGTTTCTCACTTTTTTCATTTTGATTGTCAACTTTTCATTTGATACGATGAACAAGCCGACTTTTCTTCAGCAAAGGAGGTTTTGATTGCTTGCAAAAAGAGATTGCAAAAGAATTATTGCTCCTCGCAGGAGGTAAAAGCAATATTATCAGCATCAGCCATTGTACGACCCGTCTTCGTTTTGAGGTAAAGGACGAGACGAAAATCGATATACATGCCATTGAAAATCTGCAAGGTGTACAGGGTACCTTTTTCCGATATGGATTATTCCAGATTATCTTCGGAGCAGGCGTCGTCAACAAAATATATAAAGAAGTCGTTCACGTGTGGGAGGCCGCGCCTTCTGAAAAGCCTGTTCAGCAGAAAAAGGCCAGCCGGAAGCTGAGCCCTGTCGCAGTATTTGCGAAAACACTGTCCGATATTTTTGTGCCGATTATCCCGGCAATCACAGCAAGCGGCCTGCTTATGGGACTGATCGGAATGATTAAGGTGTTTCACTGGTTCGCAGCCGACAGCCCATGGATCAAAGTGCTCGATCTCGTGTCCAGCACAGCCTTTATTTTGCTGCCGATTTTGGTCGGTTTCAGTGCCGCACGGCAATTTGGCAGCAACCCGTATTTAGGGGCAGTCATAGCAGGACTCCTGACGCATCCTGATCTGCTGGACCCGTCTATGCTCGGCAGCAAAACCCCTGCTTCCTTAGACATCTGGGGGCTGCATATTCCAATGATGGGCTATCAGGGCTCCATTATACCAATTCTTCTCTCCGTTTATGCCATGAGCCAAATCGAGAAGCTATTAAAATCAATTGTGCCGAAGTCGCTTGATGTCGTCATCATTCCTTTTATTACGGTCATGGTGACAGGGTGCCTCGCGCTGATTGTGATGAATCCCGCCGCATCTATCATCGGCCAAATTATGACACAGTCGATTGTCTATATTTATGATCACGCCGGCATTGTTGCCGGAGCCCTGTTCGGCGGCATCTACTCCACCATCGTTCTATCCGGCTTGCATCATAGCTTTTATGCGATTGAAGCAACGCTGCTTGCTGATCCGCGTGTCGGCGTGAACTTTTTAGTGCCGATATGGTCGATGGCGAATGTGGCCCAAGGCGGAGCGGGGCTTGCGGTTTTCTTCAAAACAAAACAATCAAGCCTGAAGAAAATTGCGCTCCCCGCTTCCCTGACCGCGTTTTTAGGCATTGTAGAGCCGATTGTATTCGGGGTTAATGTCAAACTGATCCGTCCCTTTATCGGAGCTGCCATCGGCGGCGCTATTGGCGGAGCATACGTGGTTGCGGTACATGTCGTGTCGAATTCCTACGGGCTGACAGGCATTCCGATGATTTCAATCGTGCTGCCGTTCGGCGCCGCTAATTTTGTTCATTATATGATCGGTTTTTTGATCGCGGCCGTCTCTGCTTTTATAGCTACATTGTTTCTCGGGTTTAAAGAAGAGACAGAATAAATGGATTTATTCGTTTTCATTCATAAAACGGGGGATGAAAGGACAAAAAAGCTATGAAAATTAAAAGAATCTTAAATCATAATGCTATCGTCGTAAAGGATCAAAATGAAGAGAAGATTCTCTTAGGTGCAGGAATTGCGTTCGACAAAAAGAAGAATGATATTGTCGATCCATCAAAAATAGAAAAAACCTTTGTCAGAAAAGATACAGCTGACTATAAGCAGTTCGAAGAGATTTTAGAAACATTGCCGGAAGACCATATTCAGATTTCTGAGCAAATTATCTCTCATGCCGAAAAAGAGCTGAACATTAAAATCAACGAGCGCATTCACGTCGCTTTTTCAGACCATCTTTCTTTTGCGATTGAACGCCTGAGCAATGGGATGGTCATCAAAAATCCGCTGCTGAATGAGATCAAAGTCCTTTATCCGAAGGAATTCCAAATCGGCTTGTGGGCCAGAGCGCTGATTAAAGAGAAACTGGGGATTCACATTCCTGATGATGAAATCGGCAATATCGCCATGCACATCCACACAGCAAGAAACAATGCCGGTGATATGACACAGACACTTGATATTACAACAATGATCCGTGATATTATCGAGATTATTGAAATTCAGCTGGCGATCAATATTGTTGAAGATACCATCTCTTATGAACGGCTTGTGACCCATCTCCGCTTTGCCATTCAGCATATCAAAGCGGGCGAATCCATTTACGAGCTGGATGCAGAAATGATCGACATTATTAAAGAGAAGTTTAAGGATGCCTTCCTGTGTGCCCTAAGCATCGGCACATTTGTGAAGAAGGAATACGGTTTTGAGTTTCCTGAAAAAGAATTGTGCTATATTGCCATGCATATTCAGCGGTTTTACCAGCGGTCAGTCGCACGCTGAAGCAAACAAAAAAACGCTTTTGAGACGATCAAAAGCGTTTTTTATATTCAATTTATTGGTTGATGGCCGGGTTCCCGATCGTATTCCACTTCGTATAGGACATGTAATGGAAATACTCATCGCGATACGGATGTTTTGTATTGGAGTTCCAAGGCTTTTCTCCGCCGCAGAAGTGCACGATTGCCGGGTTTTCTCTCGTTTCATTATATTGCTTCCGTCCTAACAGTGTTGGAGGTGTTTTCAGTTTTAACATGATGTATGTTTGAGCGTTCCAGCGCGGGTGAAGCTCATACCACTGATCATACAAAATCGCATTCAGTGCATCTTGGTCGTGCAGCACAAGAAAGTCTTCAGACGGGTTTTCATTGATAAAGTTGATGACTTTTTCTGTGATGTTTTGCTTTCTCCAAGGTTCCATATCAATAATCATAATACCTGAGTTAAAATATTTTCCCGTATCAGTGATATTCATTTCTTTCAAACGTTCATGCTGTCCCGCATCTTCCACGGCAGCAACGGTGTATGGAGAGATGTCTAAGTCCCACAGTTTCGAAATATCCTCAAGGACTAGTGCATCACAGTCGACATAAATCATCCGCTTGATGCTCTCATCCTTAATTAAGTCAGGAATCGAAATGCGGTAATACGCCGCTTTTGTAATATGGCTGCTCTCTACCGCATGTTCATACATATTAGTATCTACTTCTAAAAACTCAATCGGCACACCGAACTTCAATGTCGTTTCTTCCAGCCTTTTTTTGTTATCAGGCTCGATTCCCCCATCAATTACATATAGCTTTACTTCTCTATTCTGGTCCATATTTGTCAATAAAGAAACGAACATTCCACCTAAATGACGAGCATAATTATCATCTGCACATGACACGATATGCATAATTTCATCTTTCTTCAATGGTATTCATCTCCCTTTGTGTTGTACAAGTTACATTCCCGATTTCAGAAAATTAAACACTATTCTTCAATATTTTTTTAGACAGAATGTGCTATACAACAAAAAAGGTGTCATTTTTTGAACATGCGATACAGCCAATAAAGGATGTAAAAGCTGGCGATCGTTATGGCTTCAGCCGAAGCGATGTACCACGGCCAAGGCCCGAGAACATCCAAAAGAGAAGAGCCGCCCGGTTTTTTCGTCAAATACATATAATTCGCGCCAAGCCACCGATCAAGCAGATAAATGCAGACTCCGTACACATTGACAATCAGGACAGTCCCCCATAAAGAACGCTGTCTGAGTCTGTACGTCCCAATTACCGCCATCAGCAGACAGGACAGAAGCACGGATCCGTGAGAAATAAAAAAGAGGATATATCGGATATGCGGAAATGAAAACATACCGAGATCAGGAGTGGCAAGCGCCTGAATCGAACTGCCAATGCCGACAAAATATAAAAATACAAACAGCTTCCTGCTTTTGGTCACCAGCATGATGGCCGACAAATACACCGACAGATCACTAAGCTGGAGAGGCAACGAAGTGCGCACCGACCACCTTCCCGTGGCGATCATCCATATTTGATAACCGATTTGCGAACCAAGCAACAGAAACACAAACAAATAACGCAAAAACTGGCTGGCCTTAGGCCGCTTGACCGCCTTACGAAACAAAAACAACAGAATGGCCAAAAGAGCGATGATTGCTAACGTCACCACATGCTCTGCAGAAAAAAGGTGAAACGGATCATGTTTATAGACGGATTGAACATATTTTTGCAAGATGGCACCCCCGTTTGCGGGTTTTTGTTTATTTTGGCGTAGTTTGGGCCTTTTTTATTCAACCGATATATAGGCTTGAAGTTTATATCAGACTTTGTTAGAATTCATTTCATAGCTAATGATTCTGATAATTTAAGGCAGGCCTAAAAAATGGAACGTTCCTATCAACATCAGCAGCTTCGGAAAGAAGAATACGACACACTTTCTAAGCTTAAACAAATGCCCGTCGAATCACTCAACCTGGAAGCCATATCGATTGCGACGAATCTGTATCGGTCAGCGCAAAAGCTCCGTGTCAAAATGGAGACTGAGGTGCTTTCTTCCTATAACCTTTCTTGGACGGCTTTCTCCATCCTTTATGATTTATGGGTATGGGGAGCGCTCGAAACGAGAAAAATCGCTGAACTGTCAGGCATTTCAACAGCCACAGCAAGCAACGTGATCAAAACGCTCGAAAAAAAGAGTTTTTGCCGTAAAAGCATCGACACAAGAGATCGACGACTCGTGTTTGTCTCCATCACCGATTCCGGCAAACAGGCGATAGAAGAGCTTTATCCGGAGTTTCACAAAGGGGAAACAGCACTCATTGCAGGTTTGACGAAAGACGAACAGAAAACATTAACAGAGCTGCTTAGAAAGGTAGCTGACAATCTTCATACAACATAAGCTTTGACGGGAATCCAGTAGCGATTTGTCTCCCTGTTTCAGAGAGCCGGCGGAAGGTGCGAGCCGGCACACAGGCAAACGTGAATTACCTCCCCGAGCTTTCTTTGTGAACCTTAGTAGCAGAGAACGGGAAACCGTTATTCGAACGAGCGGAAGACAAAGTCTTCAACCAGGGTGGTACCGCGTGCATTGAGCCACGTCCCTTATCGGGATTGGCTCTTTTTTGTGTTTTTAAAAAAGGAGGAAGAATGATGAAAACATTTGAACAGCTCACAGCAGCACAGCAAAAAGAAGTAGAAAGACAGCTTCAGTTGTACATGACAGGCGCCCATGAGGTCATACCGCCGGAGGAATTAAGGGCGAAGCTCGTTAAATCAATTTCCACAGGCACACCGCTAAAAATTAAGCTCGGATTAGATCCGTCTGCACCGGATGTACATTTGGGCCATACGGTTGTGTTAAACAAGCTTCGCCAATTTCAGGAAAATGGACACATTGTCCAACTGTTAATTGGGGATTTCACAGGAAAAATCGGTGATCCGACCGGAAAGTCAGCAGCCAGAAAGCAGCTGACTGATGAAGAAGTTCAGCACAACGCCAAAACATACTTTCAACAATTCGGAAAAGTGCTTGATCAAGAAAAAGTCGAGCTTCACTACAACTCGAAATGGCTGAAGACATTGAATCTAGAGGATGTCATTGACTTGGCAGGCAAAATAACTGTAGCCCGCCTCATGGAACGCGACGATTTTGAAGAACGCATCGCCATGCAAAAGCCGATTTCGCTCCATGAATTCTTTTACCCGCTGATGCAGGGATACGACTCCGTCGTTCTTGAAAGCGATATTGAATTAGGCGGAACAGACCAGCATTTCAATGTACTGATGGGCCGGCATTTCCAAGAACGATACAACAAAGAAAAACAAGTCGTCATCCTTATGCCGCTCTTGGAGGGCTTAGACGGTGTTGAGAAAATGTCGAAATCGAAACACAACTACATCGGCATTGACGAACATCCAAACGACATGTACGGGAAAACGATGTCACTGCCCGACAGCTTGATGAAAAAATATATCCATTTGGCAACTGACTTAGAGCTTGAAGAGAAAAAACAGCTCGTGAAAGACTTAGAAACCGGCGCCGTTCATCCAAGGGATGCCAAAATGCTTTTAGCCAAAACGATCGTCCGAATGTATCACGGAGCGGAAGCCGCTGAAACTGCTGAACACTCCTTTAAAACAGTTTTTCAGGAAAACAGCCTGCCAGAGGATATTCCGGCTGTAAACTGGAAAGGCGAGAAAAAGATGGCGATTATTGATATGCTCGTCAAGCTAGAGCTCCTCTCTTCGAAGAGCGAGGCGCGCCGCATGATTCAAAACGGAGGTGTCCGAATTAACGGAGAGAAAATAACAGATATCCACGCTGATGCAGTGATAAAGGAGAATATGATCATCCAAGTCGGCAAACGCAAGTTTTTAAAACTCCAATAATTGATTTCCTTACGCTTATGAAAACCCTCTTTCATAAGCGTTTTTTTTGCAGGTATAAAGCACTGTCTTTTCAAAAATGCTCTTCATTTTGCAGGAAATTCCCTTAGCATCCCGAAATATTCCCCATCCATACATTAGGGGAGGTTTATTTCTGATGAAAAAGCTTTTGACTGTAATGACGATGGCCGTTTTAACTGCTGGCACAATTCTCATGCCGGCACAGAGTGTTACCCCTGCCGCCCGTGCTGTTCAAATATCAGATAGCGAGCGAGAGCTCCCGTTCAAAGCAAAGCGTGCATACTCTACCATTTCTGAGCTTAGTGAAACAATCGGCCCCAGAATAGCCGGAACTGCCGCTGAAAAAAAGAGTGCCCTGTTCATCGCTTCATCCTTGAGAAAATTAAAGCTTGATGTGAAGGTTCAACGTTTCGGAATCCCTGACCGGCTTGAGGGAACGCTGTCTTCAGCAGGACGCGATATTCTTCTCCGGGCGGCATCCGGCTCTGCCCCGACCGAAGAACAAGGGCTGACAGCTCCGCTTTACAATGCCGGATTGGGCTATCCAGAGGACTTCACCACTGACGTTAAGGGCAAAATTGCTTTGATTTCCAGAGGAGATCTTACATTTTACGAGAAAGCCAAAAATGCCGAAACGGCCGGTGCCAAGGCTGTGATCATTTATAACAACAAAGAAAGCCTCGTGCCTGTGACGCCAAACCTGTCGGGAAATAAAGTCGGCATTCCTGTCGTCGGAATTAAGAAAGAAGACGGTGAAACCCTTAATCAGCAAAAAGAAGCAACTTTAAAACTAAACGCAATCACTAACCAAACCTCTCAGAACATCATCGGAATCAAAAAACCAAAGAACATCAAACATCCAGACATTGTGTACGTGACGGCCCATTACGACAGTGTTCCTTTTTCGCCCGGAGCAAATGACAACGGCTCAGGAACCTCTGTTATGCTGGAGATGGCACGTGTCTTAAAAAACATTCCTTCTGACAAAGAAATCCGCTTTATCGCTTTCGGCGCTGAAGAGCTCGGCCTGCTCGGCTCCTCTCATTATGTAGATCACCTATCGGAAAAAGAGCTGAAACGAAGTGAAGTGAACTTTAACTTAGACATGGTCGGCACAAGCTGGGAGAATGCGTCTGAGTTGTATGTCAACACATTGGACGGCCAATCGAACGGTGTTTGGGAATCCAGCCATACGGCCGCTGAAAAAATTGGGTTTGACAGCCTGTCTCTCACACAGGGAGGATCATCTGATCATGTCCCGTTCCACGAAGCCGGCATTGATTCCGCCAACTTTATTTGGGGAGACCCAGAAACCGAAGAAGTTGAGCCGTGGTACCACACCCCTGAAGACTCGATCGAACATATCAGCAAAGAACGCCTTCAGCAAGCCGGTGATCTTGTGACAGCCGCTGTCTATCAGGCTGTGAAAAAAGAGAAGAAACCGAAAACCCTTAAGAAACAAATGAAGGCCAAAGCCTCCGACATTTATGAAGATATCAAATAAAGACGGCGCATTGCTGCCGTCTTTTTTTAATCCACTTCTTTCTTAATCCCGAGCATTTTCTCATCTAGATAATGGGCAATCTCCGCCGCTTCCTTCAGCTCATCTGTTAATTGCTTAGGAACGTCATTGTTCAATTTATAATAAATTTTATGTTCAAGGCTCGCCCAGAAATCCATCGCGATCGTCCGGATTTGAATTTCTGCTTTGACGTATTCCACACGGTTCGTTAAATTCACAGGCATCTCAATAATTAAATGCAGGCTTCGGTAGCCGTTCGGTTTTGGCGTCTGGATATAATCCTTCACCTTTACAATTCTCAAATCTTCATGCTGCTTTAACACGTTAACGACATTATAAATATCAGAAATAAAGGAACAAATGATACGCACACCGGCAATGTCGTTAATGTGCTCCTTCATTTCCTTCGTCGTAATCTCGCAGCCCTTTCTCATTAACTTATTCACGATGCTTTCAAAGCTTTTAACACGGGATTTCGTATGTTCAATCGGGTTGTGTCCGTGAATGAGGTTATATTCCTGGCTGATAATTGAGAACTTTGTATCCAAGGCATCGAGCGCAAATTTATAAACTAATAATTCATTTTTCCAATCTTCCATTACTGTTTTTAAATCGTCCATATGTGTTACAGATAAATCCATGTTCGTCATCTCCTTTAACGGATCTTTATCCGCTGTCCATGTACTAGACGTGCCTGCCTGCAGCATGGTTTTATGAACTTTTTTACAAAATGCGGTCGAATGTAACAAAAAGAAAGCCAATAATACGCTAACAGACTCTCTTTTCGATGAGGAAAAAGTTATTCAGTATAGACTTAATAAAATATAAATAGCACACAACAATGAAAAAGAGCATTGAACCAACTTCAATGCTCTTTTTCTTAATCATTATTGCCACCACAGAGCTTTTCAGCTATCTCTTGCACCTGTTCTATTGTTACTCCATTTCTGAATTCAACTGCTAATGGATGATCAGTTGGTTCTAATTCGATAAAAGGTCGAATGCCGCCTGGTCTAAAGTGCACCATTGTTTTTAAGTTTACGGTATCAAGGTAACAAGGCAAATCAGTAGATAGCCAACCAAACATTGGGTCCAATAATTCTTGTTCATTCCAGTGTTCTTTTAGTTTGTCATAATTAGCTTCACTTAATGAAACCCATACTCCCCATATCAGGTATTCATCTGTTCCAATTATAGGAATTTCAATACATCCTCGAATAAAGAAATGCTCGTTATCCATGACACATAAATCATCATCTATTTCAAATCTATCCTCTCGCTCTTGAGGTTCCGCCTCATAATAATAGACAGGAGCTGGGCTTCCATAACTTGTAGGAAGCTTTTCGTGATATTTACCGCAACAACTGCAAGTGTATCCCCCAATTGTAGTCATTCTATTCCTCCACTGTTTTACGTTCTTATCTTAGAAAGATTATATCATTTATTATGAAAAACTTGTCAATTTTTCATTGTTGGACTGGAATATGTTCGTATAGTAATATCTTCATCGATAACAACTATCATGCAGAATCAATTTCATAAGAGTGCACAAATTAACAAGGGCAAGAGTATTGTTCAAGGTTATTTTATTTGTTAGTTTTTAGTTTTCGGCTATTTTAATTATCTTTCACTAAAAACATTGTTGTAACAACAAAAAACAAAAGACAGACCAAAATTTTTATTATTTGGTCTGCCAATCGATGTATAACTTGGTTAGATTTCTCCGTAAAGAAAACCTGATATTTTTTATCGGAAATAGCTGATCAATAATCCGATTGAGAGCAGGAATCCGAAAAATGTATTTGTTTGGGCTGTTGATTTCATTGCGACAATCATATTCATCGGCATTTCTTTTTGGACGAAGCCCTTCACTGCCTGAACCGGCTTAGGCACGCTCAAAAAGACGACAAACAGCCATGGGCTTGCTGCACCGGTAATAACCAAGCCGACAACCCAGATATAAGCGACGGCAAACGACGCAGCTAACAGAGTAACAGCTCCCTTATGCCCCATCAAAATCGCCAATGTTTTGCGGCCGCCTTTTTTGTCCTCCTCAATATCGCGAATGTTGTTCGACAGGTTAATCGCGCCGACAAGAATCGCAATCGGGATCGAAATCAAAATGCTTTGCAGGTTGATCTTGTCTGTCTGAATGAAAAACGAAATCAGCACAAACACCGAACCCATGCAAATGCCTGAGAATAACTCACCGAACGGCGTGTACGCAATCGGCAGCGGCCCGCCAGTATACAGGTAACCGATCGCCATGCCGACAAGGCCGATCAGAGCGAGCCACCAGCTGCTGCTTGCGCAAATATAGACGCCGAGCAAAATGGCAATCCCGTATGATGCGAGAGCTAATTGCAAAATCGTCTTAGGCTTCATTCCGTGGCGTACAATCGCACCTCCGATTCCGACAGATTCTGCTGTATCTAACCCGCGTTTAAAATCATAGTATTCATTAAATAAGTTCGTCGCGATCTGGATCCATAGGCAAGAAAACAGCATAGCCAGAAACAGCAGCAGATCAACCTTCACATAAAACATCGCCAAAACCGTTCCGAGCAGCACAGGCACAAACGATGCGGTTAACGTATGAGGACGGGTTAACTGCCAAAGGATCTGCCCCATGCTTTCTTTTTCCGGCGCTGTCTGACCCTCACCCTTATTTGTTTGGTTCATCTTCCCTCTTCCTTTCTATTAAAAGGCTTACTTTTTTTCAGCCGGCAGCTTGATAAAAACTCCTTTTGCTTCCTTATCTATCATAATGACTTCTCCCTCATTTCACAAGATACCGCAAGAAGGCGTTTTCTTTCTTATTATACGCTTTCTGCCCCGATTTCATGAGGTTTCTGCTTTTACCTGAACAAACAGGTACAGAAAAATTTTTTTAAGTGCAATACGCTTTTTAAAAGTTAAGAAAGATCTTTTGTCTCCATTGATCTTTTCCTTTTATGAATCAGCCCAAGCTCTTGCAGGTATAAAGATTCATTTTCAAAAGAAGACGCCGATATATTAATCTGAGGGAGATTAGGGAAAAAATGAAACTTTTTGAGCATCTAATCGTCAAATACTCATGTGATTGTCGAAAAAACGGGAAGGGAATTTTTGATATGCTGCAATTGATGAAACAGCTGTATGAAAAGCCCGCTGTCAAGTGGACATGTCATACAGGATTTTATTTGATGATACTGCTTGTTTTGTTTTTTATGTATGGTTTTCACACCGCGAATACCGGTTCATATATTTATAACGATTTCTAATTGGAGAGAGAATAATGATGAAACTTTTACATGCTATTCAAACACATGCGGAATCTTATCCGCAATCCGATGCCTTCCGCTCTCAAGGCCAGTCGCTCACGTATCAGGAATTATGGGAGCAGTCTGACCGCGCGGCTGCCGCGATTCAAAAACGCATTTCCGGAGAAAAGAAATCTCCTATCCTTGTGTACGGCCATATGGAGCCGCACATGATCGTTTCCTTCTTAGGGAGCGTCAAAGCGGGTCATCCTTATATTCCGGTTGATCTGTCCATTCCGTCCGAGCGGATTGCGAAAATTATCGAAAGCTCTGGAGCAGAATTGCTGATCCATACAGCCGGACATCCAATTGACGCAGTCAGCCAGCAGATTCAGACGGTATCAGCAGAAGAACTGCTGGAAAACGCAGACGGCTCTGTCAGCCAAGATCAATGGGTCAAGGAACACGAGACGTTTTATATCATTTACACTTCCGGAAGCACAGGAAATCCGAAAGGCGTGCAGATTTCCGCTGCGAATCTTCAAAGCTTCACAGACTGGATTTGTGCAGACTTTCCAGTCAACGGAGGAAAAACATTTTTAAATCAAGCGCCGTTTTCATTTGATTTATCAGTCATGGATCTTTATCCGTGCCTTCAATCAGGCGGGACTTTACACTGCGTGACAAAGGATGCGGTGAATAAGCCGAAAATCTTATTCGAAGAGCTGAAAAAGTCCGGGCTGAATGTGTGGACATCAACACCTTCCTTTGTGCAGATGTGCCTGATGGACCCGGGTTTTTCACAGGACCTGCTGCCTGAAGCGGACACATTTATGTTTTGCGGAGAGGTTCTTCCGGTTTCTGTTGCAAAAGCACTGCTTGAGCGTTTTCCGAAAGCAAAAATCTTTAATACGTACGGTCCGACTGAAGCGACAGTGGCTGTCACATCCGTTGAAATTACGGATGACGTCATCAGCCGCAGCGAATCGCTCCCAGTGGGCTTCGCCAAGCCTGATATGAACATTTTCATTATGGATGAACAGGGACAGCCGCTTCCTGATGGAGAAAAAGGAGAAATCGTCATTGCAGGGCCGAGCGTAAGCCGAGGCTACCTTGGTGAGCCTGAGCTGACGGAAAAAGCGTTTTTCTCTTATGAAGGCCAGTGGGCATACCGAACTGGTGATGCTGGCTATATCCAAAATGGTCAGATTTTCTGCCAAGGACGTTTGGATTTTCAGATTAAGCTTCACGGCTACCGAATGGAGCTGGAGGAAATTGAGTTCCATGTCAGACAGTCTCAGTACGTTCGCTCTGCTGTCGTGATTCCGTATCAGCCAAACGGAACAGTTGAATACCTGATCGCTGCTATTGTGCCTGAGGAGCATGAGTTCCAGAAGGAATTCCAGCTGACAAGCGCCATTAAAAAAGAGCTTGCGGCTTCCCTTCCGGCGTATATGATCCCAAGAAAATTCATTTATCAGGATCACATTCAAATGACGGCTAACGGCAAAATCGACCGGAAACGCATCGGCGAAGAGGTTCTTGTATGACGCCTTACAGCTCGTTTTTATTCTTTATACTGCTTGGCATTCTTCTTCTGCCGACGATCATTCTCGGCCTGAATGGAAAAAGATTTCAAGCATACAACATGTTCATATCTATCATTATATTGGCTTTAATATTTTCGCACGACTTACACGGGGTCATCGCACTGTGTCTGTTTACGATATGGCAGGTGCTTTTGATCAGCGGCTATCTGGCGTACCGGCAGAAAGCGAACAGCGGCTTTGTCTTTTGCGGAGCTGTTATCGCTTCGATTCTGCCTTTATTTCTGTCAAAAATATGGCCGTTCCTTTCACACCCGCAGCCGCATCATCCGCCAGAAAACCTGATCAGCTTTTTAGGGATTTCGTATCTAACCTTTAAAGGCGTTCAGCTGATTATGGAAGCAAGAGACGGCCTGCTGAAAGAACAGCTGCCGCTGCACCGCCTGCTGTATTTCATCCTGTTTTTCCCGACGATTTCCTCCGGTCCGATCGACAGATACCGCCGATTCGTCAAGGATGAACAGAAGGCTTGGACGAAAGAAGAATACGCCGACCTATTGTATACAGGGATTCATAAGATCTTTATCGGTTTCCTGTACAAGTTTATTATCGGCTATGCAATCAATACGTACTTCATCATGAATCTTCCCGCGATCACGCACAATAAGATTCTTGGGAACCTGCTGTACATGTACGGCTACAGCATGTATTTATTCTTTGATTTCGCCGGCTACACGATGTTTGCCGTCGGGGTCAGCTATATTATGGGCATTAAATCACCGGAAAACTTTAATAAACCATTTATCAGTAAAAATATTAAAGATTTCTGGAATCGCTGGCATATGTCTCTGTCATTCTGGTTCAGAGATTATGTGTTCATGAGATTCGTATTTTGGATGACAAAGAAAAAGTGGATCAAAAACCGTATGGCCGTTTCAAACATCGGGTATTTCCTGCTGTTTATGCTGATGGGGGTTTGGCACGGGCTCGCGCCGCAATATATCATCTACGGCCTCTATCACGCCGTGCTGATGACGTGTTACAACTTTTTCGAGAAGTGGAATAAGAAATACAAATGGCTTCCGTCCAATCGCTGGACAACCATTCTTGCGATTGTGATCACGTTCCACTTCGTTTGCTTCGGGTTTTATATTTTCTCAGGAAAACCATTTCATCACCACCATTAAAGGAGATTAGAAAGCTATGGAATTTAAACAAGAGGTATTAGACGTTTTAGCAGAGGTTTGCCAGGATGACATCGTAAAGGAAAATCCTGATATTGAAATTTTTGAAGAAGGTTTGCTTGATTCTTTTGGAACAGTAGAATTGCTGCTTGCGATTGAAAACCGTTTTGATATTTTAGTGCCGATCACTGAGTTTGATCGGGATGTTTGGAATACGCCTAACAACATTGTAAATCAGCTGTCTGAGTTGAAATAATGAAAAAGCGTTTTTTCGGTCCAATTATTTTGGCGTTTATTCTATTCGCAGGCGCCATCGCAATTCCATCTTCATGGCTGACAGGCTTCATCACTGATAAGCAGGTGAAAGAGTCAGCAACCGCCTTGAACCCGAGTATGTTTCAAGGGCTATATTTACAAGATCAAATGCTCAAAGATCCGGCATATCTTCCGATTTACGGGTCTTCTGAGCTTTCCCGGCTGGACGAGTTCCACCCATCTAATTATTTTCAGGTAAACAATGAGGGGTTCACGCCATACCTTGTCGGCAAAGGCGGGTCCCAGTCATTGATTCATTCCTTAAACTTCGCCGCCCATATGGATCAGCTGAAGGGCAAAAAAATCGTATTCATCGTGTCTCCGCAATGGTTTATTAAGCGCGGGTCTGATGAACAGCATTTCGCGCCGAACTATTCTGCGCTGCAAGGGCTTGATTTAGCATTTAACGAACAGATCAACCCTGACGTGAAAAAGAAAATGATGAAACGCATGCTGCGCTTTAAAGCTGTACAAAATGATGCGATTCTTTGCGAGCTGTACAAAGCCATCGTAAACGGCCAGACGTGGAAAGTGAACGCGCTGAAGCCGGCCGCAAAAGTATATTACAGCATGCTCGAAAAGAAAGACCTGTATTATTCAACGACGGAATCATCCGGGCCAAAGCGTTATATCTCTCAGTCTGTAAAAGATAAGTCATGGTCTGAATTGAATAAACTCGCAGATCAATCAGGCAAACGCCACTCTGGGTCTAACGATTTTCACATTGACAATCCTGTTTATAAAAAGCTAAAGCCGAAAGTGCCTAAGCTGAAAGGGAAAAACAAAGGAAAATCGTATGCGGTGTCACCGGAATACGGCGATTTTGAAATGATGCTTGATATCCTGAAGGATGCGGGTGCAGAGCCTATGTTTGTCACCATCCCTGTTAACGGAAAGTGGTACGACTACACTGGCTTCCCGAAAAAAGGCCGCACTGATTATTACAAAAAAGTAAATAAGCAGATTAGAGCGAAGGGCTTCCAGGTTGCTGATTTTTCAGGACATGAATATGACCCGTATTTCATGAAAGATACCATCCACATCGGCTGGAAAGGCTGGGTGTATGTCGATAAAGCAATTAACGAGTTTTATAAAACCGGAAAAGTCACTTCATCCTGAGCATCTCATAGGACGCAGCTGCATATTTCCTGCTAAGATTTGAAATAGTAAAGGAATCACAGCCAACTAGTAAGAGGTGTTCCAACAATGAAATTGACAGGCAATACGGTTTTAATTACAGGGGGTTCCGCTGGCATCGGTCTTGAACTGGCCAAGCGCCTGCTGGAACTTGGCAATGAAGTTATCATTTGCGGACGCAGCGAAGCGCGGCTTACAGAAGCGAAGCAGCAGCTTACAAACATCCATACAAAGCAATGTGATGTTGCAGACCGTTCGCAGCGGGAAGCATTGTATGAATGGGCTTTAAAGGAATTTCCGGACCTGAATGTTCTCGTCAACAACGCCGGCATTCAAAAGGAAATTGACTTCAAAAAAGGGACGGAAGAGCTTTTTGTGGACGGAGATGAAATTGAACTTAATTTCCAAGCGCCTGTCCATTTATCAGCCCTTTTCACGCCTCATTTGATGAAGCAGCCTGAGGCAGCAATCATTCAGGTCACATCCGGGCTTGCATTTAACCCGTTAGCCGTTTATCCGGTGTACTGCGCAACGAAAGCGGCGCTTCACTCGTTCTCGCTTACACTGAGACACCAGCTCCGCGACACGAGCGTGGAAGTGATTGAAATGGCACCGCCTATGGTTGACACGGGCTTAAACCAAAAATCACGCGATAAACAAGGCCTGACGTACCGCGGCATTTCAGCTGAAGAATATGTTCAGTATTTCTTGGACGGCTTGAAGGAAGGCAAACAAGAGATAACGAATGAACGTGTTGAAGGCCTTCGAAATGCCACTCGGGCCGATTATGACAGGGTGTTCGAACAAATGAACACGCAGGAGAATTAATTTCTCCTGCTTTTTTCTTATGAATTTCTTACAAATTTGAGCAAACCTATTGCGAATATTTGTTGAAGGTATACAATAGAATATAAATTATTTTCAAATAAGTTTGATAATATAAACAATTTAACAGCAGGGAGATTGACCATGACTAAACAAACGATTCGCGTTGAATTGACATCAACAAAAAAACCGAAACCAGATCCAAATCAGCTTTCGTTCGGAAGAGTGTTTACTGACCACATGTTTGTAATGGACTATGCGGCGGATAAAGGATGGTACGATCCAAGAATCATTCCTTACCAACCCATTCCAATGGACCCGGCCGCAATGGTCTATCACTACGGCCAAACCGTGTTTGAAGGGTTAAAGGCCTACGTGTCAGAGGATGACCATGTCCTGCTTTTCAGACCGGAAAAAAATATGGAGCGTCTGAATCAATCAAACGACCGCCTCTGCATCCCGCAAATTGATGAAGAACAGGTTCTGGAAGGCTTAAAACAACTTGTCGCGATCGATAAAGACTGGATTCCGAATGCGGAGGGCACGTCCCTTTATATCCGTCCGTTCATCATCGCAACCGAGCCTTTCCTCGGTGTTGCGGCATCTCATACGTATAAGCTCTTTATCATTCTTTCTCCGGTCGGCTCTTATTACAAAGAAGGCATCAAGCCGGTCAAAATCGCTGTTGAAAGTGAATTTGTCCGTGCGGTAAAAGGCGGAACGGGAAATGCCAAAACCGCAGGGAACTATGCTTCAAGCTTAAAAGCGCAGCAGGTAGCCGAAGAGAAAGGATTTTCTCAAGTACTCTGGCTGGACGGCATTGAGAAGAAATACATCGAAGAAGTCGGAAGCATGAACATCTTCTTCAAAATCAACGGTGAAATCGTAACGCCGCTGCTGAACGGAAGCATCCTGGAAGGCATTACGCGCAATTCAGTCATCACCTTGCTTAAGCATTGGGGCCTTCAAGTTTCAGAACGAAAAATTGCGATCGATGAGGTCATCCAAGCCCATAAAGACGGCATCCTTGAAGAAGCCTTCGGAACTGGTACAGCCGCTGTTATTTCCCCAGTCGGCGAGCTGATCTGGCAGGATGAAACACTTTCGATCAACAACGGTGAAACAGGTGAAATCGCCAAAAAACTATATGACACGATTACAGGCATTCAAAAAGGCGCTGTCGCAGACGAATTCGGATGGACGACCGAGGTTGCAGCGCTGACTGAAAGCAAGTAAAAAAAAGCCGGCCCACTGAAGGCCGGCTTTTTTTTACGCTTCTATTTTGTTAAAGAACTGCGGCAGATGTGCTTTGTGCGCCTCCAGCATTTCGTCTAAGATCTGTTTGGCCACTGTGTCGGACGGAACGAGCGGGTTAATCGTCATGGCGAGGAGCGCTGTTTGGTAGTCGCCTGTAACAGCCGCTTCTGCCGCGACACGTTCAAAGGATTTGATTTGCTGGACGAGGCCCCGGACAGACACCGGTAAGTCGCCGACAGCAATTGGCTGAGGGCCGTTTTTCGTCATCACGCAGTTCACTTCAACCGCGGAATCGTCTGGGATGCTGGCTATTGCCCCGTTATTCATCGTGTTCACCGGCTGAATGTCGTGTTTATCATTGTAAATGGAGCTAATTAAATTACACGCTGCATCGCTGTAGTAAGCGCCGCCCCGTTTTTCCAGCTGCGGCGGCTTGATCGCCAAATTTGGATCTTTATAAAGCTCGAACAGCTCTTGCTCTACCTTTTGCACCACTTCAGCACGGGTGCCTTCCGTTTGTGATGCTTCAAGCTCTTGTTCGAACATTTCTTTTGTTTTGAAATAGTAACGGTGGTAGCCGCAAGGGATGATATCGAGCGCTTTTAAAAATTTCGGCTCCCACTCTGCACCTGATATGTTTTTCATCGTCATCGCGTTTTTCGGATCACCCATCGCTTCGATGACTTGATCCTTCACACTTACGCCGTCCAGGAAAACATCCAGCCCGAACACCATATGATTCAGTCCGGCGAATTGGACTTCTACGCGGTCCACATCTACATCAAGCGCTTTGGCTACGCCCATTTTGATGCCGATTGGAACGTTACAGAGACCGACGACTTTCTTCAGGTTGGAGTAGCGAAGCAAGGCTTCTGTCACCATGCCGGCAGGGTTTGTGAAGTTAACGAGCCATGCGTTCGGGCAGAGCTCTTCTATGTCCTTTGCGATCTCAAGGATGACCGGAATCGTGCGCAATCCTTTAAAGAGTCCTCCCGGGCCGTTTGTTTCCTGGCCGATGACGCCATATTTTAATGGAATGCGCTCATCCTTGGCTCTTGCCTGCAGCAGTCCGACCCGGAATTGAGTCGTCACAAAGTCTGCATCTTTCAGCGCTTCCCTCCTGTCCAAAGTGAGGTGAATGTCGATCGGGACACCGGCTTTTTCAACCATCCGCTTGGCGAGTGTGCCGACAATGTTCAATTTTTCCTCGCCTTCAGGAATATCAACGAGCCATAATTCACGTACAGGCAGCTCTTCGTACCGTTTGATTAAACCTTCCACAAGCTCTGGTGTGTAGCTTGAACCTCCGCCAATCGTTACAATCTTCAATCCTTTTGTCATATGCTTGCTCCCCTTTGCTCGGTGATTTTTTCATATAACTCAATGATCTCCGCCGCCAGATCCTTCACTGTCATTGCATTCATTAAATGATCCTGTGCATGCACCATCAGAAGCGTCATTTCTGTTTTTTCTCCTCCCGCTTCATTTTGGATCAGCTCTGTCTGATAATGATGGGCTTTCGATAATTCTTCCGCGGCGTCTTGAAGCTTTTTCCGCGCTTCTTCTGCATCACCGCTTTTGGCTGCGGCAATGGCCTCCATTGCGGAGCTCCTTCCGTTTCCTCCGTGAAGGATAATTTGAAAAATGATTTGCTCCATTTTTTCATTCACGCGATTCACTTCCTTTCACTATAGAGCCGCTTCCTTGTCATTTGATGCTGCAGGCGTTTGGACCAGCTCCAAATCGTTTTCTTCTTTCAGCTTCTGCTTATCCCACATTCTGAAGAACGGATAGTAGACAACAAAGGATACGGCGATATTAATGGCTTGCATGACCGCGCCTGAAACTTTCCCTCCTGTCGCCAAGTAGCCTGAAAAGATCGGCGGCATGGTCCACGGCACTGCGATCCCCGCCGGTTTGGCGACAAGTCCGGTGCTCATTCCGATGTAAGTGATTGTCAGTGTGATAAGCGGCGTGATGATAAACGGAAGTAAAAGCATCGGATTCATAACAATCGGCATTCCGAAAATAATCGGTTCGTTAATATTGAAGATGGCCGGGCCGATCGCAAGCTTTCCGAGCTGCTTCATTTGTTTGCTTCGGGCACGCAGGAACATCGTGACAACCAGCGCCAAAGTCGCGCCGCTTCCGCCGATATTGATCCAGATTTCGAAAAATTGCTGGGTGAAAATGTTTGGCAATGCCTCACCAGCTTGGAAGGCGATCCGATTGGCATCCATGGCGCCAAACCAAATCGGTGCCATGACGCCGCCGACAATGTTGGCGCCGTGAAGACCGCAGGCCCATAAAAGCATTTTCACAGCTTCTGCGACAAGGCTCCCCCCGAGGCTTCCGCCCAGAATGGAAAGCGGCGTACCCAGTAAAACGCTTACAATATTATGAAGGCTTTCAAATGGCGTCGCTTCAACAATCAGCCGGGCAGCCCAAATCAGAAAGATGACAGCAAAGCCGGGGATTAATGCGACAAATGACTTGCTGACTGCCGGGGGAACGCCGTCCGGCATTTTGAAGACCAAATTGCGCTGGATAATGAGACGGTAAATCTCTGTTGACACCATCGCGATAATCATGGCGACAAACAGGCCTTTGCTTCCCATCAGTGAAAGCGGAATTCCGCCGCCGACCATCACCTCTTTCACCGAACCATCAGGCGTGAACGGCACTTGATACGGTGTTGCTAACAAAAATGCCGCAAGTGAAATGGCTCCGGCCGACAGGGCATCAACGCCATATTTCTCGGCGAGCCGGTAGGCGATGCCGAACGCGGCGACAAGACCCATAATTTCAAAGGTGGCGTCAACTGGGTAGGCCAGTTTTTCAGACCAGGAGCTGCCAAACGTTTTTGCCATAAACTCAGCGTATCCCGGGATCGGGAGGTTGCCGATGATGAGAAAAAAGGAACCGATGATAATCAGCGGCATCGTGAGGATGATACCGTCACGCAGCGCCTGCAAATGACGCTGTCCCGCAATTCTTCCCGCTATAGGCATGACCTTTTCTTCTAAGATCTGATTGACTTTATTCACATAGCCCGCCCCTCTCTATGACACATGTCCAAGCTGTTCAGCTGATTTCAGCACTTCCGCCCCATTGCACGTGCCATAATGGACGGTATTAATGACATCGACCGGAACCCCCTTTGACTCTCCTAACTTTTTCAGCTGAGGAAGCATATAACGGACTTGCGGGCCGAGAAGCAATACATCCGCTTTATCAATATGATTTTGTACAGAATCGCCTGAAACTGCCCAAATGGTATAGTCTTTTCCTTGTTCTTGCGCACTTTTCTCCATCTTGCTCACCAATAAGCTAGTAGACATGCCTGCTGCACAAACGAGTAATATATTCATGTAAAAGACCCCCTAGATTTTGATCAATTTTGTCCTGCTGTTGATATCATCATATTATGAAATCGCTTTCATAAACACTCAAGGTTTTTCCGCATGAAACGGAAAAAAGGTATATACAGGCTGTCAGCTCAGCATTTTTTGGTCAAACACATCCGAAAGCTCTTGATACGAACGGCATTTGATCAGCTGGTTCACCACTGCCGGGTCATCCAAAATACTGCCAAGCAGTTTATACATGCTTTGCAAATCCGCTTTGTTCTCCTTTTCAACACAAAGCAAACAGACAAATTGAACACGCTGATTCTCCCAATCTATCGGTTTTTTGAGCGTACAGACGGCCCAAAACGTTGTTTTTGTCTGCGGAACGAGCGGGTGCGGGATGGCAACAAGATTGCCAAAACACGTTGGCGACATGTCTTCTCTTTCAAAAATGGAATCTATGATTTCTTCATCGGCATAGCCGCATTCGACCGCTTTTTGCCCTAAAAATTGAATCACTTCTTCTTTTGAGTGCAGATCCTTATGGAAAAAAACGAGTTCTTTTTTAAGATAGCGGGCCGCTTTTTCTTTTTCATTACTCAGAATGGATTCAATTTTTGTAAAGTCAGTTCCGCCCAAGAGTGTATTGACCTTCAGCACTGGTACAGGGAGCTCTTTTTTGATCGGGATGGTGCTGATGACAAAATCAATGGATTCATAGGACATCTGGTCAAGACTGTAATACTCAGCCGTTCCAAGAATATCGAGCCGTTTGCCGAAATGGGAGCGGAGTTTTTCACGCAGAAGCTGAGCGCTTCCGGCACCCGATGCGCACACAATGATACATCGTTTCGGCGGGCTTTCTGTTTTTTTTCGTTCAATCGCGGCGCCAAAGTGGAGAGCCAGATACCCAATTTCATTTTCATGAATGTCGATGTCTGTTTGTTCCTTTATGACCATCCCCGCAATAATCCCGGCTTCAAAAGCGAGAGGATAATGTTCCTTGATCGCTGCCAGCATCGGATTTCGCAGGTTCATGCCGTATCGGTTGCGGCTGATCGCCGGCTTCACATGCAGCGCCAAGCCGATTTTCAGCTCTTTGTCATGCAGGATGCCGAGCTTCAGTTCGCGATCAACGGCTTCAATCATCGCAAATGTCAGCTGACCGGTTTCTTCGTCTATTGAAAATGTGTCCTCCCCGCAGTGTGGCTGTGTCATTCGTTTTGAGCCGAGGAGGTGCATGGCGATATAGGCCGTCTCGTCTTTCGGAAATGTAACGGCAAGCGCTGATTCCAGCTCTTTTACGATGGCTTCGGCAGCCTGATATTCTTTTTGATGCAGGATATGATCCATATCTTCCGGGAAAAGAGATACATAGTTTTGCGTTCTGATCCGTTTACAGGCGATAGCGATATGGATGATGAGGTTATTCAGTCCCAAGTTGGACAGAGGGATGCGGTCGTTTTTCATTTTTTTCAGGATGGCGGAACGGATGATCTCGATTTCTTCATTTGGCAAAATATCAGCCTTTTCATTCAGAACATCAATCTCCGTTTCTCTTTCATCGACAATGTACTCCGCCATACAGTACCTCATCTGCACCTCGTCCCCGCGCAGCTTGAAGCCGTAATTTGGGCGTGTTTCCATGACGATGCGGTAAGGCAGCAGCCGTTTCTTTACTTCTTTTAAATCCGTTTGGAGTGTAGATTTTGAGATAAATAGTTCTTCAGCCAGTTCATCGAGCTTGAGGTAATGCTCTGTCAGCAGCAGCCGTTTCATGAGATAGGCCATTCTCTCCTCCGGCAATACCGGCAGGCTCTTTTTTTGCTGAAACATATCTTGCAGCAGCGTTCTGAATGTCTGCTCGTCATGAATGCGGAGTTTGTAACCTGAGCCTCTTACCGATTGGACATAGGCGCCGTAGCCGCTTAGCACACTTTGCAGTTCCTTTATATCATTGCGGACTGTCCGCGTCGTCACATTTAATTGCGCGGCAAAAAACGAGCTTGTCACCGGGGTTTCAGCCGCCATCAGCAAGCGCAGAATATCACGAAGTCGCCCATGAAGCATGAGAAAAACCTCCTATCAAGTAGATGCAGGGATAAAGTGAATAGGCAGAAAGGATGATGAAGGAATGCGAAATGTATATAAATTCTATAATGGCAAGTCAATGAACATCGGGAGGACTAGAGGGAAAACTGACCCATAAAAAACAGCCGGGTTCAGCCGGCTGTTCGGGAAGCGGACATATTCTTTTGTTTAGACGCCTTGCGATCCTTCATGATTTTTCGAACAATCGGGTAAATGACCGGCGCCCATTTGATAACGGTTTTAATCATCTTTTTCAAAGCTCAATTCTCCCTTCTTTTTTCTCAACCATTCCCCTGATTGTCTTTTGCTTAAACATGCTACCGCGACACGTACCTGTTTCCCGTCACCCAGAAACGCCACGGATAATCGCGCGCCTCTCCGCTGTTGTCGATGCCGATGCGCGGGCCGGTTGAAATGTCTTCCGGTGTATACCCGCTTTCGATGTAAAGCGGCTGTTCCGTGATCCAGCGTCCGTAGTCATTCATCGTGACGCCAAGCGCTTTCGTCAGCTTTCCGGGCCCGTTTGTCCATTCCCTCGGATGCCGGCCCGGCCTTCTCTCCTCCATTAACAGCTGGCCTTCATGAGGCTCAATCGCCCTGATTAATACCGCTTGCGGGACACCTGCTTCTGCGGCAACGACATTCAGCAATGTGTGGGTGTGCATCACGTATGTATACACCCGCCCAGCTTCTGCAAACATAATCTCAGTCCGCTTCGTCCGGCGGTTATTAAAGCTGTGGGCCGCTCTGTCTCCGGCGCCCATATAGGCTTCTGTTTCCACAATATAGCCTGACGCTGTGCCTTCATCTGTTTCTTTTACAAGAAGGCAGCCGAGAAGCGCCGGGGCAAGCTCAAGAGCGGTTCTTTGGTAAAACGTGATGGGCAGCGGATTTTTTTCTCTCGTCACGAATTGACCCCTCCTTTTACCGATTTTTGTACATTGTACCATTCCCGAACCCGATGAAAAAAAACAGCTGTTTTAAAATCTTTCCATTAAGGGAATATTGTTACCGTTCAAAAAAGGAGGGTCAAACAATGAAAGATGATCATCAAAATAAACATCATGGAACAAATGCCCAACGCAGCGAGGATACCCTTTCTCATAAGACATCCGGGGAAAACGAGTCAGAGGATACCTTAACGAATAGACAAGGGCACCCTGTCACTGACAACCAAAATGTGAGAACGGTTGGGAACAGAGGGCCTACAACGCTTGAGAACTATGATTTTCTCGAAAAAATCAGCCACTTTGACCGTGAACGCATCCCGGAGCGGGTTGTTCATGCCAGAGGAGCGGGTGCACACGGGTATTTTGAAGCGTATGGAAGCTTTGGAGACGAACCGATTTCAAAATACACCCGGGCCAAGCTCTTTCAGGAAAAAGGCAAGAAAACGCCGGCATTTGTCCGTTTTTCGACGGTGAATCATGGAAAACACTCACCTGAAACATTGAGAGACCCGCGCGGTTTTGCCGTTAAGCTTTATACCGAAGACGGAAACTGGGACTTGGTCGGGAACAACCTGAAAATCTTTTTTATCCGCGACCCACTGAAATTTCCGGATCTTGTGCATGCATTTCAGCCTGATCCAGTGACCAACATCCAAGATGGTGAACGTATTTTCGACTTCATTTCTCAATCTCCTGAAGCGACACATATGATCACATTCTTGTTTTCGCCTTGGGGCATCCCAGCCAACTACCGGCAAATGCAGGGTTCGGGCGTACACGCCTATAAATGGGTGAATGAGGAAGGCAAGGCCGTCCTCGTGAAATATCATTTCGAACCGAAGCAGGGCATCCGCAACCTGACACAGAAGGAAGCGGAAGAGATTCAAGGGAAAAACTTTAACCATGCCACACAGGATTTGTATGAAGCGATTGAAAAAGGCGATTATCCTGAATGGGAAGTGTATGCCCAAATCATGAGCGATGATGAGCATCCTGAACTGGACTTTGATCCGCTTGATCCGACAAAGCTGTGGTATAAAGACGATTTCCCATGGAAGCCGATCGGCAGATTAGTACTTAACAAAAACCCGGAAAACTACCATGCGGAAGTGGAACAAGCTTCATTCGGAACGGGAGTGCTTGTTGACGGACTTGATTTCTCAGATGACAAGCTGCTTCAGGGGCGGACGTTTGCGTACTCAGATACGCAGCGCTACCGTGTAGGTGCAAATTACCTGCAGCTTCCGATCAACTCGCCGAAAAAACATGTTGCCACCAACCAGGAAGGCGGGCAAATGCAATATCGGGTCGATAGAGCAGAAGGCCAAAACCCGCACGTCAACTATGAGCCGTCGATTATGGGCGGGCTGAAGGAAGCGAAGCAGGATGGAAAAGATCATACGCCACATGTCGAAGGTGATGTAAAGCGTGAAGCGATCGACAGAACGAACAACTTCGGACAGGCCGGAGAAACGTACCGGAGATTTACTGAATTTGAACGGAACGAATTGATCACGAACCTAGTTAATACACTTTCTACATGCCGAAAAGAAATCCAGGATCAGATGATTGAAAATTTCACAAAAGCTGATCCAGACTACGGAAAACGTGTGGCGGAAGGACTGAAAAAAGTCTCAGAAAACAATAGCAACGGACCGATCGGCACAACAGAAACAGAACAGGCAGCAAAGCAGGCTGAACAGGAAAGCCATCCGTCTGATCCGTATTAAAAACAACGAACAGGGCTTTTTAGAAGTCCTGTTTTTTATTTTACTATTGAAACGCTTTCAACAATTGTGTTGTACTGGAAGGAAAGGGGTGGAGAAAAACGATGGAATTACAGCAGGACATGATTCCTCAGAAAAAAACAATCGGCGCTTTAGATCACGCCGTTTTTTTATGCATGGTATTTTGTTTTTGGTTTTCAGGCTATATTTATGTGCCTGTATTCAGTCTTTATTTGGAGGATCTGCACTTTTCATACGGCGCAATCGGCATCATTCTCGGCAGCTACGGAGTTACGCAAATCCTTCTGCGATTCCCACTGGGCCTTCTATCAGATATCCTGTTTTCTCTGCGTAAGCAATTGTTAATTGCCGGGTTTGGGTTTTCCATCCTCAGCAGCCTGCTTTTTCTGATGTTTGATTCTTTCTTCTTCGTGCTGGCTGCACGGCTGTTTGCCGGTATAACCGCCTCTATGTGGGTGATGGCGACCATTTTATACGCGCATTATTTCAACAATGACAATGCATCAAAAGCAATGGGCATCATGCAGTTTTTCACCGTCATGCCTCAGTTTGTCAGCATTGTGTTCTGCGGGCTTGCGGCAGCCCACTTAGGCAGGCAGGTTCCGTTTTGGATGGCGCTCGCAGCATCTGTCGCCGGTCTGGTGATCTGCTGTTTTATTAAAGACCCGTCGGCTCTGCCTGCGAAACGTGACACAATCCGTGTGCCGCAATACATCAAAGACACATTGCAGCTGCCGAAGCTGAAGCTTTACACCATTCTATCCATGACGGCCCATGCGGTATTATTTATGACAGTGTTTGGATTTACCCCACTTTTCATTAATCAGCTCGGAATGGGCGACGCGGAGCTGCTTTGGGTGATGAGCGCCTTTTTCCTCCCTCACGCAGCCGCCACATTAAGCGTTGTATTTCTGCGCATGACAAGCCGAATCACTTACTTCGTGATGCTCTCCAGTTTTGCTGTCACCGGAGCCTGTTTGCTATTCGTTCCGTTTTCAGCTACATTGTTCACAGTTTGCATCACACACGCCTGCATCGGGCTGGCGCTCGGTTTCGTATTTCCTCTGCTGCTAAGCCGGGTCGTCGATATCAGTTCAGCCCGTTTAAAAATGTCGGCCATGGGGTTTTATCAATCATTTTATGCGCTGGGTATCTTCCTCGGGCCCCTTCTTGCAGGAAAAACCGCACAGCTTTTCGGGCTTGCGGCGGTTTTTTATGGAGCCGGGTCGCTGGCATTTGCCGCCTTTCTTGTGATGCTCGCGCAAACGCGTAACATGATCAATTAATAGCTTTCATACCGCCGGAAACGCCACACTGAAAACATGGCCAGAAGCACAATACACAAAATAGAAAATGTGAGCGACCATCCGAAAAAATCCGCCCGCTCTCCATGAAGAAGGATATGCTCCGCCTGCTTGCAAAGCTCAGCCGGAAGCCATTTCGCACCATCAGGAAATAGCGAAACAGCAAAGGAAACTGCAGCTGTCAGCCCGATTCCGGCAGCCGCGGCTGCTCCGAGGGACCGAAACATCGTGCTTCCGGCAAGGCCGGCAGTCACCATAAACATGATCCAAAGAGCGTAGAGGCCAAGGCTTACGGCAAAACGGCTGAATGATGTGTCCTCAAACAGCAGCCGGATGTAATAATAAGCAAGCCCATATCCAGCTGCAAACGACGCAATGCCGATCACGCTTTGGGTGAGCCATTTGCTCACGATAAAATGGGCTGCCGTCACAGGCCGCGACATGATCAGCGACGTTACGCCTTGATTTCTTTCATTCGCCACGCTGCCCATGACGCTGAAGATGACCAGAGCCATGCCAAGCGTATTGAATTGAGAAAGCGTACTGACCATCACTTCAGACCCGGAAGGCATCGCAAAACTGATTTTCATGCCGTCAGGAAGGTTTCCTCCGTGTTCAATGATTTCCGGCATAAAATAAATGGTCAGCGGCTGTGTCAATCCCACGATCATCATCGCGATCGGCAGCCAGATGAGCTTACCGCTTTTCCACCCATCGAGCCATTCTTTCTGCAATAGCGTTATCATCACCTTCATGCGTGCACCACCTTTAGATAGACGTCTTCAAGCGACTCCGTTTTCTGTTCAAAATGGGTGACAGTCAATCCCATTTGGATACAATCACTCAGCAATGTCCGGCCAGTCTGTATATCTGGCAGCTCGAAAACAGCTTGAGACGGATTCACATAGACAATAGCTGAGACGTAAGGCTTCTCTTCAAGCCAGCCCTTCAGCTTCTCATTCACTGTAAGGGTGAAAACGTTCATTTGATGCTGTTTCTTAAGCTGCTGTAATTCGCCTTTCCATGAAATCTCCCCGTTTTTCATGATCACCACCTGATCACACACCTGCTCTGCATCGTGCAAAACGTGTGTAGAAAACAGAACAGCCATATGCTTCTTCAGCTCTCGCATCATGTCCAGCACCTCGAACCGCCCTGACGGATCAAGAGCGGACACCGGTTCATCCAAGATCAACAGCTTCGGTTTATGAAGCAGCGCCTGTGCCAGACCGAGTCTTTGCTTCATGCCGCCTGAATAGCCGCCGATTCTTTTGTGCGCGGATTCCTGCAAGCCAACAAATTGCAGCATCTCGCCAATTTCCTCTTGGCATTTTTTCTTCGAAAGACCGGACAGTCTTCCGGCAAATGTTAAAAATTCGTTTGCGGTCATCCACGAATAAAAAGCAGGATACTGCGGGAGGTACCCAATCAAACGCCTATCGGGCTTTTTCTCCCCTAACAGCTTGATGGTTCCAGAGGTTGGCGAAAGCAGTCCGGCCAGCATTTGCAGTGTTGTGGTTTTACCGGCTCCATTAGGGCCTAATAATGCGACACACTCGTTTTCATTCACGTGAAAACTGACATTCTTTACAGCTTCATGATGCCGGTACGATTTGCATAATGATTCAATAGACAGCATATCCGCTTACCTTTGCTTTCTGCCGACGGTAAAAAACAAAATCGGCCCGATAATATTGATACATACGATGATTGCGGCCCACATCCACTTTGGCCCGTTCGTCCGTTCTTCTTTTATACAGCTGATAAGGGCAAACACCGCTAAAACCAGCTGCAATACAATCAGCGGCAAAATCATTTCCCAAGAAATATTCATTGCTTGATCCCCTTTTTCTCCCGGTCTGGCTTAATAACAAAAAAGTAATAGCAAATCAGAGGCATCGGTGCTTGAATCAATCCGACAATCCCCCAAACCCATGCCATGCGATTTCGTTTTTTCGCATCAATAAATAAAAAGATTCCCTGCGCCAATACGATGAGATAAGCCGCAGCCGTTATGATCATTTCTGTTTGTGTCATCGGCGCTCCACCTCGCATTCCCCGAGCTGTCTTTTTTTCTCGGCCACAATCAAAATCGGCAGGGTAGCAAGCACACAAACCTGAAGTACAATAAACACAGCGGGAGCTTGAGTGAATGCCAGGATCGCCGCACTCACAACCATCAGGGCGCAGAATACAAATAAGATGATCTCTTTCAGCAGTTTTCTTCTGCGTTCAGCTTTCATTTGTGACAGCTGGTGAAGCAGCTCTTTTTGATCCGGTATAGAGGGATCGGCTGTTTGATCAATTTTCTGCCATTCTGATTTTAAATGAATAGAAAGCTTTTCTTTATTCATCGTCCCACTCCTTTCTGATTTGCTGGAGCCCTTTATGAACTCTGGACTTAACCGTGCCTTCTCTGATCTGCAGCATCAGCCCGATTTCGGCGTAGGTATAGCCGTAGTAATGCCTTAATAAAACTGGCGTGCGCAGTTTAGGGTCCAGCTTTGAAAACAGATCAAGCGTTTCGCTCCATTCTGCCCCTTTCACTGACACGTCCCACTTGATCTTGCGGATTGCTTCCTCCGTAACCTCCTGATTCCGTTTCCATTCTCTCTTTCTCTTTTTCTGGTGATCGAGATAGAGCCTCGAAGCAATAGAGATCAGCCACGTGGAGAATTTGGATCGGCCTTGGAAGCTTCTTAAATGAATGTATCCTTTCAGAAAGGTTTCCTGAACGAGTTCCTCGCTGAGATCAGGGTGAAGGGAGAGCTTCAACAGATATTTATATAAAAAAGAATAATGATAGTGGAATAGGGCTGTAAACGCCTCGTCGTCTCCCCCTTTCGCCTGTTGGATCAGCTGGTGTTCTTCATGTGTATCCAATGGCCGTGATCCCCCCTTTTTTGTTTTTCTGCCTTATGAGACGACACCGGATTCAAAAGCGTTCATCTTTTTTTACAATTCTTTTCAGCCATTGACAAATCAGGCTTCCCGGCCGTTTGGCTGCACATCCGCATTTGTAAACCCCCTCATAGTCTGTTAAGCTATGACTTTATGTCGATTTTAAATAACATCCAATATGGAGGACGATGCATTGAAAGTAGAAAGGCGAACGATTGAATATATTCCGAATGAAGAAAGACATGGTAAAGCGAAAGATTTATTTCCCGTATGGTTCGGGGCTAATATGCATATCACCACGTTAGTGACTGGCACGATTCCCGTTGCAATGGGACTTAACCTGTTTTGGAGTGTTGCCGCTATTATTTGCGGAACCTTAATCGGTGCCATATTTATGGCGTCTCATTCCGCGCAAGGCCCTCAGCTTGGCATCCCGCAAATGATTCAAAGCCGTGCCCAATTCGGCGTAATCGGAGCGATTCTTCCCCTCTTCTTAGTTATGTTTATCTACCTTGGTTTCTTCGCAAGCAGCACGATTCTGGCGGCCGGAACCTTAAGCAGCTTTGTTCCCATCCCGGGATCATGGAGCATTATAGTCTTAAGCGCCGTATGTTTTTTACTCACCATTTTCGGCCATGATTTGATTCACAAAATGCAAAAAATCCTTTCTTGGACCTCTTTTGCTGTATTTTTTGCTGCAACAATACTCATTTTCCAATTGCCGATTCCGGCAGGCAGCTGGATTCCCGGAGCGGTTGATCTGCCAATTTTCTTGGTAGCGGTCAGCGCAGTCGCGACGTGGCAGCTTGCTTACGCACCGTATGTTGCCGATTATTCACGATATCTGCCAGTTAAAACACCGGCTTCTCAAACATTTTGGTACAGCTATGCAGGTACATCTGTCAGCTCCATCTGGATGATGCTGCTCGGCGCTTTGCTGACGACAGCACTTCCTGACTTTACGGCAAACTCAGGCAGCCAGATTGTCCAATTGTTCGGCCCCTTCTCGTTTATTATGCTGATCATTGTGTTATTTGGGCAAATGGCGATCAATGTCTTTAACCTGTATGGAGCTTTCATGTCTACGACAACAACGCTTGAGCCGTTTCTGAAGTTAAAAGTTACGCCTAAAGTCAGAATCATCATGATCCTCGGCGTCACGCTTGTCGGCACCGTCTTAAGCCTTCTCGGGCAAAGCAATTTTATGGAGCTGTTTTTGAATTTTATCTTTTTCATCAGTTATTTCTTAATACCTTGGACGGCAATCAATTTAGTCGATTACTACTTTGTCCGCCACGGAAACTATCAAGTCAAAGCCATGTTCGATGTGAACGGGCCGTATGGAAAAGTCAATTGGATTACCACGATTGCGTTTGTCCTGTCCATCTTGCTGGAAATTCCGTTTATCAATACGTCCTTTTACATTGGACCGCTGGCCAAAATGTTTGGAGGCGGAGATATCGCATGGATTATCGGCTTGGCCGTGCCTTCTGTTCTTTATTATGTATTGATGAAACCGCGTCTGAAAAAACAGACTTATCAAGAAAAGCTGTCTTCTCTATGAAGACAGCTTTTTATCATTCAAATCGCTTCCACACACGAGGCAGCACATCAGAAAGCTCGTGAGCAAGCAGCGTATGAGCGGAGTGCTTGTCCGTCCAGAGCTCGGCGCATGCACCATGCAGATAGACTGCGTTTAATATGGCATGCTTCGGATTTTTATGGCAGCAGAGCATGCCTAATATCATGCCGGTCAGTGTGTCACCGGTTCCGCCTTTGGCGAGTGCTCCGTTTCCGGTTGGGTTGCGCCAGCAGTCACCATCGGGAAATGCGATAACGGTTTGATTCCCTTTTAACACAATGACAGCCTGCAGCTGAGCCGCCCATTCCTTTGCATATTCCGCTCTTTTGTTTTGCAATTCGTTCACCGGCACCCCTGTCATGCGGGAAAACTCGCCCGGGTGCGGCGTGAGGATGACGGGCGCCTCCCGTTTCGGATACGTGCGCTTCGCCAGCGCTCCGGCATCCAAAATAACGGGGCAATCCGCCGCAAGCACATGATCAACTGCCTGCTGTACGCTTTCGGTTTGCGGAAGCCCCGGTCCGATGGCAATGGCCCGGTACGTCTCTTCAAGCTGAGCGTCCGCCGCTTTTTGCCAGCCGTCACGCCAATAGGTCGCCTCAGGCAGAACAGGAACAATCAGCGGGATCACGCTTTCAGACGTACCGATGACAAGCTTTCCGAGCCCGCTCCGCATGGCCCCAAGGCCCGCAAGAAGCGCTGCGCCAGGCATGTCGCCGCTTCCCGCCAGCAGCAAAGCCGTACCGTACGTGCCTTTATGGCTTTCCGCCTCTCGTTCAGAGAGCGAGGTCCTCACATGCTCCTCCGTCCAAATTGGAATATTCATCTCTATCCCTCCTCTGCTTTCTCTTCCTATTTTTCCTGTCCCTTTTCTATTTCAAACAAAAAAAAGACAGCCTTAAGGGCTGTCTTCTATTTTACAGGAACGTCAAGATGATACAGTCGGCGATATCGTTCGTTTGACGCCAGCAGTTCCTCATGCGTTCCTTCCATTTCTGTTTTTCCGTTTTCGAGAAACACGATTTTGTCGGCCGCTTCCACTCCCGCGAGATGGTGCGTAATCCATAGAATCGTTTTTCCTTTCAACACCTCAAACACCGTTTCCATCAATTCACGCTCAGTGATGGGGTCGAGGCCGACTGTCGGCTCATCAAGGATGATGATCGGCGTATCTTGCAGCAAAATCCGCGCAAGTGCGATCCGCTGGCGCTCTCCTCCGGAAAACCTAACTCCCGTTTCCTGAACAGAAGTATGATATCCGTCAGGCAGTGACTCAATGTAGTCATGCAGCTTCACCTGTTTTGCGGCGCGGCGCACATCCTCGTCGCTTGCCTCTCCGTTTCCAAGCCTGATGTTGTTCAAAATGCTTGTATCGAACAGGTGCGGTTTTTGGTTTAACACGGCCACCGCATCAGCAATCTGATCCTTTAACAGCGCTGTCTCCACCCCATTTAACGTCACAGATCCTGAGCCCGGTTTCAAAGCACCCTCGATTAATGCGAGCGATGTAGATTTCCCGGACCCGCTCCGGCCGAGCAGCGCCATTTTTTCTCCTTGGCGCAGCGTAAAGGAAAAGTTGTGCAGCACTTGGCTGCTGTTGTCATAAGAAAACGTCACATCACGAAATGACAGTGTGACATTTTGGAGATCGAGCGTTTCAGCCGCTGATTTGATTTGTGACACCTCCGGCTGAGGAGCCACCTTGTTCATGCGTCTGATGGAATCCTGATAGCCGGGCACTTCGCCCAAAGCATCTGAAAGCGGCAGAAAGGCTTCTGTTAGCGGGAACACCACAAGCACAAAAGCAGCAATCATCGTTTTGGCGAGTTCGCCGTCTGTATGCTGCCCCGCCGTCCAAAACAACATCAGTAAAATAAGGCCGGCGACAAAGCATTGCGCAGCAAAATCCCGCCATCTTGTAAAGCGATGTTTTTTCCGTTCAAGCTCAAACCAATCATGTTCCTCTTTTTCATAGGAATCAATAAACGCATGCCGGCGTCCGCTGAACATCCAGTCGCTGACACCCATCACAGCGTCTGTCAGACGGCTGTAGAGCACATTCCGGCCGCTTTTCAGCTTTGCATTCCTCGCTCTCGTCACGAGCAAAGATACAACCGGAAACAGCACAACAAGAACAAACAAATAAAACGCAAGCAATAGGGCAAACGGCCAAGAAAAGAAGCCGAGTGCAATCACTGAAACAGCATACAAAAGCAAGGCAGAGATCGCAGGAAAAATCGTTTTTAAGAAGGCATCCTGCAAATGCTCAATATCCTCAGACAAAATGCCGAGCATATCTCCCGTGCGAAAACGGGACCGCAGCATCAAAGCGCCCGGCTCAAGCATACTGTAAAGGCGGACGCGCATGTCGGAGACGATTTTTAAAATGATGTGATGGCCGACGAGGCGTTCCACATATCGTGACACAGATCGTGCAATTCCAAAGGTACGCACAGCGACAATCGGCACATAAATGAGCAAGATGTTTTCCGGCCTTGTCGCCGCCTTAGAAATCAAAAAACCAGAGGTGAACATGAGAAAAGCAGCAGAAAAAATTGTCACCGCACCCAAAAAGATAACCAGAACGAACAGGCGGGCATTTTGTTTGATATACGGCAGAATCCATTCTTCTTTCTTCATGCTCTTTCCCCCAGTTGTGCCTCCACGAGTTTGGTGTACACACCGTTTTTCTCCAGCAATTCATTGTGAGTCCCGATTTCCGCAACCCTGCCCCCGTCCAGCACGATAATTTCATCCATATCGAGCATCCAGTGAAGGCGGTGAGTCGCGAGAAAGACGAGCTTATCCTCAAATAAATCCAGCATCGTTTCTTTTATTTCATATTCTGTTTCGATATCCAGATGGGCGGTCGGCTCATCCAGCAGCAAAATCGGCCGGTTTCCCAAAAAGGCACGGGCTAGCGCGACACGCTGAGCTTGCCCGCCGCTGAGCGCCCGGCCGCCTTCCCCGATCCGTCCCTCTAATCCGTCAGGAAGGTTGTCCACCAGCTCCGCCAGTCCCGCCGCGGCAGCTGAGCGGGCTGTATCCTCAGCCGAAGCGCTTGGATGATAGAAGCGAATGTTGTTTGCCAACGTATCATCAAAAATGTACGGATGCTGCGGGATATAGAGGAGGTTTTTCTGCCAGCTGCCGTCCTGCAAGTGGGACCGTTCTGAACCGTTGACTTCTATCGTACCGCTATTCGGCTCCAAAAACCCGCCAAGGATATCAATTAATGTTGATTTTCCGGCACCGCTTGCACCGATAATGCCGATTTTTTTCTTGCCTTTGAATGACAGATCAATATCGGACACCGACCGGCCGACTGACACGCCTGACAGCTTCAGCTCATCCTGATCGGACCAAGCCTCAAGCTGAAGCGGCGCTTCATCTTTAAAACCAGGCTGCGACAAAATTTCTTGTATGGTTTTGCCTGCTTCCTGTCCGTTCAGCGTCGCGTGATAATCATTCCCCACTTCCCGCACCGGCAGAAAATACTCAGGTGCGAGAATAAGCGCCGTTAAAGCCGGGCCAAGCAAAATATCACCGTCAATAAGGCGCAGGCCCAGAAACACTGCGACTGTCGCCACCGACAGCATCGTGAAAAAATCGAGGGCAAATGAAGATAAAAACGCCACCCGAAGCGTGCTCATTGTTGCCTTGCGATACCGCTCACTCACGTAGAAAATATTTTTGCTGTGCGACTTGCTCAACCCTAAGAAACGCAATGTCTCCAGCCCGCGAAGAGAATCAACGAAATGATTGGAAAGTCTCTGATAGGATTTCCACTGACGATCTGCTTTTCTCTGCGCGACAAGGCCGAGAAGAATCATAAAGATGATCAGAATCGGCATAGCAGCGACTAAAATGACGGCTGATGTGCGATCCTGAAAAAACACATAAATGACAACAGCCGCAGGCACAATCGCCATACTGACCATTTTCGGCAGAAACAGCTCCAGGTAACGGCGGAACTGGCTGATGCCTTCCATTGCCAGCGTCACCATTTGCCCCGTCCCCTCTTTCTTTGCAAAACGGGGACCTAACCGGAACAGCTGATCAAGAAAGCTTTTTCTCAAATCGGCTCCTGTCCGGGCGGCATATTGATAAACGATTTTCTGGCGCGCCACCGTCACCCCGTGCCGGGCGACAAAAGCGATGAGGAAAAAACCGATCACCGGAAATAGGGAGGTCATGCTCTCCCCGTTGAACAGCCCGGTGACGGCTTCACTCAGCCACTCTGCCTGCATGATAATAGCTGCTGTCTGAATCAGCGTTAAACAAGTAATCACGGTGAGAATCCGCTTCATTCCTTTATATCGAAACAGGTCTTTTCCCATTAATAAGTCATAGGCTCCTTATGGCTGACGCGCTTCCGGAAGACATAATAGCTCCAGATCTGGCTGCCGATGACAAACGGCAATAGCGTTAATGCTGCAATTGACATGACTTTAAGCGAATAATCACCGGAAGAAGCGTTAGCTACTGTTAAATCGTACGCGCTTTGAAGCGAACTGACCATCACCCGAGGGAATAATGAAATAAAGATCATTCCTACAGTCAGCGCCAGTCCCGCGCCTGTCATCCCAAATGTCCAGCCGTCTTTTTTCTTACGTATAAAGACAGCCGCGAGCATAAAGCAGATGACAATCAAAACAACAAGCGGAATGGTAATCTCGCCGCGGCGTGTAAACATGTCTGTCTGATAGGCAGAAAGGGCCGCGAAGGCAAGAACCGCTACAAAAACAACACCCATTATCTTCTGCGCCATTTTGCGGGCGCGGTTTTGCAAATCACCAATCGTACGCAGCGTGATAAACATTAATCCATGCTGGAAGCAAAGGAGTGTTACAGTCACACCGCCAAGTACAGAGTATACATTGATATAATCGGATAGATGTGCGTGAATGTTCATATCGGCATCAATCGGCATCCCGCGGAATAATGTCGTGAACAGCACACCAAGCACAAATGGAGGAATCAGACTGCCGAAGAAAACGACCCAGTCCCAAACCTTGACCCATTTTACATGATCAACCTTGCCGCGGAACTCAAACGCGACCCCGCGGCCCATTAACGCAAGCAGCACAATGACAAACGGAATGTAGTAACCGCTCAGCATCGTTGCATACCAGTTCGGAAACGCCGCGAAAATGGCGCCTGCACCAGTCAAAAGCCATACTTCATTGGCGTCCCAAAACGGCCCGATCGTGTTGATCAGCACTCTGCGTTCTAACTCATTATGGCCAAGAAAACGGGTCGCCATGCCGACCCCGAAATCAAAGCCTTCCAAAAAGAAAAATCCTACAAACAATACAGCAACGAGTATAAACCAAAGATCATGAAGAGATGCCATGGTATACCTCCTGACTAAATGGATCTGTTGTTACAGGAACATCATGATGATCACCATGCTCCGCACCTTTTTTAATCTCACGGATGAACAAGAAGACAAGCAGTGCACCCAGAATCAAGTACATCACACCAAATGCGATGATTGAGAATAGCAGGGAGCCTGCTGTTACGTTAGGCGACACGGATTGAGCTGTAGTCATCAATCCCATGACCGTCCAAGGCTGGCGCCCGATTTCTGTCATAATCCAGCCCGCGGAGTTCGCAATAAACGGGAAGGAAATCAATGCGATCATCATGCGCAAATACCATTTGCTGTTTTCCAGCTTTTTGCGCCGGTTTAACCAAAGGCCGCCTAACGCAGCAACAATCATGACAACACCTGCGCCAACCATGATGCGGAAGCTCCAGAACGTCGTTTTGACAGGCGGAATGTAGTCGCCTTTTCCGTATATTTTTTCGTACTCAGCCTGAAGTGTTTTCATCCCTTTGACACTTCCGCTGAATTTCTGATAAGCCAAGTAGCTCAAAGCATAAGGAACTTTGATTTCGTTTGAGCTTTTTTCATTTTTTGTATCAATTTTAGCAAAAGCCGTCCAAGCAGCAGGGTCGCCGCTGTCTTCCCAAAGTCCTTCACTGGCAGCCATTTTCATCGGCTGTGATTCCATCAAGTGCTCAGCCTGCATGTGTCCGCTAAGGCCAACGCCAAGACCGGCACAAAGGCCGACGATCATTGCGAGTTTAAAGGATTGTTTAAAGAATGGCACTTCTTTTTTCTTCAATAGTTTAAAAGCACTCACACCGGCGATAAAGAAAGCCCCAGTGGCAAGCGCACCAAAAAT
The DNA here is from genome assembly GCF_958411575.1 of uncultured Bacillus sp. NCBI lineage: Bacteria > Bacillati > Bacillota > Bacilli > Caryophanales > Bacillaceae > Bacillus > uncultured Bacillus sp. The sequence continues at coordinate 519,627 of NZ_CATYRA010000001.1, forward strand.
GACGTGCGGGAATTCAACCCAAAGCTGAGGGTTTGTAATCAGCGCGACAAAGTCATTCATCTCCGCGCGGCCGTTTTTGATCGTAAAGCCGACCGGCTCCTGCATAAAGGAGTTCGCTGTTAAAATCCAGAAAGATGACATAATCGTTCCGAATGACACGAGCCAAATGCAGAGAGCGTGAATTTTTTTCGGCAGGCGGTCCCAGCCGAAAATCCATAATCCGATAAAGATAGATTCCATGAAAAACGCCAATAATGCTTCAATCGCAAGCGGAGCGCCAAATACATCTCCGACAAAACGGGAGTAATCAGACCAGTTCAATCCAAACTGGAATTCTTGCAAGATCCCTGTTACAACACCAACTGCGAAATTTATTAAGAATAAGTGCCCCCAAAACTTTGCCATTTTGAGGTACAGCTCATTTTTCTTCACAAGATAAAGAGTCTCCATCAACGCAACCATAAACACAAGCCCGATAGACATCGGCACAAACAAGAAGTGAAACAACGTTGTTGATGCAAATTGAATGCGGGCTAATACCAATTCACTCATGCTTTCTCCTCCATTTCCGGTTGACACTGTTAATTTTGCTCACTACTTCACAAATAGAACCAAAACTTTGATCAGTAATTCACAAAATAGACGAAAAAAATATTGTTCAATATTTCACAAATGTGTCAATAAGTCGTTCAATATGATGCTAGATTGCCAGACTGACCAAATGACACATCCTCTGACTGGTTCATATTAAGTACTTTACAACGATTCACTTCAAAAATAAAGCCTAAAATACCTAAAAAGTCCCGCACTATGTGACGGATTATTGTCTATTTTGTTGCTGATTTATGACGGTCTTCTAGGATAAATGACCCTTTATTATCGTACATCAACACATCGTTCCTTGCGAATAAAATGCTTGTCCGGCACCAACACTCGTTTCTCAGCACTCCGTCATAGACCGTTTTTAGTCAGAATGCCTCTTTCCATTTAAACCGGAAAGATTTGAAAAGCTGAATAGTAAATTTTTAATATATTAATAATTTCAATTTTTTAGTATAATTAACATAGTGAACAATTTCACTGCATCAAGAATAGGGGAGGTTTTTCAATGGGAGAGCTTCAAACACAAATGCAATTGCAAACGGATACAATTCACGAAGGGGTTCGAAAAGAGAATTGGTTTGCGAAAGCCATGAATATAAAAGTAGGCATCATACCGCTTCCTGTGTATGTCTTGCTATTTATATTAATCACTGTTTTTGTAATGCATCACGATGTAAAAAGTGACATCTTGACATCCATTGCCGTCATGGCGTTTTTCGGGTTCACCTTTGCCCAAATCGGCAAATCGATACCGATTGTTCGTTCTATCGGCGGCCCGGCCATCCTAGCTACTTTTATTCCGTCCGCTGTCGTCTACTATCATCTGCTGCCTAATGATATCGTCAAATCCACCACAGAATTTACAGAAAACTCAAACTTTCTATACTTATTTATCGCTGGGATTGTCGTCGGAAGCATCCTCGGCATGAAAAGAGAAACACTCATAAAAGCATTCATGAAAATCTTTATTCCGCTTATTGCCGGTTCTGTCGCAGCCGCTATTGTGGGACTGGCTGTCGGCACATTGCTCGGGCTCGGATTTCAGCATACATTGCTGTACATTGTCATCCCTATCATGGCAGGGGGAGTCGGAGAAGGTGCTATTCCGCTGTCCATTGGTTATTCTGACATTATGCCCATGTCTCAAGGGGAAGCGTTTGCACTTGTTCTGCCGTCTATCATGCTGGGCAGCCTGTGCGCGATCATCCTAGCGGGATTGCTGAACAGAATCGGAAAGAAAAAACCGGAATGGACAGGCAACGGCAAAGTGGATCGCTCTGAAGAAGAGTCCCCTGCGCTGGAGGAATCGCAAAGCGGACAGCAAATGTTCAACCTTTCCTTATTTGCATCAGGCGGTATCCTTGCTGTTTCTTTATACTTAGTCGGCATGCTCGCTCACGACTTTTTTGGATTTCCGGCACCTGTTGCCATGCTGTTACTGGCTGTTCTAATTAAGCTGTTCAGATTGGCGCCTGCCTCAATTGAAAATGGCGCGTTTGGGGTGTCCCGCTTCTTTTCAACCGCTGTGACTTACCCGCTGCTCTTTGCGATCGGGGTGTCCATGACGCCGTGGGACAAGCTTATCGCTGCCTTTAACCTCAGCAATATCATTACGATTCTGTCTGTCGTTGTGACCATGATGGCCGTCGGCTTCTTCACTGGAAAGTGGCTGAACATGTATCCGATTGAGACCGCCATTATCAATGCGTGCCACTCAGGACAAGGCGGCACCGGAGACGTCGCCATTTTAAGCGCCGCAGAAAGGCTTGAGCTAATGCCATTTGCCCAGGTGTCTACCCGAATCGGGGGAGCGATCACAGTGTCCTTAACCTTATTGCTGCTTCACCAGTTTTATTGATACACCGCAAGCAAGTTCTTCGTAAAACGAAAGAGCTTGCTTTTTTGCATGTTCCTGTTTTATGCAAGTTCCCGCAACATGCTATAGTAATAGTTGGAAATACCAGTATAGAAAGGACTCTAGCATGCCTATGGGAACAGATCTATTTCTCTTTATGATTCTCGGGCTGGGACTTTATTTGATATCAGCCCTGGCAGCAAAACTCATTCCGGCCATAGATTTCTGGATTGATATCGTTCTTTGGGTCGGCGCAGCTGTTTACATCTTCTCTCATCAAACATTCATGGACGGCATTGTCTCGATCGCGACAATGTTCTACTGCTATTGGACCGCAATGGATCTCATTGTCTCCAAACGTGCGGAAATACCTTCGGGAGACTGGCAGGAAATCGAGCTTGCCAGAAACAAAACACGCCTCCTGTCAGACATCACGCTGACTGCCATTGTGTTTGCGGGCGCCGTCATTTTTTTCATCTATGGACCTGACCCAAGCCCCCTCAAATATGTGATCCTTTTCGGTATCATCTCCGGCGGAGGGGCACTGGTGAAGAGAATACTGAATGTTTTTACTGTGAACGTTTTGTATTCAGCATCCTTGGAAAAATTGCACATCAGCTCACGATATGAAACCCGTACATACCCGCTTTCCGATTTGAAAGACATTCAGCTTGAATCAACAGCTGATCTCTTGAAGCTTCATCCGCTGCTGACGATGTATTCATCCCGTTTAGATCTGACAACAAGCTTTCAGCAAGTTATCAAACTGTCTCTTCCCGGTGAAACGCTGTTTCTGACGGTGAAGGAACCGCAAAAATGGAAAGCGATCTTCCGTCAAAACACAGAATCGGAAAACAACGAGGATACTGTGATTTCTGTTTTACCGTTTTATCATAGAAAAAATGTGAAGCGGCTGCTTGGGAAGCTATATTTTGCCGCCAGTGTAAAAGGCGTATCAGCTTACGCCTTATTGGTGCTCGTGTTATACGCATTACATGCTTCTCCATGGATCATGGCCGTTGCCGTGATGCTGTACTGGATACTCAACATGTATCTGTCAGACCGTGTTTTGCGGGCGGCAATGGATGCCAAGCCTTGTCATCACCCGCATGTACAGGCAGCGGCCGACAGGATTTTCCACAAGGCGGGCATTTCCCATGTCCGCATATACGAAACGGAAAGTGATGATTACAACGGAATGGCAGTCGGCATGAATGTCGGAAGGTCAATGGTCATTCTGACAAGTGCCACACTAACACTTCCGTTGCGTGTCATCGAAGGCATTCTGGCTCATGAGGCGATACATATTAAAAAACGTGACGTACTGTCATCACAGCTTTTGCGTTTTCTATATCTTGGAGCCGTCGTTGGGATCATCCTCTTATTTGAACAGCATATCGTCCATCCCGAGGCCCACAAAATTGCGCTTTGGGTTTTCATCATGGCCATCATCATCCTGTTTCAGCTCTATCAATCCTTTTGTTCACAATGGATGGAGGTGCGCGCTGACAACCTTGGTGGATCACTGCTGGAAGGCGGACACAAACAAATGGCCGAAGCTTTGAGGATCTTGGCGGTTCGGCAGGATGGGGATATACAGAAACAAAGCGCCTAAAGCTCTGAAGCAGATGAGGACGCGTTTCAGATCGACTCTCTTACCCGCGATAAAAGCTGGCTTTTCAGATTCATTGATTTTCAGTTCGCTCCTCATCCCCCTATGTATTGGCGTGTCAGCACTTTATTGTCAAACAAAGGACACGGGGTGCTGAAGCGCTGGCTCAGAGACCGTCTGAAAGAATCGATCTCTTTGAAGTGAAACCGATCTGCGTTTCACCCGTATAACAGATATGGTGAAAAAAGGGAGTGATCAGAAGTGATTGTGATCATCTTATTGATTATAGCTATTATTGTTTTTCTTTCAGTCATTCAGCCGCAGCCCTCGGAAAACAAAAGCCGCCAGCAGGCGGACAGCGGGTTTTCCGGTTATTCTGACCATAGCTCGCACCATGATGGATGCGGCAGTGACGGAGGTTTCAGCGATTCCGGCTGTGGTGGCGGAGGGGGCGGCGATTGAGCGCCGCCTTTTTTTATTTCATGGATTCGATGTACGCACCAAAAGCCGCGCCTGACATGCCTGGGGACACACGCACGCGATGGAGGGCGTACATTCCCTGGTCTCTAGATGCCGCGCCCGGTTCTGTCGTCACGCCCATTTGATAGCCCGTTTCTTTCGCAGCCTTCAGCGTCTCCTCATTGTAGCGCCCTACCGGATAGCTGATGATAGAGGTTTGCTGATGAAACATGCCGTCAAACAGCTTTTTCGAATCAGCCATCTCACTGTGCTGCTGTTCTGGCGTTAACCCGTTCAGCTCAAGGTGGTCAATCGTATGGCTTTCAATGGATATGCCACGCTTCGCCATTTCTTTCATTTGGTCCTCTGTCAGATGGTGTTTATGTGCGATCGATTTGCCGATCATAAAAATCGTCGCCTTCATCCCGTACTTTTTTAGCACCGGATACGCGTCTTGATAATTGTCGGTGTATCCGTCATCAAACGTAATCAGCACGCATTTCTCACTCGGCTTTTTATCCTGCGTCAGCATGAGATACGCCTCTTTCGGCGTTAATGTCTGATAACCGTTTTCATGCAGCCACTTCATATGCGCTTCGAATTCTTCCTTCGGAACACGGAGCCTGTTTCCAGAGGAAATGCTGTGGTACATCAAAATCGGCAGCTTTGCCGGTTTCTCTGTTTTGATCCATGCGGATGTATCGTCTTCTTTTTTCTGAACATGTACTGTCTTTTCTTCCGGTTTCTTTTGTTCGGCTTTCTGCATCTGCTGCTCCGCGTTCGCCTCTTTATCAGCGCAAGCCGCGAGAGCCAAGCAGCTTCCCGAAAGAAAAATGCTTAGGATAAAACGTTTCATCGGTTCCCTGCTTTCTGTCTATTTCTTCCTCCTTTTTCATCGGTTGATTTGTGGGATTTTCAAGTGTAAAAGATAGGAATGTTATTCAATAAAGTTTACTAATATTTCAAATTAGTATCTATCAGCAAAGAGTATGAATAATCGGAGATAGTAAATGTTCTATCGAGGCACTGTTAGCGGGGATAGCGCTTACAATTAAAGAGCGGCTAAAGGCCACTCCGCTTTTAAAAATTAGAAATAATAAAAAGGGAGCAGATGCTCCCTTTAAGTTTACCAAACTGTAACATGTACAACACCGAGTACACTAGTCCCTTTGTATAAAGTAATATTCGCTTTTCCTACTGCATTAGCTTTAACAATACCATTTGAATCTACAGATGCAACAGATGAGTTGTCTGACCAATATCGAGTCGCTGCTGAATTTTTAACAGAGTATGTTTCGCCTACTTTTAACGGCAAATTGTAATCTTGAATCTTTATAATGTGTGACGGAGAAACAGTAATATTCTTAGCGTCTGTCACAGGAGAAGCGTTTATTTCTTGTGCCGATGCCACCCCACTAACCGATAAGGCTAATGCAGAAATCGATATTGCAGAAACAACAGTTTTTTTGACATTCATTTGAAACACTCCCTTTTTCATTTTTTATATTACACAATACAAATTCAACTAAAAGGAATTAATTCCTTGTAAACAATTGTTAAATAAATATGAACAAATTTAATTTTTTGGTAATTGGAAATAATTGAATTTATAACTGATTGAATATATGAAGTAATCGCAAGTATTTTAAATATTGAGTAGCTAGAAAAACATTCTTTTATCCACAACTAGATTAAGAAAACTGATTCAAAACCAAAGAGGTTAACAAGCCAAGTGCAGCGATTAAACCTGTCATCGGACCGCTGTCTTCGTACGCCTCAGGCATCATCGTCGAAGCAATCATCGCAATGATCCCCCCGCCTGCAAATGCTGCAATTACTGACATCACTTCTTCAGAAGCACCGTCGAGAAAGAAGTATCCTGACCATGATGCAAAAATTGATATCACGAGTACCGCAGCCCAAAGCAGTATCATTTTCGTTTTCGAATACCCGCTGTTTTTCATTCCTGCTGTACTGGACAGCCCTTCAGGTATGTTGCTGATAAAAATGGCGACCACCAAAAGGAAGCTGACTGATTGTTCTTCGAGAAGGCTTGCACCAATCATAATCGATTCCGGAACAGCATCCATAATAGTGCCGATAAAAATGGCTATTCCTCCGCCGCTGGCAGCTGCTTGTCCCGATCTTTTTCTTTGTGACGCGCCTCTTTTGGAAACCGCGTAATCAAAAACCGTAAACACGACAGCTCCCGCAATAAATCCGGCGCCTGTCGCTACAATTCCGCCTTCTGCTACTGCATCTCCGAGAAGTTCGTAAGCGGCCGCGCCAATTAATACGCCTGTGCCAAAAGCCATAATATAGCCGATGATCTGTTTGTGAATCGAAAAAAACATGGACGCCAGCGCGCCCAGCAATACAGCAGAGCCTGAGATCCCGCCCCACATTGCCGCATGCCACATCTCTATCTCCCCTTTCTTACCAACCACTACCCGCTGCGTTTTTTTCCGTAAACCTTAAAAAGAACACAAAAAAGCCGGACATGTCTCCATGTCCGGCTTTTGAGCTTATCGAATTCTCACTTCAGTCTCACTGTCAAAGAAATGGCCTTTATTCATATCAAACGCAACTGTCAGCTCATCACCTGATTGAATATCGAGGCGGGCGTCAATCCGCGCAATAAAATCTTGATTATCAATCTGCGAATAAATCATGATTTCAGAACCGAGCAGCTCTGCGACATTGATTTTCGCTTTAATCGAAGAATTCTTATACGACTCCACGACAACCAATTCATCATGAATATCCTCAGGACGGATGCCGAAGATGACTTCTTTGCCGATGTAGCCCTTTTCACGCAGCACCTTCATTTTTCCTTCCGGCACGGTTAATGCCGCAGAACCGATTTTGATGAGACCATCCGTCAGCTTTCCTTTGAAAAAATTCATCGCCGGTGAGCCGATAAAACCGCCGACAAAGACGTTTTCAGGGAATTCGTATACATCCTTCGGCGTCCCGATCTGCTGGATTTTTCCGTCTTTCATGACCACGATCCGTGTCGCCATTGTCAGCGCTTCTGTCTGGTCATGCGTTACGTAAATCGTTGTGGTTTGCAGTCTCTGGTGGAGCTTAATGATTTCCGCCCTCATTTGCACCCTCAGCTTCGCGTCCAGGTTTGACAAAGGCTCATCCATCAGGAACACCTTTGCATCCCGCACGATTGCCCGTCCAAGCGCGACCCGCTGTCTCTGCCCGCCTGACAGCGCTTTCGGTTTGCGGTGCAAATATTCCTCCAGCCCGAGAATTTTAGCGGCTTCCTCTACCCTTTTTTTGATTTCAGGCTTCGGCATTTTCCGAAGCTTCAGCCCGAATGCAATATTATCGTAGACGGTCATATGCGGATAGAGCGCGTAGTTTTGAAATACCATCGCGATATCCCTGTCCTTTGGCGCTACATCATTTACACGTTTTCCTTCAATATAAAAATCGCCTTTCGAGATTTCCTCAAGCCCTGCGACCATCCGAAGCGTCGTTGATTTGCCGCAGCCGGACGGGCCGACGAATACGATAAACTCCTTATCGGCAATGTGAAGGTTAAAGTCATCAACAGCCGCTTCCTTCTGATCATAATATTTATAAATGTGCTCCATCCGCAATTCAGCCATCTAACATCCTCCTTTGTTATTGTAAACGCTTTCTTAAATTGAGTGTAACAGCATTTCCCTATTGCTGAAATGGGCAGCGTTCATAAAATCAGCAACCATTTTTCGTGCATATTTCCAATTTATTCTGAAACTTCACTTTGCAGGCAGATAAAATAGGCGAGCAGTGCGCCTTTATACGTTTTAATGTCTATCCCTGACCGCTCAATAAATTTATCAATTCGATATTGCAGGCTGTTGCGGTGCAGATGCAGCTTTTTCGCCGTTAACGTCACGTTTGAGTTGTTTTCAATAAAGAGCTTGATTGTCTTCCTCAGCTCAGATTCATCTCCGAATAAAAGCTCAGCTTCTTCAGAGAGCAGCGTTTCAAGCTTTTCATTTTCTGCTTCTAATAATAAAAAAGGAAAGATCATCTCAAAGGTCACACTCTGCACCTGAGGCAGCCGTTTTTCAGCAAACAGAAAATACGTCTGTTCACGGGCGTAATGTGTTCGCAGACTCTCATCTGGCTCATAAAACCTTCCGGCGTAAAAACGGACACTGAAGTAGAAATCACTTTCAAGAACCTTAGCGAGTGATTCCAGTTCGTCCTTCCCCGCCGCCGCTTCACTTTCCTGCTCGACAATCACGCCTCTGTCCTCATGCATCCACACAATCACAAAAGGCACCGGCCAGAAATGGCGAACCGCTTCCGCAAAAGACGCCCGCTCTATTTTACCGAGCAAATGAAAATGAACAAATCTCGTTCGCTTCTTTATGTTCGCCGGTACTTCCCCTCTGGAAAAAAGAAACGCAAACCACTTGTTTTCCTCCGGCGACTTCAAAGACATTTGATTGGCCTCATCCGCAGGCGTCAAAAAAGACTGCAGCAGCAACGTCTCTTTTTCGCTAATCTCCGTTTTCGGTATGGTGATATATCTCTGACTGTTCTCATCAAAAAAGCATAGACAGTCTTCCTTTACGCAAAGCTCCTCAGACACAATCGAACCGGGGTAAATAGCCAGCAGCGATTTCATATGATCTCCTCTCTCATGTAAATATCTGTACATTCAGTATAAGGCGAAATGCACATGTTCTCCAATAAAAAAGAGTATATCCGGCATAGATAGACGAGAAACTGAAAGGGAAACCTCATTCGTTTACATATTGGCTTCAACGGAAATAGAAGAGGATATGCACGGCCAAAGGAGGATGATCATTAATGGGTTTAGAAGCGTTAAACAAAAGTTTTATCAACGGAAAATGGACAGAAGGGGAAAGCGGGCGTACGGAGGACATTTTGAATCCGTATGACCAGTCTGTGATTACAACAGCATCGTTGGCAACAAACAAACAGCTGGAGGATGCGTTTGACATTGCACAACGGGCACAAAAAGAGTGGGCCAAGAGCACAGCAGAAGACCGAAAAGCAGTCCTGCAAAAAGCGCGCGCCTACTTACAGGAAAACCGTGATGACATCATCATGATGATCTCCCGCGAAACCGGCGGAACCATCATTAAAGCAACGATCGAGCTTGAACAAACAATTGCGATTTTAGATGAAGCCATGACATATACCGGCGAATTAGGCGGCGTCAAAGAGGTTCCATCCGACATTGAAGGGAAAATCAATAAGATTTACCGCCTTCCGCTCGGTGTCATTTCATCGATTTCTCCATTTAATTTTCCGATGAATTTATCAATGAGAACGATTGCGCCTTCGATTGCGCTGGGAAACAGTGTTGTTCACAAGCCTGATATTCAAACCGCTCTTTCCGGCGGAACCATCATTGCAAAAGCATTTGAACACGCCGGTCTTCCTGCGGGTGTCCTCAACGTCATGTTGACGGACCTAAATGAAATCGGGGACGGCATGCTGACCAATGCAATCCCGAAATTAATCAGCTTTACGGGATCAACCGCAGTCGGGCGCCATATCGGTGAAATCGCCGGGCGTGACTTTAAACGAATGGCCCTTGAGCTCGGCGGCAACAACCCATTTGCCATCCTTTCAGACGCGGATGTCGATCGTGCTGTAGACGCCGCGATTTTCGGGAAATTTATTCATCAGGGACAAATCTGCATGATTATCAACAGAATCATCGTTCATCAAGATGTATACGATGAGTTTGTTGAAAAATTCACCGCCCGTGTCAAACAGCTTCCGTACGGCGATCAAACCGATCCGAAAACCGTTGTCGGCCCGCTGATCAACGAACGCCAAATCGAAAAAGCGCTGGAGATCATTGAGCAGGCAAAGGCAGACGGCATTGAGCTTGCGGTTGAAGGAAAACGCGTCGGAAACGTGCTCACACCGTATGTCTTTGTCGGTGCTGACAACAACAGCAAAATTGCCCAAACGGAGCTGTTTGCCCCGATTGCCACCATTATAAAAGCCTCCAGCGATCAGGAAGCGATTGAGATGGCAAATGACACCGAATACGGCCTCAGCTCGGCGGTTTTCACTTCTGATTTAGAAAAAGGTGAAACATTTGCCCTGCAAATTGACAGCGGCATGACCCATGTCAACGACCAGTCCGTCAATGATTCGCCGAACATCGCCTTCGGCGGAAACAAAGCAAGCGGTGTCGGCCGCTTTGGAAATCCGTGGGTAGTCGAGGAATTTACCGTGACGAAATGGATTTCGATACAGAAGCAATACCGCAAATATCCGTTCTAAACGAACAAATCCCTCTGCTTCAAGTGCAGAGGGATTTTCTTATTTAGATATATCAACAAACCCTTCGCCAAACACATCGCGTACGTCATGAACGATCACAAACGCTTTTTTATCACAGCTTCTAATGATTTTCTTCAGCATAGAAAGCTCCTGTTTGTTAATGACGATGTACAAAATCTCTTTTGACTCGCCCGTATAGTTTCCCTTTCCTGATAAAATGGTGACGCCCCTGTCCATCAAGGTGTTTACCTGCTCTGCAATCTCACCCTTATTTTCCGAAATGACTGTAATCGCTTTTTTCGTATTCAAGCCTTCAATAATGAAGTCCATCACTTTCGTTCCGATATACAGCATCACAATCGTAAACATCATTTTTTCCGCACCAATAATAAAATAAGAGCTGAAAACGACAATTAAATCAAAAAAGAGCAGCGCGTAACTGATATTCCAATCTAAATATTTATTGGCAATTCTGGCCAGAATGGCGGAACCGGCTGTTGTGCCGCCGACCCGAATGATCATGCCGATCCCGACACCCGCAAACACCCCTGCGAAAATCGTGTTAATGATCAGCTCATCAGACGGTGTGCTCCACCCGTGTGTCAAATGCAGAAAAAGCGAGTTTGCTGCCACGGCGATAATCGTATAAACCGTGGTTTTCCCGTCGAGAAATTTATAGCCGATCAAAAGCAGAAAAGCGTTTAATATAAAGTTTGTCACCCCGGGAGACCATTGAAACACATAATACAAAATCAGCGTAATCCCAGTAACGCCGCCTTCCCCAAGGTCATTGGGAATCGCGAATAAATTCACAGCAAGCGCGAAGAAAAAAGCGCCAATCACAAGCATTAGCACATCAAGCATTTTCTTTTTCATCACAAAACACTCCTTCTCCAGATAGTATCAACAAAAAAACCCAGGAGTACGCTCTCGCAAAAGAGCAGAAACTCCTGGGCTTTTATCCCACCGTGTCATAACAGCCGGGCTGCTATGTGTTTTCTCTCGGTCACAGTCCAATTTGCATTGCGGAACCCTAGAAAACCACTGTTTTTATCATATCATTTTTACTTTCCAATATTAGCATTATAAGGGACGGTTTGAATTGGTTCAAGGGTATTTGCGGAGATTATTCAGATGAGCTACAAGAAAAAACGATTTATCTATTAAAAAATAACAAATATGGACGATAAGAAAAAAAGCATATATTTTACAAGAAAAATTAACTATAAATGATAACAATTATAAAAAATTCATAATTTTATATTGACTAAGTGAAATAATATAGGCATTATAGTACATATGTTTTGTACATTTAATTACATAGGAGGAAATAGAATGGCAGGAAAACTAGTACCCTGTAAAGCTTGCGGTCAAGAAATTGCAAAGGGTGTAAAAAAATGTCCTAACTGTGGTAAGGATCAACGTAACTTTTTTATGCGACATAAAATCATTACGTTTATTCTCGCAGTTGTTGTCATCATTATTATTGCTAACATTGGCGGTGGAGGCGGTTCAGAAGCCACTTCCAAAACATCAAGCAGCAGCAAAGCAGAAACTGAAAAAACATACAATATCGGTGATACTGTAAAAACTGAAAAAACTGAAGTAACAGTTACAAAGGTAGAGGACAGAGATACTGTCGGTACTCAATATGTTGAAAAGAAAGCCTCTGATGGAGGTACGATTGTAGCTGTTCAATATACAATTAAAAACGTATCTAAAAAGCCAATAAGTTCTTTTTCAATTCCAACTGTTAAATTAGTTGATGCTGATGGCACTTCTTATGATTCTGATATTGATGCTTCTGTAAACTATGCAACTGAGACAAAAGTTGATAACTCTAAAATTTTGAGTGATCTAAATCCTAATATTAAAGTAACAGGTGTTAAAGCATTTGAAGTTGACAAAGAAGCTTATGCAAAAGGAACTTGGAAACTCAAATTCAGCAATGATGTTATTGTAAAAATCAAATAATAGCAGACAAGGGTGCCTTAACAGGCACCCTTTTTCTCTAAAAAAAAGCCTTCTCCGTTGAGAAGGCCTCCATTCTTATTCCGCACTCTTATATCCATTCACATTAGAAGACTGCCATCTCCAGGAATCGGCACACATTTCCTCTAGGCCTCGTTTTGCTTCCCAGCCCAGTTCCCGCTTGGCTTTTGCTGGATCTGCAAAGCAGGTGGCGATGTCTCCCGGGCGGCGGTCCGCAAAACGGTACGGAACCTCTTTCCCTGACACTTTTTCAAAGGCTTTAACCATTTCAAGCACGCTATAGCCTGTGCCTGTTCCGAGGTTGTATGCATCTGCTCCAGTGGAGTTCAATACTTTTTCAAGCGCTTTGACGTGGCCTTCTGCGAGATCAACGACGTGAATATAATCGCGTACGCCTGTCCCGTCTTTTGTCGGATAGTCATTGCCGAATACGCTTAATTGCTCAAGTTTGCCGACGGCTACCTGCGCCACATACGGCATGAGGTTATTCGGAATGCCGTTCGGGTCTTCACCGATCCGTCCGCTTGGATGCGCGCCGAACGGATTAAAGTAACGAAGCAGCGCAACGCTCCACTCATTGTCGGCTGTATACAAATCACGCAATATTTGTTCTAGCATGAGCTTCGTCTGCCCATAAGGATTTGTCGCTCCTAATGGAAAGTCCTCCGTAATCGGTGACGTTTCCGGAACGCCATACACCGTCGCAGACGAACTGAATACGATTTTCTTTACGCCGTATTTCTCCATGACCTCACATAAAATAAACGTTCCCGTTAGGTTGTTATGATAATATTTGAGCGGAATCGCAACAGATTCACCGACTGCTTTTAACCCTGCAAAATGAATCACAGCTTCAATTTCATTTTCCGCAAAAACCGAATCTACCGCTTCCCGATCCAATAGATCCGCTTCATAGAACGTTAAATCTTTTCCCGTAATCTCTTTTACACGGTTCAGTGCCTCAGCTGAACTGTTGGACAAATTATCAAGAACGACAATCTCATAGCCGCTGTTCAATAACTCCACACATGTGTGGCTTCCGATGTACCCGGCACCGCCAGTAACAAGTATTGCCATGATGTAAACCCTCCTAAAAAATGACCTGATTTTATTATATAGTGTTTAGAACCGGGCTACATCCATTTTTAAGAAGTTTAATCGTTTATTAATAGTTTTTTCATATTTTTGCGGGCTATCCGATACAGGTTTTCAGCATTTTCAGGCCATATTATATGACTTTATGCAGCACGAACAAGATTTTGAATTGCATACAATTTTTATCTCACCCAGCCAAAGCTGACCCCATTTTGTTAGCGTTTGTGTTTGCGGCGTATCTAGCATTCATTTGGATCACTCCCTTTGTACATCCGCCGCTGTCAATTTGGGCATATTCATCGGGCTTTGGCTCCTGACCGTTTGGCTGTTTCCGGCCAAGAGCAGGGAGCCGCCTTTTTCTTAATCGTATTTTTAATGGTTTTATGCGGCCATAAAGCTTCCTGCACGGCTGTCCTTGATCTTTGCAATTCGAAACGGTATTGTGCAATAGAAAACTCTCATCCCGTCATGATAAAATAAGACAAAGGAGATGATTGGAAATGAAAGAAGAAATCATTGAACGGTTTACTACATATGTAAGAGTCGACACACAGTCCGACGAATCCGTCGACACCTGCCCTTCCACCCCCGGCCAATTGACGTTAGGAAACATGCTCGTTGATGAATTGAAATCCATTGGCATGCAGGATGTAACCATTGATGAAAACGGCTATGTCATGGCGACTCTTCCCTCCAATACTGAAAAAGACGTGCCGACTATCGGCTTTCTCGCTCACGTCGATACTGCCACAGACTTTACCGGCAAAAACGTGAATCCGCAAATCATTGAAAACTACGATGGAAAAGACATTGTGCTTAATGAACAGCTGCAGGTCATCCTGTCGCCTGATCAATTCCCTGAACTGCCCGGCTATAAGGGCCATACTCTCATCACCACAGACGGCACAACCCTTCTCGGCGCAGACAATAAGGCCGGTATCGCCGAAATCATGACAGCCATGGATTACCTTATCAAACACCCTGAAATCAAGCACGGCACAATCAGAGTGGCCTTTACGCCTGATGAAGAAATCGGAAGAGGACCGCACCAATTTGATGTAAAACGGTTTAATGCGTCCTTTGCCTACACAGTTGACGGCGGCCCGCTCGGCGAGCTTGAATACGAAAGCTTCAATGCCGCTGCCGCAAAAATCACAATCAAAGGCAACAACGTACATCCCGGAACGGCAAAAGGGAAAATGATCAGCTCTGCGAAAATCGCAATGAAGCTGAACAGCCTGCTGCCGGCAGACGAAGCGCCTGAATATACAGAAGGATACGAAGGATTCTACCACCTGCTGTCAATTCAAGGAGATGTAGAGGAAACAAAACTCCACTACATTATCAGAGACTTCGACAAAGGTAACTTCCAAAGCAGAAAAGAAACAATGAAGCGTGTCGTTGAAGAACTTCAAAACGAATACGGGAAAGACCGGATTCAGCTTAATATGAACGATCAATACTACAACATGAGAGAGAAAATTGAACCTGTCATCGAAATTGTCAACATTGCCAAGCAAGCGATGAAAAACCTCGGCATCGAACCGAAGATTTCTCCAATTCGCGGCGGCACGGACGGATCCCAGCTGTCCTACATGGGACTCCCGACGCCAAACATCTTTACCGGCGGGGAAAACTTCCACGGCAAATTTGAATACATCTCAGCTGATAACATGGTAAAAGCCGTAAATGTCATCGTTGAGATTGCAAAACTGTTTGAAGAACAGGCATAATACCAAAAGCCAGTCCTAAAAAAGGACTGGTTTTTTGTGTAAAAATGAAACATTTTGAATACTTCCTCCGTAAAACAAGTATCAACAGTTGAGGAGGAAAAACAATGACAAAACATGCAATAGCTGCAAAAAGTCTATTGAAAAAATGGATGATGACCAGGCCGCTTAACATGCAAAAGAAATCGAGCCCATTTCAAAAAATCAGAAAAATGTTCAAACGCTTCTTCTGATCAGTCTTTCAAATCCACAAAACCACAATCTGCATACCCTCGTACCGCCCAAATGCTCCGTAATTTGGGTTTTTTGTGTTTGATTCCGCAAAATAGGGTATAAACCAAACAAGCAAGAAAACAGCACCCGAAAACAGGTAATTCGAATTATGAAATTTTAGGTTAAAAGTTATATAAAGGAATTTATTTTATCGTCGATAGTAACTATAGAACCAATCATCAACCAGAACAATCACCATGTTGTAAGACTATTTTCAGGTCAACAGGTTAGACTGTTTTTGAGGGGCAGTTATTTATTTTTGATCGATTTTGAATTTTTTGAATACTTTTTGACATTTTATCCGTACAATAGAGAATACCAAAACTTTTTTTGGGAGGTATGTAAAATGATCCTATTTATTATCATCGCATTATGCGGCTATCTTCTTTTTTCTTTCAGCAAGGACAATCGCCGCAAACCGCAAAAGACAAGCCCTCTGCCAGCAGCCGCACCTCATCACAACAACCTAATCGACCTTGACGCGATCCGCCAAAAACGCCGGATGCATCTTTCCTAATCCTATATTTCAAACGAAAAGGCTGCTGAATCATGCAGCCTTTTTCAATTTTAGAAACATTTATTACTCGGGAAAACAATCAGCAGGGTTTCTGATCACTAGATTTGGAACTTGAAACCTTTTTGCCGCCTGTCCGTAATCTCTTACAAGGCAAATCCAAAAGGAGATTTCAGCAATGATCGAACTATTTATGAAACAAAAAATGTTCTCGTTTAAAGATGCATTTCACATTTATGACCGAGATGAACAAGAGGCTTTCAAGGTCGAGGGCCGATTCTTTTCGTTAGGAGACTCGCTACAAATGACAGATTCATCCGGAAAAACACTCGTTTCTATCGAACAAAAAGTAATGTCTGTATTGCCGCGATACGAGATTTCAATTGGCGGGGAAACAGTTTGTGAAGTGGCGAAGAAATTAACGTTTTTCAAACCGAAATTTGAAATTTCCAAGCTTAACTGGGAAATTGACGGTGACTTGTGGAAGGATGAATTTCAACTGACGGACGGGGAGAATGTCCGTATGTCAGTGAGCAAAAAGTGGCTCAGCTGGGGTGATTCCTATCATTTGCAGATTGCAAACGAGGAAGATGTGCTGATCTGTACAGCCATTGCTATCGTGCTTGATATGGTATTATATAACGACGAAGATGAAAGTATTTTCTAAAAAATTGTTGACAATTGAGTCAAAAGTAATAATATTAAGATAATTGAAATCTGAATATGAAGATGTACCTTATCAAGAGAGGTGGAGGGACTGGCCCTATGATACCCGGCAACCGCTGTTTCATACAGAATGGTGCTAAATCCTTTAGAACATTGCGTTCTTGCAGATGAGGCGGAGATTTGATCATTCAAGCTCTTCCTTACTCAAAGGGAGAGCTTTTTTATGCTCAACACATTTCAGAAAAGAGGCGAATGACATGGCTCAACAAACAAATGTTGCAGGACAAAAAACAGAAAAACAACGCAAAGCTCCTTTCCGTGCCGATCATGTCGGCAGTTTACTGAGATCTGCTCCGGTGAAAGAAGCCCGGCAAAAAAAAGCAGCCGGCGAGATCACTGCGGATCAGCTTCGTGATATCGAAAATCAAGAAATCACTCGCATTGTAGAAAAACAAAAAGAAATCGGCCTCGATGTGGTAACAGATGGGGAATTCCGCCGATCTTGGTGGCATTACGATTTCCTGGAAGGGCTTGACGGTGTAGAAGCGTTCATCCCGGCTGAAGGGATTCAGTTCCATCATGCGAAAACAAAAGCACGCAGCATCAAAGTGACGGGAAAACTCGATTTTACGAGCCACCCAGCGCTTGCCGATTATCAATTTTTACATGAGATCGCCGGCGACGCGACACCAAAATTGACGATTCCGAGCCCGAATATGCTGTTTTTCGGTGAAAAGGCGGATAAAGGGATTTATGACGACCAAGAGGAATATTTTCATGATCTGGCCCAAACGTACAAAAAAGCAATTAAAGCCTTCTATGATGCTGGATGCCGCTATCTTCAGCTTGATGATACGTCATGGTCTCTCTTCTTTGAGGAAAAAGGCAGAGAGGTCGTCCGGGCGCTTGGCGGTGATCCAGAAACATTGCCTGCCTTATTCGCCAAAACGATTAACGATGCAGTAGCAGACCGTCCTGATGATTTAGCAATCACGATGCACATTTGCCGCGGCAACTTCCGTTCAACTTGGGCGGCATCAGGAGGCTACGATGCTGTAGCGGAAATAATTTTGGACGGCTTAAATCTGGATGGGCTGTTCTTAGAATACGATGATGACCGCTCCGGAAATTTTGATCCGCTCCGTTTCGTGAAACGCAAAAATCTGCAAATTGTGCTTGGCTTGATTACATCCAAATACGGTGAGCTTGAAAATCCTGAGGATGTGAAACGCCGAATCAATGAAGCGGCACGCTTTGTCAGCCTGGATCAGCTGTGCCTCAGCCCGCAGTGCGGTTTCGCCTCTACTGAAGAAGGAAATCTTTTGACAGAGGAGCAGCAATGGGCGAAGCTGCGCCATGTCATCGACATCGCCAACGATGTGTGGAGATAATCTATCATTGACAGAAACGAAAAAAGTGTGAATAATATATGCTATCAGAAAATTTCATAAAAAGGTTTTCCTTATCAAGAGAGGTGGAGGGACTGGCCCTGCGATACCCGGCAACCGCTGTTTAACAGAATGGTGCTAAATCCTTTAGAGCAATGATTGCTCTTGAAGATAAGGTTGAGATTGTCACACAAGCTCTTCCTTATCCAAAGGAAGAGCTTTTTTATATTCGAATGGAAAGAAGGAATGGACAACATGCCACAACAAACAACACCCGCAGAACAAAAATCACTTCAAAGAAAAAAACCGCCGTTTCACGCGGATCAAGTTGGAAGCCTGCTGAGATCTGAGCCTGTTAAAAAAGCGCGGCTGCAAAAAGCGGCCGGCGAGATTACGGCTGAGCAGCTTCGCCAAATCGAAAACGATGAAATCATCCGCATTGTGGAAAAACAGAAGGAAACCGGCCTGAACGTCGTGACAGACGGTGAATTCCGCAGAGCATGGTGGCATTTTGATTTCCTGGAAAACCTGGATGGCGTTGAGCCGTTTACTCCTGAGCAGGGCATTCAATTCCATAATGTACAGACAAAAGCACGAGGCATAAAAGTCACCGGTGATATCGACTTTTCAACTCACCCAATGCTTGAAGATTACTCATTTCTCCATAGCATTGCCGGTGACGCTACGCCAAAGATGACGATCCCAAGCCCGAATATGCTGTTTTTCCGCGGAAAGCTGGAAAAGGACGCATACAAAAACGACTATCACCTTTTCCAGCACGATGTATCCAAAGCATATAAAAAAGCGATTCAAGCGTTTTATGACAGAGGCTGCCGCTACCTCCAGCTTGATGATACAGCATGGGCTGTTTTCTTATCTGAAAAAGGCTTAAAACAAATCGAAGCGTTCGGAACAACGCCTGACGAGCTTCGCCAGCTGTTTGCGAAATCCATTAACGACGCGATTGCAGACCGTCCGGATGACTTGACCGTAACAATGCATATTTGCCGCGGCAACTTCCAGTCCACTTGGACAGCGGAAGGCGGCTATGACGCAGCAGCCGAAACCATTTTTGACGGCTTGAACCTGGACGGGCTTTTCCTAGAGTATGATGATTCACGCTCAGGCGGATTTGAACCACTCCGTTATGTGAAGCGCTCTGATCTTCAGCTTGTCCTTGGCTTAGTGACATCTAAATTCGGTGAGCTTGAACATCCAGACGATGTAAAACGCCGTATCGAAGAAGCGTCCCGCTATGTGAGCTTAGACCAGCTTTGCCTCAGCCCTCAATGCGGATTCGCTTCAACTGAGGAAGGCAACAAGCTGACTGAAGAACAGCAATGGGCGAAGCTTCGCCATGTGGTTGAGATCGCTAACGATGTTTGGAAATAAGCAAAGAAAAAACACACTTGATTCCCTGGCGGAGCAAGTGTGTTTTTTATGTTATTGAGCGGTGTAGCCCCCATCAAGGACGACAGCCTGCCCGGTGATACCCTTTGCTTTCTCGCTTGCCAAAAACACCGCATAATCCGCGATTTCCTTGACGGAAAGCAATCGTTTTTGCGGCACAAGCGGGAAAATGACCTGTTCAAGCACGGAGTCGTAAGGGACATTTCTCGTTTTTGAAAGATCGCTCAGCTGATTGCGGACAAGCTTTGTATCGACATATCCCGGACAGAGCGCGTTGACTGTAATGCCGTGGGGCGCGCCTTCCAGCGCCCCGACCTTTGTCAGTCCAATGACACCGTGCTTAGCGCTATTATAAGCGGATTTTCCCGCAAAGCCGACTAAACCATTAACAGACGAGATATTAATGATTCTGCCAAACTTCTGTTTTTTCATGATCGGAAAAACATGCTTCATCGCGATGAAGGGCGCCGTCAGCATGACTTTGATCAGCTGTTCAAAGGTTTCTGTTGGAAACTCTTCAATCGGGGCGATGTGCTGAATACCGGCATTGTTCACCAAAATATCCAAGCGGCTGTATCGTTTTTGGATGGCGTTTACCGTATCAGCGACTTGCGCTTCCTTTGTCACATCACACGGAATGGCTGCTGCGTCAAAACCTTCTTCTGCAAGCTTGGAAGCGGCCTTTTCGCATGCTTCCTGATGAAGGTCCGAAACGATGACGCTAGCTCCTTCACGGGCGAACTCCCTCGCGATTTCGAATCCGATTCCGCCGGCTGCCCCAGTCACCAAGGCGACTTGTTTTTTCATGTCAAACACCTTCCCATTAAGAATTTTGTTTGATCACAGACTGGCTTACAGCGAAATCAGCTTCTGTTTTTTCATAAACCTCTTCAATTGTGACACCTTCCTGAAGTTCAGACAGTGTCATGGGGCCGTTATCAAAATCAAAAACAGCCAAATCCGTAATCAGCCTGTGTACGACTTTCTGGCCTGTCAGCGGAAGCGAGCATGTTTTTTTCACCTTTGACTCACCATGTTTATTGACATGTTCCATGATGACAACGATCCGTTTCGCCCCGTTGACGAGATCCATAGCGCCGCCCATCCCTTTTACCATTTTCCCTGGGATCATCCAATTGGCCAAATCGCCCTGCTCAGAAACTTCCATGCCGCCAAGGATAGCCAAATCGATATGCCCGCCTCTTATCATTGCGAATGACTCAGCGCTGTCAAAATAGGAAGCGCCCGTCACTTCAGTGATTGTTTCCTTTCCTGCATTGATCAAATCCGCGTCTTCCGTTCCTTCCACAGGATACGGACCGATCCCGAGCAAGCCGTTTTCTGACTGAAGCATGACGTGAACGCCATCGGGTATCTCATTTGCGACAAGCGTTGGCATTCCAATCCCAAGATTGACGTTCATGCCATCCTTGATTTCTTGTACAGCGCGTTTGACCATTCGTTTTCTCGCTTCCTTCATTTCGCCTCACCCTTTCCCGCCGCTTGTCGGACTGTTCGCTTTTCAATCCGTTTTTCATGGCTCGCGCCAAGCACCACATGTTGTACGTAAATTCCCGGTGTATGGATGTGATCTGGGTCTAGCTCTCCCGCTTCCACGATTTCTTCCGCCTCGGCAATCGTAATATTGCCTGCCATGGCGGCAACGGGATTGAAATTTCTCGCCGTTTTCCGAAAAACCAAATTCCCCATGGTGTCCGCTTTCCACGCTTTAACGATCGCCACGTCGCCGGTGATGCCTCGCTCCAGCACATAAGTCCGGCCGTCGAACGTTTTATGTTCTTTTCCCTCTGCTATTGAAGTACCAACGCCTGTTGCCGTGTAAAATCCCGGTATGCCTGCGCCGCCTGCACGAATTCTCTCAGCGAGCGTTCCTTGGGGAACAAGTTCAACCTCAAGCTCTCCGCTTAAAAACTGCCGCTCAAAAATTTTATTTTCACCGACATAGGATGCGATCATTTTTTTGATTTGTCTATTAGCCAAAAGCAAACCGAGCCCCCAGTCATCAACTCCGCAATTGTTGCTGACAACGGTTAAATCCTTTACTCCCTGATTTCTTATCGCCAAAATGAGCTGTTCAGGAATGCCGCACAGCCCGAACCCTCCTGCGATCAGTGTATCTCCATCATGAATCAGTTCCGCAGCTTCCTTACTTGATGACAGTACTTTTCCCATATTGATGCCCCTTTCGTTTTCTCTTACACTAGACCAGTCAGGCTGTAAATCGCAATCACAGCAAATACGGCAGCCGTTTTGATGAGGGTGATCGCAAAAATATCCCGATACGATTGCCGGTGAGTCAGTCCTGTCACGGCCAGAAGCGTGATGACAGCGCCATTATGCGGCAGTGTATCCATGCCGCCTGATGCCATCGATATGATCCGATGCATCACTTCTGGCGGAATGTTGTAAGCATGAATCGCCTGCAAGTATTGATCCGACATCGCGCTTAGTGCAATGCCCATACCTCCTGAAGCCGACCCGGTGATCCCCGCCAGCGCAGTTGTCGTGACGGCCCCGTTCACAAGCGGATCGGTAAAGGTGTGCGAGATTCCGCTGCTCAGCTTGTGAAATCCCGGCAGCGCGGCGATAACGCCGCCGAAACCATACTCGACACCCGTATTCATAGATGCCAGCAAGGCGCCGCCGATCCCTTCATTCAGCCCATCTTTCATTTGGGCAAGCACTCTTCTCCAATCAAATAAAATCGTTGTGATGATGCCAATTACCAGAGCGAGCTCCACCGACCAAATGGCAGCCGCTGAAGAAATATCAAGCTTGCCGAACTCCTTTAATCCGATCGATGAAAAATCAAATCCATTCGGATACCACTTTGGAAGGTATATGGTGAAACATTTATTCACTGCACCGACGAGTATAAGCGGGACAAAGGCAAGTGCATGCTGTACCGGGCTTTTGTCTGGTTCGGCCGTGAACTCAGACGATTCAAGAGCAGCAGTATTCTCCGAATCAAAACCGCCGTAGCCTTCGCCGGATGTCTGCGCTTTTTTCCGCCTCGATTCCAAATACATCATGCCCGCTGTCAGCACAATCGCTGCGCCGATCAAGCCAAGCCAAGGTGCGGCATAAATGTCTGTTTTGAAAAACGTCGTCGGGATGACATTTTGAATTTGCGGCGTCCCCGGAAGTGCGTCCATCGTAAACGTAAAAGCACCTAAAGCAATCGTTCCCGGGATGAGGCGTTTCGGTATGTTTGCTTCTCGGAACAGATTTTTCGCAAACGGATATACGGCAAACACGACAACAAACAGGCTGACGCCGCTGTACGTCAAGATAGCGCCCATCAGCACAATTGCAAGTATCGCTCTTTTTGCCCCGACAAGCCTGACAATCGTTTTCGCAATTGATGCCGCAAGCCCGGACATTTCAACAACTTTTCCAAAAATCGCACCAAGCAAAAATACCGGGAAATACAGCTTAATAAAACCCGCCATCTTCTCCATAAAAATCGATGAGAAAAAAGGAAGCACATGGCTTGGATCTGTCAGCAGCACCGCAAATAACGCGCAAATCGGCGCAAACAAAATGACAGAAAATCCCCGATACGCCGTAAACATCAGCAAGCCTAACGCCAATAGAATGATGATCAGTTCCACACACATCCCTCATTTCCACGGATCAGAAAGCGTTTACAAAGACTCTCCGCATCGGCCGTTTCCGTCCCCTTTCCATATGTACGGGAAGCGGGGGCCAACTATTCCGATTAAAAAAGGAAAGCTCCTTTTTTCGGAGCTTTCCTCTGCCATTCATTTCATTCCTATTAAGATATCGACATCAACCGTAATATCGGCTGATGTCATCTCTTTCAGCAGCCGGACTCTGTCTTCCGGCGCAGACCAGGCGAGCGGCGTCATCTGAAGCAGCCAATGTATCGCTTGGCGGTCAAGCGTTTTGACATAATGCAGCCTCACATGATGGCTGTGTTCAACATTCGCTGTAAAACGCTCAACAGCTGCCGTATTGGAATACGTGCGCCTTGGTGACTCAGTATATAAAAATTGTCTTAATTCTATTAAATAATCTTTTCGCGGCACTACTTTTATGAGCATGCCATCATCCTTCAGCAGCCTATGAAACTCTGCATAATTGGACGGTGAAAAAATCGACAGGACAACATCGAATTGGCGATCATGAAAGGGAGCACGCGCCACATCGGCAACCGCCCACATCTGATCTTTGAATGTCCTAGAAGCTTTTACAATCCCATCCTTCGAAAGATCGATGCCGGCTCCCGTCGCGGTTCTCCCCGCATAATCAAACCCGCAAAGCACATTCAAATGAGATCCCTCACCGCACCCGCTGTCCAAGATGGTGAATGCCCCTTGACCAGATTTGGGATGAATGATGAGATCTGCAATGGCATGGTGGAGCGGCTCAAAAAACCGGCATTCCCCAATCAGCCTGCTCCTCGCTTCAAAAAGCCCGGCATCGTAACCGGTTTTGACCGGCTTCGTCAGGAAGTTCACGTATCCGTGCCGAGATCTATCAAACGTGTGGCCTCGATCTATACAAATCAAGCTTTTTCCTGAATTCGCATCCATGGGCGAACCGCAAAGCGGACATCGAAACATGGGTACGAATTGGCTGAAATCAACTGTTCGTTTCATGATAAAAACACCTCATTCATTCATTTTTAGATAAATGAAAAAGGCATAGACAAATAAACCTGGGCCTATCTCAAAAATTGGCCAGGTCTGGCAGTTTGTCTATACCTGTCATTATCTATAACGAATGAATTGGATAATCATGAAAAAACTCCCTTTTTGCTGTATGGGTTTCCCCATTTACATCATACAACAAACCTTCGGGAGCTGAAACCATATGTTGAAGGAAAACCAATGCCGTACCACTGTTGTCCCCATCAACATCATATCAGCATAGCAATCTAACATGTTTTTTCTTTTTTTCTCAAATTCAAAATATAAATTTCATTATTGTGAAAATAGTTAAAAAGGTTGATTTTCAAAAAGTGAAAGGATAAAATACTGCTATCATCTTAGAAAAAGACATTCTTGTATATGATCAGTAATATGGTCTGATTGTTTCTACCTAGTAACCGTAAAAAACTAGACTACAAGAAAGTTTGAATAAATTTGAACGAGTTGAAAAGGACAAGTTCTTTTCTGTTTGCTCTTATTTTTCACACTTTCTGCACTTCCAGAATTTGTGAAGGATAGGAGCTTTTTTTGTTTCCAAAATAAACCTCATAGGAGTTGCTATCATGTACTTTTTATTAAACCTTGTCGGTCTCATTGTGATTATGGCAGTTGTGTTCCTATGCTCCCCGCAGAAAAAGAAAATCCAGTGGCGTCCGATCATTACGTTAATTGTTCTGGAATTGCTGATTACTTGGTTTATGCTGGGAACAAAGGTCGGGAGCTGGGCCATCGGTAAAATTGGTGATTTCTTCACTTGGCTGATTGCTTGCGCCAGTGACGGTATCGCGTTTGCCTTCCCGTCAGTCATGGCGAATGAAACAGTAGACTTTTTCTTTAGTGCACTTCTTCCAATTATCTTTATCGTCACATTCTTTGATATTTTAACATATTTCGGCATTTTGCCTTGGCTGATTGATAAAATCGGATGGGTGATTTCAAAGGCTTCCCGCTTGCCGAAATTAGAAAGCTTTTTCTCTATTCAAATGATGTTCTTGGGAAATACTGAAGCACTTGCGGTCATCCGCCAGCAGCTTACGGTATTAAATAACAACCGCTTGCTTACATTTGGCTTAATGAGCATGAGCAGCATCAGCGGCTCCATTATTGGATCTTACCTGTCAATGGTGCCGGCGACATACGTGTTTACAGCGATTCCATTGAACTGCTTAAACGCGCTGATTATTGCAAACCTGCTGAACCCTGTTCATGTGCCGGAGGATGAAGATATCATCTATACACCGCCTAAAGAAGAGAAGAAAGACTTTTTCTCTACGATTTCTAACAGTATGCTTGTCGGCATGAACATGGTTATCGTTATTTTGGCAATGGTGATCGGATATGTAGCATTAACGTCTGCAGTCAATGGCATTCTTGGTGTTTTCGTACACGGCCTGACCATCCAGACAATTTTTGCTTATCTCTTCAGTCCGTTCGCATTCCTGCTTGGTCTGCCAGTACATGATGCAATGTATGTCGCTCAGCTAATGGGAATGAAATTGGCAACGAACGAGTTTGTTGCGATGCTTGACTTGAAAAACAATCTTACAACACTTCCGCCTCACACAGTTGCGGTGGCGACGACATTCCTGACGTCATTTGCCAACTTCAGTACTGTCGGCATGATTTACGGAACGTACAACTCGATCCTTGACGGCGAAAAGTCAACGGTCATCGGGAAAAACGTGTGGAAATTGCTCGTCAGCGGCATTGCGGTATCTTTACTAAGTGCTGCGATTGTCGGCCTGTTTGTGTGGTAGAAAAAACATTGAGCCATATCCCTTTGCGGATATGGCTCTTTTGATTATTGATAAATAGAGGAAGGCACCTGCACATCCCGGATTCCAGCTGCATACGGTCCTAAGTCATACTGGCCGAAGACGATGGCGATGCCGTTTTTCGTAAAGTAAAACGTTGTATCTTGGTTAAGGGTAATATCCTCTTTCTTTACATCAGGGAAAAACAGTGTGTCATGTTTTTTGATATAGCTGTATAGGTAATCTTTCGTTTTGCTGACCTTTGTTTTGGTATTCAGAATTTGATTCAGTGTTACCCGCTTTTGTGTTTTCAAATCATAGTTGAAGGACTGAACAGACGTTAAACCATGGGCGCCGCCTGAATAGATATAATTGAGTGTTTGAATGCTGAGCTTGCCCGCCGCATTGTATTTGACGCTGAAGGATGTTTGATATTCTGCTTTGAATCCCTGCTGCTCGCCTGCTTTTTTGTTTTTCAAGTATTCCTGATACGATTGTTCAATGTAAGCTTTCAGTTCTTGATTAATTTTCTTTTCAAATGCGGCATTCCCGATGTGATGTACCTGAGGATACTTTAGCTCCTTGATCTTTTTGTACGTGTGGCTGCTGACAGTCGGTGATTTCGCTTGAACCGCTTTTAAAGATGGGGCTGTATATGCCAATACAGAAAAAAGCAAAACAGCAATCCCCGCGGCCTTCAGCATGTGATTCCATTTCATACGATCTCCTCCTTTGATGTCGTTGTTTATCATTCCCTCTTTTAAGCAATACACACTTTTATAGACTGATAAAACCAAAAGAAGTTTCTAGGTCTAACAGCTCCATTTCCCAATTAAAAAAGAGACAACACATGTCTCCTTTTTATTGTTTGCGCTCAGCAATGGCTTCGTGAACCACTTGGGCCAAATCTATATTTCCAAACATCTCTAATACCGCAATGACGGTCTGATCCGGAATGTGCTCTGATTCGTGTTTCGGCACGACCAGTTCGTCCATGGTTTTTTTCAAGCTTTCATTGAGCTTTTGCTGCGGATACGCTTTGGCGTACAGTTCAAGCGGATCAAGGTCATGGTTCACGCACCATTGGGCAAACACCAAAATCATCATATTTTCATCTCGTTCGTAAGCTTCAACTAGCTGTTTTTCGTTCATCTGTCATGCTCCTTATGAAAAGTATCTTCCTTTAAGATACAGGAGCGGGTCAAATCCGTCTATCCCAATGGCGGTGAGCGGCGACCGCCTCGATAAACGCCTTGCTGAAGGCGGTGTAGTCAGCTTCATCTTTCGCAGTCACGATTCCCGGCCCCCCTGTTGTGCCGACAGCTGCTTGAAGAAGATCAATTCCTTCATTGGCCGCACCGATCGCCTTAAAGTGATTGTAGGCTTCTTTGATAAATGCCATCGCTTGTTTGTTGTCTTTTAACTCTGGTCCTCCTGCGGCATAGACAGCATCATACAGAACAGAATCAGCTGTCAGGAACGTGCCGCCGGCCTCAAGCTGCTGTCCGGTGCCGCTTGTGATGTACCCCAGCGTTTGGCTGATGATATCCGCTGTGATCCCTTCTTGTTTTAAGGCGTCCAGGACTGTTTGCAGTTCTTTTTCATCAAAACCATTGCCGGCGAGAACGGCGACTTTTCTCGTTGACGCTGTTTTCACTGTACGGGCCTGGCTTAACGCAGGTGAGGTAAGAATTTCGTTTGATGCTTTTCGTTTCGCCGGCGGCGCCACACCTACTCCTTTGGCGATTTCTTCCGCTAAGCTTGTATCCACATTGCTGAAGACGTCAACGACCTGCCGCTGCACGTCCTTGCTTTTGACCTTTCCGACCTCGAAACAGAAAGCAGAGATGATATGCTGTTTTTCGACAGGAGACATGCTGTTCCAGAAAAGCTTCGCCTGTGAGTAATAATCGTTGAAGCTGTCGCTCCGCTGGCGGATTTTTTTGCCCTCGACTTTTTCCTGATAGTGGACGTAGCCGCCTTCTTCGGCTGTCGCTGGCGACGGGTCATTGTTTTGCAGAGAGTTCTTATGATAAGCTACCGGCCCCTTATTGATCGTCATCCGGTGATAGCCGTCGTATTGATTGTTATGGAACGGACATACCGGCCGGTTAATCGGAATCTCATGGAAGTTCGGGCCGCCAAGACGGATGAGCTGTGTGTCGGTATAAGAGAAAAGCCGTCCCTGCAATAGCGGATCATTTGTAAAATCAATGCCCGGTACGACATTTCCCGGGTGGAATGCAACTTGTTCTGTTTCCGCAAACACATTGTCCTGGTTGCGGTCCAGCGTCATTTTCCCAATGATTTTCACCGGTACAAGCTCTTCCGGCCACAGCTTGGTTGGGTCAAGAATATCAAAATCAAATTTAAATTCATCTTCTTCATCAATCATCTGTACGCCGAGCTCATATTCAACCGTGCCGCCGTTTTCAATCGTTTCCCACAAGTCGCGGCGGTGAAAATCAGGATCTTTCCCGGCAATTTTCTGCGCTTCATCCCATACAAGAGAATGCACGCCGAGCACAGGCTTCCAGTGGAATTTCACGAAACGCGCCTTTCCTTGTTCATTGACAAAACGGAACGTGTGCACGCCGAAGCCTTCCATCATTCTGTAGCTGCGAGGGATGCCCCTGTCAGACATCGTCCACATCACCATGTGAGCAGACTCAGGGTTATTGGCGACAAAATCCCAAAACGTATCATGAGCAGTCGCGGCCTGAGGCATTTCATTGTGAGGTTCAGGCTTAAACGCGTGAACCAGATCCGGAAATTTGATCGCGTCCTGAATGAAAAATACTGGGATGTTATTTCCCACAAGGTCATAGTTTCCTTCTTCAGTATAAAATTTCGTCGCAAAGCCTCTGGCATCCCGCACCGTGTCTGCGGAGCCTTTGGAACCCGCAACTGTAGAAAACCGGACAAATACCGGCGTCTTCACCGAAGGGTCCTGAAGAAATTTCGCCCGGGTGAATTCTGTCATCGGCTCATAAACCTGAAAAAAGCCATGCACCCCATACCCGCGCGCATGCACGATCCGTTCAGGGATTCTCTCATGGTCAAAATGCGTCATTTTCTCCCGAAAGTGAAAATCCTCCATCAGCGTCGGGCCGCGAACTCCGGCTTTTAACGAATGTTCGTCCTCAGACACCCGCACGCCTTGGTTTGTCGTCATTTTCTTTCCGCTGTTATCAACCCTATACTGTTCGAGCTGCTCGTCTTTTGAGTGTTCATTGACTCGTTTGTTTTGATCATCACTCATGTCTGCTCCCCCTTTTCAAACGAAACATTCTACAGCACATTTACCCGTGGCGTTCTTCATATAAACTGCTAATCCGCTCAATAGGATTTTGGGTCTACATATCAGGATGAGGTCATACATATTTGAAATAAGCCTTCTTCTGAAAATGTGGAAGCGCTTACCAAAATTGTGCTGTTGAATGGGGGAGGTCATTTCGTGCTTGCCATACTCGGTTTTGTGATGATTATTGTCTTCATGTACCTTATTATGTCTAACCGGCTTTCCGCTCTTATTGCTTTAATTGTCGTTCCTGTTGTGTTTGCCCTGATCAGCGGATTTGGCAAAGATCTCGGCGAGATGATGATTCAGGGCGTGACAGACCTCGCTCCTACCGGTATCATGCTGTTATTCGCCATCCTGTATTTCGGCATTATGATTGACTCAGGATTGTTTGATCCTCTCATTGCAAAAATGTTATCACTTGTCAAAGGAGATCCGTTAAAAATCGCCGTCGGCACAGCGATTCTGACGATGACCATTTCGCTGGACGGAGATGGGACAACGACCTATATGATTACCATTGCGGCGATGCTGCCTCTGTACAAACGGCTCGGCATGAACCGTTTGGTGTTAGCGGGAATTGCGATGCTCGGTTCTGGGGTCATGAATATTATTCCGTGGGGCGGACCGACGGCAAGGGTTTTGGCTTCCTTAAAATTGGACACGTCGGAGGTCTTCACGCCGCTGATTCCCGCTATGATCGCCGGCATTCTCTGGGTGATCGCCGTTGCTTATATCCTTGGAAAAAAAGAGCGGAAGCGTCTCGGCGTCATTTCGATTGAACACACGCCGTCCTCTGATCCGGAGGCAGCACCGCTCAAGCGCCCTGCCCTCCAATGGTTTAATCTGCTGCTGACTGTTGCTCTGATGGCCGCTCTGATCACCAGCCTGCTGCCGCTCCCTGTTCTTTTTATGACCGCATTCGCCATCGCCTTGATGGTCAACTATCCAAGTGTCAAAGAGCAGCAGAAACGGATCTCGTCACATGCAGGAAATGCATTAAACGTTGTCTCGATGGTGTTTGCGGCAGGCATTTTCACAGGCATTCTCTCTGGCACAAAAATGGTGGATGCGATGGCACATTCTCTCGTTTCGCTCATCCCTGATGCCATGGGCCCGCACCTGCCGTTGATCACTGCTATCGTCAGCATGCCATTCACCTTTTTCATGTCAAATGACGCCTTTTACTTCGGTGTCCTTCCCATCATCGCAGAAGCCGCATCCGCTTACGGAATAGATGCCGCTGAAATCGGTAGGGCCTCCCTGCTGGGACAGCCGGTGCATCTCCTAAGTCCGCTTGTGCCTTCCACCTATCTATTGGTCGGAATGGCAGGTGTCAGCTTTGGCGATCATCAAAAATTCACTATCAAATGGGCCGTGGGGACAACAATTGTGATGACGATTGCGGCGCTTTTGATTGGGATTATTTCGTTTTAATGAGTTGAGGATTTCCGCTTAGCGGAAATCCTCTTGTTCTGTATAATCGGAATACCCAAGATCATACTATGGAAAAACCAACACAAAAAGGTGATTGCATGAATTTTGCTTGGGAAGCACTCATTTTAATTATATCCGGCATTATATTGCTTAGAATTTCTGGCAGAAAGTCAATCTCTCAAATGACGTTAGCACAAACTGTGGTTATGATTTCGATTGGAACAATTATTGTCCAGCCGATTATAGAGACAAGTTTATGGAAAACCCTTGTGGCAGCCAGTATTTTTACTGTGGCTCTCATACTCATGGAATGGTTCCAGATCAAAGCCAATTGGGTGGAAAAGTTCATAACCGGCAAAGCGAAATTAGTCATTGAAGATGGCAAACTCAATATAGAAAATATGAAAAAATTGAGGCTGACAGTTGACCAGCTTGAAATGCGAATGAGGCTTCACGGAATATCCAGCATAAAGGACGTGAAGAATGCAACGATTGAAGCAAACGGCCAATTAGGATATGAATGGCATGATGACAAGAAGCCGCTAACCATGGGTGATTTTAAGAAATTGATGAATATTCCTGCTGCAAATACAATGAATCAGTCTGAACCAGATAAACAAGATAACATTTTTGAAGAGTTAAAAAACACTAGTCATGGTCATTCTTCTGGCAAATTAAAATAAGGCAATTTCATTGTAATGAAATAGCCCAAGTGAATTCTTATTGAATATACGAAATGACTGGCAAGCTTTCAACGCCTGATGCGTAGTAGTAATTTAAAACACTGAAAAAGTCGATTGCTTTGCCGGTTTTTACATCAACGATTAAAATATGATCACCATAGTTTTGATCATCTGCATCAAGTCTTCTAGGTGTTTTTTTGCCTAACGTATCAAGAAAAGAGTCATCGTATCCTACCCCTGACTGATACGCTGATACATGATGCATAAACAGAGTTCCTGTATCTAAGTAAACCATCACTGCCGCATTTGAGCTCGCATAACTTGAACGATAAGTAACAGGGTCAGAAACATTTTTCACCTTCACATCGGAAATAGAATGGGTGCGCTGATTATACCCGCCGCCATACGAAAAATAATATTCTCTTTCCCAGCTTAACGAAGATGTTTTTGTGCTGGTATTGTACAATAATGTTCCGTTTGCATAGACAGAACCGTCTGCGTACTCAGCAACAAAGGCTTGCAGATTAGAGGTGATCGACTTCACACTTGTGTAATTTGAAGGGTTTTTTGCATTTAACTGAATGTTGTATGAATCTCCCAGCGTTCCTTCAGAATAAACCCGAATCATATAATCGCCGGCCGGAAGCTCTTTTAAAAGAACTAAGTTCCCCGCATCCATTGCGATATTAGTCGGCTGTGCTTCACCCGTATCCCAATTGACCACATACAATTTTAAATAATACTGACTGTTAGCAGACAAAATCCGTGTAATCAAAGTTCGATCTGACGAAGTGCTGAAAAAATACATATCGTCCGGGTTATTTTCGTTAAGTACAGATGAAGTATCAAATACTTGGTCTTCGGAGTTGTACATGGAAGTTGTTTTAAAAACATTCTCATTGGCAGGCTTCTTTACCTTAATGGCTTCTGCATTTTGATCCGTTTTAAGGCTTCCTGCATCTGCTTGCTTTAAAGAAACATCCTCCATTTCCTTATGGTTTTTCAATGTTTCCTGCTGTTTCGTGATTGCTTTCTCTTTTGGCACGTTTTGCGCTGCAGCAGCATTTGAATTCAGACAAAAGCTAAAGGCCACAATCAAGACAGCACACAATAGGGGTAATGAAAATATTTTTTTGTTCTTCATATACAAACTCCTTTCAGATTTTATACTGTACATATCGGCAGGAAACTTTAACTATTTACATTTATTACTCAATGTTCATAATTTGTATATTTTTAACTACCCCTTCAACACTTCACCATTTGAAGCAATCAGCTCTTTATACCAATAAAAGCTTTTCTTGCGGATACGGCGCAGATCCTTCAGGTCAAATTCATCACGATTGACGTAAATGAAGCCGTAGCGTTTCGAGCAACCTTGGTGCGTAGAAATCAAGTCAATGGCTGACCATGGGGAGTAGCCGAACACATCGACGCCGTCTGTGATGGCCCACTGAATTTGTTCAATGTGCTGTTTTACATAATCAATGCGGTAATCGTCATTGACCGTATCGTTTTCTTCTAGTTGATCGAAGGCGCCAAGCCCGTTTTCTGTGATGATCAATGGCAGCTGGTAACGGTCATAGATTTCTCTTAGCGTGGAGCGGAAACCGACCGGATCAATCTCCCAGCCGAAGTCATTTTTCTTCAAATGCGGGTTGCTGCTTCCGCGGTAGACGCCTGCTTCTCCCGTTTTCAAATGCTGGTCACCTCCGCGCGCCACTTCGTCCGAGCCGTCGCCTTTGCTCGCTGCCGCTGTTTGAGAGGTATAGTAGTTAAAGGCGATAAAATCAGGTTTCGCGGATTGCAGAATCTCCATGTCACCATCTTCAATAAATGGCGTATAGCCTTTTTCTTTCATATAAGCCCACGCCGTCGTATTGTAGCGCCCATGAACTGCCATGTCTAAATAGAGCCAATTCCGAATCGCATTATAGTTAAAAGCCGCCACAATATCCTCCGGTTTAGAAGACGCCGGGTAGATGAGCGCAATATTCGGAGCAGGGCCGATTTTTGCGCCCGGCAGCATGTCATGGCAAAGGTTCATGGCTTTTGCCTGCGCCACCAGCATGTGGTGGTTTTGCTGATACAGCTCTTTTTTCGGATTTTTAAGATTCGGATCAAGTGTACCTAAAGCGCTGCCATGAAGGATCATCATGTTTTGTTCGTTGATGGTCAGCCAGTACTTGACGCGGTCTCCGAAATGCTCAAACAACACTTTGGAATACCGTTCAAACGCATCTATTGTCGCTCTTTGCGACCAGCCGCCTTTTTTCTGCAAGGCATTCGGCAAATCAAAATGATACATCGTGACGATCGGCTCAATCTTATATTTGAGCAACTCATCAATCAGATTGCTGTAAAATTCAATTCCCTTGTGGTTGATGTCTCCGTCGCCGTCAGGAATAATCCGCGTCCATGCGATGGAAAACCGGTACGCTTTAAAGCCCATTTCAGCAAACAAGGCAACGTCTTCTTTATAGCGATGGTAATGGTCGCTGGCGACTTTAAAATCAGTCGTTCCCTCAGGATAGCTGTCGCGGGCGTCAATCACTGAAGGTCCCTTTCCGTCTTCGTTCCACGCGCCTTCAACTTGATAGGCAGAAGTAGATGCGCCCCACAAAAAATTCTCCGGAAATGCTGCAAGTGTTTTATAGTTCATCGTCTGTTCCTCCAATGGTTTTAGATTAAAGAAAAAATTCTTTCTTCTATTTTGATTTGCTTTTGATCTGTTTGAATGACGTCAGTATATTGATCTGCGTTTGTGATGACGATCGGCGTGTTCATATCAAACCCCGCCTTTAGCAAGTCATCAAGGTCAAACTCAGCAAGCAAATCACCTTGTTTGACTGCTTGTCCCTGCACGACCTTAGGATAAAAGTGCTTACCCTCCAGCTTCACCGTATCAAAACCGAGGTGAATGAGGATTTCCGTTTCCTGATCGGTGACCATGCCGAATGCATGGCCCGTCGGAAAAACGGTTGATATCACGCCATCCGCTGGCGCGACGAGTCTGCCTTTCTCCGGCAAAATCGCTATCCCCTTTCCAAGTGTCTCAGATGCAAACACTTTATCCTTCACTTCTGTTAGCGGAACCACTTTTCCTTCTAACGGACTGCTGATCTCTTCACGGCGGACTGAGGGTGCAGAGGATTCTGCTTTGATGTCTGTTTGTTCCGCGGGATCTTCAAACCCGACGATGTACGTTAAGATGATTGATAGAATAAAAGATACCGAGATTCCCAAGATAAAACCGGCAAAGCCCTGCCCGTAGAAAATCGGGATCGTCAATAGACCGGGTGCGCCAGAAGCGATGGCCACGCTGTGAGCCTGTCCGATAATCGCCCCGCCAACAGCAGCACTAATGACACCGCATACAAAAGGTTTTTTCAGCCTGAGCGTCACGCCGTAAACGGCTGGTTCTGTAATGCCAAAAATCCCTGTGACAGCGGCGGAACCGGCAAGCGCCTTTAATTTTTTGTTTTTCGTTTTCAGCATGACACCCACAGCAGCTCC
Source organism: uncultured Bacillus sp. (assembly GCF_958411575.1). Lineage (NCBI taxonomy): Bacteria > Bacillati > Bacillota > Bacilli > Caryophanales > Bacillaceae > Bacillus > uncultured Bacillus sp. Next base: position 554,891 of record NZ_CATYRA010000001.1, read on the forward strand.
CGTTTGTGCAAACACGGCTGCCGCTGTAGCCGGCTTGATCGAATCCTGCCCATTGACCGCAATGTTATTTAAAATGACCGGCACAATCCCCCAGTGGATGCCGAAGATGACAAGAACTTGCCAGAGTGCCGCGATCACGGCGCCGGCCAGCATCGGGTTAAAGCTGAAGATGGCCAGAATCGCAGACGCGATGGCATTTCCCGCGTTTACTCCAATCGGGCCGAATACAATTAATGTGAGCGGCACAATGGTTACAAGACAAATCAGCGGGGTGATGAAGGTCTTCACACTGTCATGAATCACCCTGTTCAAGTACTTCTCAACATAGCTCATTACAAATATCGCCAGAATGATCGGGATCACAGTTGACGTATAGTTCATTAACACGACTGGAATCCCGAAAAAGTCCGTTTCCGCATTGCCATTCTTCAACTCAATGATCGTTGGATAGATAAGCGCACCCGCAACTGTGACAGAAACAAATAGATTCGCGCCAAATTTCCGGGCAGCGGTAATGGCCAGCAAGAGCGGAAGAAAGTAAAACAGGCTGTCCGCAGCGGCATACAGTATCGTATAAGTGGTTTCCTCTGTTTTGAGCCAGCCGGCATTGGTACATATCATCAGCAGGCCCTTTAAAATGCCCGCTCCCGCCATCACGCCAAGTAAAGGTGTAAAAATGCTCGATACGATATCGACAAGCCGTCCGAACAGATTCCCTTTTTGGGCAGAACGTTCAGCTTGGTCATCATTCAGCAGATTAGACATTCTTCCAATCTCTTGATACACCTCTGAAACGTGATTGCCGATCACGACTTGAAACTGCCCGCCGCTTTCCACTACAGTTACGACATCATCCAAAGCTTCGATTTTATCTTTATCCGCTTTCGACCGATCATTCAGCGTAAAACGCAGGCGTGTCGCACAATGTACAAGAGAACGCACATTTTCCTCCCCGCCGACCAGCTGTAAAATGTCTTTTGCCACTGCTTGAACCCCCATTTTCCTCTCATCCCTTCTGCTAAAAAATAAAAAACCTAAACTACCCCTATCGCAATAGGAACAAGTAGTTTAGGTTTTGCCTGCCTGACCAGTAACAATCCTATGAAACGCCCTGTTTCGTTTTTTTCTGTAAAACGCCCTCATCACCATCCCTCTGAAAAAAATAAAAACCTAAATTACCATCAGCACAGACAGAGATCATCCGCACTCATTGCAATTTAGGTTTTGCCTGCTTATCAGTAACAATCCTAACATTATCATATATGAATGTAAGAAAAAATTAACACAAGGAAATAAAAATGTCAACGCTTTCATTATGTTTGTTTGACTACCCTTTCTATATGAATCGTTACATACAGCAGCTCATCACTGGTGAGCTTGTGTTCATACTCCTGCTCAATATAGGTTTGGATTTTCTTCGTGCATTCATACGCGCGATGATACTTTTCTTTCACCGTCTCGAGTAAAAAATCGTCCTGGCTTTCCATGTGTATGCCGTTAAATAGACGCTGCGCGAAAAACTTCAAGTGGGTGACGAACCGGTAATAGTGAAGCGATTCTTCGTTGAATTCAATCTTAAAATGGTATTTTACGATACTCAAAATCTCTTGCATGACTTTTGTAATGTTGATGATATTAGGCATCTCTTCGTTCAGCTCGGCATTTACGATATGCAGGGCAATAAAGCCTGCTTCATCCTCCGGCAGAGACACGCCAGTCTTGTTTTTCACCATCTGCAGCGCTTCTTTGCCAATCGCAAATTCATCTTTGTACAGCCGCTTTGTTTCCCACAGCAAGGCGTTTTTGATATCAAGCCCCTTCTGATTGCGCTGGATGGCAAAGTTAATATGATCGGTCAGCGACACATAGATGCTGTCGTTGAGCTTTTTGCCGAGCTGTAATTTCGCATAGCTGATAATCTCTTCAGATACTTCCATACACTCGATCGGTATATCATACAAAAGGGTTTTGAATTTTTCTGATACATCCTTGTTATCGAGCGTGAACACCTTCTCAATACGGTCTTCATCGACATCATCGCCGGTCTTTTTCTGGAACGCGAGCCCCCTGCCCATGATGACCAATTCTTTTCCCTGTTCATTGACCACGCTGATCACATTATTGTTGATCACCTTCGCAATTTTCATGACATGCCCCTCCAATCAACTAAGAACAGACTACACCTTGATTGTACATTCTTTTTGTACTAGGTCAATATCATCAGGGAAAGACGGGAACTGTTTAATACAATTTACTCAGCATCGGCTGCCTGGGCTGTTTTTGAAGCATTGTCTCAAGATGGCGTTCAAATGATGCCTTGTCAGCCCCCTGCTTCTTGACAATGCTGTTCATGATTTTGACGCTTTCAGCGCTGTATTGCGTATATTGTTTTTTCAGTTGATCAAGCTGCTGTCTTGTCTTCTTCGCGTTTTTCGGTGTAACTTGGCTGATGAGTTTGATCATGCTTTCTGTGACCTCAAAAAAAGCGGCTCTATTTTCTTTCAGCTGTTGCATTTCGTTGCGGCTCATTTCTTGATTACGGGTTTTTTGGAGTAAAGCAACTGCCTCGCTGTTTTGCTTTTTGAGCTGTTTATTATCAAATTGAATTGATTCAAGGTTCTCCTTCGCAATGCCTGCTTCTTCTTCAGTCATGCTGCTCCGGACGAAGTATTCAGGATTGCCGATTCCATAATCAAATGCTTCGCTTACACGTATCATGGAACTGAAGACAATGGCCAGCTGCATATCGCTTGGGAGTGTCTGGAAGTCCTGCTTATTCTTATTGCTCATCGGTTTGGTTGTGGTTTGTTTTACTGTCTCTTGATCACAATCTGCAAACGTCTGAGCCTCATCTTCACTTTCGCATGCGCTCATCACAAGAACTGTGATCAGCAGGCTTATGCATAAGCCTATTCGCCTCATGCCCTGTCTCCTCTCTGCTGCACCTCTTCTGGAAAATACGGAAAATATAGATAAATGGTACCAGATGCACCTATGCCCAGCAATAAATCAAAAGTATGATTTAAAGCCCAAAAATATAAATATTTTGTAAAAGTTGACTTCCATTCCACTCTTTTCATACCTATTTCTCGTACAATAGAAGTATCGTTACCGGAGGAGGGCGCTGATGATGAAACGTTTTACGAAACAAGAAAACAGCTGGATGTTATATGACTGGGCAAATTCTGCTTACTCGATTGTCGTAACCACCGCGGTGTTTCCGCTATTTTATAAATCAGCGGTTGCAGAAAGCGGTATCGGCGCCGCTCAATCGACTGCCTATTTAGGCTATACCATTGCGATTTCAACGTTTATTCTTGCCATGCTCGGGCCGATTTTAGGCACGATCGCTGACTATGAAGGGTGCAAAAAACGGTTCTTTGGCTTCTTTGTGTCAGCCGGTGTCGCCAGTACCGCGATGCTTGCCTTTATCCCGAGTGAACATTGGCTGCTATTATTGCTGTTTTATACCATATCGGCTATCGGTTTTTCCGGCGCCAACGTGTTTTATGATGCCTTTCTCGTTGACGTCACTTCAGAAAAACGGATGAATATCGTCTCAGCACGGGGTTTTGGCCTAGGATACATCGGAAGCACGATTCCATTTATCATCAGCATTGCTGTCATCCTGCTTGCACAAGCAGAAACGATTCCGATGTCTGTATCGGCCGCAAGCCAGCTGTCCTTTTTCATAACGGCTGCCTGGTGGGGGCTGTTTACCATCCCGATGCTGAAACATGTCCATCAGCGCTATTACATCAAAAGAGAACCTCAAATCGTCATCAACAGCTTCAAACGGCTCGGCCAAACGGTGAAACGGATTAAGCAGTACCGGGCGCTGTTCCTCTTTTTGCTTGCTTATTTCTTTTATATCGACGGAGTCGGTACGATTATTACGATGTCGACATCCTATGGATCTGATTTAGGGATCAGCCCCACAAGCCTCCTGATCATCCTGTTTGTCACCCAGGTCGTCGCCGCACCGTTTTCCATTGTATACGGAAAACTGGCAGAACGCTTTACGGGAAAAACAATGCTCTACGTTGGGATCGTTATTTATATGATTGTCTGTGTATACGCCTATTTTCTGGAGACAACGCTTGATTTCTGGATACTGGCTATGCTTGTCGCTACCTCGCAGGGCGGCATTCAAGCCTTGAGCCGTTCTTATTTCGCCAAGTTGGTGCCAAAGCGCCACGCCAATGAATTCTTCGGTTTCTACAACATTTTCGGGAAATTCGCTTCGATTATGGGACCGCTGCTCATTGCCGTTACTGCCCAGCTGACCGGGAAATCCTCGACTGCGGTGTTCAGCCTGATCATTTTGTTTGTGATCGGAATCGTCATCCTCGCCTTTGTGCCGGAAGAGAACAGTGTCGATGTCAGCCAGCAGCAAAATGACCTGCCCCTTTAACCGGGAGCAGGTCATTCATCATTTATTCGCTTTATTCACCTTGAGCTTTTTCCCTTTGACGGTTGTATCCTTCATCACTTTGAGAACATGAGGGCCTTTTCCGTTTAAAATCTCCACGTAAGAGGCGTTATCCATGATCGTGATAATGCCGATGTCATCAGCTGACACACCGTCAATTTTGGCAATCGTTCCTACAAAATCAACGGCTCTGATTTTCTTTTTCTTTCCGCCGTTAAAATACAGCTTCATAATGTCTTTATTCAGTTCTTCGCTTTTGTCCTTTTTGCTTTCCGGACGGTCATTCATTTTAGCTAGAAATTCAGGTTTCTTCCTTGCCACTTCCTCTTGAGAAGGAGCTTCTATTTTTTGGATTTCAAATCCGATATATTCTTCAATGTCGGCTAAAAACCGTTTTTCGAAGGCCGTGACAAACGAAATGGCTTTTCCTTTGTTTCCTGCACGCCCCGTCCGGCCCGTGCGGTGGACGTAGCTTTCCTTTTCAAGCGGCAGATCGTAGTTGATGACAAGGGAGATATTTTCAATATCAATCCCGCGCGCGGCGACATCTGTTGCAACTAGGTACCGATACTCGCCCCGTTTAAATTCATTCATGACGTCGAACCGGTCTTCCTGAATCATTCCGCCGTGAATTTTATCGCATGGATATCCTAAGTCATCCAATTCATCGGTCAGCTGATTGACATGCTCTTTCGTCCGGCAGAAAATGATGGAGCTGTCGGGATTCTCCGTCATCAGCACATCTTTCAGCAAAGAAAACTTATTCTCTTCTCTTACTTGAATCACCGCATGTTCAATATTCTTTGTGGTTAGGCCGGCCGCTTTGATTTCAATATGCTGCGGGTTTTGCATATATTGACGGCTCAATTTCTCAATATCCTCCGGCAGCGTTGCCGAAAACAACATCGTCGTGCGCTCTGTCGGCAGATGCTTGATAATCGCCTCTACTTGCTCGATGAAGCCCATATTCAGCATCTCATCGGCTTCATCAATGACCAAATAGGAGAGACGGTCTAACGGCAGCGTGCCCTTTTCGATATGATCCAGTACACGTCCCGGCGTGCCGACAACCATGTGGCTTTTTTGTTTAAGCTCAGCTTTTTGTTTGTCAAAGGATGATTTTCCAAACACGGATGTCGCTTTGATTCGTTTAAATCGTCCGATGTTCGTGATATCCTCTTTTACTTGTACGGCAAGCTCACGGGTCGGTGTTAAAATAAGCGCCTGTGGCTTGTTTTCATCCCAATCCGCCAGCTCACAGAGAGGAATCCCGAACGAAGCCGTTTTCCCGCTTCCAGTCTGTGATTTGACGACAAGATCTTTTCGTTCAAGGGCAGCGGGGATCACGCTTTGCTGCACCTTGGTCGGTTCTGTATATCCCAGTCCTTCTAATGCTCGTAAAATGTCATGACTGATTTGATAGTTTTTAAAATGACTCATGTATAAACTCCTGTCTCTTGCAGATGTTCTCATTATACTCTAATTGACGAAGGCATATGTGTTTTGTCGAAAAATGACGTATTAAAAGCCATCGATTCCCTGGCGTTTTAACTCCTGAACGGCTAGTCGCGCCAGTGCGTCGGCTCCCGCGCGGTTTGGATGCAGCGTATCTCCGTCCATGTATAATGCGAGTGTTTTTTCCAGGCCGATTGATGTAAAGTAAGCCGAGCTGAGGACATTTAAGTCAATGAGGTGTGTTTTTTCCTCTTCGGCCAAAGCCAAAATAGAAGCCCTGTACCATCGGTTGACAGACGAATGGATGCCTTCAGAAGTAAAATCTGTCGCCCGTCCCTGTGGTGTTGAAAGGATGACCTCCGCACCCTTTGCTTTCACCTGACGGATCATATCACGCATAATCTCCTTAAACTCCGCTTCAGATTCATTATGCTTCGGATTTGTGTCATTAATGCCAAGCTGCAACATAAAATAATCACCCGGCTTGATGTACTTCAAGATCGCCTCCAGCTGTCCGTCATTTCGAAACCCTCTCGCGATCTGCCCGCCGGACGCCATATTTCTTACTTGAAAAGTGTGTTTGTCGATATAGTGAGGCAGCATCTGCCCCCAGCCCGCCTGCTTGCTGCTGTTGAGCGGATAATAATTGCACACCGTCGAGTCGCCGCCGACATAAATGGTTCGGTTCGTCACCGGCTGATCAGACAATTTCTTTATTTTCAAGGCGCTAAGCGTAAAAGCGGTGCCAGCTTTCCCCTCTGTCACCAGCAGATTCAGCTGCCCGTCGGTGACAGGAATTTGGAACGTATCCTCCGCGCCATCCCCTGTCATATTAATGACCTGAAACACGCCCTCCGCCGCCACACTGGCCCTTGCCGTATTGCCAAGCGTCGCCTTCACCTCATAAAGGCCATTCGGGAGATCCACATTAAACGTGTTATTGCTTTTCGTCCCATACGCTAAAAACTGAACCGCATCCCTCTTCACACCAGCCCCGGATGCCGCCACATCCCTCATATTCTCCGGTGTTTGAAAACCGTAGCCCTTTGACCGGTCATACCGATCAGACGCCCTGACGCCAATGTAATCAGGCTCTACCGAACCGCTTCCAAAGTCAAACTGATACACCTTCGGCTCCGCCGCCTTCACATTCTCAATCCCGCCAAAACACAACATCAACATCATCACAAAAACCGCTGCCATCCATTTTTTCATCAAGAAACCCCCTATATGAAAACGCATACATTAATGCATACTCGGTGATTGTTTCTTTATGATGACTGAATGCAGAAAAAAATTGCGTTGACAAACAGAAAGGAAGATTTTATTATATCAATAGTTGATATATCATTTATTGATATAGGAAATGAGGTGACCACTTGCCAAAGCAACGTCCGCAGGAAATGGATCAGCTCACCGATCCAGCCTATTATATTGTCTTAACATTGCTGGAGCCAAAACACGGATATTCGATCATGCAGGAGATTGAGGAAATGACCGATGACTCCTTTACGATCGGCCCAGCTACTTTATATACATTGTTAAAGAAACTGCTGCAGGAAGAGATCATTGAACTTGTCAACAACGACAACCCACGCCGCAAAGTGTACCAAACCACCTTGCACGGCCAAGAACTACTCAAAAAAGAAATTCAGCGCAGAAAAGTGATGGCTGAACACGGAGAACGCGCTTTTCAACAATTGAAAGGGGACTAGTCATGAAACGGAAAAAATATATGATGTCTGAAGGATTGGCGTTTTCAGAAGAAAAGGATATGAAGAGACTCAGCGATATGGCCTGCAAAGGCTGGGTGCTCGATTCATTTGCGTTTATGGGGTATAAGCTTAGAAAAGCTGAACCGCAGAATTTGATTTACAGCTTAGACTATCGTGCCGTCAATGATGACAGCATGGATGAATACCTTGACATATTCGAAAATGCTGGATGGGAGCATGTTTGTTCTGAATACACCACACATATCTTTGCCGCTGCACCCGGAACGAAGCCGATTTACTCCGACCGTTCAACCTTGATTGATAAATACAAACAAAGTGAATATACCCTTCGCTATATCACATTGTTTATGCTCTGTCTTACCGCGGCTTTCACTGTCATCAGGAGTATGCTTTTTTCTGCTGAAGCTACCGTACTTCATAACACCATACACATCCTTTTTATCTTTCTCATCGCCATCACTATTCCGGCTACCCTTACTTACGCAGCCGCTGTCTTCAGAATTTGGCGAGTCAAACGCAGAAACCCCAACCTTGAGTGAAGGCTGGGGTTTTGTTTTTTAATAAAGAGAAGCGAATGTATAATTAATCGTTTTTTTAGTTCCTGTATTACTGAATTTAAATCTGTATTTTGTTTTATAGCTCTTAGATGCTTTACTGTAGCTCAAGTTGGTATAACCCTTTTTCTTTGCATAAAACGTTTTAATGGTTTTCCACCCTTTACTTGTCTTCTGTTGCATCTCGGCTTTTATGTTCCCGCTCCCAGATCCGTTTGCATTTATGCTTGCATTCGTTCCTTGACCTGAATAAAAAATCTGAAATGCAGGTGAGTACGTATAGTTTTTGAATGAGCCTGAATGGTAATGGGTAGTCCAAATACTGCCTCTTTTCACCCAATCTTTTGCTTGAGCTTTGTTACCGGCAAGATCTATAGCTGTAAAGCTTGTCAATGCGATAACAAAAGCAACGAAGGTCATGATCAATTTCTTCTTTTTCATTATGTAATTCCTCCCGCTCTCATATAGTTCTTTTATCATCTTTAAATATGATAATCATGATTAGAAGATGATGCATCCTCCTAAAATACTAAATTATGGAGATTTATCATGCATCTCGCATACATAATGACTATAGACTCATTTCTTTAGATTCATTTCCTGTTCTGCTTGAGAACGTTTGGAAATAAAACAAAAGCAACTGCCTTCGACAGCTGCTTTTATCATTCGATATTCTTTACATTTGAGAATTCTCAGCAACCACATCCGCCTCCCCTGCCTCCTGACAAGCGTCAAAGCCATGCCCGCAAAGATCATTACGATGCCTAGTGTTTGATAGAGGTCTGGGCGGAAACCCGTAAAGACGGTATCGAGTACGATTGCGACAGCCGGGTCGAGGAAGGCAATAATTGAAATAAACTTTGTTGATAAGAATCGCAAACTATAAAAAACAGCAAATAGACAATACCAGTATGGATGATACCGGTAGACACCACCATGATCCAGTTCCTCGGTGATTGTTTCTTTATGATGGATGAAGGCAGAAAAAAATTGCGTTGAAGAATAAAAATGAGGTGGGGGGTCTCAAGCAAAAAGGGGAAAATCAGTGTGACTTCTTGTCACACTTGATCACATCCCAACCTCCGCAATAGAAACTCATTTGGTTTTCTTGATCATACACATAATAACGGAGTCTTTCCCATTGATAATCAGTCGGTTCAATCTCCAACTCAACCGCATTGATGGATTCAAGGTCATCCAGCTTTGATGCACTAATGTTTTCAAACCGCAATTGAATGTCACAGGTTTGAGCAGATAGTTTTAATTCAAACACAGGAATATGAATATAACGATCATCTTCTTTCATATAGAAAGAAAACTCGTTTAATGTAAATGGACCTGTATCCGCATCAGAAAGATGTTTTTTCATTTTCTCGTATTGTGTGATATTCAAATGAATCTCTCCTATTTTTAGTTACCGCCAACCATATAGATCTCCGCAGCATCGTATTCAAACCACATGATCCGTTCACCTGAGTCCGTCAGGCACTGGAGTTTGCCTTCGGAAAAATAGCTTTTATCCGGTTGAGGATCAGTAATCAGAAAAACATCATCATTGATGGAAGCTAACAGAAAGAGAAGTCCTGCAATGTCCCAATCTGCTCTCTGTAATATGGATTGGAAATGGAATTCTCTTTTCGCTAGTTTTATCACCTTGTAAGCATAACCTTCAAAGTACTCGGACAGGTCTTCTATAAATGAACCAGTCGTTATTACCTGTATCATGATTCGATCGTATGCAAGCCCTTCCCAAAAACGATAAAACGACTCTGCTTCTTCAAGTTCGCAAGACATAACAACTTGATGAGGCTTAAGAGCGATCATGTCTAAATTGCCGATACTGCTTATAGCGGTTATTTCCATAAAATCTTCCCCTTATCAGTTGGATAGCGCAGCGCAAATCTCTTGTCTGACTTGCTCATACAAAAGAATGTGATGATACAAATCAGTATCGTTTTTGATCATATCCAGCGGGATGTCAGGATACAGCTCAAAAAAGCTTTTCTCCAACGAACGCCGCTGATGCCGGGGCATCCTTTTATTTGCCAGCACATAATCCAAACTGCCGTCAACAAGCATAAAAAATTCAATCATTTCCGCTTCAAAGCCGTACAATTCATCAGGATACGGCGATTCTTCAAGCTCTTTCTGTCTTTTTCTCAGTTTTTCAAACACGTGATCCTCTCTCTTCTGTCATCTCATATTTCCGGCAATAAAAGCGAAACGTCTCCTCCTCCCATTCTTCCACAAGGTACCTCCCTTGCGGCTGCAATTCAATGCGGAGAAGGCAATCAGACATATCCGAAAGGGTTTCCAAATCTCGTATCGTAACGGCTGAAACGTCTTTGAATGTAAAAATAATTGGACGGAAATGATAAACAGCTGCTAACTCAATCGTATAAATGGCATCTCTATCTGTTTCTCGATAAAGACGCCATTTCTTGATATGCTGTAACAAAATTGGAGAAACTCCAGAAATATTCAATTCATTTGCCAATTTTGATTCCTCCGTTTGACGCTTCCCTATACTCCATACTCACAGTAAGGCTTCAAATCAGGGAATGCAGCCTTTAACATCCTTTCTATTCCTTCTTCATTAACGGTAAAAATAAGATCTGACGAATCACAAAAACCGACTTCAAAAACACATTCTTTCACAGGGGAGGTATAGTCATCTTCATAAAAGTCAGCATTCCCATCAACAAACGGAACTTGTGTTAAATCGTACGGTATCGTCTCTTTAGGCACAGCAGTTAAAACAGAAAATATCACATAAATCTCAAATTCATTTAATATACAATGAAATTCCTCACCTGTGATAAAAAGATAGTCTTCACGCTCGCCAATGATATCGTTCCAATGATTCTTATCCTCGGATAAATCCATCATATTCAAAATATCGCCAATGACCCAATTATACTCAGTGATAGGGAGAGGGAATTGTTTGAAAAAATCATTTAAAAGAAAAAGATCAGAATCAGCATATTCCAGACAATATCTGCTCATATGTACCTCCCCCCCAATAAAAGTCCCCTTTTACAACTCATACTTGATCAATTCCTCCATCGAGGTTCCCTTGAAATATTGATTAAGTACATCCTCAATACTCAAATGACCAAATAGCCCAATCGGATTGCTAAAGGTCTTCCCGTGTCTTTCGTCAACTTCTATTAAATCACTCTCTGCCGCTAGTGAATCGTTATGGCTAATGAGGTATTTTCCATCTTCATACATAACAAATGTTATAGCAGATTGATCAAATTTCTTCATCAGATCTATCGGCACCTTGGAAACAACCTTCCAGTTCCCCTGAAGAAAGCCTGTATATCCTGTATTCGCAATAAAAAGGGCTCTTTGCTTTTCTGCCATCATGAGAAAAATGTCATCTTTACTCAAGTGTTCCTCTGTAAAAATATCAAAATACTGAATGAGAACATCATCATTTTTATCTGCTGCCAAATCTCCTTTTACCACTAATGCATATGTAAACTGATTGATTTGCTGTAAAGGGATTTCAATGACAGCACCAGGCCTAACTTCACTTAAAGTAGTTCTTTTTTTCATCTTTAGGTTGATATCGGTGACTTGTTTTCCTTCTAATTCTTTAAAAAATGAATCGCCGTCTGAGTTTAATACCTGTAAGAGAGTATAAACAAATTCATTTAGAGTAGGCTTGCGATCCAATTGTTCAAGGAACACAGCGTGAAAATCTTCGATGGCGTCGTGACAAATATCCAAACCATCATCACTTACGAATATCTTTTTATTCTTATATTTCTCTTCCCAAAAGCCCATGTTTCACCTCCGTTTTTCAGAACACTCATCTATCTTGAAACAGGATAGGCGGATATTTATCGATTACCTTCAATAATTCTTCACCAAACACAGTGATGGTACATTTCCACGGATCACCCAAAAGCCCCCAAGAAAAATCCTGGTGAAGAAAGAAATAATAATCTCCATTTGGAAATACGGGAACAGGCCATTCGCCAAATTCATCCTTAGGCATTGCCTGATGAGGGCTAAAGGTATATCCGTCATGCTGCCAATCTAATGCGTACATCACATCGTGCTCTCCAGTACATGATTGAAATGCTTTTAAAATAGAAGTCTCTAAATCACTCAGCACTCTGCTCACATCATCATAACCAGCTTTACTGCTCATCCCGCTTGAGATATCAAACACTCGATATGGATCAGGCGGGATGATATGATGAAATCTGTTTCCGGGCCTCCACTTTATGATCTTGTTCACTTCTGACCAGATGCGGTCTTGTTTTGTCTGACTTAAGGCTTGCCAATTCATCATCATCTCATCCCTACACCTATTGGATATCCTGTTTATAAACACCAGAAGAGGCCACTGCGTAAACAGCGTTGCTTGTCAGTTTCAGCTGTTGAACGTCTAGGGCTTCACCGTTCGAGTCATAGCATGTTATCTCTTCCATCTCTTGACTCACATCGGCAGAAATCAAATAAAGAGACGACTCAAGCTCTTCACTGTAACAATTGAACGTCCCAACCAAAAAACCTTCTTCAGATATCGCAAGCTGATAAAATGCTTCTGAGTTCGGCTCTTTATCCGACAGAATCCATACTCGTCTCACGACCGTTTCATCAAATGCGGCAATGACTGCATCTCCGTAATACAGCATATAAATCAAGCCGTTTTTTTCTGCAAGTCCATAACAATCATCTACAGCCGGCGCATCCATTTCTTCGAGCTTTCTATCAATGTGTATTTCCTTCTGCTGACCATCTAACGTAAAACACCACACACTATGGCCGTTGGGATTCTCATCATGATAAATCCCTTCATCACATAAACCGACCCAAAGCTGTTGTTTTTCATCCAAAAGACAGCAGGAAACCCCTGAAGGCAAGTGAAAAGCACTTTCCACCCTTCCCTCTTCTGAAAAAACCTTTACCTTCGGCTCATACGATTCGTAATAAACGAAGACATAGCCATCTGCTCTTTCACTTTAAAATCCCGAACATCACCGGAAGGATCATAAATTGTAATGGTGATATCACCTTTCAACCCTTTTCCAATGTAGACACGCCCCTGTGCATCGGCATGGAAAAAACAATCTTGGGTGTCCGTGTTGATGATTTTATTCATTTTTAATTTTTTCATTGGTTATGCTCCTAGGTTTTCAAAAATCTGAATATCGAATGAATAGAAATTTAAAGGGTCACATTTATAAGCTGTTTGTATTTAACAGAAAAAGATTATGATGATGATCAATTCCTACACACTTATCTTTATATACAGCTACTTGGGCAAAACATAGATCTTCACCAGTATTCTCATTCAACATCTTATGTTCTACAAAGCTTTGCATATCAGTTGTCTTGGCTGCTTTTTTTATATGATATGAGTCATCCAAAATGAATAAGTAAAGATACGAGCCGTTTTGGATACAGGAATGAAGCTCTATTTCAGCCTTATATTGTCCAAATGTTTCTCCCGATAATTTGAGTTTTTGTATATAGTCTTCTCCCATCGATCTGTAATGCAAATAGATGGCATCTTCACTTACAAAAGTAGAATAATATTGGTCAATCACGTATGAACTACCATCATCGGAGTCCAATTCATATTCTTCATTTTTCAAAATGAATTTATTAATTCCTCTTGCGCTTATATCCTGATCAACGCCTGAAAATATGCCCATTTCATCATATCCAACCCATAGATTTTTATTTTGATCTATCATCATTGAATTAATGTATCGTCCCGCATAAAAAGATTGATAGAATCCTTTGAGCGGACTCCACACGTATATGTTGGGTTCTACGTTACTTATTCCATCCTCGTACTCTTTATCAATTAAAAACAAAAATGAATCATCAACTTTTTGAACATTTATGACTTGGTTGTCGCTATGTACGTTATAGCTGTTTATGAATTGTGCATCGATGTTAGAATAAAGAGAAATATGATTGACGTACTCATGATCATTTCTCTTCTGCTGAGTCAACACGATGAATTCTGAATCATTTATAGATAATAAAATTTTGCCTTTCTCAGTTACTCTATGTAATCCTTTAAAGATTAAATCAGACATATATGCCACCTTTCAAAATAACTATCTACAAAATATCACCAAGTATATCGCTTTTGATTGCACTTGTATCTACACGGAATTTAGTTTACTTTTTCAGCTGTACATTCAACATTTACCCAAAAGGAAACTCCTTTCCGAGTGCCTCTAAATTTGGAGAAAGAAGATTATCTCTTTAATAGTTTTCTAATTCATCCTTAATGTCAGAGAGAACTTGAGAAATTGGTATCGAAACTGAATCTATATTGTTGAAAAAAATGGATATACCAACTTTATCTTCAAGCATACCAGGAAGCCAGTTCTCTACAAAATCCTCTAAACTTATTGACTCTGGATATGTACCCTTCCATTTCTCAATTGAACATTGTTTTGCATGCTCTTCAGTTGGCCAAAAATGAAGTTGTATTGTTCCATTATCGTCTTCAGATATAGCCCATCCTTTATCATTACTTAATGACCAGACTTCTTCATAGTCAACAACTTTCTTAATAAAATAACGATATCTTTTTTCAGGATCTAACTTTAGTGTCATCTCAAGTTCTTTTTCATTCATTTTTCACTCTTCCTTATAAGCAGTGTAAGAGGGACATCAGCATCAATCCCTAACCATATTCAGTCATCCCAATCCTATTCAATATCTTTTCTTTTTTGCCATCAAAGAAAACCCACTTTAAACCAATGCAGAAATTACTATTTATATTACAGAAGTTTAGAAGGATTTTTTATATTTTCAAGATTTAATTTTAAAGTGGTCACAAAAGACTCTAGCTTTTCTTCACTACAATTAATTTCGAACAAGTTGGAGTTCGACTTACTTTCTTTATATTCATCATCACATATAATTTTAATCTTAATTCTGTAATTTCCGTTTTCTTTATCAATACTAAGAAGTAAGAACGGTTCAATAGTTTCTAAACTTATGTTGGAATGTTTTCCCATTATTATAGCTTCGATTCCAGATATCAGCAATGTATATTCACTTTCTAATAAAACAGCGGAAAAATCGCGAACGATCGCTTTGTTATTTTCCAACAACTCAAATATGGATAAAATAAATGGATCATCGTCCATTTCTTGATACCTTCTCGGTGTTAGTTCAAGTTCAAGACAATCGTCTCTAATTCTGGCCATACTACCTCCTAGTTTTATATGAGGTTTATTATAATAAACCTTTATTTCCTTTCCATGCTGTTTGAAATGGTGATACCATCGCCGTTTACATATTGTCTGGCTCCTGTTAAGTCGTAAAAGGCTGACAACCTTTCTTATGTAATGTATTTATTTATGATTTGAATGGTATGCATAAAACGATTGGTCATCAAAGTAAACCATTTCAGCCTCTATCGCAATTAACATGCTGTTCATATTAATAAGAAAATTAGCGTTTGAATGATAGTGTTCAATTTTACAATTTAAAAAATTACCGATTCCTTCTGGATGATAACTGAATTCAAATACTTGCCAATTGTATTCTTCAGGAACAATTTTTTCTAATCTCATGTCACCAACATCTGCACTAAAATAAACAGAAGCAACATTTTGAAATAAAATTTTATGCGTATATTCTCCTTCACCTTCAAAAACCTTAATATCGAGTGAGAGTTCTTTTTTAAACACATTAAAATCTAAATGAAGGACACTGCACCCCTCATCTATGTAATCAACCCATTCATTAATTGTTTTGTACATTGTCATCGCCTCTTTTTGATAATCTGCCTTACCACCAAGCAGAATAAACAAATTACTCCATATATTGTTTTATCCAATCATTTAAATCATCTGTTGAATGCAAATAGGTTTCAGGTGAATCTTTTAAATCAATCCCGCTTAGAAGGATTAACATATCCCAGACCCTATCGTCTGCTGCTTCGGGGTCATCCGCATAAACATAAGTGCCCGCCCAATCTGACACTTCTTCTCTTGTTGTTTGTCCATTTAAGACACTTTTGATTTTATTTATGCATTCTATTAGCTTTGGTACGCTCAATTTGATCACCACGTATACAAGTACTTAATATTTGTTATAAGTATACAAGAGATATTTTCCGTTAGAGATATATTACAAAACGTTTCCTCCTAAGAAAGCAATCTACCAATAAACAAGCTCGCAGCCGTATTCCGTGTGCAATATACATAAACCAAACTAACACTCAGGCTCAACCACAATAAAACTATGATTGAGAAGCTCTTTGTCGAACTCAATACATTCCAATAAGCCATCAAGGTGCTCGAGACATTTTCCAAAAGCACAAACTAACGCACCAATTTCGTTGCTGTATTGATGAAACAGCAGAACGTCCCTGTCATCATAGGCAACATAGGACTGAGTGTTTTCAAGATCAGCTGTTTCGCCTCCGTTTTTCCGAGAGCATCAACCTCACGGGTGTTGGCTGGTATTGAATTTGATAAAACCAGCTCAAGCAATTGCCTGCTTTGCGCCGGATCAGCAAAACGATAAGTGAAGCCTCTTTCTGCACAAGGGACTAGTTTTTCTTTGATTTCACTCTTCAACAAACGTCTTTTATTCTCGGCGAGTTTTTCGATTAATCTTTTTTGCACGGGCCGCAATCCCTCCGCCGTCAATTTCTCAAGTTCTTTTCATTTGATTAATCTTTCTCTTGTTTTCTTTGTCATTTATCATTCAGATTTGTTCTAAAAAAAGCTTGTATCGCTTATTGATACAAGCTTCATTTCTATTATTTAAAAAAGCGGATTTTCCCCAAAACGCTCCCACAGTTTTGGAAACCTTTGAGGCAAATCTTCCTCTTCCCAATCCAATTCAATACCGTCCGATTCGGCAAGTCCCTTTTGTTCAAGCGCATCTAAAAGCTCGTCGTGTACTTCATCATCCCATTCATCGTTGCCAGTCTTCATATATGTCAACGCCTCGATTGCCACTGACAGCAAGTCTTCATTTTGTGGATAGCCTTCCTCGTCAAGCGTTTCCTCCGTGATGTATGCTGCCGCCCATAGTGAGGACAGATAGCTTTTTTGCATGAATGTCTGAAGCATAAATTCAAAATCAATGATCTCATTGACTTCTTTTTTCAATAATGCATCACGCAGCACTCATTAGGTTCTTCCTGACTCCCAGCTTGGTCAATAAGCTGCCAAAACGATGTTTCATTCATTTGTCTTTCCCCCTCTGATGTCCCTCTTATAGATCCCTGAGTCTGATAGTGCATAAATAGTATTACTTGTCAGTTTCAGCTGTTGTATCGAGAGCTCCCGCCCGTCTTGATCACAGCATTTCACCTCTTGTATCGGTAGACTGACATCAGCCGGAATGAGGGAAAGTGAATGTTCATCTTTGCATATCCAAAACCCGTCATCCGAAATCGCAAGCTGGTCATATACTCCAGAATAGTCTTTATCAGAAACAATCCACACTCGTTTCACGTCCGTCTCATCAAAGGCAGCAATGACTGTATAAGAGTAATACAGCATGTATATCAATCCATCTTTTTCTGCAAGTGCATAGCAGTCATCTACCACGGGCGCATATATTTCTGAAAGCTGATGATCAATATGAGTTTCCTTTAGTTGTCCGTCTAAAGTGAAGCACAGCAAACTTTGTCCACTGGGGTTTTCGTCATCATAAATACCTTCATCACTTAAGCCGACCCATAGGTTTTGTTTCTCATCCAGAAGGCTGCATGAAGTCCCCGAAGGCAGAGAAAATGTACTTTGTTCTTTTCCGTTTGCTGAAAACACCTTAACTTTATACTCATGCAGCTTGAAGTAAACAAATACATAACTGTCATCCGAACTCTGTTGAAACAATATAATATCCTCGCACGGGATTTGTTCATTGATTTCAAATCTCCGGATATCGCCGGACAAATCAAAGATTGAAATTAAAATTCCTGTTTCACCCTTTTTCCCGATGTAAATGCGTTCATGATTATCCACATGAAAAAAACAACCTTCATTTACATCTTTTTGTATTTTGTTCATTATTAATTTTTTCATTATATCCCCCTAGTACGGTAAGTACTGCCTTTAAAAGCAGTTCTATTATAAGTTAATATGGAAAACTCGTTACTACTCTTCCATTTTTTTCTCTTATAACTCGAACACGTTTTGTTTTTCTTTTATTACCATTCACTCCAACATATCTTTTAAAAGTCTTTTCGTAAACTGTACGTCCATATTGTCCTTTACGTGCTTTCCCTGACCTTAATGTACTTCTTGTTGTTCGTTTTAAAGCTCTGTTACTCTTGAATTTCCCTTTTTTTCCATATTTTTTATCGCGCTTTGGACCGTGTCTATCTTTTATATGATGCCAAGACTCTTTATTAAACCAACCTCTTTTTGCCTTATTAGCAAAACTATAAGCCCTCTTAGCACCCTTAAATATCTTCCCAGGCCCAAAGTTAGAAGCAGCTGCCCAAGCAGCACCTTTCCACCCTTTACCTGATTTATATGCCTTGTACCCATCATAGGCTGCAAATCCGGCATTTACCACAAGCCATACCCAATGCCCATCCGGATCAACATTCATCACCGGGTTATTATTTCCATAAGCATACCCATTCTGATCCAGTGAATCTCCGTCACTGCCCGGGTCTGGGTCAAGTGAGAGGAACACGCCGTTTCTTGGCTCGTAGTAGCGGGCCATGAGATAGTACAGGCCGGTTTCTTCGTCGTATTGGTAGCCTGCGTAGCGGTAGCGGTTGTCTTTTACTTCATCACTTGCTTCGGTTTTTGTTGGATTTCCCCATGCGTCATATTGATACTTGGCAACGGTTTTTCCCGTGCTGTCTGAGATCGCGATGACGTCGCCGTGTGCGTTGTAGTGATAGAAATATTTCTTGCCATTTTCCGTGTAGGATAACAGCTGGCCGCTGTCTCCGTACGTGTATGATTTTGTGACGTTGTTGTCCGCGTCTGTTTCATACAAGACGTTCAAGCTGTCTCCGTCGTAGAAGTAGTTCGTGACGTTTCCGTTGACGGTTTTTTGGATTCTGTTTCCTTTTTCGTCATATTTGTATGTTGCGAACGGCTTGTCTTCGCCTTTTTTTGTAACGGCAGTCAGGTTATCCTCTGCATCCCACGTATATGTGAATTTGCCGTCGGATGTGCGGTTGCCGTTTTTATCGTAAGAGATGCTTTCATCATTGACTTTTGTCAGCTGGTTCATGATGTTGAAGGAAGCGTTCACCGTTTTGCTTGACCCATCTTTTACAGTTGTAACGGTTTTCCGGTTGCCGAATCCGTCATATGTGTATTCAATGACAGTACCGTCTTCATGGGTTTCTTTGACAAGCTGATTCAGCTTTCCATACTCATATTTCACCTTGCCGCTTGCTGAGCTGTTTATCGTTGTGCGGTTGCCGTTTGCATCGTATTCATAGCTTTCCGTCAGAAGGCTTCCGCCATTTTTGTCGCCGATATGCAGCGAGCTTACAAGGTTTCTTTCGTCATATGAAAAACTTGTTCCGCCGCCGTTGCCTGTAATAAAGGTTTGGACATTGCCATTTTCATCATAATCAAATGAATATGAAGAGGTGCTGTCTTTCATCTCAATCATTTGATCCAGTTTGTTATACGTAAATTGATTCGTTCCTTTTTGGTCCCCATGGCTCCACGAGAAGGTTTTCAGCTTATCGGAGTCACTAGGATATGTCCAAGTTTGGCTGCCGCCGCGGTCAGTCAATTCGGTTAAACGGTTTTTGTTGTCAAATGTCCGTTTCTTTGTGGTGTTCTGCTCTTTATTGACGACCGATGTTTCATTTCCATTTTTGTCATACGTGAAATTGTACTTTTCTGTACCGTTATACGACTTTGATTTCACCCGGTCTGTTCCATCATAGGAAAGAGACACTTCGTTGCCATTTGGTGAAATGGTTTTGGTCAGGTTGCTGTTGGCATCATAGTCGCTTGCTAACACATTGCCGAGAGGGTCAGTTGTTTTGACAAGCTTGCCCATGACATCATATTCGTATTTATAGGTTTGATCTGCTCCCGCCCGGATGGTTTTGCTTACCTCATTGCCTTCCTTATCATAGCTGTGAAGGATAGACGTGCCGTTGGAGAGCGTCATGTTTGTCAATTGGTCTGCCTGATCATACGTATAGGTTGTTTTTTCACCTTTTGCATCCGTTTCAGCTGTTTTCTTACCCGTTTCATCGTAATCAGTTGAAGTGGCGTAACCTAGTTCGTCCTCTTCCTTGGTCACATAGTTACCATTGCTGTCATACGTGCTTTTTGTCAGAAGGCTTCCTTCAATCAGACGGATATCATCAAACCAGACTGTTCCTGTCGCACTCTTTTGGAACAGAATGCTGATATCGACTTTATTGATCGGCTTTGTTTTTGGTATAACAACAGCAGCCCGGTTCCATTCCTGTGTTCCAGAAGGGAATTTCGCATTGTAGACGCCTGTGCTGCCGTCCGCGTAAGTGACATTAGCCTGCAGAGAATAGTCTTTTTCATCTGTAAATTTGACGCTGCTGGCTTTCGACATTCCTGTCAGTGTGAGATAAACCGGTTTGTCGTTTGCGCTTTGCCCTAAGACAACGGTTTGTTTTGTTACTGATCCAGCTTGGGACGTACTGGTCCGGGCAGCTTTTAATGATACATTATCATTAAAGCCTTCTTCAGAATCAACGGATGCCCCGCTTACGCTCCAGTTTTCCGTTGCTGCTGTGAAACTGCTGTTTTGTACTGGGTTATAGCTTGATGATACTTCGCCTTTTTCCAGCTGAACTTCATCAAACCATGCTTTCCCTTTGCCATCTTTATCTTTATGGTCCACTTCCATATACACAACAGCTTTTCCTGCATTCGCAGGAGTCGTAAAAGTAATTTGTCGTTTTGTCCAGTCATTTTTTCCGGCTAATGCGCTGTATTCATTGTGAATCCATTGAATTCGTTTTTGATCTTTGTCTCGCAAATCAATGTTAAAGTAGGCTCTTGATTTCGTAAGATCTGTTTTGATTTTCCCGCTTAATGTATAGGTTGTATTCGGCTCCAGCTCAACTGTTTGAGTCGCTGACGAATACCCGTGATCTGTTCCGGCAGACGTTGATTGACTCAAGACTTCCAATGCCTTTGATCCGGAAAGAACCCCGCTTTTATCGGCAATCACTGAGATTTTGCCGCTGTCTTTAGATGCAGTCAGATTCCAGCCGGATTTTTGCGCTTCAAAGCTTCCATCTTTCAAAATATTAGTTGAAGCTGATAAATCTTTGCTGGATTGAATCTGGTTTCCATATTTATCATAAACAGCTGCTGACGATGACTTTCCACTCTGATCGGTTTCGGATACAGCATCCAGTCCGTCATAGGCAATATCCGTGACATTCCCCTCGGTATCCTTCATCTTTGTGACATCGTTGTTTTTGTTGTATTCGTACGTCTCAGTTCCATATGCGTCTTTAACCGACGTAACGTTGCCATCTTTGTCATATTGATAGCTTTCCGTTGCTTTTCCGGTTCCGACATCGTTTGGATCTACATCTTCTACGACATTATTGCCTTCATATTTTGTATTCGTTGTAATTTTTAGCCCTTCCGCATCATCAATAACCTGAATCGGATTTCCCGCTTCATTATAGCCATACTGTACTTTCCGGCCATTTGGCTGTGTCATAAGAAGCGTCTTTTTATCAGCATCATAGCTATAGACATATGTTTCTTTTTTAGCGTTGATCGCTTTTTCGAGACGGTGTCCGCTATACTGATATTCGGTAAAGACAGGCTTTGCTTCGGTGCTGTTGGCTGAATATTGTTTGACAAGACGCCCTTCCGCATCATAGTCAAAGCTTGTGACAGTCCCGTCTGTATCCGTGACTTTCTTCAGCAAATCACTCTCATATGAGTAGGTTACTTTCTTATTCTTAGGTCCGGTGATGGAGGTCACATGGCCATTTTCGTCATATGTGAATGTGAGCTTGCGCCCTGATGCGTCTGTAATGGCTGTCAGTTGATTTTTGTCATTGTAAGTGTAGACAGTTGCATTGTTATGGCCATCCACTACCTTTTGGAGTTTGCCGCCTTTTTTATTGAAATAAGCGTTGGTTTGATCCTTTGTTTTTAATATGAACTGATCAGCTGTTTCTGTTAATTCAAGATATACACCGGTCGGCGGCTGATACGTGCCATCGGCTTTTTTCGTAAATCGATGAGTCGTAGCGTCTTCATCGATGTACATTGCCCCGCCATCCGTCGAGATGACAGATGTTTCTGCATCAGCATACCAACCTTGCCCAAATAAATGATCAGAGGTGTCAAGACTGTTGTAGGTTCTCGATAAGCCAAGTCCCGGTCCGCGTCCGTCAATTGACAGGTCTTCTTCATTCACAATGACATTGCCTGTCGCACCATTTAACTGGCCGCTTGGGATATCAATGATAGACCAGTATTCTTCTGTTCCAAGGAATTCTGCGCCTTCATGGAACGTTGGGTTAAAGGGTGCCGTCGGAATCGTTTCACCATTTGCATTATAGGCGGAAAGCGTGAAAGAATAATTCTTCTTCCCTTTGTAATTCCCATTTGCATTGTTATAGACAGGTGATGGATCGAGTGCCAATTCACGGCCCTTTCCGTCTGTATGCAGCTTATAGCTTCCGGCTTTGATTTCCTCAGACGTCGGCCAGATGTTTTTATTTTGGGTTGTCCAATGATCCACGTCACCCACATCATAGGACTGATATTCTTTCCCGTTATAGATGTTAATTTTATAGCCTTTCGCATTTTGAACCTTTTCCCATATCAAATTCACATAGCCCGTTTGACTCGATTTTGTGTTTGTATACAAATAGCCAGTTAAATTCTTTGGCTTAGCGATATCAGGAAGTGTCGGATTAGCAGCCGGTGATGCAATGGCTTCGCCGTCTTTGTTATAGGCGATTATTTTAAATGAGTAATTTTTTTTGGCTCCGTCTCCTCCGGCGTTTTTATAAGTTGGGCCAGGATTGATCGGCAGCTCTGCTCCGTTTCCGTCCTTTAGATGAAGAGCATATTTTCCCGCTTTGATTTCTGTACTTGTCGGCCAGATCTTTTTCCCCTTGGTGGTCCAAGACGTCTGATTTCCCAGATCAAGTGTCTCAAAGCCTTTCCCATTGAACACCTGAACTTTATAGCCGGTGGCACCAGATACAGCTTTCCAAGAAAGATCGAAGTACCCTGTGGCATTCCCATTATTAAAGCCCTTTGTTGACGGCGCTTGTGCTTTCCCTACATTAGGGATAACGGGCTTTGCCGGTGCAGACATTGCTCCTTCTCCCTGGTCAAATATTGCACTGACGCCAATCCAATAGTTTTTGCTTGTGGCATAGCTTCCGCCGGAATTCTTATAGACCGGGGATGGGTCTAGTGCCAATTCAGCTCCGTCCTTGCCGTCCAGATGCAGTTTATATCTCTTGGAGGCAATTTCTGCACTCGTAGGCCAGATTTTTTTTCCTTTTGTGCTCCACGACGTGACGTTGCCTGCAGAGATCGCTTGATACTCTTTACCATTGTAAATCCATACTTTATATCCTTTCGCACCTTCAACCTTTTTCCAGCTGATATCAAAATAACCAGTGGAGTCTCCGTTGTGATACGCTTTAATGGAAGGGGTGTTTCCCTTTGGTATGGTATACGTCACTTCAATATACGGTTTATTCGCGGAGTTCGCTGAGGAAATTAGTTTTTTCCAATATTCCTTGCCGTTTCCGTTTGTATGAAGCTTAAATCCATAGTTGGCTCCACCGGAATTCCATGACTTTACAGCCGCAGTCACATCGTAACTCGCCCACTGTCCTTTATGGACGTCTGCTTTTCCGATATTTTTCGATGCTGGTTTGGTGTTCCATGTCACTTTTCCATTATCGTAATTGCTGTTGACTGTATCCAGCCAAAGACCGGTTGCCTTTGTTCCATAATAGGAATGGGCTACGTATGTTTTTAATGTAGCTTTGGTGACAGCCATATTTTGAATCGGTTTTAGGTTGTTAAATTTCATGAACGCATAGTTTGTGCCTGTCGTTTTGTCATAGTAGCCCGTTTTCAGCACATAAGACTTTAAGTTAGCATCCCACTTTTGCGAGGACGCCGAATAGTTCGTCGTCGGATAGGCACTCATGACGAACGTATCTGATGAAACAGATAAAGATGTTGACGGGTCGATAGATACTGGATATACGCGTTCTGGGTCTTTCAGCCAGTTCTCGTCTGCTGTGAGGTGAAGCAAATACCCTTCTTCATTCTTTTCCAGCTTATAGCTGACTTTGTCTGACCGTTCAACCTCGCCAGAAAGCTCATCTAACTTTGAATCCGTCATAAAAGGTTTAGGCACAGAAAAAACAACTTTTCCTTTTTCATCAGAAAAATCAATGGATCCATCCTCTTGTTCTTTAGCCTGCAAATCGGTTTTTACCTGAAATGTAAATGTGTTGTATCCATCATACTGATGAAGGACTAAATCTTCTTTGATGTTTTCGTTGAATGTGAAAGTCTGAAGATCAATATTCGGAAACACATCCAGATAAACAATCTCATTACTGTCAGTCTTATAATCTGCTGAGGTATCTTTCGGAGTAAGTGAAGTTTTATTTGGGCCTTTCGCTTCTACAAGTGAATATGTAACCTTATGGTCATTGTGCTCAAAAGTCGCATAAAGCCCGTTCTTCATTTGCTTTTGAAAATCTGAATTCAAAATGGCATTCTCTGTCTCGACTTGTTTGCTTGTCGACTCTTTTAACTCAGGAGAAATGTCTTCCCAGTCAGCATTCGGTGTTTCCTTTGTATGAATAGGATCAAGGTATACTTCCTGTTTATAGACACCGTCTCCTTCATAATAAAGCTTTGTATTTTCTGTTCTTTCTGAGGTGATCTCTCCCTCTTTGTTTATGTCTTTCGGATCAAAAGGTACGGCTTCCTCAGTTTGTTCATTCCGAAGAGTTTCTTCTGGATCATCGGCAACAATACGATTTCCAGTCTCTTCTTCTGTGGTTTTTGCCAGTACATCTGCCGGCAATAATGAAATCATTAAAGACAACACTAAAAATGCTGCAATGAACCTTTTAAAGGTCCGCCTCTTTCTTTTTTTCATTTCCTCTCTCCTTTTGTAATAAAAGTAATATTCACTCAATAATCTTAACTAGACTGAAATATTATTACAATATTTTTCTAGAAAGTTTATCTTATTTTAAGGATTAGCGAGAGTAAATTGACCTAAAACAAAAAAAGGCCGATTAGGCCTTTTTACATTCTTTCTATCATTATTGAATTTGTTCCATATCCTTACCCTCAGCAACCACATCCGCTTTTCCCTGCCTCCTGACAAGCGTCAAAGCCATGCCCGCAAAGATCATCACGATACCTAGTGTTTGATAGAGATCTGGGCGGAAACCTGTGAAGACGGTATCGAGCACGATCGCAACAGCCGGGTCGAGGAAGACAATGATTGAAATAAATTTCGTTGATAAAAATCGCAAACTGTCAAAAAACAGTAAATACACAATACCCGTATGGATGATACCGGTAGATACCACCATAATCCAGTTTCCTTGAGACAGGTCAGCAAAAGCGCCGAAGTGAATAAATGGAATCAGGATGATAACCCCTAAACCCGTTTGCAAAAAGGTTGTCGTGTAAGGACTGAGGTTTTGAATGCCTTTTCCCAATAAAGTGGTGAACGCATAAAACAGTGCGGCGAAAACGGCCCATATGATCCCTGATCCCATCAGCTGTGTCAATGAAGTGCTGCCGTTAATTCCGGAAATCAGCGCAGTTCCCAGAAAGCAGATGATAATGGAGCTGACGGAGATCACATTTAATTTCTCTCTGTAGATGATGCTCCCCAGAAGAAGAACAAGCACCGGTGCAAGGTGATAAACGGAGATGGCGATCGTGACAGATGTTTCTTCAAAAGACTTAAATAAAAACACCCAGTTGAATACAAGAAAGAAACCGCACGCTAATGTTTGCAGCACTTCTCTCTTGCTCCACTTTTCGGTTTTATACTGGCCTGACACAAGCCAGCAAAAGCTTAAAAATAGCGTCGCGCAAAGGCAGCGGACAAAGACCAATTCAAATGACGGCAGATTGGTATGCTCTGAGAAAAAGCCGATGGAGCCGAAAATCACCATGGAGATGACCATTTTCAGCACGGCTGTTGATTTTTGTTTTGGTGCGATTGAGAGATCTTGCTGCATCAAGTGTATTCTACCTCCAGTTATGTATATGGAAAAGCATACCAACTGCAAGGTGCTTTTCCCTTTTTTATAGTTTCTTGCCGCCGTCCAGCCGCCGTCTATGACAAAGTTTGAGCCTGTGATAAAGTGCGCATCCTCCGAAGCTAAATACTTCATACAGGAAACGATATCACTGCCCCCACGTATGGAGGGCATGGTTATCTTTGATCAGCTGAACCATTTCATCGTCTTGAAAATACTCTTCCGTTAATTCTGTTTGGATTACGCCCGGTGAAATGCTATTCACCCTGATTTCCTTTGACCCGAATTCCATAGCGAACTGCTTTGTCAGTCCGATAACCGCATGCTTGGAAGACACATAGGCAGCCCGCGCAGGCTCTCCCATCAGTCCAGACACAGAGGCGATATTGATCATACAGCCTCGTTTTCCCAGCTTAGACCACAGCCTTGCCGCGTCCCGGGAAAGAATAAAGGCTGCTGTGAGATTAATGTCTTTGATCTTTTTGAATGATTTTGCTGATCATTCAAGAGCAGGGGTAATTTCCCTTATCCCTGTTGCATTGATTAAGAAGTCTGGAATCAATTGGCTTTGTTCAAGCTTTGGCATTAAAGATTCTGCCTGCTGGACATCAGACAAGTCTGCTTCTTCCATGTGAAAGTCACTGTTTACTATAAATTCCGACATTTTATTCGTTTGAATATCTACTCCAACGACCCGAAAGCCGTCTTCTAGAAATTGCTTTACTCTCGCAAAGCCGATTCCGCTACTTGCCCCAGTAATCATTATATTTTTTTTGCCATTTTACATTTCTGGTTTTTTTAATTTTGGTAATTTTACATAGTCTTGCATACTATAGTTTGTTCATATAATTTAGCATTACGTTCTATCCTCCATTTTCCATATTTTTATCATACAGGAAATGACCAAAAAACTCATTTGCTTTTTAAGGAGAGAGATCATTATGGTTCAAGCTGCAGGTGTACGATGAAATGATCAGAAGATTTTTACATCTGTATCTGTTTCAAAAATGCCTCATCTTCCTTTTTGTGCCAGTACGTTTTTTTGCTAGCAAGAAAAAGCAACCCAAGAAATACCAGCCTACTCAATAGAGTTAACTATAAATGAGAAGGGTAATACTGTTGATATCGAAACTTTTACGGCACACTTTACGTTTTAGAAAGGAAAGATGTTGATGGAGTCTATCTGGCTGGAATATGCCTGGACATTATTAATTTTAATCGGATTAGAAGGACTGCTATCGGCTGACAATGCCCTTGTACTGGCAGTTATCGCCAAGCATTTACCCAATGATCAGAAAAAAAAAGCGATAAATTATGGAATCATAATGGCATTTGCCTTCCGGTTTGCGGCGCTTTTTGCCATTTCGTTTATCGCAAATGTCTGGCAGATTCAGGCGATAGGAGCAGCGTATCTTCTTTACCTGGGCTTAAAGCATGTAATTAAGGCCCGTTTCGGGAAAAAAAGTGAGAATATTCATGAGGAGGCCAAAGAGGAGGCTGCCGGGAAAAGTTTCTGGCCCACAGTCGGGAAAATTGCTTTAGCGGACCTCGCTTTTGCCATTGATTCGATTCTGGCTGCGGTTGCTTTAGCTCTCGGGCTTCCGGATTCACCACTTGATGATTTCGGCGGCATGGATGGAGGACAATTTATTGTTGTTGTCCTAGGTGGGATTGCCGGCCTTATCCTGATTAAGTTTGCAGCTACTTGGTTTGTAAAACTTCTTAATCAGCGCCCTGCACTGGAAACAACCGCATATGCCATTGTGGCCTGGGTTGGTGTCAAACTGGTGGTCATTACCCTTGCCCATGAGGATATTGGAATCCTGGACCATCACTTTCCACACAGCACCACCTGGACGATAATCTTCTATGGCGTATTAGTGGCTATTGCTTTATTCAGTTGGTTTGCGCCGGCCAATAAATCATCAAAGAAATAAAAATATAAAAAGCAACAATGAATAGAAAACTGGAAAGTATATTTGAAACCAAACAAGAGGCGTCACCCCTTACTGATCAAGGGAGCGCCTCTTTTGGGTATTGTTGTTTTAATAAAAACAAATTTTTAAAAAGCTGTGTTTAATGAACAGTTTACGAAATTGTGTAAAGCAAACTCTCTTCTAGCTATTTAAATACAGTAAGTCTCGGGTGCTGGCCATTCGCTATATCAGATATTTGAATTTTTATCGAACAATTAAAACCGGGCAAGTTGATAATTGAGACACTTTATGGCTGACGCTTCCCAGCATCATTTCTTTCAGGCCGCTGATGCCCCGGCTGCCGACTACGATCAGGCCGACGCCTTTCTCTTTTGCGGTATTTAGTATCTCATGAGCCGGCTCGCCATTCGCGTAAATGATTTCAGCTTGAACACCGTTCTCGGCTGCTTTTTCTCTTGCATTTTCAAGGATTTTCAGGCCCTCTTTTTTAACCTCGTTCCTGATTTCATCAATAAAATGTTCAGGCACATAGACAATTCCCGTCAGAGAAGAAGTCGTGACGACGGCTTCTCTCCCCACATGAAGGATGCTTAGTTCCGCCTGCTGTTCTTTGGCCAAATGCACTGCGGCATCAAGCGCTTTTTCACTCATGTCTGATCCGTCAATCGCAACTAACATTTTGTTAAACATTGCTCTTCCCGCCTTTCGGACTGTGGGTGGTTCATCTTTCTCTTTTATTGTCCGCCTGCTTCCGGTTATTGTCAATTGAAGCGCATGCGTTTTCAAAAATTTGTCAGAGACTCTCTCCGTTAGTGGCGATGACCTCTTGATACCAGCTGAAGCTTTTTTTCTTGATGCGGTTTAATGTTCCGTTTCCATCATTGTCCCGATCAACATAAATGTAGCCGTAACGTTTTTTCATTTCCGCAGTGGAGGCACTGACAAGGTCAATTGGCCCCCATGATGTGTATCCGATTAATTCAACGCCATCCGCAATGGCTTCACGCGCTTCAATTAAATGGTCACGCAGATAATTGATTCTGTAATCGTCCTGAATCGTGCCATCTTCCTCAACTTTGTCTACAGCGCCCAGGCCGTTTTCAACGATGAACAGCGGCTTCTGATAACGGTCATATAAGGTGTTAAGCGTGATGCGCAAGCCTTTCGGATCAATCTGCCAGCCCCATTCTGATGATGTCAGGTAAGGGTTTTTAACTCCGCCCAGCAGGTTGCCCCCTGATTTTGCAAGCTCTTCCGGATCAGTGCTCGCCGCCATCGACATGTAGTAGCTGAATCCGATGTAATCTACCGTATGTTCTTTCAAAATCTCTTCATCGCCTTCAGCCATTTCAATTGTAATATTGTTTTCTGCCAGATAGCGTTTCATATATCCCGGGTATGCGCCTCTTGCCTGCACATCTGAGAAGAAAAGTGTTTTGCGCTCATTCTCCAGTGCTGCGAAAACATCCTCCGGCTTTGATGTCATCGGATATGTTGTGGTTGCCGCTATCATACAGCCGATTTTCGAATCAGGGATGATCTCGTGACCCGCTTTGACGGCAAGAGCACTGGCCACAAACTGGTGGTGTGCCGCCTGGTACATTGCGTTTAATTTGTTTTCTCCTTCTCCAAAGACAAGACCGCCGCCTGTAAACGGCGCATGGAGGACCACGTTAATTTCATTGAACGTCATCCAATACTTCACTTTGCGTTGATAGCGTTTAAAAACGGTTTTGGCATAGCGTTCATAGAACTCTATGACTTTGCGATTCTTCCAGCCGCCATAATGTTTCACTAAACCGAGCGGCATTTCATAATGTGAGATGGTTACGACAGGCTCAATCTGATGCTTTAACAGTTCATCAAACAGATTATCATAAAATTTGAGGCCTTCTTCATTTGGTTCCTCTTCATCACCATTTGGAAAAATTCTTGTCCACGCAATAGATGTACGGAACGCCTTGAAACCCATTTCCGCAAACAAGGCGATGTCCTCTTTATAACGATGGTAAAAATCAATTCCGGTATGATACAGATTTATAGAAGTCATCGATTCATCAAATGGAGACATGATGCCGTTCGGTGATACGTCAGCTGTCGAAAGTCCCTTACCGCCCTCGTTATAAGCACCCTCAACTTGGTTGGCAGCAACCGCGCCGCCCCATAAAAATCCTTCTGGAAATCGTTTTGTATTTGAACTCATATTGATCACCCCATCAGTTTTTTAGGATAAAGCAAGCAGCGCTTCTTTTGTCTGCACTTTGCCGATTTCTTTCACCGGCGAAAACGAATATTGGTCTGTGTTAGTCACGATCACCGGGGTAATGACGTCATATCCCGCGGCTTTGATTTGTTCCAGATCAAAGGACACGAGCGGATCTCCCGGTGTGACCTTGTCGCCTTCTTTGACGTGAGCCGTGAACCATTGTCCCTCGAGTTTCACCGTGTCCAATCCAATGTGTATGAGGATTTCAGCTCCCTGATCACTCGTAATGCCAATGGCGTGTTTTGTTTTAAAAATGGTGGTAACGCTTCCATGAACAGGTGAAACGACTTCTCCTTCTTCAGGCTCAATGGCAAATCCTTTTCCCATGATCCCGGCAGAAAATACTCCGTCATTGACTTCGCTTAATGCTTTCACTTCCCCTTTAATCGGGCTGTGAATGATTTCTCCGCTGCTCTCATAGCTTTTTCCTGCAGCCGGCTGCTGACTGCCATCAGACGGTACATCCTCAAATCCAAGCAAATACGCAGCTGCTGTTCCTGCCGCAAACGCAATCACAAGACCGATTATCGCGTAAATAAACGTTGGACCGATAAACACAGGGATACTTGGCAGACCTGCATTCCCCCCGACGATATAGGAAGCAACACCCATCATTCCGTAAAATGCGCCACCGGCTGCACCGCCAATCAAAGCGGCCGCAAACGGTTTTTTCAATCGCATGTTCACGCCGTACATCGCGGGTTCTGTAATTCCCATCAGCGCAGTAATACTCGTGGTAAGCGCAAGTGATTTAAACTTTTTGTTTCTGGAGCGAAGGAAGACGGCAAATGATGCCCCGGCCTGTCCCATATTCGCCAAAAACATAGCCGGCAGTAAATAATCATGGCCGTTTTGAGCGATGTTGTTGATCATGATCGGTACAAAGGCATAGTGCATGCCTGTCATAATGATTAAAGAGAACGTTCCCGCCAGCAAAATCATCGCTACCAGTCCTGCATGATCAAATAAATAATTAACCCCAGCAGACAAGTATTCTCCTAAGATAGCGCCAAGCGGACCGACTGTAATCAATGTTAGCGGCACGACAATCAATAATGTGAATGTCGGAACCACAATCAATTTGAGAGACGAATGTGTAAAACGGTCAATCCACTTTTCTACGTATGAAGCAATCCAAATCGCCAGCAAAATCGGAATGACTGTTGAAGAGTAAGTGGCAACGGTTACAGGAAGTCCGATAAAGGAAATCGGTTTCCCCGCACCAAGCAGTGCCGTCAAATCCGGGTGCAAAATCGCTGCCGCAATGGCTGCCGCTACGTAAGGATTGCTTCCGAATTTTCTCGCCGCACTCATCGCAAGCAGAAGCGGCAGGAAGTAGAACGCGCCGTCACCGACAGCCGACAAAATGACATGAACCTGACTATTCTCGGCCATCCAGCCAAACGTGACCGCTAGCGCAACAAGCCCTTTGATCATCCCCGCTCCCGCAATCGCAGGAAGAATCGGGGTAAACACACCAGAAATCACATCAAAAATCGCACTCAGCACATTCTTTTTCTGAGAAGATGAACTGGCGCTTTTCTCATCACTGAGATTGCTGTGACGCACAATCGCCTGATACACCTTCGGCACATCGTTTCCGATAATGATTTGAAACTGCTCGCCACTGATATTGGTGCCCAT
This sequence comes from uncultured Bacillus sp., assembly GCF_958411575.1. NCBI lineage: Bacteria > Bacillati > Bacillota > Bacilli > Caryophanales > Bacillaceae > Bacillus > uncultured Bacillus sp. The sequence goes on from NZ_CATYRA010000001.1 coordinate 587,150, forward strand.
CACACCCGGCAGCTGCTCCAATTGGCTTCGATCCGCCTTCGCGTTGTCATGAAGATTAAAACGCAGCCTCGTCATGCAGTGAATCACGCGCTGAACGTTTTCTTCACCGCCTACGAGTTGTAATATGTCTTTCGATAATTTATCATAATCCATGTGTATACCTCCTTTTTATGGGGGAACCCGCTGGATGAAAGGTGGCCGCCTTTCTCCAGCTTTTTTTGTATCAAATGCCGCATCACCTCCAAAATGAGAATAAAAAAACCTAAATGACGCAGATTGCCAGAGTCTCCTCTTACACCTGCACCATTTAGGTTTTGCCTGCTTTCGCAGTAACAATCCTGACGGGTCGCTGTATTTGTTTTGTAGGTATACTTTAGCACTAGATTTGTTGGATGTCAACGCTTTCATCCTTGAGTGTTGACTATCGTTTCTAGAACAAAAGTAATCATAAAGGTTTGAACATAGTATTAACTTCAATAAAAAATTATTGTGATTAAAAACCTTGAAAGGCATTTTTTCCAATCAAGGTTATGAATCGTGACCGTTTAAATTTTATTTAAAGACTTCTTTATCTGTACTATTACATTCTTTAGCCAATCTATTGGTTCTAAATTAAACGCAGGAAAATACACCCCATCCGCGCGTTGAATGTATTCATTTTTCTCATTGTCTGAATGCTCACTTTCAATAAAATCCGTTAAAAAAACAATAGCATACTCCAAATATTCTTTACTTTCCTCTGTTAATAACTCTTGTAAAACGTCATCAGGAGATTCAATATCCTGATGAAATGTTCCAGCCAAAAATTGAAAAACAGGGTCCTTCTGTTTATTGATCAATAACATGTCGTCTTGCCCCTTTAAGGAAGAGATAACGGGATAATAATCCTGATAGGTATTTCATTTTGGGGATTGTTTAAATCATTCATCATCTAAAAAATCATAGAAGATCATTTGTTCTTCAAGTATATGCTCACTCTTTAAGCTCTATTGATATCCGTCTATATCATTTAATTTTTTTATAAGTACTCTTTTCCTGAATATATTAATACCTAAAGGGAACACAAAGAAAAATACGCCATATGAAAAACCAGCAATCACATATAACTCTATATCATGAACTTGATTGGCATTTGCTAACCAGATTGTCATGATAGTTAGAACTATTCCTGCTAGGGGGAAAACAATCTGGATGATTAATAATGATTCATTTATTTTTCTCAATAAAAATTTCTCATCTATCTTCTTCACTCTCTATAATCACCTTACGTATTTCTTCAGCTATTATTTATTTGCATTGTCAACCAAGATTTCCTTCATTGATTATGTCCAAAAACAAAACCTTCTCATAAAAGAATTTAAGTTTCCATTTTGTATAAACATTTTACTTTTTATATTTAAACAGACTCTCTTAAAAATTCTATGCTTATCCTGTCAACCTTCATCTCAACGTTTTTCCCAATTAAATGAGGATATTCAGAAAAATACTCATCTTCATCAGTTAGAACGATTCCTGCATCAATTGAATCCTCTTGCAAAATTCCCCTAATATAATATTGATATCCTAAACCAATCCGATCTAATTCTTTTGTTTTTTCTTTATTTTCACGAATAACTAACTCATCCAAAATCGTAAAACCAACTAACACAGGATATTTTTTCCCCACTTCAATTTCATAAGGACAGACAGAAGAAAAACCTGTAAATTCTATCCCTTCTATTTCGAGAATCACTTCCTCTTCTATATGTGGATCAAGTCCTTTAACAAATGCTTTATATATCATAGGGGAACCTCTTTGTTTTTTATTATAAGCTAAGACTCAAAAACTGTTTTTTCTAGAAATATCCTCTTTCTCTTACTAAACAAACTGCTAATCTTTGTGCAGCTCGATCAAAACAAAATGTTGACGGGAGATTTTTATCAGGAATTTCTTCTAACTTTGTAAGCTTTCTAGTTATTTTATTTAATTGCATTTTGCCCATAGTATTTTCATGAGGCCCGAATTTGTAAACCACAGTTTCATCATCTTCATATTCTTTTAGTAATAAAATGTATACCGCCACTGTTTATTCCTCAATTAGTAAAATTCAATTCACTCCACTTTTCTTTTATCCATCCCATTCTTTCATCAGCTTCTTCTGTTGCTAAAACACCTCTTTTGTTTTTGTACTTAATACTTTCTTTTGCCCAGATTAAAATGATCTTGGTATATTCCACCGTCTCTATTGTGCATATACAATCTCCTTCATCTTCATCTGCGAAAATATCTTCAATCAGTGTTTTATGTTTATCAGAACTAATTAAATTTAAATTCCCGCCACTTTCGAATATTGGTAATTCCCCAGACAATACTTTTAATAATTGTTCAATTTCTTCCTTTATGCTATCGAAATCACTAAATATATCAGATCCTAACGAATTACTAATAAGGTAACCATTTTTAAGTATTTTCTCTTTTTCCAAATCCAAAATGACTTCATCATAATCATCTATATATTCAATTGCATATTTATATTTGAGCAATATACTATCTCCGTTATTTCTTATTCACCGGTAGATGGTGTGAGTTAACACAAGCAATATAATGAGTATTTCCCAAACATAATAGGTGGTGTGTTTCCAACCTAAAAGAACCTTGAAAGGTTTTAACCAATTTCAAGGTCCCAATTTAAAATTTGTTAATTTAATTATCGCTTTTCCACACTCTTTGACCATCAGTTAATAAAACTGTACTTGGTGGATCATCATAGAGAGAGATTTCAACCAATGAACTTTTTTCTTGTCTCAACCAATTATATACGTTGCCTTCATTCTGAATCGGTTTGGATAATATTTTATTTACTTTAAATGCAGCTGCATCATATTCTGTATAATTATTATCATCTTCGTCCAATCCATTGTCTGTTTCAAAAACAGTATCTAGTTCTCCAATAATCCTTAACCCACTTGTCCATTCTAGTATCAAGTCATTATTTTCATATTTTATTAAAGTTTCAATTAAAGAATCATAGCCCATACGATCCCTCTTTTCTTATTTTTATGGCCTAGATGGTACTATATGCGCCCCGTCTTTTCCATAATGTATTAATCCTTTAGTAGTCTCAACATATTCACCAGTATTACGATCATAATATTTTCCTATTGGTTTTCCAAAGTCTACTCTTTCCCTGCCATTTTTTAAGAAATCGCCTTTCCCTGCATACTTATCAAGCAATTCCTGTGCTGTTTTATTATCACCATAGAAAATACTCTTGTTTTTACCATTTGCTATTTCTTGTTTGTAATTTGGCGTATTAGGAATATGTTTCTCTTGAGCACCTGGCTTTACTTTAACTGGGAATCCATGTACTTCTCTGTAAGGTCCTTTAGGTAGTGACTTCTTTCCATAAGAAGGTACACCATTACCCGTATCCTTAGCAACGTTTTTAACTTCCGAAGCCTTCTTAGCCTTTTTCCCATCATTAATAAGTTTATTAATATCTATTAACTTTTCTAACTTAGCTATTTTGGCAAATGGTACTGAGTTTATGGAGGCAACAACACGGTCTTTCCCTGTGACTTTTTCGCCTGATACCGGATCTCTGCCCGTGGCTGCTTTAAATAGATCATACACGCCGGTAAGTTCTACAGCTGTCTCTAAAATTTTCACATTTCCATTCTCATCCACTTTAATGTCCGAAAGCGAGACGACAGGTTCAAGCTTCATGTCATTACCAGATATGTATACATTGTAAAGTGTATCATTATAAACAACTTGCTTAACCTCTGCATTTGAGAAATCAGTTTTTATATGTTCTCTATGTTCACTCGTATTATACACTTTACCATTGATAACGATGATATTTTTACTTACCTTTTTAGAATGACCCGTTTTGACAACTGAATCCACTTTAGACTTTTCATTCTCGGCTAATTTCTTCAACATCATCTCCATCGGAGAATCATCCGCCTCCTTCATTTGCGGGTTAATCGTGCCGAAGGTTTGATTGATGTTTTCTTCTTCCTGTGATTTCAGGATGGAGCCGCTTTTGTAGCCTGTGATTTCAATTTTCGGACCGGTGTACATGGTTTCGAGCTGGTCTATATATTTTTTCATCGTTTGAAAATCTGATTTTGCGGTTTCTAGTGCTTGGGTTTGCTGGCCGTCAAATTGAAAGAGCTTATTCAGGGTGTCTGAAATCAGTCGCTCAGCCTGTTCTGTTTCCATTCGGAAAAAGGTATCATTGACTGCCGGCAAGCTGACGATGTGGCCGATGGCTGATGTCTGGCGATTGACTGCGTCAGTGAGCTGTTCTGTCACTTCCCGAGCATGCTTGACCCCGTGTCTTGCGTCGTGTGAGAGAAAAGCCTCTGCGATCATGCCGTGGGAGTCAGATTCTACAGAGGAAATCGCATGCTGTGTTTGTTTCAGCACTTTTTTGTATTCGTCGATAAACATGCCAAAGAAAAGGAGAAAAGGCTTGTGACACTCCTCGTAAAAAGTCCGGATGGCATCTCCGCCTTTTCCTTTTAGCGCATCCTTCATGCCTGCCAGGTGCTCAACGCTTTTTTCCAGCTTCTCCAGCTGTTGTTTTTGCTTGTCCAGTTTCTCAATCGTATGCTGAATGCCCTCGTGAAGAGCGTGGACATCTAATGTTTTCAATCCCTTGTCCTCCCGCGCTTTATTTCATGGAAGATGATATGTTTTCGTCCGTTTCCTTCATGGCGTTTACCGCGCTTTCCGTTTGTGCGATATGCTTGGCCAGAACAGACGCATATGCTTCAGTGAGCTCTTTGATGTCCTTATTTAATTGCTCGATGGACTTCACAACATTCAAATGGTTTCTGCCTGAGAGATGGCCGGGCAAGGAGGACTTGAGTTCAGCTGAATTCTTGAGCTGAGAAAGCCCTTGCTTCACTGTGCCATACACCATTTTAATTTCCTGTGCCATTTGTGCTCACCTCACTTTTTATGTTTTTCCTTCTCTATTTCATGCTCTATCCTCGTAATTTGGCGTCTTATGGAATAGACATCGCCCTCTAATGAGTGGATTTTTCCTTCTATGCTTTCGATGATTCCGCTGACTTGATCGCTTTTGATTTGCTGATATGCTTTGTTCATTCCTTCACGAATATCTTCAAACCGCTGAGCATGTGTCCCTCTCCATGCCTCCCGGTTAAGATGAGGCCGGTGAATGAGATGCTGGGCCTCGGAGAATTCGTGTTTGATTTGCCTGATTTCGTGCAGCACTCGTTTTAATTGATGGATCTGTTCCTGCTTTTCATGTAAGTCGGCTTTTACCGAATGTAACAACATTTCACTATGCATGCCGCAACACCTCGTGTTTCTATCAAACTGTGTCAATTCTTGACAATACAGACTATTTTCATATTACATGATGGGTCATATTGGATAAATAGGTAAAAAAGGTTTGTCTTAAGGGGGATTTATTCGGTTCTAAACTGCTATAAACTCGCTTTCGATGATTTTATAAGAAGGATAATAAGAATAGAGAGAACTTTATATTTAGGTCTTTATCCTTATCAATACCTTGAATTTTTTCTTCCGTTGAACTATTACTTATAGTCAATAAAACTGATAAAAAAACGCCTTCCTACGAAGGCGTTTTTCCCATCTTATTTAGATCCCCAAACAGCCTCACCGCTGCCATTCAACACACTAAATGTCATGACGTTCTTCTCTCTCACTGAATCCCACTGGCGTAAAAATACCCCGTTATACGTCTTGCCCGCTAACGTGATGGCGGCTGTATTCTTACCGGTTTTCTTCCATGTTCCGCTCATTTCCCCGGAAATGGTGTGGTTTTTGTTGAGCTGGATGTTGATGGTTTTTTTGATGTCTGCTGAGATGTCTTTTCCGTGCTGGATGAGTTTGTATGTTCCTGTGACGTCTTCTTGTTTTACTTTTTTCAGCGTTTCACCTGCATATCGATATGGCGTCACTACCGGCCAGCCGTCTTTGTTCATGAACATTTGATGGACTCTGACTTCGTGTTCTTCACCTCTGCCCGGAAAGCGGGTGTGGAAGATTAAATAGGAGCGTCCGGTTTTTTCGTCATAATATGCGGAGTTGTGGCCTGGTGAGACGTAGCCGGTTCCTTTTTCTTTTTCTGTTTCAAAAGAATAGCTGCCCATGAGTTTGACGCCGTAAGGTTCGATTGAGCGGTCGTCGAAGACTGTGCCTTCTTTGCCGCGGACGTCAAGCATCGAGTTGCCTTCTGCGTCATAGTAAGGGCCGTCAGGTTTTTTGGAGCGGGCCACACGGATGTTGTAGCCGCCTGTTGCATCAAGACCGCCATATGATAGGTATAAGTAGTAGTATTTGGTGTCTGGATTGTAGAGAACATACGGGCCTTCGATTCTGCTGTGGTTGCCGCCGAGCAGTTTTTTTCCGTATCCCTGTCCAGGAAGCGGGAAGCCCGTTTTCGGATTCATTTCAAGAATGAAAATGCCGCCTGAGTATGAGCCGTACACCATCCACAGCTTGCCGTTTTTATCAAAGAAGGTATGCGGGTCTACAACATTCGGGTGTTTGGTTGCGTCATACGGTGTTCCATCGTCACTTGTCCCTTCCATGCCTGATTTCAAAAAGATGCCTTTGTTTTTATACGGGCCTTCGATGTTATCAGCGACGGCGACGCCCAAGGCTGATCTTGGCGAATCGCCGCGGCAGGCGTTGTAGTACATGTAGTACTTGCCGTCCGCCAACTGCGTGACGTCAGCCGCCCACAGGGTATCGGATTGCGCCCATTCGAAGGTATCTTTTAATTCTTCGTAGACATTCGGAATCAGAGGATTGTTGTTGCTTACGTTAGTGGTCAGCTGCTGCCATTGCATGAGGTCATTTGTTTTCGCTGAAGCTAAGTGAGATCCGAAAACGTAAAAGGTGCCGTTCGTCTCAATGACGGAAGGGTCATGGACGCTGACTTCTTTAAATACGGGTTTTTCTGCCTTTTGTGCATAGACGGAGTTTGGCAAGGTGAAGGCCATGATAAGGGCTGCAAGAAAACATACACGGAACAATCGATTTAACATCTACACAATTCGCCTCTCTTTTTCACTAAATTTTTAAGCGCTTACATTTTTTCTATGAAGGAACACCGGCCCTTTAGGAAGGCCTGATGTTTTCATATTCAAACGGATAGGTGATTCCCCACTGTTCTCTTACATTGTCCATGATGCTCATGACATCAAGAGAGAGACTGATGGTCTGGCTGCCTGTTTGGTGCAGGACTGCTGCTTGCATATCCTCTACTTCATAGTTCAACCCTTTTGCCGTTTCTCCTTCTTCAATCACCTCTGTTTTTCCATTTGTGTACGTAATTACTGCTTTGTCCGGTCGTGTAAAGTCGTCGACTGTAATAAAGCCATTTTCGCCGGCAACTACGCCTCTTTTTGGCATTTTTGCCCTCATTGTCAGCGATATGACAGCCATTTCGTTGTCAGCGTTTTTTAGGAGCATGCCTGACTGCTCGTCTACACCTGTGTCAGTCGGCTTGGCCGTGCTGAGGATCTCATTTGGCTGGCTCGTGAGAAAATACCTTGCGAAAGCGAGCGCATAGGCTCCCGTGTCTAAGAGTGCGCCGCCAGCCAGTTCTTTATTAAAGAACCGATTTGTGACTTCGTATGGCTTGCGCGTTCCAAAGGAGACTTGAACCATTTTAAGAGGTCCGATGCGACCCGCCTTCACGATCTCACGGAGTTTTTTGTATAGCGGCATATGGTAGATAGTCATCGCTTCAGATACAATAAGTTGTTTTTCTTGGGCCATGCTGATGATCCTCTTTAGCTGTCTCGCATTGACGGTAATGGCCTTCTCACAAAGAACATGCTTGCGATGCTGAAGGCATTTCATCATATATTCATAGTGATTGGAATGCGGAGTGGCAATGTAGACAATATCGACATTCTCATCTTGCAGCAGTTCTTCATAGCTGCCGTATGCTTTTTCGACATGATGCTCCTTAGCGAACTTTTTCGCTTTGTCCAAGCTTCGTGACCCTGCGGCATAGACCGTTCCGTTTACTTCTCTCAGCGCTTTGGCGAAATCTGAAGCGATTGCGCCAAGTCCGATGATTCCCCAATGTAAGCTCTTCACTGCACCTTCGCTCCTCTCCTCTATCTTTATATCTAGAGTACGACAGCAGCCGCCCGCACTCCTGTCTGGCTACTGTTTGCAATGTGCTAAAAGAAAACCCGTCCTGCTTTCTGTGTCACGCTATTACAATAGCAATCTAACTTGTTAAAGACTGTAAAAAACCTTTTGACTTCTTCTGCTGAACCAATTAATATAATACTCAGTTAATAGTTATCAGAATTTTTAGGAATTGAGTGATTCATATGACACTGCACAAAGATCGCCGGATCGGCAGGCTGTCTGTTCTTCTTCTGCTTAATGAAGCTGAGGAAAGTACACAGGTCGAGGAGCTGGAGCGAGATGGATGGAAGGTCTGTCTCGGCAAGGTAGGATCAATGGACGCGCATAAAGTAGTAGCCGCAATTGAAACCGCTTCCAAAAAGAGCGGTGTCATTCAATCTGAGGGTTATCGTGAGTCACACGCGCTTTATCATGCGACGATGGAGGCTTTACATGGCGTGACCAGAGGTGAAATGCTACTTGGATCGCTGCTTCGGACGGTGGGCTTGAGGTTTGCCGTTTTGAGGGGAAATCCTTATGAAAGTGAAGCGGAAGGCGATTGGATCGCTGTCTCGCTTTACGGAACGATCGGGGCGCCGATCAAAGGACTTGAGCATGAGACATTCGGCGTTGGAATTAATCACATATGAAACAGCCCATAGATCTTAGACGATAGGGGGCTATGCGTGAAAACAGACTTTCACAGCATAGCCCCTTTTTGTATGGGCGCTTTATCAAAGTAAAGACAAAGGAGTTGGGCTTATGGTGATTTTAGACGGTTCTTCATTGACAACAGCCGACGTCGCACGTGTGCTGTTTGATTTTGAAGAAGCAGCGGCTTCCGAAGAAAGTATGGAGCGCGTGAAAAAAAGCAGAGCGGCAGTGGAGCGGATTGTCCACGAAGAAAAGACGATATACGGCATTACCACCGGATTTGGCAAGTTCAGTGATGTCCTGATTCAGAAAGAGGACTCGGCGGCGCTGCAATTAAATTTAATCCTTTCTCATGCCTGCGGAGTCGGTGATCCTTTTCCTGAGTGTGTTTCCAGGGCAATGTTGCTTTTGCGCGCCAATGCGCTGTTAAAAGGGTTTTCCGGTGTACGTGCTGAGCTGATTGAACAATTGCTTGCGTTTTTAAATAAACGCATCCATCCTGTCATCCCCCAGCAGGGATCACTTGGCGCAAGCGGTGATCTGGCGCCGCTTTCCCATTTGGCACTTGCACTGATCGGCCAAGGAGAAGTCTTTTTTGAGGGAGAAAGAATGCCGGCAATGACGGGCTTGAAAAAAGCCGGTATTCAGCCGGTATCGCTGACATCCAAGGAAGGGCTTGCTTTAATTAACGGGACTCAGGCCATGACCGCTATGGGTGTGGTCTCATACATTGAAGCTGAGAAACTAGCCTATCAAACCGAGCGCATTGCCAGTTTAACGATTGAGGGGCTCCGCGGAATTATCGATGCATTTGACGAGGATATTCACTTAGCCCGCGGCTATCAGGAGCAGATTGATGTCGCAGAACGAATTCGTTTCTATCTATCTGACAGCAGCCTGACAACCTCCCAAGGAGAACTGCGGGTACAAGATGCATATTCATTGCGCTGTATTCCGCAAGTACACGGTGCGACTTGGCAGACATTAGGCTATGTCAAAGAAAAATTAGAGATTGAAATGAATGCAGCTACAGACAATCCTCTCATTTTCAATGACGGTGACAAAGTCATCTCTGGCGGAAACTTTCACGGACAGCCGATTGCCTTTGCCATGGATTTTCTGAAAATCGCAATTTCAGAGCTTGCGAATATCGCAGAGCGACGGATCGAACGCCTTGTAAATCCGCAGCTGAATGACCTGCCGCCGTTCCTAAGCCCTCATCCCGGTCTGCAATCCGGCGCGATGATCATGCAGTATGCTGCGGCCTCACTTGTTTCTGAAAATAAAACACTGGCCCATCCTGCAAGTGTGGATTCTATTCCGTCATCCGCCAACCAAGAAGACCATGTCAGCATGGGAACCATCGCCGCTCGGCATGCTTATCAGGTGATTGCGAATACAAGAAGAGTCATTGCGATCGAAGCGATTTGCGCATTACAGGCGGTTGAATACAGAGGCATAGAACATGCAGCGTCCTATACCAAACAGCTCTTTCAAGAAATGAGAAAAGTCGTGCCTTCCATTCAGCAGGACCGTGTTTTTTCCTATGACATTGAACGCTTGACTGACTGGCTGAAGAAGGAATCTTTATTACCTGATCATCAAAATGAAGAACTGAGGGGGATGAACATATGACTGATGTAAAAAAATCAATCCGCGCCAACAGGGGAACAGAGCTCGAATGCTTAGGGTGGGAGCAAGAGGCGGTGCTTCGGATGCTTCGAAACAACCTTGATCCGGAAGTCGCCGAGAAGCCGGAGGACCTCATCGTATACGGCGGGATTGGCAAAGCCGCACGGAATTGGGACGCTTTTCACGCCATTGAACATTCTTTGAAAACACTAAAACATGATGAGACATTGCTCGTACAATCCGGGAAGCCTGTTGGCATGTTCCGCACTCACCCGCAGGCACCGCGCGTACTACTAGCAAATTCTGTTCTTGTTCCGAAGTGGGCGGACTGGGAGCATTTCCACGAGCTTGAGAAAAAAGGGTTAATGATGTACGGACAAATGACGGCAGGCAGCTGGATTTACATTGGCTCACAGGGCATATTGCAAGGAACCTACGAAACCTTTGCTGAGCTGGCGAGACAGCACTTTGGAGGAAGCCTAAAGGGAACATTGACGCTGACAGCCGGTCTCGGAGGAATGGGAGGCGCCCAGCCGCTGTCTGTCACGATGAATGAAGGAGTTGTCATTGCCGTCGAGGTAGACGAGAAACGCATCGACAAGCGCATCGAAACAAAATACTGCGACCGTAAAACAGCCTCGATTGAGGAAGCATTAGCGTGGGCTGAAGAGGCAAAGCTGGCCGGAAAACCTTTATCCATTGCTCTTCTCGGAAACGCGGCTGAGGTTCACCACACCCTTTTGAACCGGGGCGTCAAAATTGATATCGTGACTGACCAGACATCTGCCCATGACCCATTAATTGGTTATGTTCCCGAGGGCTATTCACTTGATGAAGCAGATCGTTTGCGCCAAGACAATCCAGACCTTTACGTGCGCCTCTCGAAACAAAGCATGAAAAAACATGTGGAAGCCATGCTGGCCTTTCAACAAAAGGGCTCTGTTGTATTTGACTACGGCAACAATATTCGGCAAGTCGCAAAGGATGAAGGGCTGGAGAATGCCTTCGATTTTCCGGGGTTTGTCCCTGCTTACATTCGCCCCTTATTCTGTGAAGGAAAAGGACCGTTCCGCTGGGCGGCGCTGTCCGGTGATCCGGCAGATATTTACCGTACGGATGCGTTATTAAAAGAACTGTTCCCGGAAAATAAAGCCCTTCACCGCTGGATCGATATGGCACAGGAAAAAGTCACGTTCCAAGGCTTGCCGTCCCGTATTTGCTGGCTTGGTTATGGAGAACGAAAAAAGATGGGCCTTGCCATTAACGAGCTGGTCAGAAACGGGGAGCTAAAAGCGCCAGTCGTCATTGGACGAGATCATTTGGACTGCGGGTCTGTCGCCTCACCAAACCGGGAGACAGAAGCGATGAAGGACGGAAGTGACGCTGTCGGCGATTGGGCTGTGCTAAATGCGCTTGTCAACACGGCGGCGGGTGCAAGCTGGGTTTCCTTCCACCATGGCGGCGGCGTTGGAATGGGCTATTCCCTGCATGCCGGCATGGTCGCGGTTGCCGATGGAAGTGAGCTGGCTGACGAGCGGCTCGCCCGAGTCTTAACGAGCGACCCGGGAATGGGCATTATCCGTCATGCGGATGCGGGTTATGAACGTGCCGTTGAAGTAGCGAAAAAACAAGACATTATCGTGCCGATGCAAAAATAAAGGAGTGATGACATGCCGAAACAAATTGATACGATACTCATCAACATCGGTCAGCTTTTAACGATGGAAAGCAGCGGCCCCCGTGCGGGCAAAAGCATGCAGGATCTTCATGTGATCGAAGACGCTGTTGTCGGCATCCATGAACAGAAGATTGTGTTCGCCGGAAAAAAAGGAGCTGAAGCCGATTATAAAGCAGACGAAATCATAGATTGTTCGGGACGGCTTGTAACGCCGGGTCTCGTCGATCCGCACACCCATCTTGTATTTGGGGGATCTCGGGAAAAGGAGATGAATCTTAAGCTTCAGGGCATCTCCTATTTAGATATTCTGGCTCAGGGCGGCGGGATTCTGTCTACTGTCAAAGACACCAGGGCAGCTTCAGAGGAAGAGCTGCTGCAAAAAGGCCATTTTCATCTGCAAAGAATGCTGTCCTACGGTACGACCACGGCTGAAGTGAAAAGCGGCTATGGCTTGGAAAAAGAAACAGAGCTGAAGCAATTGCGTGTTGCAAAAAAACTGCATGAGTACCAGCCTGTTGACCTTGTCTCCACGTTTATGGGAGCCCATGCGATTCCTCCAGAATATCAACACAATCCGGATGAATTTCTGGATCAAATGCTTTGCCTTTTGCCGGAAATCAAAGAGCAAGAGCTCGCCAGCTTTGCAGATATTTTTACAGAAACAGGCGTTTTTACCGTCAGCCAATCCCGCAGATATTTAAGAAAAGCGGCCGAGGCGGGCTTCGGATTAAAAATACACGCAGATGAAATCGATCCGCTTGGAGGTGCTGAATTAGCGGGGGAGCTAAGGGCTGTCTCCGCCGACCATTTAGTAGGTGCCTCAGACGAAGGCATAAAGAAATTGGCTGAGGCAGGAACGATCGCCGTCCTCTTGCCGGGCACGACATTTTATCTAGGTAAGAGTACATTTGCCAAGGCAAGAGACATGATTGATGAGGGTGTATGTGTCAGTTTGGCAACGGACTTTAATCCTGGCAGCTCGCCTACTGAAAATATCCAGCTGATCATGTCAATTGCCGCGCTTCATCTGAAAATGACAGCGGAAGAAATATGGCATGCGGTCACAGTCAATGCCGCACACGCCATAGGAAAAGGGGAAGAAGCCGGTCAGCTCAAAGCCGGCCGATCAGCTGATCTAGTCATTTGGCAAGCCTCGAACTATATGTATATTCCGTATCACTACGGCGTCAATCATGTACACCAAGTCATGAAAAACGGAACAATTGTAGTCAACAGGGAGGGAGCCATTCTTGGATAAATACCCTTTTCTCAGAGAGGCAGGTTCTTCGTTTAAAGACCGGGATGTCACAAAAATGAGCGACCTGATATCAAAATGGGACGGCCAAAGTATTAAAGGGCCAGCATTGATAGGTGTCCCTCTATCAAAATCCTCTATCAGTCATTCAGGCGCTTCCTTTGCTCCCGGAACAATCCGCCAGGCACTAAAACATTCATCGGCCTATTCTGCGGAGCTTGGAGGACATGTCGTATCAGATCTTCTTTACGATCTGGGGGATATCGATATTCACGTAACTGATATTGTAAAGTCACATCAGCAAATTTTCCATACCATGCACGCTCTGCTTTCGGACCATCCAGATTGGGTGCCGCTCATACTCGGGGGAGATAACTCGATCAGCTACTCCACCATAAAAGCGATAGCACAAACAAAAGGAACGACAGCAGTTATTCAATTTGATGCCCATCACGATGTTCGCAATACGGAGGACGGGGGGCCGACCAACGGCACTCCCTTCCGCCGCCTTTTGGATGAAGAGATCATTGAAGGCCAGCATTTGATCCAGCTGGGTATCAGAGAATTCAGCAACAGTCAGGCATATGAAGCATATGCAAAAACACACAACGTGAACATCCACACGATGGGCATGATTCGTGAAAAAGGACTAATCCCGACGATAAAAGAGATTTTGCCTGCCATTCAAACAAGAACAGACTCCATTTTTATATCCGTTGATATGGATGTCTTAGACCAGTCCCATGCACCCGGCTGTCCAGCGATTGGCCCAGGCGGCCTCTATACAGACGAATTGCTTGAAGCAGTCAAGTACATCGCACAACAGCCTAATGTTGCCGGGATTGAAATCGTTGAAGTTGATCCTACCCTCGATTTTCGGGATATGACAAGCAGAGCCGCAGCTCATGTTCTGTTACACACATTAAAAGGAATGAAACTCTCCCCAGTTTAATGACCTTCTGGCAGGTTGTACTTTGCGCACGAGAAACTCATCTGCCTAATGAATGGCAGCTAAAAGGAGGGCGAAACGGTGAATCTTCAGGAGAACAGCGGCCAACAGTTAAAACGCACAATGAAAAGCAGGCACTTATTTATGATCTCATTGGGAGGCGTCATAGGGACAGGGCTTTTCCTCAGCACGGGTTATACGCTAAACCAAGCCGGACCCGGCGGTACGATACTCGCTTATTTAATCGGCGGGTTGATGATGTACCTCGTCATGCAATGTCTCGGTGAATTGTCGGTCGCCATGCCGGTGACCGGTTCTTTTCAAAAATACGCTACCACATTCATCGGGCCGTCTACCGGTTTTATGGTCGGCATCATGTACTGGGTGAATTGGGTGGTGACGGTAGGTTCTGAGTTTACCGCATCAGGCATTCTCATGCAGCGCTGGTTTCCGGACAGCAGCGTATGGATGTGGAGTGCGGTTTTTGCAGCTCTCCTTTTCGTATGCAACGCATTTTCAGTCAAGCTATTTGCGGAAACCGAATTCTGGTTTTCCAGCGTGAAGATTGTCACCATTATTTTATTTATCATTTTAGGAGGAGCCGCCATGTTTGGCTTGATCTCTTTAAACGGGACGGCAGATGCTCCTATGTTGTCAAATTTCACAGATCATGGAGGGTTGTTTCCGAATGGCTTTCTCGCCGTTTTTATCGCCATGATATCTGTGAGCTTTGCCTTTTCCGGTACAGAATTAATCGGAGTCACAGCCGGGGAATCAGCAAATCCTCAAAAGGATATACCGCGATCCATCCGTAATGTTGCGTGGAGAACAGTCATTTTTTTCATTGGTGCCGTCTTCGTATTATCCGGGCTGATATCGTGGAAAGAAGCAGGCGTGATTGAAAGTCCATTTGTAGCTGTATTTGCGGAGATCGGAATCCCTTACGCCGCAGATATTATGAATTTTGTGATATTAACAGCCTTGCTGTCCGTCGCCAACTCGGGCCTATATGCTTCAACCCGTATGATGTGGTCGTTAGCAAATGAAAACATGATCAGCTCCCGTTTTAAGAAAGTCACATCTAAAGGCATTCCCTTAAATGCCTTAATGATCAGTATGGCCGTATCTTGTTTATCTCTCGTTTCCAGTATCGTGGCGCCCGGAACTGTATATGTGGTGATGGTAGCGATTGCTGGATTTGCAGGAGTCGTGGTCTGGATGAGTATTGCGTTGTCTCAACTCTTGTTTCGAAAGAGATTTCTTAAAAAAGGGGGGAATGTAAAAGATCTGACATTTCGCACGCCGCTTTATCCTCTGATGCCTATAGCCGCTCTTTTATTATGTTCAGCTTCTTGTATCGGTCTTGCTTTTGATCCCAATCAAAGAATCGCACTCTTCTGCGGAGTTCCTTGTATCATCCTATGCTATCTCATCTTCTATTTCAAAAGAAAGTTTGAGAAAGCAAAAAAAATCAGCCAAGAAGAATATCAGATCGATCATATCCTTTAATCAAAACAGCACACCCCACTCAGGATGGGATGTGCTTTATTTTTATTCCGTAATTAACGTATGAATCAGCTTCGGCGCCTTCGTTTCCGCTGCGATACGGATGTTGTCATAGACTTTTACGACGACTTCATCGACGTTTTCGCGGTTGGCGTAAAGCGTAACAAGAGGCTCGCCTTTTTCTACCTTGTCGCCGACCTTTTTGCGGAGCATGATGCCGACAGCTAAATCGATTTCGTCTTCTTTTGTGGCGCGTCCGGCACCTAACAGCATCGCTGCAACGCCGATTTCGTCCGCGACAATTTCGGAGACAACACCGGCTTCTTTGGCAGGCACATCAATTTGATATGCAGCTTGCGGAAGCTTAGATGGATCGTCAACAATCGAGCTGTCGCCGCCTTGGTTTTTGAGGAAGTCCTTGAATTTTTCAAGCGCTTTGCCGTTTTTCATGACTTCTTCCAGCTTCGTTCTCGCTTCGTCCAATGTATCAGCTTTTTTCGCAAGCACAACCATTTGGCTTCCGAGCGTTAAGACAAGCTCATGAAGATCCTCAGGGCCCTCGCCTTTGAGCGTGTCGATCGCTTCTTTAACTTCAAGGGCATTTCCGATCGCAAAGCCGAGCGGCTGGGACATGTCAGAAATGACAGCCATTGTTTGGCGGCCGACGTTATTTCCGATACGAACCATCGCTTTGGCGAGTTCAGCCGCGTCTTCTTCCGTTTTCATGAAAGCGCCTGCTCCCGTTTTTACGTCGAGCACGATGGCGTCCGCCCCGGCAGCGATTTTTTTGCTCATAATCGAGCTTGCGATCAGCGGAATGGAATTGACCGTTCCCGTTACATCACGAAGCGCGTACAGTTTTTTATCAGCTGGCGTTAAATTGCCGCTTTGGCCGATGACGGCGACCTTGTCGCGGTTCACAAGCTTAATAAATTCGTCCTTTGACAGTTCCACGTGAAAGCCGTCGATTGCCTCTAATTTATCAATCGTACCGCCCGTATGGCCGAGGCCGCGGCCGGACATTTTGGCAACCGGCACATCAAGAGCCGCAACAAGCGGGGCGAGAACGAGCGTTGTCGTGTCGCCGACGCCGCCGGTGGAGTGTTTATCCACTTTAATCCCTTCAATGGCAGAAAGATCAATCGTTTCACCGGAGTTCACCATCGCCATCGTCAAGTCCGCGCGTTCACGGTCACTCATATCTTGGAAGAAAATCGCCATGGCAAGCGCGCTTGCTTGATAATCAGGAATGCTTCCGTCCGTATAGCCTTTCACGAAAAATTGAATTTCTTCAGTGGTGAGTTCTTTTCCGTTTTGTTTTTTGATGATGATATCTACCATTCTCATGTTTGGTCACCGATCCTTTTCGATTAAGTTCAGTAAATCAAGCCCACAATTGCTGCTGATAAAAAGCTGACAAGCGTAGCGCCGTATAATAATTTCAGGCCGAAACGAGCGACAACATTTCCTTGCTTTTCATTCAGTCCTTTTACCGCACCGGCAATGATGCCGATTGAGGAGAAGTTCGCAAATGACACAAGGAATACCGATACGATCGCTGTTGTACGGCCGCTGAAATGGAAGCCGTTTTGCGTTAGCGACGTCATGGCGACAAATTCATTTGATACCATTTTTGTTGCCATAATGCTTCCCGCATTAACAGCCTCATTCCATGGGATACCCACAAGAAAAGCGAATGGAGCAAACACATATCCAAGAATGCCTTGGAAGGAAATACCGAATACTGCATTAAAAATGCCGTTAACTAAAGCAATAATCGCAACAAATCCGATCAGCATCGCAGCGACGACAACTGCTACTTTGAAGCCGTCAAGGATGTATTCACCGAGCACTTCGAAGAAGGATTGTTTTTCTTCTTCTTCGACACGGAGCATATCCTCTTCTTTTTTTACATCATAAGGATTAATAATTGAAGCGATGATGAAACCGCCAAATAAGTTCAAGACCAGTGCCGTTACGACATATTCCGGTTTCAGCATCGTCATATACGCGCCGACGATTGACATTGATACGGTTGACATCGCAGAAGCGCAAAGCGTGTACAAGCGCTGCTGATTTAAAAGACCTAGTTCTTTCTTCAAGGAGATAAATACTTCTGACTGACCTAAAATGGCTGAAGCGACTGCGTTATACGATTCTAGTCTTCCCATACCGTTTACCTTGCTGAGGGCAAGGCCGATATATTTAATAATAAACGGGAGAATCTTCCATTTTTGCAGAATCCCGATCAAGGCGGAAATAAACACGATTGGCAAGAGAACGTTCATAAAGAAAGTCGTTTGATCCGCATTCACCAAGCCGCCAAACACAAAGTTGATTCCTTCTGCCGCGTATTCAAGCAGGTAACCGAATCCTTTTGCAAAACCTCCTACGAGGAAATTCCCTACCCCGGTATTGAGGAGAATGTAGCCGAGAATAAATTGCAAAATGAGCATAACAACAATTGGGCGGATCTTAATTCTTTTTTTCCCGCTGCTTGCGATCCATGCAAGGCCTAAAAACACGATCAAACCGATGATCCCAATCAAATACTTCATATGTGTTTCTCCTTTATTTGTATTCGCTTACAATAACTGCTTCCCCAGAAAAGAAAGATGAGTAACGGAAAGCAATGTGCTTCCCGTCAGCTTCTTAATAGTTGTCTCCGCCTGATGTGTTTTCGCCTTTTACAATGGAAACGCCTGCGCTTGCACCGATTCGGCTCGCTCCCGCCTCGACCATTGTGTCTACATCTTCTTTCGTTCTGACGCCGCCGGATGCTTTCACGCCGATTTCAGGGCCTACTGTTTTGCGCATTAAGGCGATATCTTCCTTCGTTGCGCCGCCTGTAGAGAATCCTGTTGATGTTTTCACGAAATCAGCTCCCGCAGAAACCGCTAAACGGCACGCGCGTTCTTTTTCTTCATCAGTCAGAAGGCATGTTTCGATAATGACTTTGACAAGCGCTTTTCCGGCTGCAGCTTCCACTACACCGCGGATATCCGCTTCAACCACATCGTCTTCTTTGTCTTTCAACGCGGCAATGTTAATGACCATGTCCACTTCTGTGGCGCCTTTTGAAATCGCATCTTTTGTTTCGAACGCTTTTGTTTCAGTTGTGTTGGCACCGAGCGGGAAGCCGATGACCGTACAGACGTCAACTCCAGTTCCCTCAAGCTCTTTTGCAGCAAGCTCAACCCATGTCGGATTGACACATACTGAAGCAAATTTGTATGTTTTCGCTTCTTGAATTAATGTTAGAATCTCCGCTTTTTGTGTATGCGGTTTCAAAGCTGTATGATCAATTATGTTAGCTAATGACATCCTTCGCACACTTCCTTTTTTGTTAAGATATTTTTTAGCATAACCGACTTTTGAACATATGTAAATTGGTAATTGAAATTTTGTTCAACGAACGGTTTGCACGTGTCACAAATCATTAACAAGCGCCCTTGCAGTATGCTGGTCAATAATTAAAACATTGGCATATTTTCCGGTTAATGCGCCGTGTATGGAAGACACTTTTCTGCTCCCGCCGGCCACTAAAATTGAGCGTTCTTTCAACCTAAGGTCTTCAAGCTCAACACCGATGGTTCGATCATTGATGGCGCTGCTGCAAATATTCCCTTTCGCATCAAAAAAGCGTGAACAGATATCCCCGACGGCCTGTTTTTTCAACAGGGCTTTCTCTTCTTCGTTAAAATATCCGAGCCGGAACAACAGCGCTTCGTCACGGACTGTTCCCACCGTGAAGAGAGCGATATTCGCCTGCTTGCCCATCTCGATGATCCGCTCAATATGACGGTCTTTCTCCACCATTTTCTTCACATCCGCATTATCAAACACGACGGGAAGCGGGAGATAGCGCGGCATCGTTTGAAATGCCTCTGCAAACAGCTGAATCGTTTCAGCGGAATACGTGTTTACCCGGGAATGGCTGATGCCGCCTTTCAGCTGGACGACCTCGACGCCTTTTACCTGCTTTGGCTGCATGTTTTGCGCAATTTGGTACATGGTGGTTCCCCAGCTGACACCGACAATGTCGCCGTCTTTCACCGTTTCATACATATATTCTGCACCATAGCGGCTTAGGTCATGTGTAATTCCTGCATAATCAGGTGTCGGGGAAAATACAACATGCGCCTCGAGAAGCCCGTATTTCTCTTCAAGCATGGAACCGAGCGCATCCAGATCCTCAAAAGGATCCATGACGCGAATCTGGACAAACCCTTTTGCTTTTGCATATTGCAGTAGCCGGGAAACGGTCGGCCTTGAAATGTTGAGCTGCTCAGCAATTTGCTGCTGACTGTAGTCAGACTGATAGTAAAGCCTTGCCGCTTCTATGCTTAATTGTTGTTTTTCCCGATCCATTCCGCACCTCCCTTTGGATCAGTTCATGATAAAACTGCTTTCGATTTGTTTTTATTATACAGGCTGGCCCCAGCTTTCATCCACCTGATTTCTGAGAAACTGAAAAACGCTCTGGGCGCAGGACCTGTCCAGAGCTTACTTCTCCCATGTCATATGCTGATAAATCCCTTTCATAATAGCGTACAGTCCATATAGGATCAGCCCGAACGCCAAAATAGATAGAATCATTTTTCCATGCGGCTGCCGCGCGAGTTCAGCAAGCGCACCGTCAAAGCCTCTTGTGTCGTCAGGATCAGCGGTCATGGCTGTCTTGATGAGGAAATAGCCGATAGCCGAGAAAATAATGGCCCGGGCGATATTGCCTGCGCGCCCGGTGTTTTTCGCGATGCATATCATTTGTTTATTCATTTTTGACGTATCGAATTCTTTCATAAAAGCAGCCCGTACACCCTTCACAAATTGAACGATCGCAAATACAATAAAACCCGCACCCGTAAACCCTGTGAGCCATCGGCCGAACGGCTGCGCCAATACATAAGCGGACCACGTCTGTTCTGAAGTGCTGCCGCTCCCTTGATCAAAGACAAACCGAAGGGCATTCCATGCAATCGATGCGTATACGGCGGCGCTGAATAAATTTCCCGTTCTTCGCGACAGGCCCCGTCTTCCCGTGCCATGGCCCTCTGTATCCTTAATCGCACTCAGCACCATCCATATGACATACCCGATGAGGCCGACCCCTATGAAGAAAAGCAGAATCGATCCGTATGGCATGCGTGATAATGTTTGGAGCGCTCCGCTTGAATCCTTTGCCCCGCTTCCAGCCCCGGCAGCCGTCATCAATGCCAGAATGCCGAGCAAGATAAAAACACCGCCGAATGTAAAATAACCAAGCCTTCCGAACCGCTGTATCCAAGGCTTGGTTTCCTGTTTTATTTTAGAGATGCACTGGTCCTTCGCATCCATGTGCCCAACCCTCTTTCCGGAAATGTTACTGTATCATTTCCCGTATGAGGAGAGTTGAAACAGACTATCCTTCAAGAGAATTGTGTCTTTGCTTTTTGGCCGTATAGGCGGGGGTCGTCCAGGCAGCCGCTGCGGCAGCAGTGATTCCACCCGCTAATTTTCCAATCATCATAGCAACCGCCATTTCTTTTTTCATTCCGGCCACAAAACCGAGATGGCTGCCAAGCACAAAGGCTGCGCTAACCGCAAACGCGACATTGATGACCTTTCCTCTCGGCGTCATATCTTTTAATGAAGCCAGCATTGGAATATGATGAGCCAAAGAAGTCACCAAACCTGCTGTTGCTGTCTGATCTAAATGAAAGCACCTCCCCATTGCCTGAAGGGGCTTTTTAAAGACTCTTGCGATAAAGGCCGTCATCGGAAACGCCCCTGCCAACGCAATGGCGATGGTCCCTGTCGTTTGTATCCCTGTTTCGACGTTTTCCATCCCTGGAATCAGCACAATGCCAGTCATCGTTTCAACGGAGACAGCTGCAAGCCCGATAATCGCAACCATACTGACAGCCTTCCCGAAGAGATGAAATAACCGAATGATGGAATCGGTATACCGCCATAATCCAAAAGCGATCACAGCAGACAAAAGACTTGGAATCAGGAGGTTTTGACCTATCATGATGATGTTAAGGCCTGCGCATAATCCGCCGGTTAAGCACCCGATCGGCACTGTACACAGCCCGATTAAAATGCCTTTTGCAAAGTACGGGTGATCCTCTTTTTCGATGATGCTTAGAGCGACGGGAATCGTGAAGACAATAGCCGGTCCCATCATCGTTCCTAAAAACACCCATGAAAACAGTCCGGCCTGTGGATCTTTCGCCATTTCTCCAGCGAGCGCATATCCTCCCATATCAATGGCCAAGATGGTATTCGCAAAGGATGAGGGATCGGCGCCAATCGCTGTATAAACCGGAGAGACGATGGGAATCAGGGTAGCTGCCAGCACGGGTGCCAGCGACACAATTCCGATCATGGACAGCGCCAGCGGCCCCATGGCCTTGAAGCCATCGGCAAACCGCTCGCCTAGCCCCCATCTGTTTCCTAAACAATAATCCGCCGCTCCCAATAGTAAAAAGGCAGCCAAAATGAATACAACCGCGTCATTCACCGTCATGGTTTCTCCTTTTTCAAACGTATGATTGGTTTTATCATATCATCTGAAATCGGTTAATAGAGCTGAATCTTATCCAATATGCGCTAAAAATTCTTTTATATCGGCTTTCACAACTGCTGTTATGATGTGCCGCGCTTTTTCATGCGGAACCGTTAATGTCAGTTTTTCTTTTATGTCTTCTTCAGACAGTTCATTTCCTGGAGCTCCTTTTGGACAGTCCACACGTGCTTCGCAAATCCGGCCGTCTGATAAATAGGCCCGGACAATCGTGAAACGGCCTTTTGGAACGGCATGAGGAGCCGGCTGAATAGCATTGTCATATACTCGCTGAATATGCCTGATTGTCGTTTGAATGACGCTTGGGATCGGCTGGCTGTTGAAATGTTCAACGGTCAGCTCATGTCCGTGCAAAGCAAGGGCAATCACATATTCAACGCTGAAACGGCCTTCCTCTCCAGTCTTCGGTGATCTTTCCGTCAATGCAGCATCTCCGCCTGGCGGAAAAATCACTTCAATCCGCTCGGTATTGGCGGCAGAAATGGCTTCTTCAGAGACAAGCTTTCGTATCGCATCTGCCGCATGGTGAGCCGCGGAGCAAAATGGATAGATTTTAAACCATAGGCCCGGCTTCACGATTCTCCATGGTGCGCCCCAATGGTTTAGCAAAGTGTTTTGCGCTTTTTCTAAATCGCCGTATAGACCGAAGAAACCCGTATCTCCATCAAGTGCCGTATGGGACCCGCCGAATTCTGATTGGGCCATTTTAACGGCAAATAAGCCAGCCTGAGCCGCCAGACCGGCGTGCAGCGGCTTCATTTCTGTTCCGAATTGCACCCTCATCCCGGCAGATTGCGTAGCCGCAAAACCAATCGCTTTTTCCATCTCTTCTTGAGTCAGTTCCTCCGCGTAACCTGCGGCGCAGGCAGCAGCGATCGTGCCAAGCGTTCCTGTATTATGCCAGCCCTTTTCATAGTGGCGGCTGCCAATCGATTCTCCCAGCCTTGCCATCACTTCAACACCAACAATATAAGCGCCAAGAAGCCGCTCGTCATGTCCGCGAGCGGCAGAAGCCATAAGAGCCGGCACGATGACAGCACTGGGATGTCCTCTTACATCGGAGTGGACATCATCAAAATCCAATGCATGGGCGATAAATCCATTGAGCATCGCGGATTGTAATGGCGCGGCTTTTTTTCCTTGCCCAATAATAGGAACAAGGGGCGTGCCTCCTTCACCCTCTATCAGGCGGAGGAGCTTTTGAATTCCTTTATCTTCTCTTCCTGCGAATGAAGCGGCTGTAAAATCGAGTAACCCTTTTTTTGCTTCACGCATCGCAGCAATTGAATGTTCAGGCTGTGACGTTCTTACAGCCTCTGCAAGACCAGCTGTCAGCCCTTGTCTGCTCATTTGATGGTCTCCAGTACAATAACCGCCAGCTCTGCAAAGTATTGAGAGGCAACAGTCAGAGCTTCTTCATCCAATGTAAAGGCCGGATGATGCCACTCCTCTGTCCCGTTCGTTCCCATCCACACAAAAAATCCCGGGATCTTCTCTTGATACAAAGCGAAGTCTTCTCCGCCCGGAGACTGCTCAGCGTGAACGGTTTGAAAGCCAAGCCGTACCGCAGCTTCGGATGCTGCGTTCAAAAATGTGCCGTCATTCTGAACGGAAGGCAAATAAGGAAACCACTTGAATTCTGCTTGTGCCCCATAGCCCGCGGCAATTCCTTCAGCTACTCGTTTCATATGTTCCGGAACAGCCTGTCTCGCTTCTTTTTGAAAGGTTCGAACCGTCCCCTCCATTTCAGCCTGATCTGGAATCACGTTCCACGACGTGCCCGCCTGTACTTTTGTAATACTGACGACCGCGTTTTGCAATGAGCTGATGTTGCGGCTTACCACAGATTGCAGGCCGCTGACGATTTGTCCGGCTGCAGCGATTGGATCAATACTGTTATTCGGGATGCCGGCGTGCCCGCCTTTCCCTTTGACGACGATCTCAAATCGGTCAACACTTGCCATGAGCGGACCTTCTTTTACACCTATGGTCCCGACAGGCAGATCCGGCTTATTGTGCATGCCGAAAATCGCGGAAACGCCATCAAGTACGCCAGCTTCTATTACCTTTCTTGCTCCTGCGGCAATTTCTTCCGCTGGCTGAAAGATAAAGCGGACAGTACCTTTAAGCTCGGCTCTTCTTTGATTCAGCAAAATGGCCGTGCCGATAATGGAAGCTGTATGAAAATCGTGTCCGCACGCATGCATCGTGCCGTCAACCTTAGATGCAAACGGCAGATTCGTCTGTTCTTGGATCGGGAGCGCATCAATGTCCGCTCGTATCGCTATCACGGGTCCGTCTTCGTGTCCTTTGATTTCCGCAATCACGCCTGTCTCCAATAGAGGAACGTCGAGAATCTCAATATGTTCTTCTTCAAGCCAGCGGCGGATTTTTTTCGTCGTTTCAACCTCTTGAAATGACAGTTCAGGATGTTCATGAAGATCACGCCGCATATTGATTAAACGGGTATGAAACGTTTTGTCGGCCATTGTTCTTCTCCCTTTCTTATATAAGCTCTGCAGGCTCTCCCACCTGCTTGATAAATCTTTTCGTCCGTTCGTTTTTCGGATGGTCAAACAGTTCTTCTGGCGTTCCCTGCTCGATAATATGGCCGTCTGCCATAAAAATCACTTTATCAGCGACCTCTTTTGCAAATGCCATTTCGTGCGTAACAATGATCATCGTTGTTTGTTTTTCCGCAATGGACTTGATGACCTGAAGCACCCCTGCGACGAGCTCAGGGTCAAGCGCTGAGGTTGGTTCATCCAGCAAAATCGCATGCGGATTGACCGCAAGTGCCCGCGCGATGCCGATTCGCTGCTGCTGGCCGCCGGACATTGTGATCGGATAGCTGTCAGCTTTATGCTCTAGACCGACTTGTTTCAGAATATCCATTCCAATGCGTTTTGCTTCATCACGTGATTTGTGTTGAGCCACGATTAAAGCCTCTGTAATGTTTTGCAGAGCGGTTTTATTTTTAAACAGATTGTAGTTTTGAAAGACCATGGCCGTTTGCTGGCGAAGCCGGTGCGCCTCCTTGCGTGTAAACCTTTCCGCGTTCAGCTTGGCTTCTCCGATTTCAATGAGGCCTTGATCCGGACGCTCTAATAGATTCAAGCACCGGAGAAGCGTTGATTTTCCGGAACCGGACGGACCGATGATCGCCACTACTTCTCCGCGTTTCACTTCTAGATCGATTCCGTCGAGCACGACGAGATCTTTAAACGCTTTGCGAATATTTTTTACTGTTATCAACTGATTTCACCTCTAAGTCCGGTATGGCTTGCTCATGGCGCGTTCAAACATGTCCTGCAAAATGCTGTAGATAATGGTAAGAACCCAATAGACAATCGCAACCGCCAAGTACGTCTCAAAATATTTGAGGTTTCCTGATGCGTACATCTTCCCTTGGGCGAACATCTCCATGACCCCTAATGTAAAGGCCAGTGAAGTTTCTTTGAGTAGTCCGATAAATGTATTGCCCGTTGCCGGAATCGCATTTCGGATCGCTTGCGGCAGAATAATCCGTCTGTATGCCTGAAGTTTTGTCATGCCGACAGACAGGCACGCCTCAAGCTGCCCGTCATCAACAGAATTGAGGGCGGCACGGAAAATTTCTGCCAAATAAGCGGCGTTTTTTAAGCTTAGCCCGATGATGGCAGCTGTGAGAGCTGTCATTTTGCTCATCTCCGGAAACAGCTGCGGCAGCCCGTAGTAGATTAAGAACAGCTGCACAAGTGTCGGCACGCCTCTGAAAAAGGATATATACAGCTTTGACAGCTGATGAAGCACTGGAATTTTGTTCTTTGTGATAAGTGCGAGAATAAGTCCTCCGATAATGGCAAAAACCATAGCCGCTATGGCCATAAACAAGGTGATCGGAAGAGCCTGAATTAAAGTCGGGAACGCTGATATCATGAATTCCCAATCAATTGTGTTCATTCTGGTGATTCACCGCCGTTTCTTAATGCTTCTGTTCTACTGTGATATCTTCATTAAAATATTTTTCGGAGAGCTTTTTCAGTGTTCCGTCTTTACGTAATTCATCAAGCGCTTTATTAACTTTTTTGCGGAGCTTATCGTGTGCGTCGTCCTTGGCAAATGGGAATGCAACTTGTTCGTAAACAATCGGATCTCCTGCAAGCTTTAACGGCAAGCCGGTTTTCTTCATTTGCGCGATCAGCACGGTTCGGCTGTTGACATAAGCGTCTACGCGGCCGTAAGCGACATCCTTCAGCGTGCCTTCTTGTGTTTCGTATGTTTTGATATTGATTTTTTTATCAGGATCTTTGCTTTCAAGGTTTTTTGCATGATTTGAACCGAGAACGGCAGCGACCGTCTTCCCTTTTAAATCATCAACTGATTTGATGTCATGATTGTCTTTTTTGACGACAATCTGTGTTCCCGCATAAGCGTATGGTTCAGTAAAGTGATACATTTCCTTGCGTTCATCTGTCACCGCTACCTGGTTGGAAATGGTGTCAAGCTTTCCTGTTTGAAGCTCCCCCATCAGCCCGCTGAATTCAAGCAGCTTCCAGTCCAGTTTCATGTCAATTTTCTTAGCGACCGCTTCCATTACTTCCACATCAAACCCTGTCAGTTTTCCGTTTTCTTTATAAGCAAACGGGTAGCTCTGCCCGGTTGCACCGACATGAAGTACGTTGTCATCCTCTTTACTGCTGCTGTTTCCATTGCCGCAAGCTGAGAGCACCGCTAATAATGCGGCAACGAACAGCACAGTCCACTTTTTCTTTTTCATTTTGATTTCCCCGCCTTTTCTCTTTTATAGGTCATTTCGCAATTGTTTTTTCATATAGACTGTCATATGCCCTTTGCCAAGGTCTTGTTCACCTGCGCGGACATAGCCTTTTCGTTCGTACATCTCAATCAGCCACGGATGCTTATCCGCTGTTCCGAGTGAGACAAACGGAACCTTTAACGTATCGCGGAGGATTGATTCCTCAAGCCATTGAAGCAGTTTTGTTCCGATTCCTTTTTGACCGGTGTCAGGGTCCACGGCGAACCACCAGATATGCGGAACGCCATAAGGTCCCGGCTGCTGTCCCCACGGCATCCTTAAGGAGATGGTCGCAATGATCCGCCCGTCTTCTTCCATGACGTAACAGGCGTTTTTTCGGATATTGTTTAAGACCAGATCTAGATCCGCTTGGGCCGCGGCAAAACGAATGCCGAGCTTTCGAATCGGTTCATAGGCGCGCCATGTCAGCTCGAGAAGCTGTTCAGCATCACGTTCAACTGCAAGGCGATATTGTGCCTTCATAGAGCGTTCCTCCTTACTTTGCATAACGGTTTACCGGCTTTTCCAAACCAAAATGCTCTCTCAATGTTGTGCCTTCATATTCTTTTCTGAACACGCCGCGCTTCTGTAAAATCGGAACCACTTGATCAACAAACACTTCAATTCCTTCCGGAAGAAGCGGAGGCATGATGTTAAACCCGTCACACGCTTTCTTATCCACCCATTCCTGTATCTTGTCAGCGAGCTGCTCCGGCGTACCGACGAAGATATGATGGCCTCTGGAGCCTGCAACATATTTGTAAAGCTCGCGTATCGTCATATTGTCTCGTTCAGCCATTTCTTGAACAAGCTTGAATCGGCTCTTTACCGCGTTGGATGCATCCGCGTCAAGCTTCGGCAGCGGCCCGTCAAGCGGATATGCTGACAAATCAATTCCGCCTAGATAATTTTGGAGAATGTGCAGACCGACGGATGGAATGATCAGATCTTGAAGCTCCTTGTATTTGGCTTGTGCTGCTTCTTCGGTATCAGCAATGATCGGGAAAATACCCGGCATGATTGCAATTTTTTCTGGATCACGTCCGAATTCCGCAGCCTGCTCTTTAATCGATTGATAAAATTCCTGTGCCGATTCCAAATGGTTTTGCGCTGTGAAAATCACTTCAGCCGTTTTGGCAGCCAGCGCTTTCCCGTCCCCTGATGAGCCCGCCTGAATAATAACCGGCTGGCCCTGCGGCGTTCTTGAAACGTTCAGAGGCCCGCGAACCGAAAAATAGTCTCCTTTGTGGTTCAGCTCGTGCATTTTTTCCTTCTCAAAGAATTCACCTGTTTCTTTATTGCGGACAAAGGCGTCCTCTTCCCAAGAATCCCAAAGCCCCTTTACAACCTCAACAAATTCCTCTGCCCGCTGATAGCGCAAATGGTGTTCAAGGTGCTGTTCACCGCTGAAATTCAGCGCTGTTGATTCAATAGATGAAGTGACCACATTCCATCCGGCACGGCCGTTAGACAGATGATCCAATGACGCAAACTGTCTGGCAATGTGAAACGGCTCGCTGTATGTTGTGGAAGCTGTTGCTGTCAGGCCGATTCTTGATGTCACCTGCGCCAAAGCTGAGAGCAAAGTAAATGGCTCAAACCTTGTTAACACATTTGGATGAGACTTGCTGTCGATTGACAGGCTGTCTGCTAAAAACAGCATATCCAGCTTGCCCCGCTCCGCTGTTCTCGCAAGCTCTTTAAAATAATCCAAATTCATGCTTGCATCCGCAGGCGCGTCCGGATGCCGCCAAGACGCCACATGATGTCCTGTACCCGCAAGAAAAACCCCTAATTTGATTTGTTTCTTTTTGCTTGTCATGACGTTACTCCTTTTATCATGTTTTAGGCTGAAAAATCCGAAAAATAAACCCCTATATTCCTAGTTGTTTAATATGAATAAATCAAAATGTACATTTGTATTGCGAGTTTGTCAATGAGTTGAGATTAAATTCTTCTATTCAAGCTGAAAAGACCTTTGCGTGACCATGATGGAACGGCATTGATTCATTCAACTAGTGCAACCTCTATCCTCGGTAAAAAAAACTGAGTCTGATGAAGCAGAGACTCTGTTTTTATTCAAAAATTTCCGCTTTTAATCGCTTTTGGCAAACCGCCTATCCATTCATACGCCGTAACTATCGTATAAAAAAATAAGCTGACTCCGGATTCAAACCGGAATCAGCTTATTGATGTGAATTAATTAAGCTCATGAATGCTCTCTTCTGCTTTAGCGGAAAACACTTTAGGCTCCAAACGGTCAAGGTCTTCATGAAATAAATTTACTTTTTGGATTTGCCGATTGTCATAGAGGTGAAAATAGTAGTTTCCCGTGTCGTTGCACATCACGGAAGTATATTGCGTATAATGGATTTCGTCTTTTTCCGTTATCACCGCGCCCTTGGGTACCGTCATGTTTGCCAAAAGCTGAAAAGCGGCTGTTACACCTTTCGTTTCATCGGCCGCCGGCTCTAGGTGTTCTTTCAAATAAACAGCTCTGACAAACCGGGAAGGCGGTGTATAATCCCCCGGCAAGCCTATAGTTCCTAAGCCTTGGCCAAAAGCGGAAAGTGCTAATCCGCCCATCTCTTTGCTCTCTAATTGTTTCGGTCTTATTCCTGTATATTGCTGCAGATTGGTTACATGCCATATAAAGTCGGGGCTATTCGTCATGACACCTGGTTGATTGTCATAGACTTTTAGGCCCTCTGCTCTCGGTTCTATCGTCAGGCTGCGTCCCGTCCGGTCTGACAATATCCAGTGAAGCGGTAAAACTGTATCCAATAGATCTAATTTTTTCTCTACAATCGTTAAAGATCGCATCTTTTCTTTCACGTCTTCCAAAGACTTACAGGATGACAGCGCCCATGTCACAAACTCATGCGGGGCAATGTGAACAGTGGCTTCCTGTATCGTTTTTTCGTACTCCGCATAGCCCGGAAAATAAAGCGCAGCACACGATAAACCGTTTTCATTAATGCCGTCTGCAAATAAAATATTTCCAAGTTTTCTCCCCATACCGATAAACGCGTACTGTGTCTGATGGGCCTTTCCGTCAGCTTCACTCATCCAATTGTAACGGCGCGGATAGAGAATAACCTCTGTCCCCAACTGAAATGCAAAATCCATTGTTCTCGCTAATAAATGATTCCGGTCAGCAGTTTCCAATGTAAGACTTGTGCACATCTGATTCAGTCCCCTTTCAATTCAGGCTAATATCATACATTTTGTGAACAACTTGTTTTATCAGCATAACGAAAGGCAAATAGATTCGTCAAAAGATTAACATTACATCAAAACGAGGAATCCATCCCAAAACAAAGAATGAACAAGAAGATTCGTTCATGAGAAAAAAAGATACGATGCTGATGTATATAGGGATTTCTTCCTTTTTATTTCTACAGGCCTCTGCAGCAGCAGAGCCAATCAGAAATTATGCAGGTTCATGACCAATCGCTGACGTTCTAAAGAGGCAGCAGGAAAAGAAATCTTAGCGTTCATTCCGCAAAAGGGCTGATGATGTTTACAGACCCGACAGGCACAATAAAACCGCCATAATAAAAAAACCCAGCCTTCTAAAAGGCTGGATATCATTATTTCGCCAAAACAAGCTCGTGAATCGCATGCGCCACGCCATGTTCATTGTTGGAGCGTGTTTGAAAGTTTGCCGCTTCCAATACTTCTGGGATGGCGTTTGCCATGGCAACGCCGCAGCCCGCCCATTCAATCATTGTCAGGTCGTTCCCGTTGTCCCCTATGCACATGACTTCCGCCTGTTCAATTCCAAGCAGCTGTGCCAACTGGCGAACGGCATTTCCTTTACTGGCTTCCGGATGCAGAATTTCATAAAAGAAAGGCGCGCTTCTGACCATTGTATATTTTTCTCTCACGTCTTTTGGAATCGATGTAATGACGTGGCTTAAGTTCTCCGGTTTATCAATAAACATCACTTTCGGGATGAGGATATCTTTTGGCACCTCGTCAATCTTGCGGAAATGAAGCGGCACTTGTGTCACATAGGATTCGTATACGGTAAATTCGCTAATATCCCGGTTAGGCGTATACAAATTAGATGAGTCAAAGAAATGCATCGGTGTCTTCAGCTCTAAGCTCAGGTCATATAATGAAGTCAAATCATCATAACCGAGAGACAGCTCCGTGACCACTTCGTTTGTATGGGTGTTTTGAACAAGCGCTCCATTATACGCGATGACATAGTCGCCTTCTTCAATTAAATTCAGTTCATCTAAATATCTCCGCACACCCCCGATCGGCCGTCCGGTGCAAAGCACAATTTTGACGCCTTCCGCTTTAGCCGCGTGAAGTGCGTTGCGGACCTCCTCTGTTACGTCATGATGATCATTTAAAAGTGTTCCATCCATATCAATTGCAATTAGTTTGTACATCCTGCATCTCCTTCGTGTCGTTTTCAGGCTATAGTCCCATCATATCGTTTTTTCTTTTTGATATTCAACCGGAAGAGATGATTTTCTCCGGATTCTGTTTAGACGCCGGCCTTGTCTTCGGGTACGCGTACGCGGTTTCCGCTTTCTTTTTGTCTCCACGCCGCCGTTTTCTGCTTTTTCCTGTTTCATCAGCAGGAAGCCGGCCGCTAAAAAAGGAATGCTGGTGATATTCAAGATAGCAAGCTTCACACCCGCCGCCGTCAAAAAGAATGCCCATGAAGAGGCAGGATTCCGCCTGATCATGACGTAAGCAGCCATTTCCAGAACAATCAAGATGGCATGAAGCACTACACAATAAATAAGCCATACAAGCGCAAAAAACAACACATAATTCACGATTGCCCCTGAGTACATCATAGCGCGCATCATTTTTATAAACGATAAGGACTGCATCGATCCGCTGATCACATGAGGATTATAGATGGAATAGTCACTCAATAAGTGTTTGATCTTGAGAAAAGCCCATAATATAAATATCCACTGAATGATATGTAAAATAAGTCCTGTTAACACCAGTCTTTCAGCTTTTTTATTTCTCATCTTTCTCCTCCTTGCCGGTCTATGATTTGATTCTTGTCATCGTTTTTGTCTGGCCATTTTGCTCCCATATCAGCGTCCCGTTTTCTCCTCTTTTCAGCGTGCTTTTGAGCGGATAATAAGGTCCGAGATACTGAATCTCGATGGACCCGTCAGTACTTTGGGAAACCACCTTGTATGCCATAAAAGGCAGTTGCACCTCTCCTCTTCCTTCAATCACTTCCGTCTCCACCACCTCGTCTTTGGTAAAGGTGACTGTTGCTGATTTCACGCCGTCCATGGGTCCCGGGGTAATTCCCTCATCCCACGTTCCGAAATAAAAAGGCATTTCCTCTTTTTGTTGTTGACAGCCCGATAACGTGATGCACACAGCAGTTAAAAGCAAAATGCCACATTTGTTTCTCAAGGTGATCACCATCCTTTCCTCCTCTTTTTGGGCAAATGCCGTGGCACTGTGCCAATGACTACATAAGTTATAAGGAATTCACCCACATTTTATTTTTAAGGAGATTGATGACATGAATCCATATCAGTATTACAGCCCGCAGCTTCCTCAGCAGGAACCTTACTATAGCCACTATGAATACAATCCTTATCCGCAGCAGGATGTATACGAGCCCTACCAAATGGATAGACAGCCGGCTTTGGAAAGAAGAATCGCAGCACTTGAACGGCAAAATCAACAGCAGTCGAGAGAATTAACCCGTCTGACAAACGAAGACCGCCGTCAAAATCGGGAAATTGCACGGATTGCTGAACAGGTTAATCAGTTAAGCCAGGCTGTTGAACGCCATACACGCCGCTTAAATCGGCTCAATCAGCGTCTCCGCACAGTAGAAAACAGGCTGAATATCCCATTTACTGCAGGGGAAGGCGGTTTCTGAAGCAGGCAAAGAAAAAATGCGGAATACGATTCTCCCGATTTTCAGGGTTTCGTTTTCCGCAATCCTTATGGTTTTAAAACGGAGCATTTACATAAAAAGGGTTTGTACCAGTATACAATCTTTACCGTTTTCATTCAAAGATAGAGGGGCCGAGGAAAATAATTGTAGTTCCTTATTTACAGAATTTCTTTTTATTGAGGTTGCATGATAATACCGACTCACGTCAATCGATCATATGGAGGAATGATTCATGCATCATACACAACACAGCCTGCAGCAGCTGAACCAATGCCGCCAGACTGCTCAGCAGCTCATTCAGCAAACACAACAAAGCAGTCAGCAATATCGCCAAATGCTTCATCAGGAGCAGCAAAACATCCAAATGCTGCAGCAGATTCTAAACCACGAACAACAAGCGGCACATACCATTCAGCAAGCGCTGCACGGACATGACATGGCCATTCAAAAATGCCAGCAGGTTGTCAACATGTGCAACCAAATGCAGCAGGAACTCACTGGACAATCCAGCGTGATGAATACGAATGTGTCTACACTTCCATTCGGCCAAAACACGCCATTCCAGCAGCAATCCTACCAGCAGTAACATATAAAAAGCTCAACACAATGCTAGTGTTGAGCTTTTTTCTTACTGTTCTTTGCGAATATGTATATCTTGAATTGACTGTTTTGGTGCATGAAATCTGCTCTCGGCTTCACTTCTTGCCTCGGCAAAAGCCCGCGCCTCTACATGATCTTTGTAGACATCCAGCTGAATCAAATACAGCGGACGCACTTTAAAGCCGTGAATAATGGTCACAGCCCACAACGGGAGCACAATAAAAACGCCAGGCAGATCGGGCAAAATAAAACCAAACGCAAAAATGAAAAAATAAATGATTCCGTACATGATCCACTTTCTATTTCTAACCTTGATGCCAATAAATAAAAAGGCAAAAAAACTGGTAATGGCAAAAGGCATGAAAATAAACAGCATCCACCAGCTATGCAGCCATTCCCAAGCGGCACCTCTTTTTGTAATTCCCATATTTTTCTCCTCCTATTTACCTATAATAATCGATTAGGCATACCGCGTCACCCATAAACGGGAAAAACTTTCTCCCTTTAAAATAGTGATAGACGGCGAACAGGTTTCTTGCTATATTATTAATTGATAATGATAATCATTACTAATCAATTAATATACATATTGGGGGGTTCTTGATGAAAAAGAACACATTGCTCGTGGGCATGCTGGTGCTGCTTCTCATGTTTGCCAGCGCTTGCAGCGGCACAGCTTCGAAAGGGAGCTCAGGCGATTCTGCTTCCGAAAAGACAGAAATGAGAACATATAAATCACCAAAAGGGAACGTCACAATTCCTGCACATCCGAAACGCATCGTCACTGATTTTTATGCTGGCGAATTGCTTTCTGTCGGGGCCAATGTCGTCGGCTCAGGCTCATGGTCATTTGATAATCCGTTTTTAAAATCAAAGCTGAAAAATGTGAAGGATGTCGGTGATCCAATCAGCGTTGAAAAAGTGATGGAGCTTCAACCTGACCTAATTGTTGTCATGAATGAAGAGAATGTCGATAAATTAAAGAAAATCGCTCCGACGGTTGTTATACCTTATAACACAGCGAAAAATGTAGAAGGCACAGTCAACATGTTCGGGGATATCGCCGGAGCAAAAGACAAAGCAAAATCATTTATGGCTGACTTTAACAAAAAAGCGGAAGCAGCTAAAAAGAAAATTGCCGATGTCATCGACAAGGATGCAACTTTCGGTATTTATGAAAACACGGACAAGGGTGAATTCTGGGTGTTCAATGACAATGGCGGACGCGGCGGCCAAGCTGTATACAATGCGCTCGGGTTAAAAGCGCCTGAAAAGATTGAACAAGATGTCATCAAAAAAGGAGAGATGAAACAGCTCTCTCAAGAGGTCATTCCTGATTATGCCGCAGATTATATGTTCATTACGGACTACAATCCGAAAGGCGAAAGCAAAACACTCGACAAGCTGAAGGAATCCTCTATTTGGAAAAACCTGGACGCTGTCAAACAT
The DNA here is from genome assembly GCF_958411575.1 of uncultured Bacillus sp. Classification (NCBI taxonomy): domain Bacteria; kingdom Bacillati; phylum Bacillota; class Bacilli; order Caryophanales; family Bacillaceae; genus Bacillus; species uncultured Bacillus sp. Next base: position 622,281 of record NZ_CATYRA010000001.1, read on the forward strand.
AATCGCGTGTTTATCAATGACTTTGACACGTTCTACCCGTACGATCCGATTTCCGTCAGCAAACAGGTGGATATCATCACCGACATGCTGATCAAACGGGCCGAAGAAAATAAAAAATAAAAAAACGGCACAGTCATGACGCTGTGCCGTTTTTTATGATTCACTTTAATTTTGGCTGTACGGAGTCCGGCATATCTTCAAACTTGACTTCTTCCCAAGTCTCGACATACTTTCCTTTCGCCTTCACCTTCAAATACGCGTTCTTCCGAAGCTCTTTGCCGGCGAAAAAGGTCACTTCTTCTTTTTTCCCGGATGCATTATATCCGTCTAATGTATATTCAGTACCGCCCGGGCTAAGATGTCTGCCATCTCGATCAATCTGCACATAGACATCTTGCTGGTGAATAAACGGATTAAATCTGTCTGTAACATCGTTATGAAAAAAGAGAAGCCCGCATATTACGGCAGCAGCCGCCAAGACGGCCAGGATTGCCATTGCTTTTTTCATCTTTGCACTCCCTTACTTGTTCATTTTTTTCAAATAGCTTGACCGCACCGCGAGGAAGAATAGAAGCTGAAAAATGAAAAACCCTCCGATGGTGAGACTGAGCGGCCCCGCTACATCGGAATAGCCTTCCACAGCCAATGTTCTCAAGGCAAACAGCGTATGCATGACGGCAATGACAAATGGAAAGAAGAAAAGAATGGCCAATTGTATTGTCACGCTTTGTGCCATTTCACGCTCACTCAGGCCGATTTTGGCCAGTGAACGGTAGCGCTCCCGGTCTTCATCTAAATCAGTGAACAGCCTGAAATATAAGAAACTTGCTGCCGCGACAAAGAATACAATTGCGATAAACAGGCCGATAAATAAACTCAGGCTCGGCAGCTGCACCGTATCATAGTAAGTCCCGGCTTTTGAAGCAAAATCAGAATGCACGTCGATATAATTGCCGTAAATCTCATTTTGCAAGGATTGGCTGATCTCAAGACTGTCTTTCCAATGATCATAGCTGTAGCCGTATAATGACGCTTTATCACCGAGTGATTTCAGCTGTTCAAAGGTTTGATCATTCACCGCGATGATGGCATTCAATGAAATCAGCGGTTTTTTGACTTCTTTTACCGACAGTTTTTGGCCAGACGGCTTGCCTTTCTGGTTCAGCAGCTTCAGCTGATCCGGCGCTTCGTTTTTGAAATTGCGGTCATACGTGCCCGGGAAGTAGACAGCCTCATCATGTTTCAGGCCGTTCAGCTTGACATGGAAGTATTTTGCCGCATCCGATTCGCTGATCATATACACAGGTGGAACAGTATCTCCTTCCTGATAGCGAATATAGGAAACATCTATTTTGTCTTTCTTATACGTAAAGCCGTGTGTTTTCAGTTCATGGTCAATATCTTTCAAATGAGTCTGTTCTTTTGGATTGTTGCTGAAAGATATATACTCCATCTCATAGGCGGACTCTTCCGCCCCGACTGTCGCTTTGTACATCGCGAGCACGCCTGTCGCCGTAAACGCAACTGCCGAAATAATGCTGACAATAAAGAACAGGCGGGCGTTGTCTTTTAAACGATAGACAAGATCAGAAACCCAAATGACATTTTTCCCGCGCAGATAAAAGGTTTTCCACTTCTTCAGCGCGCGCAGAATCCAGATGCTGCTTTGGCTGAAAAAGAAATACGTTCCGATGACGGTGAGCAGTAAAATGATAAACGGTTCGGTTCCGTGGACATTGCCTTTAAGGACCATGCCGTACCCGCCGCACAGACAGGCGATGCCGAATAAGGACAGTAGCACGGACGGCTTTGGCTCCGGCTTAATCTTGTCAGTGCCCTTTATTAATTTAATAACCGTATTTGATCTGACAAAAAGGATCGTGAACTGCGATAAAAGGAAAAATAAGAGCAGAAATCCGCCAGCCGTAATACCGAGCGCTTTCCAAGGCATATACAAAGGCAGCGCGTCCATTTCTAAAATATAAGCGCCGACCGTAAAGAACGTTTTCGAAAAAATGAAGCCGCCGATAATTCCGGCTGCAATCGACATGACGCCGATGATCATATTTTCCGCAGTAATGAGCTTTCTCAGCTGTCCCGGCGTAATGCCCTGCATAAGCAGGATGCCGAATTCTTTATTTCTCGATTTCAAAAATGCATTAACCGAATACAGAACAAACAAGAAAGAAAAAACAAAGATCATCCATTCCGCGGCGGTTAATCCTTTTTTAGCGATGTTATTCAGGTAGCCTTCCTTTAATGCCGGATGAAACAGGAACATCGCAAAGGTAAAGAAAATCAAAACGGAAAAGGCGCTGCTTAAAAAGAATGCAAGATAGGCCCTTTTGTTTCTCGTGACGTTTTTATAAGCGAACTGAAGAAAGGTCATTCGCGTTCCCCCCCAGCATAGACAGCACATCAAGAATTTGTTCATAAAATACTTGGCGATTTTCCCCGCGGTAAATCTCATTAAACAGTTCGCCGTCTTTTATAAAGATGACGCGGCGGCAGTAGCTTGCCGCAACCGGATCGTGGGTCACCATCAAAGCCGTGACATGATCATTCTGATTCAGGCTCTGCATCGTTTCCATGACGTCTTTTGACGCTTTGGAATCAAGGTTTCCCGTCGGTTCATCGGCCAGAATGAGTGACGGCTTATGAATGACCGCTCTTGCGATGGCGGCCCGCTGGCGCTGGCCTCCGGATACTTCAAACGTCCGTTTGTTGAGTAGGTCTTCGATTCCGAGCTTTGCCGCGATGCCGTGCAGTTTTTCCTCCATGACAGACGGCGCTTCTTTTTCTAGCGTTAACGGCAGCATGATATTTTCACCGATCGTCAGCGTGTCCAGAAGGTTGAAATCCTGAAACACAAATCCAAGCTGCTTTCTGCGGAAATGAGCGAGCTTTGTCCGCTTCAGCCGGTGCGGGTTTTCTCCGTGAATCAGGATATCGCCTGAATCCGGCCGGTCGATCGTTGAAATGATATTCAATAGTGTTGTTTTTCCTGAGCCGGACGGTCCCATCACCGCCGTGAACCCACCTTCTTCTATTGAAAATGAAATTTGCTTTAAGGCTTGATAGGACACTTGTCCTTTATAGGTTTTGTTTATATGTTTGACCTCGAGCATATTCGCCATGAGAATCCTCCTTATCGTTATTGTTCATCAGAAACTGGCTTATCATGTGTCTGCGGAAAGCTCATAAAAAACCCTCCTGATAAGCTGGTACACAAATCTTATCAAGAGGGATGACAGTGTGCTATGCGGTTTTCTTAATGCCTCCTTACACTTTTGTAAGAAATAAAAACTGTACCGCTGTGCCCTTTCCAGGAGCAGAGCTAATCTCTACTTCATGATTCAGTTTTTCCGTGATTTCTTTTACCAGATGAAGGCCTATCCCGGTTGACTCTTGGAAACGCCGCCCGTTTTCGCCTGTGTAATAGGGATCAAACACACGCTTGATATCCTGCGAGGGAATACCAACGCCATAATCTCTTACTTCTAAGACAGTTTTATCCTCCTGCTGATAAATCGTCAGCTCAATCCGGTCACTCATGCCCGCAGAATATTTCACCGCGTTTGTCACGACCTGCCCAATCGCAAATTTCAGCCATTTAGGGTCTGTATAAATCGTATCGTCAGTAAGAATGTTTGTTTTCGGATATACACGGTGCTCAATAAAATACCGTTTATAGCTTTGAATAACGGTTTGAAGAATGTCGGATAAAGAGACCGCTTCTATTTTGAAATCTCGCTCAAACAGGTCGAGCCTTGAGGAATACAGCAATGTTTCCAATCCGTATTCAATCTGCCGGATTTCTCTTTTGATTTGCCCAAAAATGGGCTCGTCCTCTTCCTGAATGATTAAATTAATAACAGAAAGCGGCGTTTTCACTTGGTGCACCCACTGGTTCATATAGGTCACCCTGGCTTCCAGCTTCGCTTCTGTTTCATGAAGCTTCTGATTGTGGAGGCGGTTCAGTTCCATTTGTTTTTCATAAAGCTCAAAACAAAACAGAGAAGAACCCAAATCAGGCACTTCCGCATCCTCCTGATGGGAGCTGAGCCACTGATAAACGCCGCGGTGTTGATACCAGCGATAGATCAAATACGCAGCTAACAACAGCAGCTGTACGCCGAGTATATAGAATAAATGGGCAAGAGAACGCTGGCCCGCAAACCAATAGTACGTAAAAACAAAAATGCCTTGAATCAGGAAAAGCCATATCAAGAGTACATGAGTCCGTAAAAACAGTTTCATGACAGCGGCCTCAACTGATATCCTTCACCGCGGACAGATTCAATCGAAAAAGGCACCCCTAAGTCACGAAGCTTTTTGCGCAAACGGGTGATATATACATTCAGCGTATTGTCATCGATGAACAGATCAGTGTCCCACGTTTTTTCCATTAGCCGGTCTCTTCCTGTTACCTTTTCTCCTCGTTCCAGCAGCACTTCTAAAAGCTTGCTTTCTTTCTTTGACAGCTCGCACTTTTCTTCTTGATAACGCAGTTCAAATCGCTCCACATACAGCTGTGCGCCCTCGAATTCCACGATTCTTTCGCCCTGCTTCACCGCATACTCTCCGTATGCCCTGCGAATCTGGCTTTTGATTTTCGCAAGCACAATATCATAAGAAAACGGCTTTTCAATATAATCATCGCCGCCGTTTTCAATCGCCATCACCTGATCCATTTCCCCGCTTCTGGCTGAAATGAAAATGATCGGGCTTGTGGAGTGCTGGCGGATCTGGCGGCACCAATAATAGCCGTCATAGGACGGCAGGTTGATATCAAGCAGCACCACATCAGGCTTTTCTCGCAAAAAGACATCAAGAACAGCCGTGAAATCCGCGGCGACCACTGTTTGGTATCCGTATTTTTCAAGATAATTCTGCAATAGTCCGCGAATGTCTTCACTGTCTTCCACAATCATGATTTTATTCAAACTGAACCACTCCCGTTTTTTTACGCTGTTGCCATCATCATAATCGTTTCGGGGGTACGGACGCAATACCGCACAAAAAAACCGCCATTCCGGCGGTTTCTGGTCTTTTCAGCCGACCTGCTGCCTAGCAGCTTTACCGGCTGATCCGAACTCCCTCATTTTGTTTCGCACTGTCTCTTCCACGGCTTCAATGCCGGGTGTTATATAGCCGCGCGGTTCGTACAGATCGCTGTTTTCCTGAAACATGCGGCGTGTTTCGTTTGTCCAGGCTACCATACATTCCGTATTGATATTGATCTTCGCGTGGCCGAGCGTGATGGCTTTTTTGATCTGATCCTGCGGAATCCCGGATGCCCCGTGAAGAACGAGGGGAATATCAGTCATGCGGGAGATAGCCTCCATTTCCTTAAATCCGAGATTCGGCTCACCCTGATATTTGCCGTGTACAGAGCCGAGGGCAGCGGCTAGCGCGTCGATATTGGTTTCTTTGACGATCCGCTCACATTCCGTGATATCGGCATAGCGGACCCCGCCGACCAGCCCGTCTTCCATTCCGCCGACCGTGCCGACTTCGGCTTCTACTGACACGTCGTGCTTTGCGGCATAATCGGTGACTTCTTTTGTCATCGCGATATTCTCGTCAATCGGCTGATGAGAGCCGTCAATCATCACTGAGCTGAATCCGGCATCAATGGCCTGTCTGCAGCGTTCCGCACTGCTTCCGTGATCAAGATGAAGCACCACGGGAACGGTAATCGCCATTTCCTCCATTAACGCGCCGACCATGGCGGCAATCGTTTTAAATCCGCCTAAATAGTCGACCAGGCGATCGGAAGCCGCGATGATGACTGGTGATTGCTCCTTTTGCGCCGCTTGCAAAATTGCCTTCGTCCACTGCAAACCGTTGATATTAAACTGGCCGACTGCATATTGCTCCCGCTTTGCATCTTCAAGAAGCTCTTTCATCGATACAAAAGCCATGTCCACCCCTCCTTTATCCATTACATGTTGAAATATTTTGATACGACATCAACCGTTGTTTTTTTCGCTGTTTGAATGGCTTCCTCAGCACTCAGCTTATAGTATTCAGGCCGGAAGAGCTCAACCGATACAACATCAGAGAAGCCGATTTCCTTCAGGGCTGATAAGTGGGCATCTAAGTCAATCGCACCTTGGCCCGGCCATACACGATCCTCATCCGTTAAAAAGCCGATAGGGAAATCTTCGGTATCGTCGATATGATAGATGAAAATTTTCTTTCCGTCCGCCTGCTTTAAGCTTTCAATATTTGAACCCATTGCATGGAAGTGGAAACTGTCAAGGACAAGCCCGACATTGTCACGGTTAACTGTGTTTACGATCTCATACGCCTGTTCAAACGTATTGACCGTACATTGCGGATGGCCGACAAATTCAAGCGCGATTTTTACGCCGTACGGCTCCGCGATATCTGAAAGCTCAGTCAGCACCTCTACACTGCTCTTTTTGATCTCTTCTTTTACAATCTTCTGCTCAGTCACAAGCGGAACGGCCACCACATATTTCACACCGAGGGTTTTGCATGTTTCCATCATGCCTTTAAATTCAGCGATGATCTCATTGTGGCCCTTTTCATCACGATTATTGAAGAAAACGAGTGCGTTTAAGGCAAGCGGTTTGATGTGATGGGTTTGAAAATACTCCGCAAGATCATCCAATGAATGGTCTTTTAAGTACTCCGGCAGCTTATCCATTGTTCGGATTTCAATATAATCATAGCCATGCTTTTCGCATAGTTCTAAATCCTGTTTAAGATTTGAGTTTTCCAATGTTGTTGCTTCATTAAAACAAAGTTTCATGTCAGACTCCCCCATCTGCGTTTTAGATATGAAGGGAGTTCGGCAGGAAGGCTGTTCGCCATATCCCGCCGAACTCCATGCTCAGCTTATGCCAGACCTAATTCTTCTTTCATTTTTTTGAGCATAAATCGGCTTGATTCATCCGCTCTTTCGTCGACCCAAGCAAATACTGCATTCGTCGCAATTCCGTCGAACTTCATTTCTCTCAGTTTTCTGAAAATCGTATCAAAATCAACCTCACCTTGCCCAATGTCCAAATGCTGGTGAACCGTTACTTTTGCGTCAGGCGGATTGACGATGTAGCGCAGGCCATGAGCCGCTTTATGATTAAAGGTATCTGCAAATAAAACATGTGTGAGGCGGTCGCCGGCTTCGTCAAACATGGTCTCAATGTCGCCTTTGCCGTCATCATAGAAGAACGTATGCGCAGTCGAGTAGACAAGATTGATCCAATCCTTGTCAAGCGCGCGGATCATATCCATCGCACCTTTGTGCGTTTCGATAAAATCGTATGGATGGGCTTGAAGATTAAGTTTAATGCCTTCCTTTTCAAAGACTGGCAGAAGCTCATCCATGGATTTGATAAATTTCTCTTCACTTGTTAAAGGATCATATTTTGAACCGCTAAACTCACTGTTCATCAGATCCACTTCAAGTTCAACCGCAATTTCGATCGCCCTTTTCCAATTGCGCACTGCAGCCTGGCGGCGGTCTTCATCAGGACCCGCCCAGTGATAAAGAGGAAGCAGCGATGAAAGCTTAACACCAGTATCCCGTAAAAGCCGCTTTAATTGTTTGATTTTTGCTGAGTCGACTTTCGGATATTTATAAAATGGACAAAAATCCTCGCGCGGCGATAGCTCAATATATTCATAGCCAAGCTCTGCCGTTTTATAGACCATTTCCTCTAACGTTAAATCATCACGATACATCGATGGATCCAATGCTAATTTCATATTTTTCACTCCTCTATTTTTTTAGTTTTCAACTGTTGTAAACGATTGATAGAATTCCGGTTTTTCCTTCAATTCAACCTTTTCTTTTTGTCCAGATTCCTGGGCTTTTACACACGCGTCAGTCGTAACAGCAGCAATATAGCCGTCCCATGCCGTCGGTCCGCTGACTTCACCTTTCCTTTGGATCGAATCAATGAAGTCTTGGATTTCCACATCGTACGCAGCAACAAAGCGTCTCTGCCAATCCATCAGAATATCTGTGCTGAATTTGCCTTCTTTTCTCATGCTGATGCTTGATGGTTCAGGAAGCTTGATGACGCCGTCTTCTCCTACAATTTCACATTGAATGTCATAGCCGTATTTACAGTTCACATAGATTTCAGCATTTATGACGATGCCGCCTTTCGTTTCAATCAATACGATTTGCGGATCTTTCAAATGCGGAAGTGCATTTTTCGATTTTTTTGGATAGATGACTTGAACGGACTCGTAGTCATCATTGACGAGCCAGTGCAGTACATCAATTTCATGAACAAGCGTGTCGACTACGGCCATATCCGTTGTGTAGTTATCTCCCACAGTCGGGTTGCGGTGCGCGCAGTGAATCATAAGCGGCTCGCCAATAACATGATTATCGAGTGCTTCCTTCAGCTGTACGTAACCGCTGTCATAACGGCGCATGAAGCCGACTTGAACTAGGCGTTTGCCCACTTTGATTTCCTCTTCGACGATGCGCATGCATCCTTCAGCCGTTGTCGCGAGCGGTTTTTCACAGAACACATATTTCTGGGCTTTAATCGCTTTCAGCACGCTCGATTCATGGGCAGGTCCCCAGCTTGTCACTAAGACAGCGTCTACATTTTTGTCTGCAAGCAGGCTGTCATCATTCGGATAAACCGTCGCGTTTAATTGGTATTGCTCAACGACCTTTTGTGCAGCTTCTTGATTAACATCCGTTACAGCGACAATTTCTGCGCCGGACAACTTGTTCGTGATGCGGTTAATATGTTCTTTTCCGATTGCTCCAGTTCCAATTACGCCAATACGTAAACTCATTGACAGCCACTCCTTCTGTTGGTTACATCATTTTGCTTTTTGTTTCTTGCTTTACTTGGCTCCGAGGAGATTCGTAGAGTTCCTCTTGGATTTGTTCAAGCGACTTGCCAGACGTATTCGGCGCGAAGAGAAGCCCGATAATCATACTGGCCGTCACACATCCGAGGAGAATTGCAGCCATCGTTCCAATGCCGAAATTGGTCATAATCATTGGGACAAACAGACTCCAAATCCCTATTGAAATACGGACTAAGAAAAACATCAGTCCCTGTGCAGAAGCACGATATTGCGTAGGAAAGATTTCACTGGCCCATAACTGATAGTTGGCTTGCTGCCCGGCTCCGTTGTTGATCCCGATCATGACAATAAACAGGAGCAGAACCGGCAGGCCTTCAACCGGCAGCAGAAACAGCGTCCATCCGATCACTGCCATAAAAGCAGCGATTCCAAACACGGTTTTTCTATATTTGTCGGCAAAGGGCATGAAGATCAAAGCGACCCCCAATCCCGTAAAGATAAAGAGTCCCATTTGCAAAAGGTTTGCCATGTTGGCAGATACACCGCCGACCTGCTGATAAATGTATGGCATAAAGAAGCCCATCACCCCGGCGGCTAAGTTCCAAACCAGGTACACACCCATCAAAAACAGTATGTTTTTTACATACATTGGCTTGAGCAAATCAAAATACGATGTTTTATTCAGTACGGCCGGCTTCTCTGACTGAGCATCTTCCGGCTGATTTTTTGACTGCCAGGCGTCTGACTCCGGAAGCCTGATTCTCAGGATGTACGTAATCAGCGCAATGACAAGCAGGTGGGCAAATACAATTTTATTCCCCAAGAGGCCTAAATCACCGACCAGTACGGAGAGAAGCAGCACAACGACTGCCCCCGCGGCCCAGGCGACTTGTGCCACGCCGCAATGGCGGGCCCGATTTTTCTTTGGCGCATTTTCTGCAATAATGGTCCATGAGGCGGTAATGTCAGCTCCCACTGATAAACCGATGATCATGTAACCGCTTAACAACATGGGGAAATTAACCCCAAACAGAACCAAGCAAATCCCTAGTGCATAAACCAGCATGCTATTGGTATAAACAGCCTTCCGCCCAACTTTATCAGCTAGATACCCGCCAAGCAGTGCGCCGACAGCGGCAGAAATTGCATTTGCACTTAGCGCGCCGAGCAGCCCGATTTGCGTATCAGAAAGCTTTAGGTAACTGACCCATAACGATAAACCAGCAGAGCCCGCCACAATTGAACCGGCATCAATGTAGTTGGCCAATGCTGCCGCGATTGTCCGTTTATTGAAGGCCGAATCTCCATTGGTATTGCCCATATATTCAGTCCCCATTAAGCCAGGTCCAACAACTGCTCATCAATATAGTTTCTCGCGATCAATGCATACTCAAGCGGGTTTGCAACATCGGGGTCCTGTTCAGCTTCAACGACAATCCATCCGGAGTAATCATGCTTCAACAGCAGCTGATATACTTCTCTAAAATCAATGCATCCATCACCGGGAACCGTGAACATGCCTTTTAAAAATGCTTGTCGAAACGATTCCCCTCCAAGCCTGCATTGTTCCATGACATTCAGGCGGGCATCTTTAAAGTGCACATGCTTAATGCGGCCGATATGCTTCTCAAGCATTCCCATGTAGTCACCGTCAGAAATATACGCATGCCCTGTATCATAGAGGAGGTGTACATGCGCGGGGTCTGTACCTTCCATCAGGCGGTCCACTTCTTCTGCTGTTTGGACGCCAGTGCCAAGATGGTGATGATACACAAGCTTCAAGCCATGCTGGTCAGCAATTGTGCCCAGATGATTCAGCCCTTCGCAAAGCCGCTCCCATTCATCATCCGTAAAGTGCGGCTTCTCTGTGAACACGTTTTTCTCCAAGCTTTGTACGCTGTAGGTTTGTTCAGAGACAACTGCGACATCCGCGTTTACTTGCTGCAAATACTCACAATGCAGGGTAAACGCCTTTGCCGCTTCACCAAGTCCGTCACGCAAAATAAAACTGCTGAACCATTTTCCCGCAATGCGTAAATTCCGAAGCTTCAGCTCTTTGTTCAGGATGGCAGGTTCGGGGAAAAAGCCCCCGACCTCCGTGCCTTGAAAACGCGCGACAACAATATCACTTAACAAATGCTGAAGTGTATTTCCCGCTCCGATTTCAGGCATGTCATCATTCCGCCATCCAATGGGAGCGATCCCCCACAGGATTTCATATTTGCCCATCTATGGTGCCTCCCCTCTAATACTGCTTCGCAGATTCCAGCATTTTCTCTTTTGCTTCGTATGCTTTCTGAACGCTTTCTTGTTCAGACACCTCTGCTACGCCGACATGCCACCAGCTGTCATAGCCGTCCGTCATTGTTTTTGGCAGAACCTTCATTTCAATTAACGTTGATACTTCCTGTTTCTTCGCATCCTCTAACGCCGCTTTTAATTCTTCTACTGTGTTTGCACGGTAGGTTTTCGCGCCGTATCCCTCAGCGACTTTCGCGTAATCGACATTTAAAATCTGGTTGTCATCTGTGCGGAACTCGCAATAGTAGCTGCCGCTGCCATGATCCATTTGCAAGTTGTTGATACATCCAAAACCAGAGTTATCAAAGAGCAGCACATTGATTTTCTTGTTGTACTGAATCGCCGTAATCAGCTCGGAGTGAAGCATCAGGAAGCTGCCGTCTCCGACAATGGAATACACTTCTCTGTCAGGATGGGCCAGTTTAAGACCCAGTGTCCCGGACACTTCATAGCCCATGCAGGAATACCCGTATTCCAGGTGATACGTATTCGGAACATTTGAATGCCACAGACGCTGCAAATCTCCTGGTAGGGAGCCTGCTGAACAGATGATCACGCTGTCTTCAGGAATCGTCTTGTTGATTGTCAGCAATGCCGTTGTTTGCGGAAGCTCAGTATTCAACGCGTCAGCGTATTCATTTAGAACCTCTTGAGAGAAATGATGTTTGATTTCCGGATCAAATGCTTCCCGTTTAAACGTCACTTTGCTGAGGCGTTCGCGTTCAGCGAGCCATTCGTCCTTCAGCTCTTTAATCGTTGAGCCAAATTCACTCTTATAGCCTTCAAGCAGGCCGTGAAGTTTGCCAAGCGTCACTTTCGCATCCGCTACCACTTGGAACGCGTCGAGCTTATACGCCTGCATTCGGCTGACATTGATGTTCAGAAACTTCGCTTTATCAAAATCAAAAGCGGTCTTAGAGGATGTCGCAAAATCCGTATATCTTGTGCCGATACCGATAATCAAATCAGCTTGGCGAGCCGCTTTATTTGCCGCAAGTGTACCTGTGATGCCCATTCCGCCGAGGTTGTTCTCAAAATCAGCTTCAACTGTCGACTTTCCTGCCTGCGTTTCAACTAACGGAATGTGATACGCTTCAGATATGGCAACCAATTCATCGCGCGCACCGGAGTATTTTGCGCCTCCGCCGACGAGGATCACAGGATTTTTGCTGGCTTTAATCAGCTCCGCCGCACCTTGAAGCTCGCGCTCGCTCGGCTGCATGCGATCAATATAGTGAACCCGTTTGACGAAGAAACTTTCATCAAAGTCGTATGCTTCTCCTTCGACATCCTGAGAAATACAAATCGTTGCCGGACCTGCTTTTGCCGGATCAGTCATGACTTCAAACGCGCGCAGCAAACTGCTCATAAGCTGCTCAGGGCGCGTAATGCGGTCCCAGTATCTCGATACAGGTTTCAATGCATCGTTTGTTGTAATCGCCGCACTGTATTCTTGCTCCATTTGCTGCAGTACAGGGTCTGGCTGTCTTGTCGCAAATGTATCTGCCGGAATCAAGAGAACCGGGATATTATTTGCCAATGCAGTGCCGGCTGCCGCCACTAAGTTGGCCGCTCCCGGTCCGACGGATGTAGAGACCGCATATATTTTTCTTCTTAGCATTTGTTTGCTGTACGCCATTGCGGCATGCGCCATTCCTTGTTCATTTTTCCCTTGATAGACTTTCAAATGGCCTGCATCCTGCTCAAGCGCCTGGCCAATCCCTAATACGTTTCCATGACCGAAAATCGTGAAAATCCCTTCAACGAAAGGCTCTTCCTTTCCATCTACATGGATGTACTGCTGGTTTAAGAATTTAATCAGCGCTTGTGCTGTTGTTAAGCGAATTTTCTTACCCACAAACGATCCCACCTTTACTCGATCTTTTTCAATTATGACTGTGCGTCAATAAGCTGTACGATTTCATCCGCAGTCGGCATCGCTTCAGACGAACTGTGCTTGCTCACCACAATGGAGGCTGACGCGCTGCCGTATTTCAATGCCGTTTCGATGTCTTTTCCGCTGACAAGGCCATAGATAAAGGCTGACGCATAGGAGTCACCGGCTCCAAAGGTTTTCAGCACTTTTGTCTTGTACGCTTGGGCGCGGAATACCTCGCCAGATTTGCTGTATGCATAAGAGCCTTCGACGCCGTGTTTGATGACAACGAGGTCGGCTGAATGGTCAAATAAATGATTGACGGATTCTTCATTGCTTCCGCCTGTGCGGTTTTCCATCACATCAAATTCATCACGTGTGCCGATGACGATATCAGACTGCTTGGCGACCAAAGAATAGTAAACGGCTGTTTCATCTGCTGACTGCCACGTGTACGGGCGGTAATCCAGTTCGAACACCACTTTGACCTGATGCTTTTTCGCGTATTGAACAGCTTTTAACACCGCTTCCCTTGATGGGCTTTTAGCAAGTGCTGTCCCGGAAACAAGCAGCATTTTCGCATTTGCGATATAGTCCTCGCTTACCTCTGAAGGCTCAAGATAAAGATCCGCCACATCATCGCGATACATTAGGATGCTGCATTCTTCAGGGCTGAGGATTTCTGTAAATGCAAGACCTGCTTTATGTCCATTTTGATCAACAATCATCTGCGTTGTATCAACGCCAGTTTTTCTCATATAGGACTCTATAAATCTTCCATGCTGGTCATCTGGGATTTTGCCGATGAAGCCCGCTTTTAAGCCAAGCTTCGCGCTGCCGATCGCGATATTCGCAGGTGAACCGCCAACATATTTTGAAAATGTCATCGTTTCTTCCATTGGGCGGTTGTATTCGACTGCGTTCAGATCAATACATGCCCGGCCGATAGCAACAATATCAAATGCCTTCTCTTCATTGAATGTATACTTCATCGTAAACAGCCACTCCTCACTTGTTAACGTTCTAAAATCCACTCATGTGCCGGGTCATTATGAAACTTCCATTTCCGCGTGGGCCCTGCCATGACATTTAAATAGTAGGATGTGTATCCGTCTGGCACGCCTACCGGGTGGTATCCAGCAGGAACAATGACAACGTTTTCATTTTCTACAGTCATTGTCTCGTCAATGGAGCGGTCATCTGTATATACACGCTGAAACACAAAGCCCTGTCCCGGGTCTAATTCATGGTAGTACGTTTCTTCTAAGAAAGATTCCTCCGGCAAGTTGTCTTGATCGTGTTTATGAGGCGGATAGCTGGACCAGTTGCCGCTGTCTGTATAGACTTCAACTACTAATAAGCTGTTAGCTGAAGGGTCTGAATCCGGAAGAATGTTGTGAACAGTACGTTTGTTTGAAAACTTCCCGCGATGCTCAATTCCGTTGTCTTCCGCTTTGATCAGCTTTGTCGGAAGCTGTTTTTCCGATGGAGAATAGCAAAGTGCCACTCTTGCGTCGCTGACCGCTGTGATCTCAAATGCACGATCATTTGAAATATAGACGCTGTCTGTCGGTTTTCGTTCGAATACGCTTTCACGCGTGCCGATATTCTCAAAAGTTAACTCGTGATCAGTCACTGTAATGTTTCCCGTGACCGCCACAATACAGATTTCTTGTTTTTTCAATTCTTCTGCATAGCTGGAACCGGAAGCGAGATCTAACACTTTAAACTCTACATAGGTGAGATCGGAGTTGGATTTTGTTACTTCGTGCACCAGTTTGACCCCATTAGATCCTTCATTCGACTGCGGCTTACGCAACAAATCACTCATAGTGAAGCCCTCCTCTTTCTATTGGTAGAATGAGTCCGAACAGCGCACATAGACGCCGTTCGGCTGTTCGTCGTTTAGTTGAAATCAGGTGCCGGATATCTTGCTGTAACCACTTTTTTACGCGTATAGAAGTCGACGCTGTCTTTTCCGTTCGCATGCAGCGTTCCGAAGAATGAAGATTTCCAGCCTGAGAATGGGAAGAACGCCATCGGAGCCGGAACACCCAAGTTGATGCCGAGCATACCCGCATCAATGTTTTCACGGAAGTAGCGGATTGCGTTCGAGTTGGATGTGAACAGGCAAGCACCATTCGCAAACTCAGACTTATTGGCTATCTCAATTGCTTCTTTCAGATTTTTTACGCGGATGACAGATAAGACCGGAGCAAAAATTTCATCTTTCCAGATCGTCATCTCTGTCGTGACATTATCAAAGATCGTCGGGCCGACAAAGTAGCCGTCGTCAGATACATTTTCACGTCCGTCACATACGAGTCTCGCGCCTTCTTCCAGCCCTTTTTCGATATAGCTGAGCGTGCGCTTCTTGTTGTCTTCGCGAATAACCGGTCCTAAGAACACGCCGTCATCAAGGCCGTTACCGATTTTAATGTCAGCCACTTTTTCCTGCAGCTTTGCCATAAACTCATCAGCGATTCCTTCTTCTACCGTTACAACCGCACAAGCCATGCAGCGTTCACCGGCAGAACCGAAGGCTGCTCCGATAATGTTTGTGATTGTGTCTTCGAGATTCGCATCATTCAGGACAATCGTATGATTTTTCGCGCCAGTCAGAGATTGAACGCGTTTTAAGTTTTCACTTCCTTTTTTGTAGACGTATTCGCCGACCGGTTTGGAGCCTACAAATGAAATTGCTTTAATTTCAGGATGCTCAAGGATGCCGTTCACAACGTCATGCGCACCGTATACGACGTTGAATACCCCTTTCGGAAGGCCCGCTTTTTCAAAAAGCTCAACCAATTTCTCTGTTAACAGCGGTGTCCGCTCAGATGGTTTTAAAATAAACGTGTTGCCGAGCGCGATTGCCATCGGGAACATCCAGCAAGGAACCATCATCGGGAAGTTGAATGGCGCGATTCCGCCGACAACTCCGATTGGATAGCGGTAGTTGGCCGCTTCAACATCTGTTGCGATGGAAGCAAGTGAGTCACCCATCATCAGGGAAGGTGCTCCAGCAGCGAATTCTACGTTTTCAATTCCGCGTCCCACTTCTCCAAGGGCTTCTTTTGTGTTTTTTCCATTTTCAATGGTAATCAGATGAGCAAGTTCTTCTCTATGCTGAGACAGCAGCTGCTGGAAGTTAAATAGGATTCTGGCACGGCGCGGAACCGCCACTTTTGACCATGTTTTAAACGCCTCAGCCGCTGTTTGCGCTGCGTAATCGATATCCTCTTTTGTTGAAATCGGCACTTGGCACAGCACTTCTTTCGTTGCCGGATTCACAACGTCTTCGTATTTATCTGTTTTGCTTTCAACCCATTCACCGTTAATGTAGTTTTTTAATTTTCTGATTTCTGTCATTCTTATTGCCTCCTTCATTAGTAAACACATACACTTGTATGGATGGTTCAGGATAAATTCATATCAATATCCACTGTTTCAGTAAGCCAAGAATTAAACGCTTTCAAAAAAACCAAAAAAATAAAAGGCGATGCAATTTTAGATACAAGCAACCATTTCATGCACAACAGGTTACTTTTTGGTCATTTCTTGGTTATATTCTAATCGCATAATACCCATAAGTCAATCATAAACACTAAATTTTTTCATTATTTTTATTATACTAATCTTTTAACTCATTAAGAGAGTAACGAGAAATCCATCGAATCTTGCAAAAGATATACACCGATGTTATCATTTTTTAAGCAACTATTGATCAACTCTTGAGTTTTATTGTATATTTATGTTACGTAAAGATTCAAGAAGGAGTTTATTTATATGAAACTGATGCGGATTCAAGAAATGGAGGAGTACATTTTATCGCATGGCACTGTTTCCTTAGATGAGCTGTGCCAGGTGTTTAATGTCTCTAAAAACACAGTCAGACGTGATATCAACAAGCTAACAGAAAAGGGTGCGATTGAAAAAGTATACGGCGGCGTAACATCTATTGAGAAGACCGCATTAGTTCCTTTTGAGAATCGCACCATTCAGCACCAAGATGAAAAAACAAAAATTGCTCACTATGCTTCCCGTTTTATTGAAGATCACGATCTGATTTTCATTGATTCAGGAACAACAACAAAGTCTATTCTCGATACGCTTGATCCGTCCAAAGATGTCACCATTTTAACCAACAGTTTAGACATTATCAATGCGGCTTCAGCTTTGAAGAATATCAACTTAATCATTATCGGAAACAACTATAAGAGAAAAACACGCTCTTTTGTCGGCATGGACGATCCGGCTATGCTCGATAAGTACAATATCAACAAAGCCTTTATGTCTGCTACCGGAACGACGCTGACACACGGATTGACCAATTCGGATCTGCTGGAGTACGAAATTAAAAAAAGGATTTCGGAAAAAGCAAAAGAAGTGTATTTATTGGCTGACCATTCTAAATTCGGAAAATCAACGCTACTGACGTATGCGCCATTTGACAGGCTGCATTGCATTGTGACATCCCAGCCATTAGATGACGAGTACACGCAGTATTGCAATGAGCACCAAATCGGTATTCATCTGGCCTAACGGTTACAATAGTGTTGAGAGTCTTTCATCCATTTTATGCTAGGAGGCAGATCATGAAAAAAGCTACGCTCGGAAAATCAGACTTGCAGGTATTCCCTATCGGATTAGGAACAAATGCTGTCGGAGGACATAACCTCTTCCCGAATCTGAATGAAGAAACCGGAAAAGAATTGGTTCGCGAGGCGATCCGTAATGGCGTGACGATGTTAGATACCGCTTACATTTATGGAATCGGCCGTTCCGAAGAATTAATTGGCGAGGTGCTGCGCGAATTCAACCGTGAAGATGTTGTCATCGCGACGAAAGCCGCGCACAGAAAACAAGGAACTGACTTTGTCTTTGATAATTCACCAGAATTCCTTAAGAAATCAGTTGATGAAAGCCTAAAACGTTTGAATACGGATTATATCGATTTGTTCTACATTCACTTCCCGGACGAACATACGCCGAAGGATGAAGCTGTCAACGCGCTGAATGAGATGAAGCAAGCCGGTAAAATCCGCTCTATCGGTGTATCAAACTTCTCTTTAGAGCAATTGAAAGAAGCAAACAGAGACGGGTTGGTAGATGTATTGCAAGGCGAATACAACCTGTTAAACCGTGAAGCGGAAAAGACATTCTTCCCGTATACGAAGGAGCATAATATTTCATTTATCCCTTACTTCCCGCTCGTATCAGGATTATTGGCAGGCAAGTATACAGAAGATACAACGTTCCCTGAAGGCGACCTGCGAAACGAACAGGAACACTTCAAGGGCGAGCGTTTCAAAGAAAATATCAGAAAGGTCAACAAGCTTGCGCCGATTGCTGAAAAGCACAACGTGGACATCCCTCATATCGTATTGGCTTGGTATTTGGCAAGACCGGAAATTGATATTTTAATTCCTGGAGCAAAACGTGCCGATCAGTTGATTGATAACATCAAAACAGCTGACGTGACGCTTTCTCAAGAGGATATTTCGTTTATTGATAAGCTGTTCTCATAAGAAGTAGAAAACAGCCTTCTCCAATGAGAAGGCTGTTTTTATTTGTGCAAAATGAATCTATCATCCTATGATTGCATGATGAGAGAGCATCATAGTAGCTTCAGTGAATAACTGATTTTGGAGCAAAAACTTACAAAAAGAGCCATAAATTCGATAAAATAAAGGTAGGTTATTTCAGAAAGAAAGTGATTGAAAAAGCAAAACAAGATATGAAACGTTAGAATCATCTAACAATAAAAGAGACTCATATGAATAAACAAATCTGAGTCAGCTACTTTTATTTGCTGCTCAGAATAACGGGCCGTTTCGGGGTCTACGGAGGAAACAGAATGAAACTTACATATGTAAAAGCTTTTGTTGCAGTAACCGTTGCTTTAGGTGTACTGCTGCCATCTACCATTTCTCATGCAAAAAGTTTTAGCGGCCGCTCATCATCTAGTTACAGCAGCCGAAGTTCAAGCTCATCATACAGCGGAAGCTATAAATCCAGCCCAAGATCAAGCTACAGTTCAGGATCAAGCTCTTCAAGCAAAAAGTCCAAGACGTCTGACGATTCATCATCATCGATTTCGCTAAAAAAGAAATCCTCGGAAAAGTCTAGCTCATCAAGCGCTAAAAAATCGTCAGGCACATTTTCCGGTGCCACCTCAAAAGTAAGCGGAAAGACATACAGCGGAAAAACGTCTAAAGCTTATGTTGGCGGACGTTATGTTTCGGTCAATCATTACTACAATGCAGGATTCTCACCGTCGGGATGGTTTGGATATTATAGCGGATTTACAACGGGCATGTTCATGATCAGCATGATGCATCCTTGGGGCTACACCTATCATCCAGTCGGGGGCCCAGGTTATGTTTCTTATGGCGCTTCGCCCATTGCCTGGATCGTTGATGTCATTGCGCTGATCATTATTTTACTTATTGTCATCGCGCTGATTCGCGCATTCAAAACACCGAAGACGTACAGAAGGAGCTTTTAGGTAATGAAATTAGTATTAAATGAGCAAGAAATTATAGACGGGATTTGTGTGTATATTTCTAATGAAGAAGAGATTTACCCTGAGGACGTTGAAGTAAAAGAGCTGTCTTACAACAAGCGGACAGGATTCTTCGCCGAAGCCAAATATGGACTGCACCACAAGCAGCTTGTGTCAGATGACATTTCAGAAGGCATTATTCAATTCTTAGAGGAATACCACAACTTCAATCCAGACGTTACAGTTGTTGAATTGCAATTTGATAAGAAAAAAGGATTCTCCGCCTTGGTGTTCGTTAACGAGGGAGAAGAATAAACGTGTCGTAATCAAAACCTTACTCCGGGTGAGTAAGGTTTTTTTGATGTTTTCTCGGGGTTATTTCATATCCCCTTTGTTTTGGCTTTCATGTTTTCTTTTTTCAAAACAAATGTTTCAAATCAGATAGGAAAAGGGTACTACTCTATTAACTTTGTTAAACATAAGAGATACTCATTGGCCTAACAACTGAGGGGGAACATTAGTGAAGACAAACACAAGGAAATATATGATCTACTTTTTCGGCGCTTTAGGGGGGCTGCTTTACGGTTATGATACGGGCGTCATCTCTGGAGCACTGCTTTTTATCAACAATGATATTCCTTTAACGACATTGACAGAAGGATTGGTTGTCAGCATGCTGCTCCTTGGCGCGATTTTCGGTTCTGCCTTAAGCGGCACATGTTCCGATCGCTGGGGCAGGAGAAAAGTTGTATTTGTCCTTTCCATCATTTTCATTGTCGGCGCGCTCGCTTGCGCGTTTTCTCAAACAGTCGGCATGCTGATTGCATCTCGGGTGATACTCGGGTTGGCCGTCGGCGGTTCAACGGCGCTTGTGCCCGTGTACCTGTCAGAAATGGCACCGACGAAAATCCGCGGGACACTCGGTACAATGAACAACTTAATGGTTGTTACCGGTATTTTATTAGCCTATATCGTAAACTATCTGTTCACGCCGTTTGAAGCGTGGCGCTGGATGGTGGGACTGGCTGCGGTGCCTGCGGTGCTTTTATTAATCGGGATCGCATTTATGCCTGAATCACCAAGATGGCTCGTGAAGCGCGGGCGTGAAGATGAAGCGAAAAACATCATGAAAATCACTCATGGCCAAGAAAATATTGAACAAGAACTTGCGGATATGAAAGAAGCGGAAGCAGGAAAAAAAGAAACTACACTCGGTTTACTAAAAGCAAAATGGATTCGTCCCATGCTTCTGATTGGCATCGGCCTTGCCGTTTTCCAGCAGGCTGTCGGCATTAACACGGTCATCTACTACGCGCCGACTATTTTTACGAAGGCAGGTCTCGGCACATCGGCATCAGTACTCGGCACAATGGGTATCGGTGTACTCAACGTAATGATGTGTATTACAGCTATGATTTTGATCGACCGCATCGGCCGCAAAAAACTACTGATTTGGGGAAGCGTCGGCATTACACTGAGCTTGGCCTCACTAGCAGCTGTGCTCCTGACACTGGGTCTCTCTACATCAACAGCATGGCTGACCGTCGTTTTTCTCGGTGTCTATATCGTATTTTACCAGGCAACATGGGGTCCGGTTGTATGGGTTCTGATGCCTGAGCTCTTCCCATCCAAAGTACGCGGAGCCGCAACAGGCTTTACTACTTTGGTATTATCAGCAACCAACCTGATCGTGTCGCTCGTCTTCCCGCTGATGCTCAGCGCCATGGGCATCGCATGGGTCTTTACAATTTTTTCAGTCATCTGCCTGCTTTCATTTTTCTTCGCCCTCTACATGGTTCCGGAAACCAAAGGGAAAAGCTTGGAGGAAATTGAAGCAAGCCTGAAAAAACGGTTTAAAAAGAAGAAAAGCAGCCAAAACCAAGTGCTGAATGAGCGTACATTATAAAAAAAAGGAATCGTCTCAAGGGACGATTCCTTTTTTCTATTACACCATAACCTTGCAAATATTGTTGGTAAATTCAACAGGGTCTTGAATTGGCAAGCCTTCGATGAGAAGCGCCTGATTGTACAGAAGATTTGTGTACAGGTTCAGCTTCTCTTTATCCTGTTCAAATGCGTCCTGCAGTGTTTGGAATACCTCATGATTCGGGTTGATTTCAAGCACTTTATCCGCCTTTACATTTTGGCTGTCCGGCATCGCGTTTAAGATTTTTTCCATCTCGATTGTCACTTCGCCGTCAGCGGCAAGGCAGACCGGATGTGATTTGAGTCGTTTTGAGATTCTGACGTTTTTCACTTTATCTGACAGAATGTTTTTCATTTCCTCAAACAGATCCTTGTACTTGCTTTCCTCTTCCTCGGACTGTTTTTGATCCTCATCCGTGTCTATGCCAAGGTCTCCGCTTGATACGGATTTAAACTCTTTTTCCTGATAAGATGCCAGCATTTTAATCGCAAATTCATCGATGTCCTCTGTAAAGTAAAGAATTTCATAGCCTTTGTCCGCTACCATTTCCGTTTGCGGCAGTTTCTCAATGCGATCGTATGAATCACCGGTTGCGTAATAAATGTATTTCTGCTCCTCAGGCATTCTGGATACGTACTCGTCCAAGCTGACCAATTTTTTCTCTTTGGAAGAGTAGAATAATAAGAGGTCCTTCAATTGATCCTTATTCGCGCCAAAATCATTGTACACGCCGAATTTCAGCTGTCTGCCGAACGACTTGTAGAACGTCTCGTATTTCTCTCGGTCTTTTTTCAGCAGGCTTTGCAGCTCGCTTTTGATTTTTTTGCTGATATTTTTCGCAATCAGCTTCAGCTGGCGGTCATGCTGGAGCATTTCTCTGGAAATGTTCAGTGACAGATCCTCAGAATCGACCATGCCCTTCACAAAGCTGAAGTGGTCCGGAAGCAGATCCGCGCATTTGTTCATGATCAGAACGCCATTAGAATACAGCTCCAAGCCTTTCTCATATTCCTTGGAATAATAGTCAAACGGCATGTTTTCAGGAATAAATAGAATCGCGTTGTAGCGAACGGCGCCATCCACACTGATATGCACGTGTGTGAGCGGTTTATCAAACCCGTAATGCTTTTCAGCATAGAACTTTTCATAGTCCTCATCTGTCAGCTCACTTTTGTTTTTTCTCCAGATCGGCACCATGCTGTTGACTGTCTGCTCTTCCTGTACCTCTTCAAATTCATTTTCGCTGCCTTCCTTCGGCTTATTAATGGTTGTATCCATTTTGATCGGGTAGCGAATGAAGTCGGAGTACTTTTTAATGATCGCTTTTAAACGATATTCCTCTAAGAACTCGTCATAGCTGTCGTCTTCAGTGTTCTCTTTGATTTTCAGGATAATGTCTGTACCGACAGAATCCTTTTCACACGGCTCAATCGTATAGCCGTCTGCACCCGCAGACTCCCATTTATACGCCTCTTCGCTGCCGAGCGCCTTACTGATGACAGTCACGACATCGGCAACCATAAACGCCGCGTAAAAACCGACACCGAATTGCCCGATGATGTCATGGCCGTCTTTCAGCTCGTTTTCCTTTTTAAACGCAAGAGAACCGCTTTTTGCAATTGTGCCGAGATGCTGCTCAAGTTCATCCTTTGTCATCCCGATCCCCGTATCAGAGATCGTTAATGTTCTAGCGCTTTTGTCAGCTGCGACCTTTATGAAGTAACTGTCTTTATCAAACGTAAGCGTATCGTCCGTCAGCGCTTTGTAATAGATCTTGTCAATCGCGTCACTCGAATTGGAGATTAACTCACGCAGGAAAATTTCTTTTTGGGTATAAATCGAGTTAATCATCATATCCAGCAAGCGTTTGGATTCTGCTTTAAACTCTTTTTTAGCCACTCTAGATCGCTCCTTTTTGATATATTGTTACGCTATGTAAACTCTTTTCAGCATCTATTTATCACATGCGGTGACAATTGTCAATTAGATTGATAGATGCATATATATGTAAATTTATCATTAATTAGGTCCACTTTCACTATTTTTTCTCAGTCATTCTCATAAAAAGAGAGGTTTCATCATCCCCTCTTTTTTTATGCATCATTCCAGCGGCCAAACTCCCGCTTCCTCCATATATGCACCGGGTAGAAAAACAACCCGAACGGGATCAGAAACAATAGATTATGCCATGAAGCATTCAGAAAGGCGCTTGCAGTCACCGGAAACGTAATCTCTTGCAATACAAAAGAGATGACAGTCAGCACAACAAACGCGGACGGAATTGTAACGAAGCAATAAAACTTGAGCTCCTTCTTATGCTGTACCTTCAAAACACTTACCTCCCAACAATTTCTAGTCCATCTTAACATATGTTGGCATTTCTTTTCTCACATGTTTATCACTGCACATAGCGGGAAGACAAATAGAAAAAGGAGGACTCGTGTCATGGGAAGACTTGAAAACAAAACCGCAGTCATCACAGGCGCCGCGACAGGCATTGGACAAGCGACGGCAGAGGTTTTTGCCAATGAAGGCGCACGTGTGATGATCGGAGACATCAATAAAGACCAAATGAAAGAAACCGTTGAAGCAATCAGAAAAAACGGAGGAGAGGCGGACGCCTTTCACCTCGATGTGTCAGATGAAAACAGTGTGAAAGCATTTGCTGATCAAATCAAGGATGCTTGCGGAACGATAGATATTCTGTTTAATAACGCCGGGGTTGATCATGAAGGCGGAAAAGTGCACGAATATCCGGTTGACCTGTTTGACCGCATTATCGCCGTCGACCTGCGCGGCACGTTCCTTTGCAGCAAATATCTGATTCCGCTCATGCTCGAAAAAGGAGGCTCCATCATCAACACCTCCTCCATGTCAGGCCGGGCCGCGGACCTCGACCGTTCCGGCTACAATGCCGCAAAAGGAGGAATCACTAATCTGACAAGAGCGATGGCGATCGACTACGCAAGAAACGGCATCCGCGTCAATTCTATTTCTCCGGGAACGATCGAAACCCCGCTGATTGACAAATTATCAGGCACCAAGGAACAGGAAATGGGCGTAAAATTCCGCGAAGCCAACAAATGGATCACGCCGCTCGGCCGCCTCGGCCAGCCGAAGGAAATGGCGACGGTAGCGCTGTTCCTCGCATCGGACGACAGCTCATACGTCACAGGAGAAGACATCACCGCAGACGGCGGCATCATGGCGTATACATGGCCTGGGAAGATGTTGATTGATGAGAAATGGAAGGAAGAAACGAAATAAACATGGTCTGCGCAATTTTTATGCGTTACTTATGAAATATGAATTAAAAATCTATCAGCTATAGATATAGCAAAATGAAAGGGAGCTCAACCTGAATCATTAGGTTAAGCTCCCTCTTTCTTTTTTTCGCTGTCTGGCAGGAATAAAACGAAAACTATATTTTACATATTGTTTATTATATCTTACAATAAATGTAGCATTAATTAGGAGTCGGTAGAATGAAATTGCTATATACCTATATCATTTTAGGAGGTTTCATTAGTATATCTCTTTCTTGTTTTTTTGAGTTGGGTATTTTTAATCTAGCTTTATATCTAATCTATTTTAACTATGCACTTTTTTTATATAAACGAGCTAAAAGCGCCAAAAGTTCAATAAATACTTAGTATATCCCTTAATAGTTTGTCAAAATATAAAACAGTATAATATCTTAAAATATATTTCAAAAATTAACCTTTATTTCGAATAATATTCCCAGATTGATTATTAGCCAAGGAGAAAGTAGTATGGATGATCAAAATGGGCAAACATTTTATATTGCAGAAAGCATAGTAGAGAAAATGAATCAACTTTACTTAGAATTGGAATGCAGGCTAATGTGTTTATTAGATGCTTAAAAAATATTTATCGCAAAATACAATAGTATTTATTCGTTCATTTTTCAGTATAATTCTAATCATATTTGACAGAAAGGCACGCAATTTATGTCGCAAAACAAACTACTATTTTTACTCTTTTTATTTTCTTCTATCATTCACTTGCTCTTCAATACGATTTTAGACCCTGCTACAAGCTGGAAATCTTGGCCGGTGAACATTGCTTTACTTCTTTTGGCCCTTCTATTTTTAAATTTCACTTTGAAAGAAACTCAAAAGACCAAGTGACACAACGACACAGAACCCGGACTGAGTATCCGGGCAAATGTATATCCGTTGGAAACGTTACCTCTCTCAGGTTTTCTTTTCAAAACTGAAGTTACTCCCCAGCCTTCCATTTCAACCGCTGGCTGGTTTCTCTCGTTTATAGCAATACAACCTTATACTTCTTCACATCCAAAAACTGCAAAAACTCCCTCGCCAGCACTTCCGGCGCATGCGTCTTCCCTTCATCCAGCCGATACAAAATCAGCCCGATAATCATCGCGGATACATAGTAGGCATAAAGCTTTTTCTCCGCATGAATCTCAGTCTGCTGATGCAGATAAAACGATTCCAGCGCTTTGAACATATCAGGTACCACATGAGGAACACCCCATTCCCGATTGAGAAAATGGACAATGGGCATGCGGTCTAAAACAGAAAGCAGACTGGCAAGCGCCTCCTCCGCTTCCTCTAAGGAAAGCTCATTCGGACTGGAGGCAATCGTCAGGTGGTCTATGATCTCCGCACATGATAGCTGAATCATGGTTTGCAGCAATTCCTCTTTACTGGCATAGTGATCATAAAAGGTTGCGCGGCGGATATTGCTTTTACGGGTAATATCCGAAATCGTAATGGCCGCGTAGTCTTGTTTCTCCGCCAATACGTCCAACAAAGCCTTCTGCAGCGCCTCTCTCGTTCGAACCACCCGCCTGTCGATTTGCTTCTCCTTCTCTCGCTCTTCTGGCACAGCTTGTCCAAACAGCCAATAAAACCTCTTTTGAGAAACAAGCTCCCAGACCTTTTGGCTGATAGCTTCCGGAGTCGCGGCCGCATCCTCATTCAGCCAATACAGGATAATCGCGTACGTGTACAAGGCCCGGTAATGTCCATAAATGTCCCGTTCAATCGGCGTCAAATTCACATGGATCGGAGCCAGCAGCACATCCTGCTGAAACACATCTTTAAAAAAACGATGAAAATGTCCTCTGTTCATCATTACATAAAAAAAGGATCGATGTTCGTGAACAAAGGACAGCGTCGGATGCACTGTTTGCCGTTTTTTGTTCAAATGGAGGGTATCTATATGACTGAAGGCGTCAAAAAGCGCTTTGCCCAGCCCTTCCTTCATGTCTTCGATCACATCCTCAAAGATTGAAAACTTATCCTCATAATAAAGATAGAGCGTCCCGCGGCTCACTTCGGCCTTCTCAGCAATTTCTTTCATAGTGATATGTTGAATATCCCTTTCTTCCAATAAGGCCAGCAGTGCCTGTTTTACTTGAGCTTCAGCATCCGGCACAAAAAACACCCCCAATCATTAGACAGATGTTCAATATATGTACGGTAACGTATAGATGGTTCACCGTTGTCTTTCTTATAGAAAAGGTACCACTTTATAATAGGTCCGAGAAAAGAAGAAAGCAAATGAGGGGGATTTTACAATGGAACAGCAAGTAAAAGACGACATTCAACGTGTCTTTCAGCTTCAGAAAAAACAGCAAAAAGCACTGCGCGCTTCAACAGCGGAACAGCGCATAGAGAAGCTTCAGCGCTTTTTAGATTCCGTCATTGCCCATGAAGAGGAAATCATTGAAGCGATTCGCAAAGACGTCCGTAAACCATATCACGAGGTCAAAAAAGCGGAAATCGAAGGAACGAAAAAAGCGATCAGAGATAATATGAACAACTTAGAACAATGGATGGCGCCTAAAGAAGTCGGTTCATCTTTAAGTCCTGATGCAAACGGAATTCTCATGTACGAGCCTAAAGGGATGACGCTCATCCTCGGTCCGTGGAACTATCCGTTTATGCTGACGATGGCGCCGCTTGCCGCTTCTCTCGCAGCCGGAAACAGCGCGATTGTGAAGCTGTCTGATTTCACGATGAACACAAGCAACATTGCCGCAAAAGTGATTCGAGACGCTTTTGACGAAAAAGAAGTCGCGATTTTTGAAGGAGAGGTTGAGGTGGCAACCGAGCTTCTAGATCAGCCGTTTGACCACATTTTCTTCACTGGAAGCACAAATGTCGGAAAAATTGTCATGACAGCAGCAGCCAAACACTTGGCATCTGTCACACTTGAGCTTGGCGGCAAGAGCCCAACGATCATTGACAGTGAATACGATCTCATGGACGCAGCGAAAAAGATCGCTGTCGGAAAATTTGTAAACGCCGGCCAAACCTGCATCGCACCTGATTATCTGTTCATTAAAAAAGACGTCCAAGACAGATTCGCGGGGATGTTACAAACAATCGTCAACGCAGGATTTATGGAGGATGATCATAATCCAGACCGCAGCAAATTTACGCAGATCGTCAATGACCGCAACTTCAACCGCGTCAAAGACCTGTTCGACGACGCTATCGAAAAAGGGGCTGAAGTCGTATTCGGAGGCGTGTTTGATGCCAGCGACCGCACGATTTCGCCAACCGTTTTGAAAAACGTTACGCCTGACATGAAAATTATGCAGGAGGAAATTTTCGCACCGATCCTGCCGATGATGAACTATGAAAACATCGACGAGGTCATTGATTACGTAAATGATCGCGATAAACCGCTTGCGCTTTATGTATTCAGCCACAACCAAGACCTGATTGACAACGTCCTTCAGCATACGACATCAGGCAACGCCGCCATCAATGATGTTGTCGTCCATTTCAGTGACGTCAACCTGCCATTCGGAGGCGTCAACACAAGCGGAATCGGCTCCTATCATGGGGTATATGGATTTAAAGAGTTTTCTCATGAGAAAGGTGTATTTATTCAAGCCGCTAAATAATCATAATGAAGAGAATCTGCACCATTTTGCAGGTTCTCTTTTTTTTACCAAACTCTTCTATTATTCTAATAATTTCATTTTGGCACAGCTTCGGCTGTTTCTTCGCTTACACACCCTCAGGGATCATGTATATCGGTTACATTATGGCCGCCTTTCCCTCTAAACTGGCATTTATATTTGCGGTACAAAGGTTGTCTATAAAATTGACCAACCAAATTAGGCTGCCGAGATCTTCTCGCCAGCCTTTTCTCACAATCGGTCATTTCCCAAAAGCCACCATTTTCCGGATAGATTCTGAATGCAATAGGCACAGCATATTCATCCATTTTATGAGCAGAAAATGATAAATCCAGGAAATTATGTAAAACTTCTTGTAACGGGTTTTTTTGATGCTGAACGAAAGGCTGCAAAAAACCAAAAGATGTTCACAGCAGCCGCAGCGAGACAAAATCCAATCACCAAAATCACTTCAGAAAGCAGATGGTCACTGAATAAACAAAACATCAAGATAAAACCGGCCGAGGACAAATGAATCAGCAGCCCAAATCCGCAAAGCACCGCCATTACATACCTCATCGCATCAACTCCAAGCATGTAAATGAGAAAAGGAATGAGATACAACACAAGGATCATCCCGATAGCTGACCACATGCCGACTGAGTTAAACTGATTGGCCGCCCCTCCCGTTTCGGCCAGCGGCGAAAGTGAAGCAGCGGCAATCATGGCACAAAAAAGGAACGCAGAAATGATTGTTACGATCGCCACGCTGTTTTTTCTAGACATCAAACCCCTCCTTCAAATAGAAATATTAACCTTTTTATTATAAATAAGCCGAACGGAAAATTCATTATCTTTTAAAAATTCCAGAACACATACGCAAACGATATGGTTCTTCCTAGTATATTTATATAGTAAAAAAAGGATAAAAGACTCATTTTTCAGGCATATCAGGATTTTATCACCATATCATATTGCACATGCTTTTTTTTCAAAGTATACTATTCCAGATTAATTCAAAGGAGAGAGAAAAATACATGGAAAAACCAGCAGGATTTTGGATTCGTTTTTTAGCTTATTTTATTGATGGCATTATTGTATCTGTTCCTAGTTATATTATTCTATTTATTATCAATACTGTTTTTGTAGCTGGATCTGTGGCAGCAGACCCTTACATGACGCAAGAGGAGTATATGGTGACATACATGACGCTTGCATTTTTGCCTACCATGCTGATCACGCTCATCATCAGTGTATTATATTACGGTCTGCTCACTGCTTCTAAAATGCAGGGCACTCTCGGCAAAAAAATTCTTGGCCTTAAAGTGGTCAATGAGCAAGGCGAACGGATCACTATCGGACAAGGAATTGGCCGTTACTTTGCATACATTTTATCTGGAATCATCTTTTATATTGGTTTTATCATGATCGCCTTTGGAGAGAAAAAAGGCCTGCATGACATCATTTGCAAAACACGTGTTGTGTATAAATAATAGAAAAAAGTCTAGACGCCAATAGGCATCTAGACTTTTGTTTTCTTTACAATAGGCTGCCACGCCAAATACGTAGCGCTCCTCCACAGCCACTCAAACGGCCCCATCCGGAATACCCGGAGCCAAAGATGGCTGAAAACCATTTGAACGGCACAAACAGCAATCGTGATAAGCACGCCGGCAGCAGGATACACTTTCCCGTACAACCCCAAGCCGTAATGATAGAAAAGCCACGTACACACGATAGACTGCATCAGATAATTGGTAAATGCCATCCGTCCAACAGCGGAGAAAGATTGCAGCACTGTTTTCACTCTTGTTTTATGATAAAGATAGACAACCGTTGTGACATAGAAAAACATGAGTAAAGGCGCGCCAATCAGCAAAAATACTTCCTTATCCGTTACACTGTACAGCACTTGGGCGCTGATGCCGATGACTAGCCCAGCCATCCACACTTTTTTTAATCCTTTGCGATGCTTTCCGGGTTCGTGCAAATATCGTGACTTCGCCGCCGCAGCTCCCAGCAAAAACATGCTGAAATAAGGAATGGATGCAAAGAAGAAGTTGAGCGGGTTATACGTAAGCATGCCATTTGAAGACATGTAAACAAGACGATCGTGGATCCGCTGTTCCGCAATGTCCTTCAAGCTGCCGCTTCCGTAAACATGGAGCGCTTGTTTTGCCTGCTGAGTTACCGCTTGTACCCATTCCTGTCCGTTTGATTGATAAAAGCTGCTCAAAATAAACGGAATGCAAAACAATAGATACAAAGAAATCGC
The DNA here is from genome assembly GCF_958411575.1 of uncultured Bacillus sp. Classification (NCBI taxonomy): domain Bacteria; kingdom Bacillati; phylum Bacillota; class Bacilli; order Caryophanales; family Bacillaceae; genus Bacillus; species uncultured Bacillus sp. The sequence continues at coordinate 652,883 of NZ_CATYRA010000001.1, forward strand.
CCATATCAGCAGGGTTTTCGGCTTTGCTTTTCGAAATAAGAGCAGGACAAAGCCGAGCAGGGCGTATTCCGTTAAAATATCCCCGTCCCAAATCAAAAAAGCATGAACCGTTCCAAACAAGAGAAGCGCCGCTAACCTTCTCGCATATAGCGGAACAAACCGTTTCCCTCTCCTTGCTGCTCTCTCCATCATGACAACCATGCCAAATCCAAATAAAAAGGAAAACAATAAAATACATTTTGTTTGGATGAAGAATTTCAGTATGGCTGCTGCTGCAAAATCTGCTTCAGACCACTTTTCTGTAAAAAAGTTCTCTTTTCCAAGCATAGACAAATACATATCCGGATAACTGAAATGTGCCAGATTGACAAATAAGATGCCGAAAATTGCCATTCCCCTTAGTACATCAAGCACGTCGATCCGCTCATTTGCCAAAGTCGGCTGTAATGAAGACATAGCCATCACGCTCCTTTTTTCTGTACCTTAAGGATATGAAAAAAAGGAGCGCAGAAACATCGATTTAGGTGTCAGGCAGGCATGAAACCTTACAATCTTGTCATCTTTATGGTTTCAACACCTTTAAATCTAATGCTTCGATATTCTGCAAAACGCGATCAAAGCGCAGAGTCTGAGGCTCACTTGGGAAGCTGTGTCCTGCATACGGCTCACCTAGCGTCCGGAAAAACGGTTCAAATAAGCCTGGAACCAATACGCCCACCATCTTTGTATAATGAGAATCCAGACGGTAGGAGTGAACGGTATGAGCAGGGACATGCAGGAAATCTCCAGGGTTCAGCTGAATTTCCTGGCCATCCGCCCACATCGTCATTTGCCCTTCAAGGCAATAAAATGTTTCTGTATGATGTTCATGGTAGTGATCAACGATTCGGTCGCCTTTAGGGCCGTCCGATACTACGACGATAAACTGGCCGTCTGTATTTTTTTGTGCAGCCACAATGCGGTGAAGCTGATCTCCCGTCAATAGGCGGTCGCCTTCTCCAGACTCAAGCACATATGGAACGGCTCGATCCGGAAGCTCTGTACGTTCCGCTAATTTTGCCGCACCGGCAGCCTTTTCTTCATCCAGAAATGTAATGTCCGCCACAGCGGCTGCTTCCGCAAATTGCTCGTTTGACACCTCTTCGCTTGCATGCGGCGGATGTTCAGCGTGATCATATGGATTCCCAATAACGGAATACATGTGTGCCACATTTCCTTTCATCGTGTAAGACACCAGTCTTGTTCTGTGGCTCTGCATCCGGTAGCTGTGCGGTGTTCCGGCTGGAATGTTCGCATAATCGCCTGATACTAATAAATAGCGTTCTCCGTCAAGCGTCAGCTCAAGCTTCCCGTCCAAAACGAGAATCCCTTCATGTGTGTCCTTGTGGACGTGAAGCGGAAAGGCATCCCCTTTTCCCCCGGAAAGCAGCACGATCTCAAACAGATCGCCGGTGCTCTTCCCATTCGCCATCACCGTAGCAACCTGTCTGCCGAACAAATAGCGCTCACCTTGTCCGCTGCGGAGCAAATATGGCATTTTTTCTTTAGGCAATGAATTTTCACATAACGTTTTCATATATCGTTCCTCCAATTTAGACCAGTCTATATAATATACTCTATCTGATTAGACCGTTCTATATAATTGTAGGAGAAAGGATAACAAAATGCTACCCTTTTTTTCTCACCAGCACTGGAATTTGTTCGGCAATGAGAAGAAGAGGCGTTTTGTCTTTATTCGTTAACGAAAGCATGATGCCTCCCTCAATCATCGCATTGATCAGCATTCCAAGCTGATTTGCTTCTTCTTCTGTAAATCCGTTTTCCATTAATTTTTTGGCAAAAACCGCTTCCCAGCTTTTAAACACCTTCATGCAAACCGTCCGCAGCGGTTCACTGATTAACGCTGTCTCACTCGCCAGCAAACCGACTGGAATACCTTTAATACTCTCTGTGTTGTCAAATTGGCTGGCTGTTTTTTTGATAAATTGCTGAATCGCTTCTATTGGATCAGAGGATTCATCCATGCTTTGCTGTATCAGATGTTCAATCAATTTTCCTGTGTATGTAACCGCTTCAATTGCTAATTCTTCTTTACCATTCGGAAAAAAGTGATAAAGCGATCCCTTCGGAGCACCACTTTCTTTCACAATCTGGTTCAAACCTGTCGCGTGATATCCTTGCAGCTGGAACAGACGTGACGCCGTGTGAAGGATTTTTTCACGTGAATCTCCTCTGCTAGTCATTAAAACATTCCCTCCTAGGTATGGTAGAGCGACTTATATAATATAAAAAAGAACCCTGTGATTGTCAAAAAGGGTAAGACCCTCCCGGATGGGGTAAATGTAGAAAAACAGCGTCTAGGAGGGATCTCAATGACAAACGATTATTCAGTCACGCATACAGAAAAGCTTGAACAACAGAACACGAAAACGAAGATCAAACTGAAAAAACTCAAGGATCAAGTGATTGTCATTACCGGCGCATCAAGCGGGATCGGGCTTGTCACTGCACGAATGGCAGCTGAAAAAGGCGCAAAGGTCGTGGCAGCAGCGCGAAATGAAGATGCGTTGAAGGAACTCGCTGATGAACTAAAGGAAAAAGGGCACGACGCCATATGGGTCAAAGCGGATGTCGGAAAAGAAGAAGACGTCAACCGCATCGCAGAAACCGCAATCAGCACATTTGGCCGCTTTGACACATGGGTCAACAATGCCGCCGTCTCGATCTTCGGACACGCTATGGACGTCACCGTCGAAGACATGAAGCGTATGTTCGACGCAAACTTCTGGGGACCTGTTTACGGAACAAGAGCGGCCGTCAAACACTACACCAGCAGAGGCGTGCCAGGCGCACTCATTAATGTAGGAAGCCTGTTCGGCGACAGAGGAACGGTCATTCAATCCACATACGCCTCAGCTAAATTTGCGCTTCACGGCTGGACGGAAAGCATCCGAATGGAGCTCGAAAAGGAACAGGCGCCCGTCTCGGTTACGCTCATTCATCCAGGCAGAATTGACACACCTTACAACGAACACGCGCGCAGCTACCTAGACAAACAGCCGGCTCATTACCGCTCCATCATCTACCCTCCGGAAGCGGTCTCCGAAGCCATCCTGTTTGCCGCCGAACACCCGAAGCGTGACATGTACATCGGCTCACAGGCAAAAGCCATCGCCATGCTGGGTGCTCTTTTCCCCCGGCTGACCGACAGACTGATGGAAAAAATCATGTACCACAGCCAGCATGCCGAAAGACCGTCCAAACCGCGGGAAGAAAGCGCGCTTTATGAAGAGGGCTATGGCATGCATAACAGGGGCACAAATAAAGGATGGAAGCGATCAAGAAGCTACTACACGAAAGCTACGAAGCGCCCGATTGTATCAGGCGCTGTTGTTGCCGGACTGGTCGCTTTGGCTGCCGTCAAACGATGCAGATAATCTCTGGCCATAAGAAAAACCCATGCTGTTCCATCGAACACATGGGTTTTTAAATGTTAATCGATAAAGGCCTTGTTCATACGCTGCAGTAGCTCGCCGAACATCTCTTTTTCCTTTGTTGACCATTCTTTAAGCATCTGTTCATACCGTTCAAGACGCTTATGCTGATCGGCTTTTAATATTTGTTTGCCGAGTTTTGTAATGGTAAACAGGCTGACTCTCCCATCGGAAGGGTCTGAGAAACGATAGATGAGTTCCTTCGCCTCTAATGCAGCTGCTTGTCTAGAAAGAGTGGAAATATCGAGCTTAAACGATTCTGCCAATTCCTTTACACGAGCAGGCCCAAACTCATCCAATTGTCTCAGCAATAAGTACGAAGATCTCTCCAAATTCCCTGTTCTTTTCTCTGATTGATCCAGATAAACAGCTCTCCTGATAAAAGTCGTCAGCTCATATTCAATTAATTCAACTGGATTTTGTTTTTGCAATCGCTCTCGCTCCCTATTCCAATCTCCGACATTGACAACATCATATATACTTGTATAATACAAATGTATATTAACTGAGTGAATACAAGTATTTATATGATTAAATCAATTATTATACTTGTATAGTACAATCATATAAACAGAAAGTAAAGCGATTCCTCAGAACCATCCTAGAAGCCAGTCACCAGAAAGGAGGAAGCTGTTCGATTTAGAGAGCAGCACTTGATGTGAAAGTCATTCGAATTATGTTGCAAGTGTTGATATTATATGTATTTTTTATGATCGGGGAAGCCATTCAGCATCTGTTTCATTTACCGGTATCAGGCAGCATAGTCGGATTGGTATTGCTGCTGATCTGTTTAGGCCTTCGTATTGTTCCCGTCTCCATTATTCAAGACGGAGCAGGTTTTTTATTGTCCTTTCTTCCTTTGTTGTTCATCCCGGCAATGACAGGAGTGATGAAATACCCGTCCCTCATTTCATTCAATGGCCTGACCCTGCTGATTACAATCGTTCTGAGCACCATCGTTACGATCATTGCGGCTGGATTCGCCAGCCAGTTATTAGAGAAAAAAGCAAAAAAACGTGAGGAGAAAGAGAAATGCAACAAGCATGCATCGCAATCATTATAATTCTTTTAACAGTTGCCGCTTACTTAGCGATGGCCAAACTCTATAAGCGATTCCCGCTTCCATTTCTTATCCCTGTTCTGACAACGACAATATTGATTGTCGCGGTTTTGATGATGTTCCATGTTTCGTATGAAGGCTATATGATCGGGGGGAAATGGATCAATTCTTTGCTTGGGCCGGCTGTTGTGGCGCTGGCCTATCCGCTTTATAAACAATGGCATATCATTGTAAAACATTGTGTTCCCATCCTAGGCGGCGTCCTGGTCGGATTATGCATGGGAATGATCAGCGGGCTGATCTTCGCAGAAGCATTCGGGATTGATCATGATCTCTTATTATCCATTCTGCCAAAGTCGATCACAACCCCTGTCGCTATTCAGATCGCCGCCGGTCTTGGCGGTGTTCCTTCCATGACAGTCGTATTTGTCATGATTGCCGGCTTCTCAGGCGTCATCCTCGGGCCGCTTGTCCTAAAATGGCTTCGCATCCGCAGCTCGCTTGGCCAAGGCATCGCATTAGGCAGCGCCTCCCATGCACTGGGCACCTCCAAAGCATTGGAATATGGAGAACTCGCCGTATCCATGAGTTCCGTCTCAATGACGCTTTGTGCGGTGCTTGGCTCATTCTTCGGCCCGCTCGTTGTCTGGCTGTTTCATATTTAACAAAGAAAGACTGCCCCGGAGGAGGGCAGTCTTTTCTTATCTATTTTACGCTGTTCTTGCCGGGCTGGTTTGAGGGATGGACGAAGAGAAGGAAATAAGCTGAAAAACAGACTGACAAAGCGCTGTCTTACATATGATATGTTTATCATTGACAAACTGAGGGTAATTCTTCGTTGCACGATTAACAAAAGGAGGTCTCAATGGAACACTTAGACTTGCACCATATCTTCGAACTAGGTTTTTTGTTGGTCATGATCGCAGCCGGGATCACCGCAATTGCCAAGAAGTGCAGGCAACCTTATCCCATCGCGCTAGTGATTGTCGGAACGATCATTGGACTTGTACATATTCCGCTCTTCGAACCCCTGAAAGATTTTATTACTGAAGGAGAAGTCTTTAACTTCGTCATCATTACGCTGTTCTTGCCGGCTTTATTAGGAGAAGCGGCGCTGAAGCTTCCTTTTTCCCACTTAAGAGAAAACAAACGGCCCGTTCTGGCACTGGCCTTCGGCGGTACGCTCATTTCGTTTTTGATCGTCGGCTTTTCTTCCATGTGGCTTATGCATTTGGCCATTCCGGCGGCGTTTGTCTTTGCCGCGCTGATGAGTGCGACAGATCCTGTCAGTGTGCTGTCCATTTTTAAAAGCGTTGGCGCACCGAAAAAGCTTTCAATCGTCGTTGAAGGGGAAAGCCTGTTCAATGACGGGCTGGCGGTTGTGCTGTTCAACATTTCCGCTTTTTACTTGATGACTTATTTGGATCTCGGCATTCAAGGCGCCGGTTTAGGCTTGTGGGAGTTTGTCAAAGTCATTTCTCTCGGACTCATCATAGGAGGCGTTCTAGGCTATGTCTTTTCCCAGCTCACCAAGTATTTTGATGATTATCCTTTAGAAATTATTTTTAGTATCATTCTGTTTTACAGTTCATTTCTTTTGGCAGAAATGGCAGGTGCCTCCGGAGTAATCGCCGTCGTTGTCGCCGCGCTTATTTTCGGCAATTATGGCGCCAAAATCGGCATGAGCCCGACGACAAAGCTGAATATCAATAACTTTTGGGATGTCGCCGCCCTGCTCGCGAACTCCCTTGTCTTTTTAATGGTTGGGCTCGAGATCACGAGAATTGACCTGACTGATAAATGGGGATTGGCCATTATGGCGATTGTGATTGTGCTCATCGCCCGAAGTGCCGCCGTCTACATCAGTTTGGCCTTTATCAAAAAATTTCCGGTTACATGGAAGCATACCATCAATTGGGGCGGGCTGAAGGGTTCTCTGTCCATTGCACTCGTGCTGAGCCTGCCTAGAGACTTCCCGGGACGTGAAGACATTCTGGTTTTCGCCTTCAGTGTCGTTTTGTTTTCCCTTGTTGTTCAGGGGCTCACCATCAAGCCGCTTCTTGAACGGTTAGGTGTGAATCAAAAAGAAGAAGGCAACCAGGAGTATGAGGAATTGCTTGCAAAAGGACATCGCTTAGAAACCGCCATCAAAGAAGTCCAGCAAGTCAAACATAATTTACTTATTCACGAAGCTGTCTCCAGCGAACTGACAGACCAGTATAAAAAAGAGGTCAGCCAGCTGCATCAACAAACAAACAAATTATTCGAAACTTACCCGGAACTCAAAAACAAACAGCAAACCATCTTGAAAAAACACTCGTTATACGCCCAATACCAAGCGATCGAGAACTTATCAAAGGAAGATATCATCTCAAATGAAGTCGCTGAGCTAGAGCAAGCGCGGATCATTGATGAAATCGTTCGTTTGCAAAACGATCATTAACACAAAAAAGCAGACTGTCATCAGTCTGCTTTTTCTTTTATGATTTGAAAAAATCAACCAGCGGCTGAAAATCCTTTGATACATCAACGTCATTCGGCTCGGCTTGAAGCAGGCGGTCAATCATGCGCTCCAGTTCCTTCATATCATTTTGATCTGTGTATTCAATGAAGTTTAAGCTTTCGAGCCAATCCCGATACGAATGTTTAGCTTTGCCGTAGCTGTTTCCAAAGACGAGGCAAGGTGTTTTGGTGATAATCGAGAAAATCATTGCGTGAAGGCGGTCGGTAATGACCAATTTACTTGAACCGATGCGGTCAAGCATCTCCATAAAATGCTTTTCACGGTCGGCGTAATCAATCGTGTCTACCGTATCCAGCACCGTATCCGTACGCTCCGTATAAGTTGTTTTTTCTGCCCATTTCCTCATCTGTGAAATAAAATCTTCGTCGGTCACTTTCTCCTTATCCGCTCTTAAAATAAAGAGAACGCCGTCCCGCTCGAGCTCTCGCGGCACAATATCCAAAGAAAGCACCATGTCCGGTGTAAAGATCACATTGGAGTTGAAGGTCTTTTTTACAACATCCAGCGTCTGTGTCTCACGCGCAGCAATCGTTAAGTTTGGATTTTGATGGTACGCATCCTGTGTTTTTTTCTTTTCTTTATTTCCGTCCTCTGTATCTTCAAAATAAACGGATTGCGGCATAGAAATCGATTTGTAGTCTTTAAACGCCGAGAAGACCTTTCTTCTGTCTTCCTCAATATCGAGATAGAGGTTTCCTAAATTCCCTCCGCCTGTAAAGCAGACAATATCGTCTTCACGGATGATCTCCTTCACCAGTTCAATGCCCTCATCCGTCGCATAATCCATAATCTCAATGTATTCATAATACGGAAAATGGTTTTTGATAAATTTCTCTTCCGCATACGCAATCGCTTGGTCACCAATGTTTGTGTAACTCGGGGAACCAAACAAAAATACTTTTCGTTTATCATTTAACAGGGCTTCTGGCTCTACATTTGGCGCAATGCCTTTTACTAGTTTTTTGCCTTTGATTTCTTGTACAGTCATGTCGTCGTCCTCCTTCTGGGATGAATGCCTCATTGTGTGGTTACCTGTCTCTACCCAAAAAGGAGGATGACTATGCATTGGCGTGTGCGCGCTATATCAGAAACATCGTTTTCGCCAGTTTGATAGACGCTGCGATGTCCCGCGCCGTTCTTTCCATATATTCCGCGGCATGTTCAAATGCGTCTTCTAGAGGCACGGCTCCGGGAACGATGCTGAAAAGCGCATCGATTCCGTGTTGATAGACGGCATTGCTGTCTCGTGATATTGATCCAGCAATGCCAATGACGGGCACATCATATGATTTAGCCGCTTTGGCCACGCCGATCGGCGTTTTTCCGTAAATCGTTTGGCTGTCAATTCGCCCCTCACCGGTAATCACAAGGTCTGCATCTTGAACTTCATTTTCAAAATCAACCGCTTCAAGGACAATATCAATGCCTCTTTTCAGATCAGCATGAAGAAAAGCCAACAGACTCCACCCGAGACCGCCCGCTGCGCCGGCGCCCTCTGTTTCTCTGCAGGCTGTTCCAAGCGCTTTTTCTGCCACATCCGCGAAATGGATCAAGTTCTGATCCAGCGCATCCACCATGTCGTCTGTCGCTCCTTTTTGCGGCCCAAAAACAGCCGAAGCTCCTCGTGGCCCTGTTAACGGATTGTCCACATCACAAGCGACCTCCAGTTTGACACTCTGCAATCTGGAATCAAGCCCGCTTACATCTATTGATGCGAGCTGAGATAACGCGCCGCCCCCGGGCCCAATCTCACGGCCCGAGCCATCAAGAAGCCTTCCGCCCAATGCTTGAATCAGCCCGGCTCCTCCGTCGTTCGTGGCGCTTCCGCCGATCCCGATGATCAAACGCTCTGCGCCCGCATCAAGAGCAGCTCCGATTAATTCTCCCGTTCCCCTTGTTGTGGTGACGAGCGGATTTCGCTTATCAACGGGCACTAGATGCAGCCCTGAGGCGGCAGCCATTTCAATCACAGCTGTTTTCCCATCTCCCATCATGCCAAAAAACGCTTTCACCGATTCCCCTAGCGGACCCGTAACAACCTGTTCTTTGATCCATCCGTTTGTGGCATCAACCAGAGACTGAACGGTGCCCTCGCCGCCGTCGGCCATCGGCAATTTTCTGTAATCAGCACCCGGAAAAACCGATTTAAAACCTCTTTCTATCGCGTCAGCGGCCTCCAGAGCTGATAAGCTTTCCTTAAAAGAATCAGGTGCAATGATGATTTTCATCCAAATCGCCTCTTTCAAAACATGATTCACTTAACCTATTTATCTACAATGTACCACACCCGAACTGGGAATACATTCCATACTTTATGGTAAAAATTTAATTAAAAATTAGAAATGAAAGTGTTTGCATAAACGAAACATTCACGTTATCATACTTGTATACAAGTATACTCCTTGTGTGAGGAAGGTGAGTGTATGATAGACTCCAAGGACCTGTTGTATCCCGCAAAGTGGCTCTCAAAAGCGTCAACCGGTGTTCGTGTCGCATACGAGCTGAGAATGCGGATCATTTCAGGCATGATTGAAAGCGGTACCATCTTATCAGAAAATACGATCGCCGCCGAGTTTTCAGTAAGCCGTTCACCGGTTCGCGAAGCGTTAAAAATACTCGCATCTGAAAAAATCATACGCTTAGAACGAATGGGAGCGGTTGTTATTGGGTTAACTGAAAAGGAAATCGCAGAAATTTATGATGTGCGGTTACTATTAGAAACATTTGTCTTTGAACGGCTTGTCAAAATCGACACTGAGCCATTAGTCAAGGATCTCAGCAAAATACTTGAAATGATGAAAGTCTCCATCAAATATGAGGACGCTGACGAATTTTCATTTCAAGATGTGCTGTTTCATGAAACGATTATCCGGGCTATCGATCATTCATACATTCACATGATCTGGAACAATCTAAAACCCGTAATGGAAAGCTTTATTCTTTTATCAATGCGGGCACGGTTAAAGGAAAAATATGAAGACTTCACAAGGATTTTAGATAACCATGAGCTTTATATACAGGCCATTAAAACAAAGGATAGGGCGCTGATGATTCAGTCCCTTCACCAAAACTTTGATGATGTGCAAGAAAAGGTAGAAGACCTGTGGCTCTCACAACAAATGCTGGCAAAAGGAGCTGAAAACAACAATGACTAGTTATATGTTAGGAATCGATATCGGCACGACGAGCACAAAAGCTGTGTTGTTCAGTGAAAATGGAGACGTAGTACAGAAAGAAAGCATCGGCTACCCGCTCTATACACCGGACATCTCAACAGCTGAACAAAACCCGGAAGAGATTTTTCAGGCAGTCATCCAAACAACAGCGAGAATTACAAAACAGCATCCTGAAAAACAGATCTCATTCATTTCGTTCAGCAGCGCCATGCACAGCGTCATCGCAATCGATGAAAAGGACCGGCCGCTGACGCCATGCATCACATGGGCCGACAACCGGAGCGAAGGCTGGGCGCATAAGATCAAAGATGAATTGAACGGGCATGAGGTGTACAAACGGACAGGAACACCGATCCATCCAATGGCACCTTTAAGCAAAATTGCCTGGATCACAAATGAACGAAAAGAAATCGCTTCCAAAGCAAAAAAATATATCGGCATCAAAGAGTACATTTTTAAACAGCTGTTCAATGAGTATGTCATCGATTACTCATTGGCATCAGCGACAGGCATGATGAACCTGAAAAACTTGGATTGGGACGAAGAGGCACTGCGTATCGCAGGCATCACACAGGATCACTTATCCAAACTCGTCCCGACAACCGAGATTTTTCAGCACTGCAGCCCGGAATTAGCGATACAGATGGGAATCGATCCGGAAACACCTTTTGTCATCGGCGCCAGCGACGGCGTACTGTCTAATCTCGGCGTCAACGCCATTAAAAAGGGGGAAATCGCTGTCACCATCGGGACAAGCGGTGCCATCCGCACGATTATTGACCAGCCGCAAACCGATGAAAAGGGACGGATTTTCTGCTACGCCTTAACGGACAAGCATTGGGTCATCGGCGGGCCGGTAAACAATGGGGGCATCGTCCTTCGCTGGATCAGAGACGAGTTTGCCTCTTCCGAAATTGAGACAGCGACACGGTTGGGCATTGACCCATATGATGTGCTGACGAAGATCGCCGAACGTGTCAGACCTGGTTCTGACGGCCTGCTGTTCCACCCGTACCTCGCCGGAGAACGCGCTCCGTTGTGGAATCCGGATGTACGCGGCTCATTTTTCGGCCTGACCATGTCGCATAAAAAAGAGCATATGATACGGGCGGCATTAGAGGGCGTCATTTACAACCTGTACACAGTGTTCCTGGCGTTAACAGAATGCATGGACGGACCGGTAACACGCATCCAGGCGACAGGGGGATTTGCAAGGTCGGAGGTTTGGCGCCAAATGATGTCAGATATCTTCGAATCAGAGGTTGTCGTTCCGGAAAGCTACGAAAGCTCATGTCTCGGCGCCTGCATTTTAGGCCTGTATGCGACAGGAAAAATTGATTCATTCGATGCCGTGTCCGACATGGTCGGCAGTATGCACAGCCATACGCCGATCGAAGACTCAGCCAAAGAATACAGAAAATTAATACCGATTTTCATTAACCTATCAAGATCATTAGAAAATCAATATACACAAATTGCAAATTATCAGAGGGACTTAATCACACACAACTAGTACATGACATGAAGGGGAGGGCATTACCATGCCGTTAATCATCGTTGCACTTGGGATCCTAGCTTTACTACTTTTGATCATGGGCTTAAAATTAAACACATTTATATCCTTACTGGTCGTATCGTTCGGCGTGGCATTGGCACTCGGGATGCCGTTCGATAAAGTTGTCAGCTCTATTGAAGAAGGAATAGGGGGAACTCTTGGCCACATCGCACTCATCTTCGGACTCGGTGCGATGCTGGGCAAGCTGATTGCCGATTCAGGAGGCGCACAGCGCATTGCCATGACACTGGTCAACAAATTTGGCGAAAAAAACATTCAATGGGCCGTTGTCATTGCCTCATTCATCATCGGTATTGCGTTATTTTTTGAAGTAGGATTGGTTCTATTAATTCCGATCGTATTTGCGATTTCAAGAGAATTGAAGATTTCTATTTTATATCTCGGGATTCCGATGGTCGCAGCGCTATCTGTCACGCACGGTTTCCTGCCGCCGCATCCGGGGCCTACAGCGATTGCCGGTGAGTACGGCGCAAACATTGGGGAAGTGCTGCTGTACGGCTTTATCGTTGCTCTACCGACAGTGCTCATCGCAGGGCCTTTGTTTACAAAGCTCGCGAAAAAAATCGTTCCTGCCTCATTTGCGAAAAACGGCAATATTGCATCACTCGGTACGCAAAAAACGTTCAAGCTTGAAGAAACACCTGGCTTTGGAGTCAGCGTCTTTACTGCAATGCTTCCAATTATCATCATGTCGGTCGCGACGATTATCGATCTGCTTCAAGAAACAATCGGATTTGCGGATAACGGAGTTTTAGCTTTTATCCGATTGATTGGAAACGCATCGACTGCTATGATTATTTCGTTATTGGTTGCAGTCTATACAATGGGCATCAAACGCAACATTCCAGTCAAAACTGTGATGGACTCTTGTTCAACAGCCATTTCACAAATCGGCATGATGCTTCTGATCATCGGAGGAGGCGGCGCCTTCAAACAAGTGCTGATCAACGGCGGTGTCGGCGATTACGTGGCAGACTTATTCAAAGGTACTGCATTATCGCCAATCGTCTTAGCATGGCTCATCGCGGCGATCCTGCGCATTTCTCTAGGATCAGCCACCGTTGCCGCGCTAAGCACAACAGGGCTCGTTATTCCGTTATTGGGACATTCTGATGTCAACCTGGCATTAGTCGTGCTAGCAACAGGCGCAGGAAGTGTCATCGCTTCACACGTCAATGATGCCGGCTTCTGGATGTTCAAGGAATACTTCGGATTAAGCATGAAAGAAACATTTGCCACATGGACGTTGCTGGAAACGATTATTTCCGTTGCTGGACTGGGATTCATATTATTGTTAAGTTTAGTTGTATGAAATTGATGAAGGAGCTGTAACACATGTTCAATACGATTGGTGTCATAGGCTTAGGCGTAATGGGAAGCAATATCGCCTTAAACATGGCAAACAAAGGTGAAAACGTCGCCGTCTATAATTACACCAGAGATCTAACGGACCAGCTTGTCCAAAAGCTGGATGGACAATCTCTCAGCCCATATTACGAGCTTGAGGATTTTGTTCAATCGTTAGAGAAACCAAGAAAAATCTTTTTGATGGTCACAGCGGGAAAACCCGTAGATTCCGTCATCCAATCATTAATGCCTTTACTTGAAGAAGGCGACGTCATCATGGACGGGGGCAACTCCCACTATGAGGACACAGAAAGAAGATATGACGAGCTGAAGGAAAAAGGCATCGGCTACCTGGGAGTCGGCATTTCCGGCGGCGAAGTCGGCGCATTAACAGGGCCTTCCATCATGCCGGGCGGGGATCGCGAAGTCTATGAGAAAGTCGCTCCTATCCTGACGAAAATCGCAGCTCAGGTCGGAGATGATCCGTGCTGTGTCTACATCGGTCCAAAAGGGGCAGGGCACTTTACAAAAATGGTACACAACGGCATTGAGTATGCCGACATGCAGCTAATTGCAGAAGCCTATACGTTTCTGAGAGAAACGCTGCGTCTGCCGCTTGATGAAATTGCATCTATTTTTGAAACATGGAATCAAGGTGAGCTGAAAAGCTATTTAATAGAGATTACAGCTGAGATTTTACGCAAAAAAGACGAAAAAACAGGACAGCCTCTGATTGATGTCATCCTTGATAAAACCGGCCAAAAAGGCACCGGAAAATGGACGAGCATGCAGGCGATTGATAATGGCATCCCGTCCACAATCATTACAGAGTCCTTGTTCGCCCGCTACTTGTCATCCTTAAAAGAAGAACGGGTGGCAGCTCAAGACATGTTAGCAGGCCCGGAAGCCGAAGAAAAACACTTTGATAAAGACACTTGGATTGAATACGTCAGACAGGCTCTTTATATGGGAAAAGTGTGCGCCTACGCACAAGGCTTTGCCCAATACAAAATGTCATCTGAGCTTTACGGATGGAACCTGCCGCTCAAAGACATCGCCTTGATTTTCCGAGGCGGCTGCATCATCCGCGCAGATTTCTTAAATGTGATCAGCGAAGCATTCAGCGAGCAGCCAAATCTGGCAAACCTGCTGATCGCACCATATTTCACAGATAAGCTCCAAGCCTATCAAACAGGCCTGCGAAAAGTCGTTTGCGAGGGCATCAGCACAGGAATCTCATTCCCATGCTTAACCACCGCGCTCTCTTATTACGACGGATACCGCACAGGACGTTCCAATTCGAACCTCTTGCAGGCGCAGCGCGATTACTTCGGCGCCCATACGTACGAACGGACAGATATGGACGGCGTTTTCCATACGAATTGGTCTGAATAACAGTCATAAAAAAACACGGTCAGTTTCAACTGAACCGTGTTTTTTTCATCTATGATTTCTTCTATCTCAAATAACAGGAGACATAAGCTATGTTTTAAATATCATAAACAGTGATACAATAATAGCTAGAAACAATCCCCAAGATCATTATGTGATAGCATGCTTGCTGTTCCGTTCTACTCTGCTTTTTGTTTATTGAGAAAAATGATTACACGATTTACCCCCTTGCTCACTGTGTCATAAAATGTTCAAATGCCTATAACAAGCCTGACATTCTGATTTATAAAAGTTCCTGAAAACCTTGTCTAATTGAGAATCAGCCCATTTTAACATTCTCATCTGCTATAAAAGAAATGCCTAAATCTTTCCTATCACACCTTACAAAAGACGAAAAAAAGTAAGTTATTAATGGGTTTTGGCTTGACAAAAAATATATATTAATTAATAATTCATATATAATTAGAATTATTATTGAAAGCACTCATGCTTTCTAATACATTTTTAGGAGGAATATACATTATGTCTTTAATCGGTAAAGAAGTACTTCCATTCGAAGCAAAAGCATTCAAAAACGGTGAATTCATCGATGTAACAAACGAAGATTTGAAAGGCCAATGGAGCGTATTCTGCTTCTACCCAGCAGATTTCTCTTTCGTATGCCCAACTGAGCTTGAAGATCTTCAAGAACAATACGCTGCACTTAAAGAATTAGGTGTTGAAGTATACTCTATCTCTACAGATACTCACTTCGTACACAAAGGCTGGCATGACAGCTCTGAAAAAATCGGCAAAATCACTTACGCAATGATCGGTGACCCATCTCAAACGATCTCTCGCAACTTCGATGTTCTTGACGAAGAATCTGGTCTTGCTGACCGCGGAACATTCATCATCGATCCAGATGGCGTCATCCAAACTGTAGAAATCAATGCAGGCGGTATCGGCCGTGACGCAAGCAACCTAATCAGCAAAGTAAAAGCAGCACAATACGTTCGTCAAAACCCAGGTGAAGTTTGCCCGGCTAAATGGGAAGAAGGCGGCGAAACTCTTACACCTAGCCTTGATCTAGTAGGTAAAATCTAAGGAGTGCATTCCATTGGTACTTGATGCAAATATCAAAGCACAATTAAATCAATACATGCAGCTAATTGAGAATGATATTGTTCTCAAAGTTAGCGCAGGCGAAGATGACACTTCTAAGGACATGCTGGCTCTCGTTGATGAGCTGGCTTCCATGTCATCTAAAATTTCAGTTGAAAAAGCTGAATTAAACAGAACGCCAAGCTTCAGTGTCAATCGTGTCGGAGAAGACACTGGCGTTACATTCGCCGGTATCCCTCTGGGCCACGAATTCACATCATTAGTCTTGGCGCTGCTCCAAGTGAGCGGCAGACCGCCTAAGGTAGACCAAAAAGTCATTGATCAGGTGAAAAAGATCAGCGGTGAATACCACTTTGAATCTTATATCAGCCTGACATGCCACAACTGTCCTGACGTTGTACAAGCTTTAAACATGATGAGCGTGCTGAACCCGAACATTACGCACACGATGATTGACGGTGCAGCATACAAATCAGAAGTTGAAAGCAAAAACATCATGGCCGTGCCGACCGTTTACCTGAATGGCGAATCCTTCGGAAGCGGCCGTATGACGCTTGAAGAAATTCTTGCGAAAATGGGCAGCGGCGCAGATGCATCTGAGTTTGCTGACAAAGAGCCGTTTGACGTTCTTGTTGTCGGAGGCGGGCCTGCTGGCGCAAGTGCAGCCATCTACACTGCGCGTAAAGGCATCCGCACTGGTGTTGTCGCTGAACGCTTCGGCGGACAGGTTCTCGACACAATGAGCATCGAAAACTTCATCAGCGTCAAAGCGACGGAAGGTCCGAAGCTTGCTGCAAGTCTTGAAGAGCATGTGAAGGAATATGATATTGACGTCATGAACCTTCAGCGTGCCAAACGCCTTGAGAAGAAAGATCTGTTCGAACTTGAACTTGAAAACGGCGCTGTCCTGAAAAGTAAAACAGTGATCCTGTCAACAGGTGCCCGCTGGCGCAATGTCAACGTACCTGGTGAACAAGAGTTCAAAAACAAAGGTGTCGCTTACTGCCCGCACTGTGATGGCCCATTGTTTGAAGGCAAAGACGTAGCGGTTATCGGCGGCGGAAACTCTGGTATCGAAGCAGCGATTGATCTTGCAGGTATTGTCAATCACGTCACTGTGCTAGAGTTCGCGCCGGAACTGAAAGCAGACGAAGTCTTGCAAAAACGTCTCTACAGCCTGCCAAACGTCACTGTACTCAAAAATGCACAAACAAAAGAAATCACAGGCGATCAGAGCGTAAACGGCATCACATACGTAGACCGCGAAACAGGCGAAGAAAAACACGTTGAACTCCAAGGTGTATTCGTCCAAATCGGTCTCGTGCCAAACACAGAATGGTTAGATGAAACGGTCGAACGTAACCGCATCGGCGAAATCGTAGTCGATAAACACGGCGCGACAAGCGTCCCAGGCTTATTCGCTGCCGGTGACTGCACAGACAGTGCGTTCAATCAAATTATTATTTCGATGGGATCAGGTGCAACGGCCGCTCTCGGCGCGTTTGATTACCTTATCCGTAACTAATATTAGAAAGCCGCAATATTGCCAGATTGGCAGCATTGCGGCTTTCTTTTTTATTCCAAAAATATTGCATGTTTTATACAATTGTAATATAGTTGTAATGTTAGTGAATGGTCACTTCACACTCAGCATATTTGCTGTTTTTAAAGCGATACGCACTGATTTCCTATTTAAAGTGCCCTGATACTTTTTGACCTTTTTTTTCAGATCTTTAATGGTTTTTTCCTTTTTGGCATTTTCTAATGCCATAAGCGCTTCCCAGCGTTTCGCTGTTTCTGTGGAACTGCAGCCGCTAACTGTAGTTACAGGCGGAAGAAGCTTCGTGTTAGATAGTTTTTCGTCAAAAGGAACGGTATCAGGAATCGCTTTCTCTTGATAAATATGATCCAATTCATTTTGATTCAGGAAGCTGATGAAATGGTCAAAGTTTTGCGCTTGCCGTTTCTCAGGCTGATGAAAATCAAGTGTTTCAATTAATTCTGACAGTTTTGTCTGATCGGTTATCTCATTTGCCATGACATGCGTCAACTGATGGTACTCAGCTAATTCTCGCATTCTTGCGTCTTTCGGAAGCAAAAGGCTCGGTGTTCCAGCAATTGTCGCTGCGATATTCCCATGCAGCCTTGCGCCAAAGCTTAAATCAGCTTGTCTCAGGAAATCCAGCCATGTCGGCACATTTAAAAAGAAACGGACTCTATCATTGTGATAAGCTGGGTCTTCCATGCTGACCGGATAATTATCAGCAGGCTTCGCTATCGCAGGCGCACCTGCATACGTCAAAATCATTTCTTTTCGCCATTGCGGGATAAAGTAATGATTCGGGAACTCTTTCATGCTTCTCGTAATGAAGTCCAGTACATGCTTAGGAGACAGCCTTGATGAGTTAACCGTCACCATTGAATCTGGTGTGATATGGGTTTCTCTTATCTTCAGTTCTCTTCCAAACGCATACATAGAAGGACAGCCAATTACCGTATGGTCAATGCCTTCACGGAATCCTAATCTAGAAAGGTATTTCGCAGTAATCTCACCGCGGACACCGATCATATTTGATCTCTCCAGCACGGCACTCACAAACGCCTTCACATCTTGATCAAAAGGAAAACCCTCATTTAATTTTGGTTCAAACGGAGCCCGCAAACCAACACCAATTACAACAACCGGAATGGTTAACTTCTTAATTAATTGGGTATATTTCCGTAAAGAAGGTACAAAATCCTCGCGGAATGCATCTGCCAGCGGAATAATATACATATCATATGTTTTATTAATTTGTTCAGCATCTTCCGGATTAATCCGATAATAATCTGGAGTAATCGTCGTTCCTTCTGTCATCAGTGTACGAAACACACTGTAGGCATATACTAAGTTTCCTACGTTGCCGCCAATGGAGTTGCGAACAATCATTTCAGCTGCATTAAATGTATCAAATGGTGATATGCCAGCCCTTATTAAAATATTTTTCAATGTGATGTTGCCCCTTCCTCGCCAAATTTTTGTCAGGAGATTTGCTTAGGGAACTCTATCATGATCTTAAAATCTTCAGCCGGACACCCGCTTTCATCCCTTTTTACTCACAAACTCTCTCCCTTTCTTCCGTTCTAATATTAAATTATACAAAAAAGCATCTTGCAGGTGAAATCATAACATAGCAATCAGTATTGGTAATCTATTCCCATCATTGGATGTCAGTTCACATCACACCAAAAAACCCAAACCAAGCACTTCAGTAAAAGCACTCGATTCGGGCCAGCAGCTTATAATTCCTCGCCGTTCGTTTGAATGACGTTTTTGTACCACTCAAATGAATCTTTCTTATATCGCTTCATGGATCCGTTTCCTTCATTATCACGATCAACATAGATCATGCCGTAGCGTTTTTTCATTTCTCCTGTTGTGAAGGAGACGATATCAATAATCCCCCACGGCGTGTAGCCGATTAAATCTACACCGTCGTAAGTAACCGCTTTTTCCAATGCTTCAATATGTGATTTCAAATATTGAATTCGTTCCGGATCATGGATCTTGCCGTCTTCCTCCAGCGTATCCACCGCACCAAAGCCGTTTTCAACGATGAATAACGGAATTTGGTACCGGTCATAAAAACGGTTTAACGTATATCTCAGCCCAGTTGGATCAATTGCCCAACCCCAGTCGCTTGATGTGATGTACGGATTTTCGACACCATTTGGCAATCCGCCGTTGACGATATCGCCCGTATTATCATTTTCCACATCGCTTTTCACAGTTGTAGACATATAATAGCTGAAGCCTAAGTAATCAACGGTTCCGTTTCTTAAAATCTCATCATCGCCGTCTTCAAATGTAATGTTATAGCCCTCTCGTTCAAATTCCTTCAACGCGTAACTTGGATAGTAACCGCGAACCTGTACATCCGGGAAGAAGTAGCGCTGTCTCATTTCTTCTTCAGCCAGCATCACATCTTCAGGATTGGAGGAGAAAGGATAAATCGGCACGTGTGACACCATGGCCCCAATTTGGAAGCCTGGATTGATGTCTTTCCCTTTTGCCACTGCTAAAGCGCTCGCCACTAATTCGTGGTGCGCCGTTTGATACATAACTTCCTTGGCGTTTTCGTTTTCGCCAACCACAACACCTGAATTCGTCCATAGGAACAGCGGATTGTTCACGTCCATTTGGTTGTTGATCTCGTTAAATGTCATCCAATACTTCACTTTATCTTTGTAACGGTTGAAGCAAGCCTCTGCAAAGTTGACGAAGAAGTCCACGACTTTCCGGTTTCTAAAGCCACCGTATTCCCTTGCCAGGTGCAGCGGCATTTCAAAATGAGACAAGGTAATCACCGGCTCGATCCCATGCTTCAGCAATTCATCAAACACATCATCATAGAACTGTAAACCCGCTTCGTTCGGTTCGGCCTCATCGCCTTTCGGAAAAATCCGGCTCCAGCCGATGGATGTCCGCAAGCATTTTAATCCCATTTCTGCAAACAAAGCGATATCTTCCTTGTATCTGTGATAGAAATCAATGGCTTCATGGTTCGGATAAAATTCGTTCTCTTCAATGGTATCCGTGATTTTTCTCGGCACACCGTGCGCACCCGCTGTCATGACATCGACCACGCTCGGCCCTTTACCGCCTTGATTCCATCCGCCTTCAAATTGGTGGGCAGCTAGAGCACCGCCCCATAAGAAATCCTTCGGCATTTTTTCCATCTTTTATTCCTCCCTAACTCACGACTGTAAATAATTTTTGGTCTAACGCACTTTCTTCAAGATCCTCGATAAGAATTTCTTGATACGCATGTGAATTCGTGATGATGACTGGGGTAATCGTTGTTAACCCTTTCTGTTCAATGAATGCTTTATCAAATTCGGCAAGCACCTCGCCTTTTTTGACTGTATCGCCTTCTTTTACCTTCAAGGCAAAAGGAGTGCCGTCTAATGTCACCGTATCCAGTCCGATGTGTACAAGCAATTCGATGCCAGACGCCGAACGAAGGCCGATCGCATGCTTTGTAGGCGCGACCATGACGACGGTCCCGTCAAACGGGGCAAACAGTTTATTATCAGATGGCTCAATCGCCAAACCTTGTCCCATTGCACCTGAACTGAATACCTCATCAGGCACCTTAGAAAGCGGGATGACCTTGCCGCTAAATGGAGCATATACTGTCTCTTCATTTGCCTGTTCCGCTTGAAGATTGTCCTTTTCCGTCTGTGCAGCAGTATCTTCACCGTAGCCAAAGATCTGTATCAGCACAACAGGCAGAATCACCGCAATCGCAGCACCGATTAAAATGCCCCAAATGGATGTCGGGAATTGTTCATTGATACCATTCACGATCGTCAGCGGACCCGGAAGTCCCGCATAGGCAAAGTAATACGGATGAAAAAAGCTTGCTACGACTGCGCCAACCGCGCCGGACATACAGCCAAAGATAAATGGCTTCTTAAATCTTAAGGTCACACCGTAGATCGCAGGCTCTGTAATGCCAAACAATCCTGTGACTCCAGCCGAAACGCTGACTTTTCTCGTTTCCTTGTTTCTCGCTTTCAGGATGACGCCAAGCACGGCCCCAACCTGCGCAACGACCGCTATTGTTTGATACGCCTGGAATGAATCCCGGCCGTATAAATCAAAGTTTGCCAATACCATCGGCGTAATGCCCCAGTGTACACCGAAGATCACGATGACCTGCCAGAATGCGCCGATGATCGCTCCAGCCAAAGCCGGCACGTTTTCTGCCAAGAAGTTGTAACCGTTTGCAATTCCGTTTGCGCCTAATGTTGTCACAGGGCCTATGAGGACAATCGTTAACGGCACCATGATGATCATACATAGAAACGGAACAAATAGCGGTCTGACCACTTCGTTCATTCTCCTATTTAAGAATCGTTCAAGATAAGACAACATCCACACTAAAAATAATGGCGGCAGCACGGAAGACGTGTATGTCGTTTGCGACAAAGCAATCCCTAAGAAAGAAATGCTCTTTCCGTCTGCGATTTGAGCTGCCATCTCCGCCCATGTCGGACTGACTAACGCGGCACAGCACGCTACAGCGATATACGTGTTGGTCTTAAAATGCTTTGATGCCGTAATCGCGATAAAAATAGGCAAAAACGTAAACGGCGCCCAAGATATGAAACTGAAAACCTGATAAACTCCTGTTTTCTCAAAACCAGCAAACAATAAGTTAATGATAATTAATGCCCCTTGCAAAATACCAGCAGCGGCCAGAATGTACACAAACGGCGCAAAAACAGCTGACATCGTCGCAATGATCCGGTTCAACATCGTTCCTTTATTCTCGCTCTGTTCGCCAGAAAGATCAATATGGACCAGCTTTGAAAACTCCTCGAAGACTTCCCCTACATGCTGTCCAATGACAACCTGGAATTGACCGCTGTTCTCTACAACCGTAATGACGCCGGGCATCGACTTCACGATATCCTTCGCTTTAGGGTTAGATCGCTTCAGCACCAACCGAAGCCTAGTAGCACAGCGAGAAGCTCCTATTACATTCTCTTCCCCGCCTACGGCCTCCAAAATGTCTTTCGCTAGTCTTGTATAATCTCTCACTTTCCCCGACATTTTAACCCACCCCTTTGTTTGGTTACGCTTTCATTATAATTGTACCGGTATAATTTATCAATACCCAAACAATATTTGTATACTGACTATGATTGTAAGCGGTTTATGCTATAATTTTGACAAGTGAAACTAAACGAATAAATGAGGAATGCGTATGTTAAAGTACCAGCAAATCGCAGCGGAAATTGAAACATATATAGAAGAACGCCAGCTCAAACAGGGAGACAAACTGCCAGTGCTCGAAACCCTCATGGCCCAGTTTGAAGTCAGCAAAAGCACAATCACAAAGTCCCTGGATCTATTAGAGCAAAAAGGCGCAATCTTTCAGCTCAGAGGGAGCGGCATCTTCGTCAGAAAACATAAACGAAAAGGCTACATCAGCCTTCTGTCCAATCAGGGATTTAAAAAAGACCTCGAAGATTTCAACGTCACCTCAAAAGTCATTGAACTGGACGTGAGAAAGCCGACACCGGAAGCGGCAGAAAACCTGAACATCGGACGTGAGGAGGACATCTACTTTGTCAAAAGGGTCCGCTACATCAACGGCCAAACTCTTTGTTACGAAGAATCCTATTACAACAAATCTATCGTGACGTATTTAAACAACGAAATCGTCTCCCACTCCATCTTCCATTACATCAGGGAAGGACTGGGATTGAAGATTGGTTTTTCTGATTTGTTTCTGCACGTGGGTCAGCTTAATGAGGAAGAAGCGGAGTATTTGGGGTTAGAGGCTGGACTGCCGAAGCTGTATATAGAGAGTATTTTTCATCTCACGAATGGGGTTCCGTTTGATTACTCGAAGATATCTTATAATTATGAGCAGTCGCAGTTCGTGGTACAGGCGAATAGTTTTTTGTTGTAAGACTTCTGCATCTTGCTTCTAATAAAGAAACAAGGGACCATTAACTATGGAAGGTGGTCGACATGTACAAAATCATCATTCCTGCAATACTAGCCATCTTCATACTTTGGATACTATTACAGATTTCACCCCTAGAGATGAGCATCGTTAAGAATCCAATGAATTACTTTATCGTATTCATTATCTTTTTCCTCTTTATAAAGATGGTAAAAGAAAAACAACAATAATTTACTTCGAACCACTGTGGGAAACCAGATTTTGAATGAAATCTGGTTTTTTTGTTTCATTTTATACACACTCATCCCGGCGCCTCTTTCCCTCGTTTTGATTGTCTCTAAAAGGTGTTATGCGTTACTATCATATAAAGGTACAATGATGAAAAATAATGTCATACTTTTAATTTCACCTTATCATGCACATGCTCATAAATAGGGGTTTATTCTAAAAAGGGGATGGACGGTTTTGGAAAGCAAGTACTTAGATTTACTCGCACAAAAATACGATTGTGAAGAAAAAGTGGTAACGGAAATCATTAATTTGAAAGCGATACTGAACCTGCCAAAAGGCACCGAGCATTTTGTCAGTGATTTGCATGGGGAGTATCAGGCATTCCAGCACGTGCTGCGTAATGGTTCGGGACGAGTAAAAGAGAAGATACGCGACATCTTCAGCGGTGTCATTTACGATAGAGAAATTGATGAATTAGCAGCACTGGTCTATTATCCGGAAGACAAACTGAAGTTAATCAAACATGACTTTGATGCGAAACCAGCATTAAACGATTGGTATAAAGAAACGATTAACCGAATGATTAAGCTCGTTTCTTATTGCTCCTCCAAGTATACCCGCTCCAAACTGCGCAAAGCACTGCCTGCCCAGTTTGCTTATATTACAGAGGAGTTGCTATACAAAACAGAACAAGCTGGCAACAAGGAGCAATATTACTCTGAAATCATTGATCAGATCATTGAACTTGGCCAAGCCGATAAGCTGATCACTGGCCTTGCTTACAGCGTTCAGCGATTGGTGGTCGACCATCTGCATGTGGTCGGCGATATTTACGACCGCGGACCGCAGCCGGATAGGATTATGGAAGAACTGATCAACTATCATTCTGTCGATATTCAGTGGGGAAATCACGATGTCCTTTGGATCGGCGCCTACTCCGGCTCCAAAGTATGCCTAGCCAATATTATCCGCATCTGTGCCCGCTATGACAATCTGGATATTATTGAAGACGTGTACGGCATCAATTTAAGACCGCTGCTGAACCTGGCCGAAAAATATTATGACGATAATCCAGCATTCCGTCCAAAAGCAGACGACAACAGGCCTGAGGATGAGATTAAGCAAATCACAAAAATCCATCAAGCGATTGCGATGATCCAATTCAAGCTTGAGAGCCCGATTATCAAGAGACGGCCGAACTTTAATATGGAGGAACGGCTGTTATTAGAGAAAATAGATTACGACAAAAACGAAATCACGCTGCACGGAAAAACATATCAGCTGGAAAACACCTGCTTTGCGACAATTAATCCGGAACAGCCAGACCAGCTATTAGAAGAAGAAGCAGAGGTCATAGACAAGCTGCTATTTTCTGTCCAGCATTCCGAAAAGCTGGGCCGCCATATGAATTTTATGATGAAAAAAGGCAGCCTTTATTTAAAATATAACGGCAACCTGCTAATTCACGGCTGTATTCCTGTCGATGAAAACGGCAATATGGAAACGATGATGATTGAAGATAAACCGTATGCGGGCCGTGAGCTGCTCGATGTATTTGAACGGTTCTTGCGAGAAGCCTTTGCCCACCCGGAAGAAACCGATGACCTAGCGACAGATATGGCTTGGTATTTATGGACAGGCGAATACTCCTCCCTCTTCGGAAAACGCGCCATGACAACATTTGAGCGCTATTTCATCAAAGAGAAGGAAACGCATAAAGAAAAGAAAAATCCGTATTATTATTTACGCGAAGACGAGGCAACCTGCCGAAACATCCTGGCAGAATTCGGCCTCAATCCAGATCATGGCCATATCATTAACGGCCATACACCCGTAAAAGAAATCGAAGGAGAAGACCCAATCAAAGCAAACGGAAAAATGATCGTCATCGACGGCGGCTTCTCCAAAGCCTACCAATCCACAACAGGCATCGCCGGCTACACGCTGCTATACAACTCCTACGGCATGCAGCTCGTCGCCCATAAACACTTCAACTCCAAGGCAGAAGTCCTAAGCACTGGAACCGACGTCTTAACGGTGAAACGATTAGTGGACAAAGAGCTTGAGCGGAAGAAAGTGAAGGAAACGAATGTGGGTGAGGAATTGTTGCAGGAAGTTGCGATTTTGGAGAGTTTGCGGGAGTATCGGTATATGAAGTGAGGGATGAAGATATGCTCATCTAAAGGTAGACAGAGATGAAATAAAAAATCTGTATGCCCTAGAGGAGTTTTTTCATGTTTGGAAAATAGTACACAAGATAAAAACTATGCATACTTTCAGGATGTGATTAGGGAAATGCTTAAGCTAATGGGGTTGCAGATAAAGTTGAAAAAGATCAATAGTAGGCGGTTCTCAGTCAGATTCGGTCCGAAGATTGATATCTTGCAATTTCAGAACTAAATCAAGAGGAAAGCTTCTCTGTCCAGATTTTATATGAAATTGACAAGTTCTCACGTCAAGGGTATTACTAATGGAAGAAGCAAATGCCTTCCGCGAGAAAAACGTAATGAACAAATTATAGCCGAGATGACATTTCCTCATGAACTTTAGTATCTGGTTTTTGTTTTTGTCTTTGCTTTTGTCACTATATAATTATCTTTGAATTAAACCGACGATTGAATCCGGAGAAAACCAAACGAGGGTGAATTTTGTCAAAATCGGCCTGCCACATTAACTGCCGAACCTGTGCTATGAAGACCCCTATTCCAACAAAGTAATCGTTACTTATTTGAACAAAGATATTGTTTCTAATCTTCCATTCATCCGGAAGTGAGATGCTAAAACGTAAGCAATAAATTGTTTATTTACGCCATGACATTGTATCAGATGTAAAATAGGAGTTACGATTAATGAGTTTTGGGGGCTTCGGCAATGAAATGGATTCTAACTAAAACGACCAAGATACTTACTCTTGGTCGTCTATTTTAATTGTAGAATAATTTAATTATGTTTCTTCTTAGATCTGTAAGTAAGTATGAATACTATAATCTATAATGGTGTTGAGGCAAAAAGTTATTTTAAGTTATTATACAACTCACCTGAATTCAATGTAACAATACTTGTAGTAATTTTACTCTTATCATATGAACAAAGTATTGATTCACCGATGACTTTTGCAAGTTTTGGTGGTACGGCGTTACCTATTTGGCGATATTGGTCATTTCTTCTCCCACAGAAAGTGTAATCTGATGGAAATGATTGCAATAATTGAGCCTCATAGGGAGTTAAAGTTCTTGGCTGCTCAGGATGAATGAATTTAAGTCCATCCTTCTCCATATGTGCCAAAATTGTATTTGATGGCTTATTCCAACTCTGCTTTACATATGTGTCTCTATGTTTACTCCGATTATAAGGATATAGAGTATCCAAAAATTCATTATAGTCTTCAGAATCTCTGTTCATAAAACGTGATGAGTTACTTCCCTGCTTAGTTCCGACGAAAATAACAATATCACGAAAATTATGTTCCCTCGATTGATGATTTGCCAAAAATTTATTGTCTCCAAAAGTGTTGATTCCGCACTCATTAACGAGATCATTATATTTTTCTAAAAAGCTTAAGAGGTTATTGAATTTGTGCGTTTTTTTATCTTTTATTAATTTGTACTCTTTATTTAATTTATGATAGAGCTTCTTTAGTCCTTGCCGACTACCAAAGTGATTATCCGTATCTGCCAATTCTTTGATATTCTTTATAAACAAACTTAAACTCTTTTTATAATTATCAGTAATAACATCGATATTCTTAAGTTTCTCTGATATCGAAATTTTAGGCAACCTGACTGGAAGATGCTGAATTTCTCCAACTGTCTTATAAGGAAACCCTTCAGGTCCATGAGTAGGCTTCAACCTAGGCGAGTCAATTCCGAGTCTATTTGCAATGATAAAAATTCTTCTTCTGTGTTGCGGAACCCCAAAATCAGCTGCATTTAATACCTGAAACCGTTCAGATAAACTATTTTCGACTTTTGTAGAATAGCCTTTTGATTCTAGCTCATCACAAATTAATTCAATTACTTGTACTTGTTTATTTTCTACACCTTCGTGATCTACTTTTTTTGATAACATTCCTTCTACATTCTCAAACACTACAAAAATAGGTTTAAGATAATTTACTATTTCAATGAAATGTTTATATAAAGTATTTCTCGGATCATTCTTTAATTTTTCTCTCATTTCTTTTGTACCGGATCTAGCAGGACCAGCAAGTGAAAACGTTTGACAAGGAGGACCACCAATCACCACATCGATGTCTCCACACGACTGAAAAATTTCTTTTTTTACATCAGAATTTGTGATGTCTCCTTGAATAACTTTTTCCGATCCCAAATGACCACGTAAAGTATCAGAGGCAGCTTGGTTTATTTCAACCGCTCTAATAATTTCAAATTTTAGATTTGGATGATTAGCCTGTAAAAAACCAGTTGAAAATCCTCCTCCTCCAGCAAATAGATCAAGCACTCTCAATGTTTTTTTCATTCTTTTCTTCCTTTTAAAAAACTAAAAATACGTCCTTAACAATGCAGTAATCTAGATTGCATTATGTGAACCAATATTTACGAACATTCTTTATGAATCAGTTTAGCACAATTGTCAACTGATCGTTAATTTTAATAAATGATGGTCATACTTATATCATAAAGTATGACCATCATAAAGATATCCGAAGCTGATTACACCTAAAACTTTTTGTTTTATAATAACATAGAACGCTCAACAGAAAACCGACCAAAATAACGACCTTAAACGTTGCTTGATTGAAGGCTAGATCTTTGTCAGTTAGTAATAGTTCAGAATCAATTTTATATTTTTATTAATAACGCAAAAGCCGTTTATTGAAATATCTAATAATCTATAACTAATGTTCCTATTATCAATTAAGTTTTTTGAAAAATTTCCTTTCTAGCATTACCTCAAATAATGTCTCTAATTCTCTAACCCCCTCACCATGCAAAATACTACCAATTTCTATATTGTTTATTATTCCATTATAAGATAAATTTGATGATGAAATTAAGGCATGTTTATTATCAAACACAGCAATTTTAGCATGCAAATTTGAATAAACTTTAGAGTTGACTAATTTGTAGATTTTAAAGTTTTTATTTATTTCAACAATAGATTTAATAAAATTTTCATCTACATGCTTATCTAAAAAAAACTTAATTATTACGCCTTCAGAAGCTTTTTTGTTCAAAAGTTGAATCAAATCTTTTACAAATTCTGAAATAGTGTACCCCGTAATTAATATAGTGTGTTTTGAAGCATGAATATACTCTCTCAATACACCTATTGTTCTTCTTGTTTTCTTGCTGTGTATTAAAGCTGGAACTGTAGCTACTAATTCAGCTGAGATTACTTCTTTCGCAAACGTTTTATTTTGCAGCTTAATTAACGCTATAATGTTGTTTAAATCGTTTATGTCTAAATTAGGAAAAGTTTTTTTTAATTCTTTAATAATAGCATCTTCCCCATAGATATCTTCATTTCGAATAAAGCTATTTAATTCCTCAGCCAACACGTATAGTCTTGTCTGCACTTTTAAATCAGCCCTTCAAAAAATGGGGTAATATTACTCTCCATTGTATTAATAAGTAGTGACCGGTCTAATAGCATATTCCCTGTTTCACAAGCAGTCTCTGGTAGCATTGTACAAGCAAAACATGAAGCTCCGTTAATATAATTACCTTGCTCTGGCTCTTGCATTGAACACTTAGGATCATTAGAACAGAATTTTGCTTCCTCTAAAGAGGTTAATAACAATTTTCTAAAATTATTTATTTCCCCCATTTCAACAAGTCCTCCTAGTGACCCTTCTTGATCTGAGCTGCCTGTATAGATAAGAATTCCTGACATTTTCTCATTATAATAAATTCGCTCTTTTAGAGCAGATGAAGAGTACCCACATTGTAAAGACATTTCTTTCATCAATAAATGAGACAGCGTATGCATTAATACAAAAATAACATCTTTCTCACTTTGGTGTTTCCAACCCTTCTCATCTAAATAGGCTTTATACATCTTTTTATAATTTTCGGAACGTGAAAAAACTTCCTTATTCGATTCAGCCCAGTTAATTAATGATACACGATTAAATTCAACAAAAATTCCTTCGCCGAAAATCTCAACTGCTGGAAGCCAATTTGTCTTTGTATCCCCTAACCAAACAATACTGCTCGGATTTTTCACATCTGGTTCTGGAACCTCATTTCTAGTAAATCCGAGTAATACCAATATTTCCTTCAACCGTTGAGCTTTTACAATCTTTTTTATATATTTTGTTAAATCTGAAGGAATACTTTCTTCTTCAGCCTTAAAATCTTTTCCTTTTTGAATAGAACCAGTGAATCCAGTCAGTGCCTCATATTCAATTTCTTTAATCTGCTCATATTTATTTATCTCTTCTGCATCTTTGGCTCTTCTTGATATCTCAATATTGAACTTATTCCAGTTCTCTAGAAAATTTTCAAAAGTATCAAATAAACTGTGAGCTTCCTCTTTCATAGAATATGCCCTTTTTAATCCTCTTTCCCCAAACAACTCTTCGGCATATTTGAAATCTTTTGATTCCCGCATAAAAAATTCATAGTATTTATTAACATTTTCTACTGAGATAGGAATGGATATTGCACTTCTTAGGACTGGGAAATAAACATTAGAAGCCCCTCGCTGTAATGGAATAATCTTGCCACAAGATTGTTTAGGTTCTTTAGAGTTCATCCTATGTGGGTGATTTCCTTCACATTGTAAATTACTAAAATATTTTTTTTGTGTGGCTAGTCGCATGTTATTACTATCTCCACAACTTAAGCATTTTACTATTAATGATGATAAACCAGAATCCTTGCCAGAGCTTGTTAATTGTAGTTCACCTCTACAACTTGTGTGTGATCTTTTATGAGCCCACCAGTGCCATGGAAAATCATCTAAATGGTTTTCATTTTCACAAGAAACAATAAATCTCGAAGGATAAGCTTTCTTATTACATCTAGGGCATATTGGACCCTTTTCAAGATAAGAATTCATATCAAATCTATCCCTTATGTCAAATAATCTCCTACACTTTAAATTTGAACATACATGGTAATTTGGAAATGGAATAGCAGGCAAATCTTTTTTTCCCTTAGTAGGTATTTTTTTGAACAAATCTTTTTTCAAAAACCCAGATAAACGATTATCATAAATTTCTTCTAAATTATCCCCCCAATAATTAATATCTAAAATTACTAATGAATCGTTGATTGAATCCATTATTGCACCAGGGCCATATGTTGTTATTAACTGACCAGGCCTTACTTCACCAACTTCATTTTTCACTTTTATACCACCCATCTTGAATATATATCTTAGAAGTTGCCTCGATTTGTCTCATTGAATCTAAAGTATCTCTTTCCTCTAATATTTTAGGCACACGATCATTAAATCTTGATAGCAATCTAACTTCACTCTTGTTAAGATTCTCTGAAGACGGGAAGAAATAATACTGTAAAGTAGATTCTCTTCGGCTTAAGTTCTGCCAATTATCTAAAAAATGGTCTAGATCATTTAATGTATCTTTTAGGTTTTTGTTATGTGAAATGGACACTCGTTGTCGAAAAATTCCTTTTAATTCTGATAAATTTATAGAACTAATATTAACAGCATCCTTGTTATTGATTAAATTACTGTTTTTTAGTCTTAACATAGCTACTAATGAAGCATGTAATGCTCTATCTCTTGCACGTGCAGCGAAGGGAGTTGCCGTTGTTCCTTCCACATGGTTATATAATCTACTATGGTATCCTTTAAAGTTTTCATAATGTGATAAATCTCGGGGACGATAAGGGTTATACACTGTAACTACAAGACCAGGTTTACTACGTCCTACACGACTCGATGCTTGAATGTACTCTGAAGTTTGTTTTGGTTGTCCGTTTACGACCATAAGACCAAGGCGATCAACATCCATTCCCACTGATATCATATTGGTTGCCAGTGCTACATCAAGTTCTTTATTCCCTGTTGATTTATCTAGTAATTCAAGAATCTGTGGAATTCTATAAGATGGAACTCGAGATGTTAATTCTTCTACGTTGTCAATGTATCTCTCTTTAGGGAACCCATAAATTGTCCTCAATCTTTGGATTCGTTTGCGTACGTCATCATCTAGTAGTCTAACAGCTCCACCTAATTCTCTTATACTATTAAAGTATCCAATTAGTGTTCGATATGGATCAATGTAATCTACATACTCTGCATATTTAGGATCTTGGATAATCGTTTCAGATACTTGTAGTAAAACTGAAAAAACGCGCAAAATTACAGTCTTCATTGATGAACCATTAACACAAACTCCCGTATATAAACGGAATGGAAAATCTTCCAAATTCCTCTCTCTACCAAAAAATGAATCCTCTATATTTAATCCTGGTGGAGGAAATTGACTCGAAGATAAGCGTCCAAAAACTTTTTTTACTTGTTCCTCCGCATTTTTTATTGTAGCTGTAGCTGCAATGTATTTCGGAGGATATATTTTTTCTTCTATTTTAGCAGTACATAAATTTTCTACAGCTGTTTCATAAAGTCCATAAATTGTTCCTAATGGTCCGGTGATTAAATGCAGTTCATCTTGAATAATTAATTCCGGTGGATAGAATTCTTTCACTTGATAAACTTTGGCCGGTGGATTGTAATGTCGAGTTTTATGATTTTCACCATTGGCAATATATCCGCATTTTTGACAATAACGGTCTACCCTTCCAAAAATATTAGCCGTTTTTTCATCCCAAGGCAATCTGGCGAATTTATCAACTGTAGATATTATTATAGATGGTGCTTTGCGATAAATTTCTTCGTCTACTAAATAAACTGGTATATGATTCTGGTGGTAATAGCATTCAGTATTTTTACAAAAAATCTTAATTCCAACTTTTTGAGTGCTAGTATCTCTATTCGGTAAGTATTTGAAATTAGGATTTTTTGATCCACAACACGGACATTCTATAACTTGTTTTTCAATTTTTTCATACTCTTTTCTAACTTGCCATTCTTTTTTATATTTTTCTTGTAAGTCCTCTAATTTATTTGCAGTAACTTGTCCACCGACCCAAAAACCTATCGAAAACTCACTATTACCGAATGATTGGCGGTCTTGAACACGTAGATATTCTGCTGCTGAAATTAATCTTGTAAGACGATCTCTTTGTTGTGTAGTTAAAAGCCTTAGTGTATAGCGTAAAATGACAGTTACTCCACCATCTTTATTGTAGGAACTTACCTCATCTCTAGTAAGACGACGGTACCCAAGCAAGAATGCAATAATTCCTAAATATGCTTCAGTCTTTCCCCCACCTGTTGGAAACCACAATAAATCTACTAACTCCCTATCTTTTGAAGATGGATCAATTATTCCTCTAATGTTTTGAAGGATAAATGCTAACTGGAAAGGTCTCCAGTTAAAATTCTCCTTTGAAAGTTCATTCTCTAACGTTGTTATCTGATTATTTTTTGAATAATTCTTCATACTTATTTGAGTATGCATAACTTCATTCATAAAAATAAAAGCTCTATAGGCTTTAGAATTATTGCGAAGTATATCAATACCCTCTCTAATACGTTTGAGGGAATCTTCACACTTATCCATAGCCATCCTCGCAGATTTTTGATCGTCTACTGAATCAAATGTTAAGTCATTAATCCAGTTGTTATATCGATCTGCTAAATTATTTAATTTATCTAGTAAAGAAAATGGATTTTGATCTATTGCCATCTTTCTAATTGAAAAATAATCGTTTGGCAGATCTCCGTATTTCGAATCATAAGGAAGTTCCGTACTCATTCCTTCAACTTCATGGGTAGGTATAAAAGATGTTTTTATAACACTGGCGTTTTTAGAGTTGAAATTAAACCATTCTGCAGCACATCCGAAACCTTTTGCAAAAATTGGTTTGTTTCTATATAAATATTCTTGAAAATCAGATTTATCTTTCCTCGCAAGGTTTTCTGGTATAAAGATAGCTGTATTCTCAACATCAGATATTTCCATACTTACTTGATAAATTGATTTTTTTTTCGTTTTATCAATGTTTTTATTCACCAAAAAAATTGATAAAAGATTATTGGTAGTGCCTTTAATACTCACTTTTTTTAACATTAACTGGATATTTTCTAACATACCCTTCTTGGGAAGATTTATTTTATAAGATTCTTCATCTAGAGGAATTATAATAGTATGATTAATTATTTTTCTAACCCATATTGAAATTTCTTTATTAGACTTTTCATCAAACCTTTTATCTTTTTTGTATTCACCCCATCGAATTATCGCTTTTAATTTTTTCAATTCTTTATCGGTATACATTTTTAAACCTAGTGAATTTTGTCTCTTCTTCGTTTTATCTTTTCCAATTTTTTCGTTTTTCGTTTCTTCTTCATCAGTTTCTGTATTCTCATTTTCAATAGTAGATCTTACTAATGGTTCTAAATAAGGCTCATCTAATTCTTCTGTTTCTTCGACTTCTGAATCCACAGGACATAACATTCCTGTTAAATAAGCTTGTGAAGGATCTTCTGTTAAAATATCTTCATCATTATATTCTGGTCCAATTAAATCTCTCTTTAATTCTTTAACGAAGATATCACGCACTTCTGAATACTTATGTCTATCCATTTCTCCACCTCATTTTTAGAAAATGCAACCTACCTCGGAAGGCTTGACTTTATAAGTTTCATCTGATATTGAAGCCATTTTTTTAATTTTAATAGCCTCTTGAATTTCTTCTAAAGACAAATTATATTTTTCAAGAAAAACACTATCGCTTGTATCAATACTTCTTTTTGATAAATAAATGATTTTATTAAGCAACCTTGCTGCGGTTCTTCTCTCAATCCTTATATGTTCCATTGACTTATAATAGTGTTCAGCATTAACAATAAAAACATTTATATCTAACGCTTTACCTAAAATCTTAATATCTTCTAAATCTCTTGGGCCGTAAGAATACCCTGATCTCCAGTTTTTTAATACATTTTTTGTAGATTTATCCCAACCCAACGCAATCATTTTCTCATAAAGTTTATTATCATCTAATTTAAGAAAAAAGAATTTATCTTCATATAAATTTCTCCATTCCCGAACATTTTTATAGTGGAGTTTTGACAAATTTTTTTCAGTTACATTATCAATAAAGATTGTATATAAATCTTCTTTAATATCATTATTAATAATTAATATTTCTTCATTACCCTTTAAATTTTTTAAATGATCCTTCCTAATATCTTTTTTACTTTTGATAAGATACCTTACTGCATTTCCAGGTCGTATAAACATTTTAGAGTCATCAGTGAAAGTTACTAATTTGGCTTTGACAGCATTTTCGAATACATATGGCTTACTTAAGCGATTGGATAAATCTAATTTAATTCTGTTGATTGAATCTAAAACATCCTCGATTTTAATATTTAACTCTTTATGTCTATCAGTATCTATACGTTTAATTTTTTTATAGAGTATTTGATATATTGTTTCATTATTTCTTTTGAAATCTGAAAGCGGGAATTCGTTATCAATGTCAGACAACATATTAAATTTAGATTTTAATTCTCTTATTTCGAGCTGATATAGTAATACAATCATTTTTTTACCAAAGGTCCTCAAAATAGGATCCAAATCACTCACTCTGATAGCTGATGTTAAGATTACAGTATCAAAATTTCCACTCTGAATATCTTTTACATCTTGATAGCTTTTTATATATACACCTTTACTTTCGAGATCAGAAATATCTACTTTTAAATTTAAAGAAATTTTCTCTTTTAATCCCAAGCTGTCAATTTTTCCTGATGATACAATTAAAATGATTTCTTTATTCTTTATTGCTTTATTTATTATCAACTCTAAAGTTTCATATTTAGGTGAAACCGTATCCAATTGATATTTATTAAAAATATCCTCTATCAATCTAATAATTCTTTCAAAGTCTAAATTCTCATATCTAAAATCACTATCTTTTAATTCTTTAATCAAATTTTTAATACTATTATATTTGGGATCAAAGGTAGCAATAAAATCATATTCTACACCTTCAATTGTCATTCTAATTGAATTATATAGTAAACTTCTTATAATCTTTAGGTCACTACTATTAAAATTATCTCTTTGTAACTTCTGTAATAGTTCGAACGCTTCCTCTAAAGCGTCTTCAAATGGGGATTCAATATACTTAAAACTAATTTCGTTTATATCAGAGCTAGGTAGTTCCATATTTTCGCCACCATCTATAAATTGTTTTAACTCGAAGTTATCGATTATATAGTTTTTATTCTCTTTTTTAAGTAAATATGGTGCTCTTATATCCAAAGGGTTATCTAAATAAATAAAGTATGGTGTATTTCTCTTTTCTAAAACATTTATATTACCTTTAATACTTTTTCCATCTACAAATATATAATCAAATTCTTGTAAGTCATTTGTTTCTAATGTCTTTATAGTATCTGAAAATGTAAATGTTGGAGGTTGAATATTATCCACTCTTCCCAATGTATTACGTTCTCCTCGGGAGATGGGTTTGAAGTTTTTTCGTCCACTCGCTACTGGCATAACATAATATAATGGTATTAATTCTGGAATTTCATTATTAAAATATCTAGATAAATAAGTCCGCCAATAAACCATTGAATAAGTTTTATCATTCATATCACAAAAAAAACCATTTGCATTTAAAACTTTGTGGTACCTATTACAATGAACAAAAACATCTGAAGTTTTTATATTTACTTCTTTAATTTTTTCTATTAGTTTACGATTTCTAGATATAATTAAAATACTCGATCTTTTGATAAGATTTTTTTTACACTCAAAATTTTTTTCTAAATTATATACACAGCTTATTATCAACTCTAAAACTATTTCATTATTAGGATATATAAAAACTGAATTCTCCTTATTGACCCACTCTTTTTCAAAAGAATGAATAATATAATTATTCAGTTCATTAACAAGTATTGTATTATTAAGTACTTTCAAGGTTTAACCTCCTTTCAAGTTATATTTTTTTATTTATGATAAGGCTCCCCACGATTAATCCGAAAAGCCCGATAAATCTGCTCGACTAGTATGAGTCGCATCAACTGATGAGGAAACGTCATCTTTGAAAACGACAGCTTGTCATCCGCTCGCTTCATCACCGTGTCACTCAATCCGAGTGATCCGCCGATGACGAAGGTGACTTTGCTTTTTCCATAAGTAGCCAGCTTATCTATTGTATCGGCTAGTTCTTCGGATGTTTTCATTTTTCCTTCGATGGCGAGGGCGATGACGTGGGCGTCGGGGCTGATTTTGGATAGGATGCGGTCGCCTTCTTTGTCTTTTATGATTTTCATGTCCTGGTCGCTTAGGTTTTCCGGCGCTTTTTCGTCCGGGAGTTCGATGATGTCGATTTTTGCGTAGGCCGAAAGTCGTTTCGTGTATTCTTCAATGCCTTGCTTGAGGTATTTTTCTTTTAGTTTTCCGATTGTCACAATATTGATATTCACAGGTCATCCCCACTTTAAAAACAAGTTATTCATATATGTTGTCCACAATTGTGGATATCTTTTCTGTATTTTGTGTAAGATCATTCGTTCCCCACTATATATACTGCGGGGTCTCCACATAATTCACAGGCTGTGGATAAACTGTTAGTATGTTCGATTTTTCTGATTTCGGGCGGCAGCTCGTGGTCGTCTATGTACATATCCAGCACCGTTTCGATGTGTTCTTCACAGGAATAATACGCTTGTTTCATGTTCATATCCTCCGATGTTTTCTTCCATTTTTACAAATGTTCTCTTCTCAATATAACCTATTTATTCACATGTTAGTAGTGCTTCGGGCTGAGTTTTATCCACAATTCGACAAACAAGCTGTTGATGACTCTATTTCGCTCGTGTGTTAGTTTGAAGGTAACCGATGTGTGGGGAGGTCTGCATTTGCTCTTTAGATGGGTTTGGCTTTTGGTAATCATGTTGCTGCTTGCTGGGTGTCAGCCGTCTTATTGGGTGTTGGAGAAGGATCGAGTCGGTGAAGGCAGTCCAGACTTAGAAATATACGCTAATTACCTTCAAATGCATGATGACGTAAAAGGATATCAAGTCTTCACCATATCAGAAGGCAAAAAAATGGTCGTGGTATCTCTGGAAACAGTGAGAAAGACAAACAGCTCGAGGTATCAGACATCAAATACTCACCTAAAGAAACAACTGTAACTGTGAAACGAAAACCTGCTCCTAAGGCAAATGAGAAAAACCCTTATATACTGATTGGACTGGACAAAATCGAAGGAGAATTCATTGTACAGGATGAAAAGGGAAATCGCTTTGAAGAAACGGATTATCAGCAATAAAGCCGGCGTTCCTGAGAACGTCCGGCTTTTCTTTTTAGCCTTCCATTCGGGTCGATGATGAATGTTTTAGCATCCTTTCTTTTTTTACGAGTGTTTTTTCTGTATTCTTAGAACAACAAATATGCCAAGAAAGCAGCCGATAATGGTTCCGATGAGGTCAAACCAGTCCGCTTTTCCTCCATTCAGCAGGAATACAACAGCCGCCGAGATTATGCCGATGACCACTGCCAGAAGAATGACCCGTTTGGTGCGCATGTAATTCCTCCTTTACCCATTCTCCAGTTGATACATCAATTTTACAATAATTCACATATTTAACACAGAATTAATTTTAAATCGAAAGGAATCTCATGAAATCCGTTGAATTTTTTATTTGATTTCAAAAAAATGGGAGGGAAGAAAATGTTTAAAAAAGTTGTGATTGGAACTTTAGCTTTAGGAATTTCACTAGGTATTGGTGGCACTCTCGCTAGTCCGGCTTCTGCGGCTGAATTCTCTACTAAGGAAGTCAAAGCACAGGCTACCAAGTATATCTCCGATTATAAAGTAACTTACTGGGGCTATTCTGACGTTGATGATATTCCTGACTATTACAGCTACTCAAAAGACGGATACACAGGAACATTAAAACTCTCTCATGTTGAACCGCGTTATGATGGAGGCTGGACAGCGTTCTATTATGGATATGTATCAAATTAAGCACCAGAAAAAGAGACTTCCTGCAAGTCTCTTTTTCGTATTTCCTGAGAAATAATGTGACAATACTTGCCTTAAAACCCCTTCATCACCTCAACATCATACAGCTTCAAATGACTCTTCGGCGTCACAATCTCCTTTACCTTCCCGATCTCTTTTTCCTTCACTTTCTTTCCTGTTTTCAGGCTGTACTGTTCAATGTATGCAGGCTTGTTATAACTGTATGTGAAGAAATAAAGTCTGCTGCCTTTTTGGGTGATTTCTCTGAAATCGGCTTTCATTTTGTCTCGGGAAAGGGTGAAGGCGGTGCTTGTTTTTCCTGTCTTTGCATCGATTTTATATACCTTTCCGAAGCCGTCAATGAAATACAGGTACTCATCATAATAGAAAAAGCTTTTTTTGAAGCTGAAGGGCATCGAGCTGTATATCGTTTGTTCGTCGTTTTTGTATTCGGCGATGTCGTGCAGCTCGACTTCGCCGCTTTTTTTGTTGATCTTGACCATTTGATAGAGATTGCGGGCTTTTTGACCGCGAACCATAACATAAACCGCTTGGTCGTCCACGGCAAGCTGGGATTCGACTGAGGCTCCTTCCCTGTACTGCCATTCCGTTATGTTGTGGTAGGTGAGTTTCTTCTGATCCGCTTGAATCTGAAGGAGCTGATAGCCTTTTTCGTCAGCTGTCGGGACAAGTGCGAAAATCGCACCCTCATGAAAACCGGAGGCCCGGATGTAGTAGGGAATGACGTCTTTTTTCCACTCTTCGTTCATCTGGCGGTACAGCTCTGAGCGGTACCCGTCTCCCTTTTTGTCGTAGCCGGAGTTGTAGAGGGTGTAAAAACCGTCCGTGTTTTGCAGAAAGCCTGCGCTGTCTCCTGTGTGCTGATAGGCTCTTTTATGAGATCTCAGGCCGTCTTTAATCGTATAAATCGTGTTTTTGTCCTCCAGCATCACATTTTCGCCGTGAACCTTGGCTGATCCCAGCTCAAGGCCCTTCATCTGAAAGGAAGAGAGCGACCCGTCCTGGCTGATAAACAGGGCGTAGCTTTTCCCGCCGCCAAATGCATCTTGATCCGCAGAGGTTGAGAAATATAACAGGACTTCTTTGTCATCCAAGAAACTGGAGTCTCGGAGATCCTGGTGACTTACAGTTTTATGGCTAGGAGAAATGAAGACAAATAGTGCGATTCCTGCGAGAATCAGCATGGCGATAATAATCATCCACTTTTTCATATCCTCCTCCTTAGTTGATGGTCATGATGGTTGTCGTATACGAAGAGCTTGTGATGTCGCGCGGATACACGCCTAAGCCTCCGTTACTGTCAATATCAATGCCCGCTTTCAGCAAAAAGGCAGACCATAGGAGCTTTGAACAGTTTTTGGCGCCGTCATGGCCGGTATTTCTGTTATTGACGAAGTTATATGAGTATGGGTCGCCGACCTTTGATACCGCCCAGTCGGCAGCAGATGTTTTTTGAGATGAGGATACGCTGACGGTTTGCACAATGGAGTTGTCTTCCACGTCTCTGGCATTGTAAGCGATCTGCCTGACACCGTCGCTCGGGACAGATTCAACAATTTTGTCAGCGGATGAGTACATGCCGACGTGGCCATGATTGTAGTAGGCTGTGTAGGAGTTCGTGTAATAGATATTGCCTTTCGCGCTTGCCGGGAGTTTTTTCGTGCCGGACGACCCGCCCATGATAGACATGCCGCTTTCCTTGGCGAGCCTGTCACCTTCTGCTTTATCAGCCGTGATTTCCTTATAAAACTGTTTTAGGATAACGTCCTGCTTTACGTGCTGTTGTTTGGCAATCTGGTTGGCGGACTTCATGATTTCTTCTGGTGTCGTGCCTGGCTGCAGTGCGGCGATTTCTTCAGCATAGTTTGTGGCCTTTACGGCTTTCGCGGGAGAAACAAACAGGCCGCCGCATACTGTAAGCGCTACCAAAAACATTGACACCCGATTCCTCAACTTCATTACATCTCCTCTTTTCTTGTGAATGTAGGAAAGGTGATTTCCTCACCCACATTATATTAGGAAAATAAGGAAAGTAACTAGGTGATTTACAGAATTTTTAGAAATCATTTACAGAAGGCTGTCCGAAAAAAAGGCCTTAATCAGGCCCTTTTTCGTTACAGCTTCTTGCTCATGACCACGTCCGTTTCTTGAAATCCCGTCCGCTCATATAGCTTCCGCGCCACCTGATTGTGAGCAAAGACGTGGAGGGACAGCTTCCGGATTCCCATGCTGCGTGCTGTATGATCTAATGCCGCCAATGCTTGCTTTGCATAGCCCTTGCCCCGGTATGGTTCATATAACCCGAAATCGTAAATAAACGCTTCCTGCTGCGGATGCTCCGGTTCAGCATGTATCCAGAGCCAGCCAACGATTTCCTTTTCATTCAGCGTAAGGCTCCATAAATGATGATGGGGTGTGTCCAGCCCCTTCGGAAGCAGATTAGAAAAGGTCTGCTTAGACAGAAGCAATGCGTCTTCAGGCAGCCATGTTCCTGCTTTTACCTTTTCTTCGGCGTAATGCTTTGCTGTGTACGTAAGATAAGCTCTAAATTCTTCTGTCTGCATGGGAGTCAGCATGATTGTCATATCATCTCTCCTTCATATATTGACTAGAGGATTTTACATAAAATAGAAAGAGGTGTTACTATCAGAATAAGCAACTGAGATTGATAAGTCACTAGAGAAAGGAGTTTCAAATGAATAAAATTGCACCCGCAGAAATCGCTAACATGCTCAACGATTGGTACCTTGCGATCAAGAAACATGAAGTTGAAGAGTCCGCCCGTTTTTTTGAAGAAGTGAAGCCTTTATTGGATGACATGGAAGAGGATCAGGAGGTTCTTGCCTACTTCTCCTTGCTGGAACTGCGACACAAGGTTTTGCTTCACGAGGCGAGAGGACAGGGCTTTCAGCATGAGGAGCCTTCTCATATGAATGCTACGTCTGACATGCTGAAATATTACTTTTTTCTGTTTGAAGGCATGTATGAGGCCTATAAAAATAATTATGATATTGCCATTGGGCTTTATAAAGATGCAGAGCAGTATCTCGACAACATTCCCGATCCGATTGAGAAAGCCGAATTTCACCTGAAGGTCGGAAAGCTCTATTATAAGCTGGGACAAAATATTGTATCCCTCAACCATACACGGCAAGCAGTTAAAACGTTCAGGGAAGAGACCGATTATAAAAAGAAACTGGCTTCAGCGCTGATCACCATGTCAGGCAATTTTACCGAGATTGGGCAGTTTGAAGAAGCTGAAACATATTTGGACGAAGCGATTCGAATCACGAGAGAATTAGAGGATCATTTTTTTGAAGCCCAGCTTTTGCATAACTTCGGACTTCTTCATGCGCAAAGCGGCAAGTCAGAAGAGGCGGTCTCCAAATTAGAAGAGGCCTTACAGAACGAAGAATACGCCCGCTCCGCCTATTACTATCATTCTGTCTACTTGCTTATACGAGAGCTGTTTAAGATTAATAAGAAAGATCAGGCCTTATGTTATTACCAAGAAGTGAAGGAAAAATTGGCTGCTGAGCCGAATAGAATATGTGAGGCAAAAATAGACATTTTGTATGCCATTTATGCAAAAGGAGGTCATGCGGAAACGTTTCACTTATGCAAACAACATATGGATGATTTGATGTCCGAGAAAGAGTATGACAGTGTAAGAGAACTTTCCATTTTGGCTGGCGAACGGTATAGGGAATATGAGCTTTACAAAGAAGCTGCCCACTTTTTTTATGAAGCATTACAAATTGAAGAACTGATCAAACGAACGGAGGTTATATAAATGAAAAAATTTCTGATTGGTGCAGGCGTCGCAGCGGTGATTTTATCAGGATGGTTTATTGCGGATCATCAAACCCATTCACAGGAGATGAAAGTCGCTGAGAAAATGATTGGATAAATGAAAAACCCCCGCGGGATGCGGGGGTTTTCTTATTACAGCAACTTTTTCCCTAGCAGAGATTCTACGAGCTCTACTGCTGTTTGGCCAGTCTTGTTTTCGTGATCAAGAATCGGGTTGACCTCAACGAATTCAGCTGAGGTGATGATGCCTGCGTCATACAGCATTTCCATAGCCAGGTGGCTCTCCCGGTAGCTGATGCCGCCGACGACAGGGGTTCCGACACCCGGTGCGTCGTTTGGATCAAGTCCGTCCAGATCAAGGCTGAGATGGACGCCGTCACATGCTGATAAATAATCAAGGGTTTCTTCGATCACCTTGGTCATGCCGAGACGGTCGATTTCGTGCATCGTGTACACCTTCATGCCGCTTTCCTTAATATATTGGCGCTCTCCTTCATCAAGTGACCGAGCGCCGATAATGACGACGTTTTCCGGTTTGATTTTAGGGGCGTAGCCTTCAAGGTTAACCAGTGACTCATGGCCGATGCCGAGGCTGACGGCAAGCGGCATGCCGTGAATATTGCCTGAAGGTGATGTTTCAAGTGTATTCAGGTCGCCGTGCGCGTCATACCAGATGACGCCGAGATTATCGTAATGCTTCGCTGTGCCTGCCAGCGTGCCGATCGCAATACTGTGGTCGCCGCCCAGGACAAGTGGGAATTTTTTCTCTTCAATTACGGTGTTCACCTTTTGAGCGAGCTTTTCGTTTCCTGCCAGTACGGAATTTAGGTTTTTCAGTTCTTCATCGTTTTTGATCTTTTCACGGCTGATCGGAATGTCACCGAGATCTTCAACCGTATAACCCATGTCTGACAGCCTCTCAATTAGATGGGCATACCGGATGGCACTTGGTCCCATGTCCACTCCGCGTCGTGCTTGTCCTAAATCCATTGGCATTCCAATAACCGAAATCGTTTTATCCATCTGTAATTCCACCTCAACATATAAGATAATGTCCTATGCGGGTTATAACAAAGATGACTTGCGGACAACGTTTTTAGAGCTCTAGCTGACGATTTGCCTGCTGGCGTTTTTTAATGACGACATGATAAATGATGTAGCAAATGACCATAAACGGTACTCCGCAATACAGCGCGATACGCTGCTCCGGATCAAACGCGAGACTGATAAGAACGACTGTATTTAACGTCAGGCCGATCAGCGGAAGCACCGGATATAGCGGTGTTTTAAATTTCAGATCTTCTATCTTGCCACCTTCACGGATATATTTTCGTCTGAACCTGATTTGGGAAAGCGAAATTGCGATCCAGCCGACTTGCGCGCTCATGCCCGCCAAGGATAGAAGCACCATATACACGGTTTCGGCCGCCGCCACTTTTGACAGAAGCGACAGGCAGGCCACAGCCATCGTTACAATTAACGCGTTCAGCGGCACACCTCTTTTATTTGTTTTGCCGAGCGCTTTGAAGGCCTGTCCTTCATTCGCCATCGCGTACAGGATACGAGTCGATGCGTATAAGCCTGAATTCGCAACAGATAAGAGCGCAATCAATATAACAAAGTTCATGATATCAGCTGCATACGGGATTCCGATTTGCTCAAATACGGCAACAAACGGACTTTCCACAACACCCGCCTGTTTCCACGGAATCATGCCGGCAATGACAATGATGGAAAGAACAAAGAAAACCAGAGTTCTCCATACTGTCTGTTTGATGGACCGCGGAATCGTTTTTTCAGGGTTTTCACTTTCTCCGGCTGCAACCCCGATCAGCTCAGTTCCCTGGAATGCGAAGTTCACGGTAATCATCGTTATCAATATTGCCTTTATGCCGTTCGGGAATAACCCATCTTCATAAAAATGCGTCAGAAACGGCGCTTGCTCTCCGCCTTTTAGGTCAATGAAGCCGAACATAGCGGCTCCGCCGAGAATAATAAATAAAAGGATAATCAATATTTTAATGCCCGAAAACCAAAATTCAGATTCTGCAAAGGCTTTCGTTGTTATTGCATTTAAGATAAACATTAGTGCCGCAAAGACCA
Organism: uncultured Bacillus sp.; assembly: GCF_958411575.1. Lineage (NCBI taxonomy): Bacteria > Bacillati > Bacillota > Bacilli > Caryophanales > Bacillaceae > Bacillus > uncultured Bacillus sp. Next base: position 697,243 of record NZ_CATYRA010000001.1, read on the forward strand.
GACACCAAATCCAGACATCAACGTGCGGAAACCAGCGGAGCATCAGCTGCCCCGCTGACAAAAATTCTATTGCGCATGTAACTGCCCAGCCAAGCCAGTACAGCCAGCCGAACGCAAACCCGAAGGCCGGGCTGATAAATTTTGTCGCATAGGTCTGGAAGGACCCCGACACAGGAAAGGCGACCGCCAGCTCCCCTAAGCAAAGCATGGTCAAAAACATGATAAAGCCGCCCACTAAATAGGACAGAACCGCGCCGAGCGGTCCCGCCTGGTTAATGGTAAACCCGGTTCCCAGGAAGAAACCGGTTCCGATCACTCCGCCCAATGAAATCATGAACAAGTGACGTGATTTCATTGTCCGCTGGAGCTGATTTCCGTTATCTTGGTTCGTATTCACATTCTGCACCCCTTCAGCAACTTGTATTGGATCTAAGCTGGAACATCTATCGTGGTGCATATCCCAGTTTGCTGTCCAAAGAGTCTCTATCTATTTAATATAAAATTCACTTCTTCTCATAAAGATACATTATACTAAAATACTGTAGCTGAGCAAATAGGGAGTGCTGATTTTTCTGTTGTAAATTTATACAAACGAAGTGAATATCCCGCCATGGTGCGGATTTATGCGTTTTGCAGTACGTGCTTAATTTTCTCTATTGCCCAATCCAAATCCTTTTTGGAAATGATTAATGGCGGTGCAAAACGAATGACTGTATCATGCGTTTCCTTGCATAAAAGCCCTTCTTCCTTCAAACGCTCACAATAAGGGCGTGCGGCTTCCGTCAATTCAACACCGATAAACAGCCCTCTGCCGCGGACTTCTTTAATGACAGGGTTGTCAATGCTCTCAAGCTCGCTTTTAAAGTATTCACCAAGCTCAAGAGAACGATCCGCCAGCTTTTCATCCTCCAGCACTTCCAATGAGGCAATAGACACCGCACATGCCAGCGGATTTCCGCCAAATGTGGAGCCATGTGAACCCGGGTTAAACACGCCTAAAACGTCGCGGTCCGCCGCAATGCATGAGATCGGGAACACACCGCCGCCTAGCGCTTTACCCAAGATGTACATATCCGGAACAATGCCGTCCCAGTCACAGGCAAACGTCTTGCCTGTACGTCCAAGACCCGTCTGAATTTCATCCGCAATAAACAGGACATTCTCTTCCTTACAAATCGACGCCGCTTCCTGCAAAAACCCTTCAGGCGGAATGACAATGCCCGCTTCCCCTTGAATTGGTTCGAACAAGAATGCCGCTGTATTCGGCGTAATCGCCTGACGCAGCGCTTCCGCATCTCCGTATGGAATTAATTTGATTCCCGGAAGCATTGGGCCGAATCCTCTTTTATATTCCTCTTCAGAAGAAAGAGATACCGCCAGCATCGTCCGGCCGTGGAAGTTCCCGACACATGCGATAATTTCCGCTTGATTGTCGGCTACGCCTTTCACTTCATAAGCCCAGCGTCTCGCCGCTTTCACGGCAGATTCAACCGCTTCAGCTCCTGTATTCATCGGCAGAATCATCTCTTTGCCCGTCAGCTTAGCTGTTTTTTCGTAAAAAGGCCCAAGCTGATCATTGTGAAACGCGCGTGATGTGAGGGTGATTTTATCAGCCTGATCCTTCAATGCCTGAATAATTTTCGGGTGTCTGTGACCTTGGTTTACCGCAGAATAAGCACTCAGCATATCCATATATTCATTGCCTTCTGGGTCCTTTACCCAAGCACCCAGCGCTTCAGAAATGACAATCGGGAGCGGGTGGTAATTGTTGGCTCCATAATGAGACGTCTGATCAATAATTTCTTTGGATTTAGATAAAGCTGGCATATTTGAATTCCCCCTTGTTTTCTGTTTCAACATGTTATCCTGCTTTCCCTTTTTATAAATGCAAGTTCTGTGCCAAATCAAGATTTCGTGTGTTTTCTACAAATTTCGTGGACAAGGTGCAAAAACATTCAGATATTTCGAGCGAAATTTTCTGCAAGTGCAAAATTCTTTTGCATATCCTCTCCATTCTTTTATAAAATAGAAGCAATATTAAGAAAATAATTGAGGGAGGTTTATACAGTGGTCAAAGACAGCGAATTCCTCACGTTAGTGTTTCAGAGCATTTTGGATGAAATCGATGTTGGCCTGCACGTGGTAGACGAGCACGGAAACACGATCGTTTATAACAATAAAATGATGCAAATTGAAGATATGGAGAAGCATGACGTCCTGAATAAAAACCTGATGGATGTGTTTATGTTTTCAAAGCAGCAGGACAGCACGCTTGTACAAGCCCTTCAGGAAGGCAAAACGATTAAAAACGTTAAACAGAGCTACTTCAATAATAAAGGTCAGGAAATCACAACGATCAATCATACATATCCCATCGTCAAGGACGGCAAAATCAGGGGGGCAGTCGAAATTGCGAAGGATGTGATAAAGCTTGAACGGCTGATCAGGGAGAATATGAACAAAAAAGGCAACACAACCTATACATTTGACAGCATTCTCGGCACCAGCCCGGCCATTCAAGACGTCATCGAAAACGCCAAGCGGGCAACGCGGACGTCATCATCTATCCTTCTCGCAGGCGAAACCGGCACGGGAAAAGAGCTGTTCGCGCAAAGTATCCATAATGGCAGCGACCGTTCAGGAGGCCCGTTTATATCACAAAACTGCGCGGCACTACCAGACAGTCTTGTGGAAAGCATTTTATTCGGAACGAAAAAAGGCGCATTTACCGGCGCTGTCGACCAGCCTGGCCTGTTTGAACAAGCCCATGGCGGCACGCTGCTGTTAGATGAAATCAACTCGCTGAATCTCAGCCTTCAGGCGAAGCTGCTGCGCGCCCTTCAAGAACGGAAAATCAGGCGCATTGGTTCGACAAAGGATACACCGATTGACGTGCGTATTATAGCCACGATGAACGAAGATCCGATTGATGCAATTGCGGGCGAACGAATGCGGAAGGACTTGTATTACAGGCTGAGCGTCGTGACGCTCATCATCCCGCCGCTTCGGAAACGGAAAGAAGACATTTTGCTTCTCGCGTCAGAGTTCATCCAGAAAAACAACCACCTGTTCCAAATGAATGTCGAACACATCAGCGAAGATGTGAAGCAATTTTTCCTATCCTACGACTGGCCGGGAAATATTCGTGAGCTTGAGCATATGATCGAAGGCGCAATGAATTTCATGACGGACGAGCAAACGATTACGGCTTCCCATCTGCCCTATCAATACCGCATGAAAATCACGCCGGCTGACATCCCGGAGCCTGAAGCACCAAGACACCAGCCGGCCGCAGACTTAAAAGAAAAAATGGAGAGTTTTGAAAAATATGTGATTGAGAACGTGTTAAGAAAACACGGCCATAACATCTCACAAGCTGCTCAGGAGCTTGGCATCAGCAGACAAAGCCTACAATACAGGCTGAAGAAATTTTCTCAAGCGCCTGCTGAGTAACAGCCCTATTCCAGTGCAGGAAGCCTGACGTGTATATCGTTAAACGGTAAAGTTCCCCCTGCAACGTCAACTGTAGCAGCAGAAAGGCCGTCAAAGCAATCACAAATGCAAAGGCACAGTCACATCTTCTGCATTGAAGAAAGAAAACGGCATCTATGTATACATCATTAAAATCACTGCCAATAACCACACGGAACAAATCATTAAAGTTAATGCTGAAAACGGAAGCATTTGCAGCTAACATGCATTGCCTGCTGTTTCACGTGTAACACCCATCTTGTATGTTTCTTCATATTCGATATATCCTTTTTTCAACTGAACGGGCGTGACCCTCTTTCAGTTTTTTTCGCATAAAAAACAGTCTGGCAACGGTGCCAGACTGTTTTGATTAACTTCCTAATTGGTCTGCGGAGGAGAGCTTAATGTCAACGGATTTTTCTTTTCCGCCGCGGTAAAACTTCACCTTCACCCGGTCACCGACTTTTTTCTGATAAAGCCGTTTTCGCAGATCAACAATATCATTTACTTTGTATCCGTCAAATTCCGTAATAACATCCAGTTCCCTAAGCCCCGCTTTTCCGGCTGGAGAAAAGGCATCTACACCCATCACAACCGCTCCATTGGTGACATCCTTAGGAAGCTTCAATGTTTCATCCCAATGATAGCTTGCGATGTCGCTTAGCGATTTCATCTCAATGCCAAGGAACGGGCGTTTGACTTTGCCGTATTTCTCTAAATCCTCTATCACAGGGATCACAAGCTTAGACGGAATCGACAGGCCAATCCCTTCAACCGCCGATTCGGCAATTTTCATTGAATTGATGCCAATGACTTTCCCATCCATATTTAACAAAGCGCCGCCGCTGTTCCCAGGGTTAATGGCCGCATCTGTTTGCAGGACTTCTGCATTCCAGTCAGGCTGTCCGTCATCGTTTGAATCCACAGGAATTGCCCTCTCCGTACCCGAGATGACACCCTGTGTAACAGAGCCTGCAAACTCAAGGCCTAACGGGTTCCCGATTGCGATAACCGGCTCACCAGATTTGACTTTATCTGAATTTCCGAAGTCGGCGACAGCTTTGATTTTGTCGCTTTTCACCCGTAAAACAGCAAGGTCCATCAGCTGGTCGCTGCCGACAAGTTCAGCCGATACACGTGAGCCGTCTTTTAGGCTGATTTCAATTTGGGAAGCGCCCTCGATGACATGATGGTTGGTCACGACATAAGCGGAGTTGTCATTTTTCTTATAGATGACGCCGGATCCGCTCCCAGCCTCACCGCTCTCTCCCCAAATATCTGATTTTTGGATGTTCACAACACCGACAACGGCAGCTGACACATTGCTGACAATCTTGGTGACTGCATTGTTGACACTGACATTCACCGTCCTGATTGATTCCCGGCCATTGTTGTTCTGCTGCTGCTGATCTAAGGCACCCGTACCCGTATCAAACCCTTCATTTGAAAAGTACGGCATGAGAAACGCCATTAATACGGCACCGACAATCACACCAATCAGACTAGAAAGAAAATATCCTTTTTTGCTTCTCTTTGGCTGTTCAGGAGTAGTATGTGCTTCCTCACGATCGTAATCCACCATATTCCATCCTTTCCAAGAACGTTAATATGGTTATATTGTGGGTTAGAAGCTCCTATAATAGTCATGAATTACATAGAAAAATTATACAGCGCAAAGCGGAGTGGCCTTCTTCGGATCGGTATCATACAAATCAAATGTCTCGCCCGTCAAGAATCCTTTTGAAGCCAATGTCTGCTGTACAGACATTCTCGCCAGCTCCTTCATGTTGTTGTCCTGGCTCAAATGCGCCAGGTATATACGAGACGTCTCGTCACCAATGACATCAGTCATCGCCAGGGCAGCATCTTCATTTGAAACGTGCCCGACGTCACTTAAAATCCGCCGCTTAATGCTCCATGGATATCTTCCCATTTGCAGCATCCCAACATCGTGGTTGCTTTCAAATACAAACACATTCGCTGAGCGGATGATGCCTTTCATCCGGTCGCTGACATATCCCGTATCTGTCATTAATGCGAGTTTCCGGCCGTTATAATGGAACACATAAAACATCGGTTCCGCCGCGTCGTGGGAGACGCCAAACGATTCGACATCAAGTCCGCCGAACGATTTCACCGTCTCCATCGGAAACACAAACTTTTGATCGGTGTCTATTTTACCGATCTGGTTCTCCATCGCTTTCCATGTCTTCTCATTCGCATAGATCGGAAGCTTGTACTTTCTGGCGACCACGCCGAGGCCCTTAATATGGTCACTATGCTCATGCGTCACAAAAATGCCGTCTACATCATCCATCTTACGCCCGATTTGCGCCATTAGCCCATCCATGGCTTTCCCGCTCAAACCGGCGTCCACCAAAAATGCGTGATCCTCTGTTTCGAGATAAAACGCATTTCCCGTACTCCCGCTCGCAAGTACGCTAAATTGCAAGCTCATGTTTGTCTCACTCCATTATTTTTCATTGATCTGTATCTAAAATCGTACTCTCCAAAGCATTCACAGTAAAATACTCTTGTACTGTCTTTTTCTCGCCGTTCACTTTTTTATCGTACTCGACCGTAATTCTCCATACCGGCGCCAGCACCTGCGTACTTGTCAGCGGATATTGTGCAACGTAGCCGAATTTACAGCTCTTCACAGTGCTGTATTCTTTTAATTGATTTTGATAGTACAATAACTCAACCGCATCCATTTCAGTAATTAAGCTTTCTTTCTGAATTTGCTTGAACGTCTCAAGCGTAGTCTGGTCGTACGACACAACCTCGTTTTTAGCGTTTAAATGCAGGACCACTTGCCCGATCATATTAGAAGAATTGTCGGTCTGCTGGTAAATATAATCGCCTTCATACGTTTGGAAGAAAATAATTTCTTTCTTTGATTTGTCAACCTTCCAAAGTTTATATTTTTCACCATCTTGGATCTTCGAAGAAACAAGTGCCTGAGCATCGTCCTCGATATTTTTCTTTGATAGGGCGATCGGATTCGTAAACTTCATTTTCAAGGTCGTTACTTTACGATCATCACTAGGCATGTCCATCAAAGGCTTTTGATCCTTGAGCGCCTCAATTTCCTCCTTGGTGAAGGCCTTTTGATTTGCTGTGATCCGGTAGCCTTCTATTGCTCCCTTATTCAGGCCTTCATACGTGATATGGTCGGCTTTCATGTCATGCTCGACATCATTTTTGATGACCTCATATTCTTTGCTGGTAGCCTGCCATTTCTGGAAAAACTGATAGCCTAAGAATATATCTAAAATGAGGAAGGCAACGATGAAGATTGATTTTGTCTTATTCCACTCCACTGTTTGCCCCCTCCTTCGTCAACAAATCCTTTGTAATTGGCACCATTTTTCCGTTTATTTTCATCGCCCAAACCGGTTCAAGCTCAACAAGAGGGTCATCATTGGTTGATGTTGATACCAATTGATAAGCAAGGAAGATCTGATCAATTTTGTCCATATCATATTTGGTTTGTTTAGAAAGCAGCATCTTCACTTCGCTGCCGCTCATCAGCTCTGTCTCGCTTGTTTTGATCGGATTCGTTCCAAGACTGTAATTCGGCCGCTTATAGCTGAGAATATCATCGTTCGCCCATTGCACCGTAATCGCCGATGTCGCTCCGAATGGTTTGGCGGTGCTGTTAATGACCGGCATCTGATCCATAAAGATATAAAAGCTCAGCTGCTGGCTGTCATTGATATTGAAAAATTGATAGTGATCCGTCCAGCTTCCCGTATCCTCTAGGTATTTTTGGCTCTTTTTGATTAACTCACCTGTTTGATAAGAGGTGCTCTGGACTAAATTGCGCTGCTGGAATTGCACCTGGCGCTGGCTTAGATTCACATCTAAACGGCTGATCCCATCTGTCAGCACATTTCTGTTGTTGTAATTCGAATCTTCCCTTACAATGCTCGGATCGCTGAACAAGGCCTGCTTAAAGGTATTTGTTTTAATCGATTCTGTGACAAATTCTTTTTTGTCCATCGTAAGCGTTTTGTTCGGCAGCAGGAATTCTTTCTTAGAGCCGATTGAGAACAAACTGTACGCCGGCATGTTTGATTGCCTGTTTTTCAAGTCGCTCATAATGTTCCGGTAGTTTGCCGATTCAACGGTCACTTCGAGAATGAGCTGTTTGCTGTAAGACACCAAATAAATTTTCTTGTTCGCTTTTGTTTCATTGAACGGAATCAGAATATGATCAAACGAACTGTATTCAAACGACTGATTGGACCATCTAAACAGCGTTTGGAAAATATCAATCGGAATCGTGTCAGTGAATTGCAAATCAAGCTTCGCTTCATAACCGCCTATTCCATAAAACCAGCTCTTGAATCCGAGCTTATCATACTGATCAGAAATATCTTTAATTCCTTTTACATCCCAATGAGGCAAGTCAGACCAGACTTCTTCATAGAGGGCTTCATCATCCACTTTGTAATGAGCGCCGTCATCATGGATAAACATGTCCCTCGGTCTTACCGTTTCAGACAACTTTTGGGTGTTTTTTTCGATTTTATGTTTCTCACGCACAGTAGACTCTGTTGATGATGAGCCTTCAGAAAAGTTTGGCTGGAACGTCCATATCCCCCACGTAAACACAAGACTGATGATGACGAGTACCGTAAGTAATATCGTTTTTATATTTTCACGCTTCATCCCAATCATCCTCTTGTTCCTCTTTATATGGAAGAGTAAATGTAATCGTCGTGCCTTTTCCTTCTATGCTGTCTGCCCAAATATCTCCGCCGTGCGCCTGAACCATTTCCCTGGCAATCGCCAATCCCAGACCGGTGCCGCCGAGCTTTCTCGTTCTCGCTTTATCAACCCTGTAGAAGCGGTCAAAGACTTTTTCGACATCCTTTTTCGGAATTCCGATCCCTTCATCCTTGACGCTGATATAGAGGAGTTCTTCCTCTTCATTTACATCAATTGAGAATGTGACATGTCCGCCTTCCGGTGAGTATTTTAAAGCGTTAGAAATAATATTATCGAGTACCTGCGTAATTTTATCCTGATCAATCTCGACGTACAGATTTCTGTCCGGCAGATTTCGGATAAATTCCACATGCTGTTCTTTTGTCATTTCAAAACGATCAATAATAAGCGACATAAACCGGACAATCTGAATCCATTCCCGGTTAAATTGATAATCCTTACTGTCAAACTTCGAAAGCTGAAGCAGATCATTGACAAGCCGGATCATACGCTCTGTTTCATTTTGCGTCACCATTAAGAAACGCGGGGCAATGTCCTTATTTTCCCACGCGCCTTCAGCTAACGCCTCTAAATAACTGCGCATTGTCGTGAGCGGCGTCCGCAACTCGTGTGATACATTTGCAACGAATTCTCTGCGTTCCTGATCCATTTTCTCTTGCTCGGTAACATCGTAGATGACAGCGATTAAACCATCGATTTTGCCATGTTCCCTTTGAATCACAGAGAAATTCACGCGAAGCACTGTTAATTCATCATCCCGCTCAATTTCAAGCAGCATAGAATCCTGCTGCTCCACTAAATCTTCAAACGTATAATTCTCTTGAATCCCCAGCAAGCTCGTAATCGGCATTTCTAAGGCTGTTTCACGTGAAACGTTCAGCAGCTCCAGCGCCGGGCTGTTTAAGAGAATAATTGCCCCGTTTCGGTTTGTGGCGATAACGCCGTCTGTCATATAGGCAATAACAGAGGCAAGCTTTCTGCGCTCTCCTTCTGTCATCGCCTGGGCATCTTCAAGCTCTCTCGTTAAGTGATTAAACGTAGTGGCAAGCTGCCCAATTTCATCATGCCCGTACTTTTTAACCTTCCTCGAGAAATTCCCTTTCGCAAGCTCCATCGCCTGTTTTCTCATATCCGAAAGCGGATGGGTAATGGTTCTTGCCAGAAAAATACCGAGAAGGGCCGTCAAAACAAGTGCCAAACCTGTGCCGGATGCCAGTATCGTGTTGATCGTCTTCATTTGGTTAAAGACATCTTCCATACTCGCGACAACATAGATCGCGCCGACAACCTCTTGGTTTTCAGTCATGACGGGCTTCGCGGAAATGAGAACTCTGATTTTGCTTTTCGGGTCATAGTACTTTCTTAAATACGATTGTTTAGTAGAAAAAATTCTTTTAAAGATCAGATCGGTCGTTTGTTTCCCCGCTACTTCCTCACCATACGGCTTTGAAGAACCGACCACTTCATAGCTTTTATCTACAAAACTAATTTCCCGGACCTCATCACTTTTCGTGAAGTCATTCAAAATACGGCTAACGTCATCTTTGATGACGGTGCTGTCGTTATCGCTTTTATATTCTTGTTCAATATAGTAAGAAAGGTTGTCGATTCGCTGGTTCAGCGATTGTTCATACGAGCTGATCAGCGACTTCTCTACCTGATTGACAAAATACACACCAATGATTTGCATTGCAATGATAATCAAAAGCACATAAATCAAGGTAATCTTAAATTGGATCGACCGAAAAAAACCAACCTTATTCATAAGGGCATTAGTCCTGTTCTGGGTTTCTCAAGTAATAACCTACGCCGCGGCGTGTGACAATCCAATTTGGATGGCTCGGGTTGTCCTCGATTTTCTCTCGAAGCCTGCGGACTGTTACGTCAACCGTTCTGACATCGCCAAAGTAATCATAGCCCCAAACGGTTTGAAGCAAATGTTCACGGGTCATCACTTGTCCGATATGTTTTGCTAAATAATGAAGCAATTCGAACTCACGATGAGTCAATTCGATTGTTTCATCTCGTTTTGATACGACGTACGCGTCAGGGAAGATGACGAGAGAGCCGATATGAATCTCATTAGAGGACGGCTCTTCCTCCGCAGGCGCTGTTGTCAGCTGGCGGCGCAAGTTCGCTTTTACACGTGCCAGGAGCTCGCGTGTGCTGAATGGTTTTGTAACATAGTCATCAGCACCGATTTCAAGCCCGATGACCTTGTCAATTTCTGAATCCTTCGCCGTCAGCATAATGATCGGCATATCGTATTTCTTTCTGACTTCACGGCATACTTCAACACCGTCTTTATTAGGAAGCATAATATCTAAAAGAATTAAATCAGGCTGAAGCTCTTCTACCATTTCAACGGCTTCGTTTCCGTCGTGGGCACAGTGCACCTCATAGCCTTCTTTTCTTAAGTTAAATTCCAATATATCTGCAATCGGTTTTTCATCATCTACTACAAGGATCTTTTTATCCATCATTTTGATTTTCCTCCTGCCGAATGACTTCATTTCATCTATATAACATTCGTTTCATCACTTATGGCCCACGTAAACAATGGGTCCTTGTCTATTATAACGGTTTAAGGTCAAAAGATAAAAAAAATAAAGGTTTGGAAAAAAACACATATTTCACCTTTATCCGCTCATTGTTTATTTTTTGTCATGCTAGTCAACTTTTTTTAAAATAGCTAACTTTACTGAAACCTCCCCTCACCGGAGTGCGTCTTTATCAATGACGTCTTCTTCTTTGAACCGGCCGCAGGGCCGGTTCTCCCTTTTTCTTCTATTATACCACGCCTCATGTTTGCCTTTTTCCTAAAAGAAAAAACGCACCTACGATTGCAGATGCGTTTGGTAAGTGGCTCGGGACGGAATCGAACCGCCGACACACGGATTTTCAGTCCGTTGCTCTACCAACTGAGCTACCGAGCCAAATGTTTTATTTTTCTCTACTAAGTAAAGTAAAATGGCGGTCCGGACGGGACTCGAACCCGCGACCTCCTGCGTGACAGGCAGGCATTCTAACCAACTGAACTACCGGACCTTACAGTAATTTGCCGCGAGAGCTGTCGTGTCAGCCCTCGCAGACAAATAAGGAATTTAGCAATAACGCTAAAGTAAATCAATGACCCGTACGGGATTCGAACCCGTGTTACCGCCGTGAAAGGGCGGTGTCTTAACCGCTTGACCAACGGGCCTTCACGAAATGGTGAGCCATGAAGGACTCGAACCTTCGACCCTCTGATTAAAAGTCAGATGCTCTACCAACTGAGCTAATGGCTCTTAAGATGTCGGAATTTCCATAGAGCAAACGACTTGGAACAAGTTCTATCTTGTACTCTATTGAAGCAGTTTCCGTAACAACGAGATTTATAATATCACGAACAAATAGAAGTAGCAATAACTTTTTTGGTTTTTTTTCATATTTTTTTCTCAGACCAACTTATATGCGGCTTTCAAACAAAAAAAGCCCCTCAATTAGGGGCTTTTAAGCAAAATCTATTTAGTTCGCACGGTACACGCTGCGAAGGACATTTGTCTGTGAACGGTCTGGGCCGACAGAGAAAATAGAAAGCGGAATGCCTGTCAACTGGGACACGCGCTCAAGATAGTGACGCGCGTTTTCCGGAAGATCGCTCAAGCTTTTCGCGCCTGTGATATCCTCAGTCCATCCTGGCATTTCTTCATATACCGGCTCACATTCAGCAAGTGCTTTAAGGCTTGCTGGGAATTCTTCAATGATTTCGCCTTTGTAGCGGTATGCCACACAGATTTTCAGCGTTTCAATTCCTGTTAAAACGTCGATTGAGTTCAAAGAAAGATCTGTAATTCCGCTCACACGGCGGGCGTGGCGGACAACAACGCTGTCAAACCAGCCGACACGGCGCGGACGGCCTGTTGTTGTTCCATACTCGCGGCCGACTTCACGGATTTGATCGCCGATTTCATCTTTCAGCTCAGTCGGGAAAGGACCGTCGCCGACACGAGTCGTATATGCTTTTGATACACCGACAACGTGCTGAATTTTGGTCGGGCCGACACCGGAACCGATCGTGACACCGCCGGCAACCGGGTTAGATGATGTAACAAACGGGTATGTTCCTTGGTCGATATCGAGCATAACCCCTTGCGCGCCTTCAAACAATACACGGCGCCCTTCATCAAGAGCATCATTTAAGACAACAGATGTATCGCAGACATATTTTTTAATCTGCTGGCCATACTCATAATATTCGTCTAAGATATCCTCAATTTTAAACCCTTCTGTCTCGTACATTTTCTCAAGCAGACGGTTTTTTTCTTCAAGATTACGTTCAAGCTTCTCCGCAAATGCGTCACGGTCTAACAGATCTGCGATGCGAATCCCGATGCGGGCTGCTTTGTCCATGTAAGCAGGGCCGATTCCTTTTTTCGTTGTGCCGATCTTGTTAGCCCCTTTTCGCTCTTCTTCCACTTCATCCAATTTCAAATGATACGGCAGAATGACGTGAGCTCTGTTGCTGATTCTCAAGTTGTCTGTACTAACGTTGCGTTCATGAAGATACGCAAGCTCTGTGACTAATGCTTTCGGATCTACAACCATTCCGTTTCCGATCACACACGTTTTATCCTTATAGAAAATTCCAGACGGAATTAAGTGAAGCTTGTATGTGACTCCGTCAAACTTGATTGTATGCCCTGCGTTATTTCCGCCTTGATAACGGGCGATCACTTCTGCATTTTCTGAAAGGAAATCTGTAATTTTACCTTTTCCTTCATCGCCCCATTGCGTACCTACTACAACTACTGAAGACATGTCCGTGCACCTCCGTTAACCTTTCAAAACGATTCTATTCAAACAAATCAAGTTTATCAGTGAAGAAACAGAAAGTCAATTGTAAATCCGAACATTAAATTAATGTAAATCAATATTCGTTCGCTTCCATTCGTTTTACAAGCGTTTTCTCATCGCATTGTCCTAAAAAGCTCGTGAAACTTTTATCCTTTAGCACGAAAAAGAGTTACTTGCCTGATATCCCTTTTGTATTCATAAAAACGACTCGCCAACCGTCCGGATCCTCTATCGTCACGCCTCCATGGCTCCAGTACGGGTTCTCAGATTCAACCTCTTGATAGCCCATGTGTTTTAGCTTTGAAGTGATCGCTGTCAGTTTGTCTGCATTCGGCACATAAAAAACGAGGAGACTGTCGGGATGGGGAACGGGAGCAGTGCTTTCCCCCTCATACTGGGTGAATTCCAAATGATAATCGGCATGAGGGAGACCGAACATGACACCGTCATACCCGTTATGCTGCGAAAATTCTCCAATCCGTTTCAAGCCCAGTCCCTCTTCGTAAAAGCGAATGATCTCATTGAGCTGGCCCGTAGGCCGCGCAATCCGGATTTGCGCTGCGTGAAAATATGAAAAAGGGTTTCCCATGTTACCATCTCCTTTTTGCACCATTTTATTAAAACGCTTTCAAATTTACATCCGCTGAGCGAACGGTATTTCTTCCATCTTTCGAATGAAAAAACCCCAAGATGAGCTCTTGGGGTTTATGCGCCGGGTGGAACACCTGCGTCATCAAAACGCCGTTCCAGGTTGACGAATTTGTTGTATTCTTTTACGAACGCAAGAGACACGGTTCCTACCGGGCCGTTACGCTGTTTGGCAATAATGATTTCAATAATATTTTTATTCTCGGTTTCTTTGTCATAGTAGTCATCACGATAAAGGAACGCGACAATATCCGCGTCCTGCTCGATACTTCCTGATTCCCGGATATCAGACATCATCGGACGTTTATCCTGACGCTGCTCAACGCCCCGGGAAAGCTGAGAAAGCGCGATAACAGGGACTTGCAGCTCCCTCGCGATCGCTTTCAGTTCACGGGAAATTTCTGATACTTCTTGCTGACGGTTATCCTTTGAGCGTCCACTTCCCTGAATCAATTGCAGGTAGTCGATCAAAATCATGCCGAGTCCGCTTTCCTGCTTCAAGCGGCGGCACTTGGCGCGGATTTCACTCACGCGGATACCCGGTGTATCATCGATATAAATCCCGCTGTTTGACAGGCTTCCCATCGCCATCGTCAGCTTGCCCCAATCCTCTTCCGTCAGGTTACCGGTACGAAGATTTTGGGCATTGATGTTTCCTTCGGCACAGAGCATACGCATAACGAGCTGCTCTGCACCCATCTCAAGACTGAAAATTGCTACGCTTTCGTCGGTCTTGGTCGCCACGTTTTGTGCGATGTTCAGGGCAAAGGCCGTTTTCCCCACTGACGGACGGGCAGCCACAATGATCAAGTCGTTGCGCTGGAACCCGGCAGTCATCCGGTCAAGCTCTGTAAACCCTGTCGGAATTCCCGTAATATCGCCTTTTCGATTGTGAAGCTGTTCGATATTGTCATAGGTTTGGACAAGGACGTCCTTAATATTTTGGAAGGCACTCGTGTTTTTGCGCTGCGCCACTTCCATAATCGTTTTTTCAGCTTCACTGAGTAAATCCTCGACCTCATCCTCACGGGTATACCCGTCTTGAGCGATAGTTGTCGCTGTTCTGATTAATCGGCGAAGAATTGATTTTTCCTCAACGATTTTCGCGTAATATTCTATGTTAGCCGCTGTCGGCACCGAGTTTGCGATATCTGTCAGATACGAAATACCACCCACTTCTTCCAGCAGGTCTGTATTCGCAAGCTCTGACGTTACCGTCACTAGATCAACCGGTTCACCTCGGTCACCGAGCACCAGCATCGCATTATAGATTTTTTGGTGGGACATTCTATAGAAATCATCTGGAATCAATACTTCTGAAGCCAGTGTTAAAGCAGACGGCTGTAAAAAAATAGCGCCTAACACGGCTTGTTCGGCTTCTATATTTTGCGGAGGAAGCCGATCATTCAGAAGGTCTGTCATGCTAAGCACCGTCCTCTCATTAAAAAATCTCCAAACTCCATTCTACCATTTCTGCAGAAAAAAAATAGAAAAATTGTCTATTTCCTGTTTTTTTCAGCTAGCCGATTGGATCGTTTCGGACAGTAACAAGGCGGGAAAAATGCAATAAAACTTGAGGGAGGAATGAATGATGATGAAAAAATATGCGGTTACACCCAATGTTGATGCGGACGGCTGGTTTATTAAGGTGGAGAATGTGGCGCCGACAGCTTTGTATACATCTAAAGACGCCGCAATTGAAAAAGCCAAACAGATGGCAAAAGAAAACAGTCCAGCAAACCTTGTGATTTATGACCAGTTCAAAAATGTGGAAGAAGAATACTCATTTTAACGAATGAAACCCTTCGCTGCAGCGGGGGTTTTTTCGTGATCAGCTTATTTCATCCATTGGAAGCCTGTATGCATCATCAGATCTGCCGCTTTTTGATACAGATCCCATTCCTCGAATGAAGCAAATTTCCCCATCAGCTCCTGAAGTTTCCGCCTCACAGCTATATATTCTTCAAAGGTGACAGCTTTCTCAGTATCTTTCTGATGCTCAGTCAGCATTTGTTTTAATAATGACAACGGTGCTTGCATAAGAACCCTCCTTCCCTCTTTTATAACGGGCATTTACGGATTGTTCCATTCCTTTGTGACATCTTATTACATTTCACATCTGATTCTTGTACAATGGACAGAAGAGAGGAGGGATCTTTTGTGAGACCTTTGCAAATTTCTTCTGAAACTGCCCAAAAGCTTGCAGAGTCCTTAAATCTGCCGCTTGAACAGATCATGCATATGCCTCAGCATATATTGCTTGCCAAAATGGCTGAATTGCAGAAAGAAGAAAAACAATCGTAGCATTCGTTCGCATACTTGCTTTCATTTTACGGAATTATATTTAGTATATGTTAGAAAGAAGGAGTAACTGCTTTGCCACATCCACAAAATAAAAAAATCCAATCGTTTTGGCTGATCGCCGGCATTATCTTTATCGCGTTTAACTTACGGCCCGCGATCACTTCAGTCGGTCCGGTCATCAGCTCTATCCGGGCAGAGCTGCACATGTCCAATGGGGCAGCCGGGTTTTTGACAGCACTGCCGCTGCTTTCGTTTGCAGTTCTTTCTCCGCTTGCGCCTAAGCTCGGACAGCGCCTCGGAAATGAGCGAACCTTATGGCTTGGTCTCCTGATCCTGTTTATCGGCGTTTTGATTCGTTCTGCCGGCTATACTGCCGCTTTATTTTTCGGAACGGCACTCATCGGAGTCGGAATTGCGATCGGAAACGTTCTTTTGCCAAGCTTAATCAAACATAAATACCCTGAAAAGTCAGGGATCATGATCAGCCTGTATACGACATCAATGAATATATTCGCTGCTTTGGCATCAGGTGTCAGCGTACCTCTGGCGGCACAAATGGGAGGCGGATGGAAGCAAGCCTTTCTCTTATGGGGCGGGCTGGCGTTACTTGCATTGCTGATCTGGATACCTCAGCTGCGCCACCGGGATACAGCAAACAAGGCAGTTAAGCTTCAAACCAGTTCCATTTGGGCTTCCAAAATGGCATGGTTTGTCACCATCTTTATGGGACTGCAATCATTTTTATTTTACAGCAGCATCGCTTGGTTTCCTGAAATCCTCCGTTCACACGGGATTGATACATCAACAGCTGGATGGATGGTGTCACTCATGCAATTTGCGAGTCTGCCTTCCACTTTTCTGACACCGGTTTTAGCCGACCGTGTGAAACAGCAGCGCGGTATCGTTGCGGCGCTGGCCGCAGTCTATCTAATCGGCCTATGCGGATTATTAGCGGGCGGCAGCCATACAACGCTTGCCATCTGGATGGTGATTATCGGTATCGGACAAGGCTCCAGCATTAGTTTGGCACTCGCTCTTATCGGTCTCCGCAGTGAAAATGCACAGCAGGCCGCTGCGCTGTCAGGTATGTCTCAGTCATTCGGCTACCTGCTTGCAGCCGTCGGTCCAATCTTTGTCGGCTATCTCTTTGACCAGACACATTCATGGACAATGCCGATTGTGCTTCTTATTGCTGCCCTGATCGTAATGGGAGCAGCCGGACTGGGAGCCGGACGAGATCGATACATTCTTCAGTCAGCGAAACAAAGAAATTCAGCATAAAAAGCGGGGAAGACATCTCCGCTTTTTTCTCTGAAATTCTTCGAATATTTATGGTTTATTCATAAGTTTTTCATATTTGTTTTTTACAATGAAACACCATAAAGAGGTGAAAAACGATGAAAACCAAACGATTCGACGTAGTCCTTATTCTCATTTTGCTTACTGCGGCTTTCCTGAATGCGTATAATATTTGGCAGGATGACACAGCGAACCAATACTATTTGGCGGCTGTGAAAAGCATGACGCAAAGCTTCCACAATTTCTTTTATGCCTCATTTGACCCTTCTGGATTTGTGACAGTAGATAAACCGCCTGTTGTGTTATGGATTCAAACGATTTTCGCACTGATTTTCGGCGTTCACACATGGAGTGTGATCATTCCCCAAGCTCTCGCTGGAGTTGGATCTGTATTCCTTCTTTACAGAATGATCAAACCGACTTTTGGAATTGGAGCGGCCCGCATTGCCGCACTTGTCATGGCACTGACGCCTATCGCAGTAGCCGTCAGCCGGACAAACAATATTGACAGCATGCTTGTCTTTACCTTATTGCTCGGTTCATCATGCCTGCTTCGGGCGGTCAAACAAGGCAAGCTGGTTTGGCTCCTGACGGCATTTGCCCTGATTGGACTCGCCTTTAATATGAAGATGATGCAAGCGTTTATGGTATTGCCTGCATTTGTGTTATTCTACCTGATTGCAACTCGGATTTCTCTGAAGAAAAAAATCGGGTCTCTGATTCTGTCTCTCGTCCTTCTGACAGGCCTTTCGCTCTCATGGGCGGTTGTGGTGGATTCAACCTCATCCTCCAGCCGGCCCTATGTAGGAAGCAGCCAGACCAACTCAGTGTTAGAACTGGCCTTCGGTTACAACGGCACAGAGCGGCTGCTTGGACAAACCACCGGCCTTGCTAGGAGTGATATGAATACTGATGGCGGCCGTAACATGCAGAATAATAGCACCATGCAACCGCCAAACAGCAACGGATCATCTTTTTCCGGAAATAGCAAGTCTGACGAAAGTACCGCCAATCAAAACGGCAATCAATCATTCGGAAACAATTCACAGGGGCCTCAGCCGCCTAGCGCTCAAAACGGCGTTTCCAATGGCGGAGGCACACCTCCAACAGGCGACAACGGCCCTGGAAACGGCGGACCTGGCGGTGGCGGAGGAAAAAGCATGAATAAGTTCGGCACCGGCGATGCAGGACCGCTTCGTCTCTTCCAATCGGCACTTTCCGGCCAAATCAGCTGGATGCTTCCATTCGCATTGATCGGATTGCTGGGCGGAATCATCAACTGGTACCGTGATCGCCGGGGTCAGGCTACTGAAGTGAAAGAAACGATATTCTGGGCTGCTTGGCTCGTTCCTGTAGCCGGTTTCTTCAGCGTTGCAGGATTCTTCCACCACTATTATTTAATTATGCTGGCACCCCCGATTGCCGCACTTTCCGGTATCGGATGGCATACGATGTACCGTTTATACAAAAACAATAAAGACTGGGCCAGCTATCTTCTGCCGGCAGCCGTTCTAATCACAGCCGCGTTCCAGGTTTATATTCTAAGCGCTTATACAAGCCAAATCGGCAGTGTATGGATGTACGTACTGGGACTCTTAGGACTAGGCATCACCCTTGCGCTTCTGATGCTTAAACGCAGCCATCCGTTCAGCAAGCAGTTGACCATCAACAGCTTATGCATTCTGCTGCTCACGCCAATCTACTGGTCAGCAACGCCGCTTCTATACGGAGGCAACAGCGTTCTTCCTGAATCCGGCCCGCAGCTCAAAAGCTCAGCAAACGGCGGGAACATGTTCTCCTCAGAGGTCGACACCGGACTCCTGTCCTATCTGAGAAAGCATAATACCGGCGAAGAGTATCTATTTGCTACTTTGACAACCGTAACGGCTGCGCCATACATCATTCATGAAAATGAATCTGTTATGGCAATGGGCGGATTTAACGGCACAGATCCAATTTTGACTGTGACCGAACTGAAAAAACTGGTCAAAGAAGGGAAAGTAAAATACTTTCTTCTATCAAGAAATAACTCCGGCAACAGCGAACTTGTTTCTTGGATTAAGAAAAATGGAAAAGAAATATCATCTGACGAGTACAGCAGTTCCTCCAGCAGCTTAAACAGCAGCCAGCAAGGCATGAGAGGAGGACCTGGCGGAGAAAGCCAGCAAACTCTTTATCTCGTAGAATAAAAAAAGAGGCTTGGATTGCTCCAAGCCTCTTTTCTATTAAACTTCTTCTTTCACATGTACCTTTAACACAGCCTGCACCTCAGGATGCAGCTTCACAGGCACATTTGTATATCCTAATGCACGAATGCCGTCCGGCAGTTCAAGCTTCCGCTTATCTACTTTAATCTTATGGTCTTTTTGGAGCTGTTCAGTAATTTGCTTGCTTGTCACAGAACCAAATAAACGGCCGCCTTCCCCTGATTTCGCGCTGAGCTCAACTGTCAGTTTTTCTAATGTTTCTTTTAAGCTCTTTGCTTGCTCAAGCTCGGCAATAGCTTCTTTTTTCTCTTTTTGTTTTTGTCCGTTCAGCGCGCTGATGTTTGACGCGTTTGCTTCAACCGCGAGGCCTTTTTTAATCAGAAAGTTATGCGCATAACCGTCTGCTACGTTTTTGACTTCGCCTTTTTTTCCTTTTCCTTTTACATCTTGTAAGAAAATAACCTTCATCTCTGTACGCCTCCCTCAAAATACTCATCTATGGCGTGCTTCAGCCGTTCCAGCGCTTCAGAAACTGAAATGCCGGACAACTGAGTCGCCGCATTTGTTAAATGCCCTCCGCCTTCCAACGCCTCCATGATGATCTGAACATTGACCTCGCCAAGTGACCGCGCACTGATACAAACAGTTTGTTCATCCCGTCTCGCCACCGCAAATGAAGCCTCAACTTCACTCATCGACAGCAGCGAATCGGCCGCCTGCGCAATCAGCACTTGATCGAAGTATTCCTCCTCATTTTCAGGAAGAGACGCAATCGCAATGTTCTCTTTATAGAGGGCTGTATGCTGGATCAGCTTCGCCCGTTTAATATAGGAATCAACGGTTTCTTTCAGGAACTTCTGCACAAGCACCGTATCGGCGCCTTTTGCCCTTAAATAAGAAGCCGCATCAAAAGTCCGCGAACCAGTGCGGAGAGAAAAGCTCTTTGTATCCACTATTATACCAGCTAATAGGGCTGTTGCTTCAATCATATTGATTTTTAAGCGCTTCGGCTGATATTCAAGCAGCTCTGTCACCAATTCCGCTGTCGATGAAGCGTACGGCTCCATATAAACGAGCAGCGGATCTCTGATAAACTCCTCGCCCCTGCGGTGATGGTCGATAACCACGATATGTTCAATTTTATTGACCAGCCGTTCCTCCATGACAAGTGACGGCTTATGTGTATCAACGATCACAAGCAGCGTGTCATCATTGGAGATTTCCATCGCTTCTTCAGGCGTAATAAACCTTGACCACAGCTCTTCATATTTTTTGATTTCCTCAATCAAACGCTGCACACTTGATCCAATTTGATTTGGATCAATGACGATAAAACCATCTTTGTTATTTGCCTGAGCCACCTTTAAAATTCCGATCGCTGCGCCGATAGAATCCATGTCAGGGAATTTATGCCCCATGATAATCACATTGCTGCTTTCAGAGACAATTTCCTTTAAGGCATGAGAAATGACGCGGGCCCGCACCCTTGTTCGTTTCTCCATTGGGTTTGTTTTACCTCCGTAAAACTTCACCTTGCCGTTCGGCAGCTTAATGGCTACTTGGTCTCCGCCGCGCCCCAGCGCTAAGTCCAAGCTGGATTGCGCCAAATCGCCAAGTTCTTTCAGCGAGGAGACTGAAGCCCCGACACCGACGCTTAACGTCAGCGCTACACCGTCAAATGAGGTTTTTTCCCGCACCTCATCTAGAATCGAAAACTTCGAATTTTCGAGTTCAGTTAAAATGTGTTCATTAAGTACAGCGATAAAGCGTTCTGAAGACGTCCTTTTCAGGAAGATCCCGTACTCCTGCGCCCAAGCGTTCAGCAAAGATGTGACCTGGCTGTTCATCGTGCTTCTCGTCTGGTCATCCAATCCTTGGGTCACATCATCATAGTTATCAAGGAAAATATACGCCAGCACAGTTCTTTCGTTTTCATATAGCTTTTCAATCTGGATTTGTTCCGTTACATCAAAGAAGTACAGCAGGCGCTCATCCCGTTTGATGACAACCTTAAACTTGCGGTCATTCAATGTAACCGTTTCCGATTCGACCTCTTGTTTGATGAGCGGCACAACCGACTCACAAGTATCGTAAAGGGACCTCCCCACTAATGTGCTTTCATTAAAGCAAGAAGAAAGAAACGGATTTGCCCATTCTATATAATATTGGTCATTAAAAAGCATGATGCCGATCGGCATTTCCATCAATGCCTCTTCACCGACTTTTTTCAACCTGTAGGATAACGTAGAAATATAAGCATCAATCTCTTGTCGAATAAGAGAATCAGCACGTTTAATAAAAAACAAAATAACTGCGAGCAGCAGTACTTCGACGGTTCCTAATATCCAGTTAAAATAAAAGCTGATGAGGATTGTAATGATTGACAGAGCAATCAATGCATAGATGGGATACCGAAACAGCGGTTTTTCATAAAAGCTTGGCATTTCTATCACTCCCCACCACGTGAGTAAAACTCATGTTCACTTCACCTTATTCCTTATATTAAAGCCCATATCTATAACGCCTAAAATGCGAATGGCTGCCATAAAGATCGGATGCACCAATCCAAGAATCACTGCAATGACAGCCGCAGCCTTCGGATATCGTTTCTTATGGCAATAGAAAAAGATAAATGATAAACCTTGGATAAAAATCAGAAACCCGAGTATAAACTCCCCATTTAAAGCGATAGAGTACAGCATTTGCCCTTTTTCTAAAGGCAAAAATGAAAGTATGACAATCATTAAATACAGCACTACAACACTTTGCGGAAACTTCAACTCTCTAAAAGGCTTTAGATTAGGAATATCGGGGGAGAATCGCCTTAAGAGCGGCTTAGCGATAAGGTAACTGAGGAAAGAAAAAATAGCTCCTACCATCACAATAGCTGTTGGAAAAAGATATTGAACGATACCCAATTGTTCTTCCATCAGTTTCAATTGCTTCTCAAGCTGTTCAGCATTGCCCGACTGCTTCATTACTGTTTCTACAATATCAAGAGATTGCCGGTATTGTGTCATCGCTTCATCAATGATATTGATACCCAAAAACTGAATGCTTATCACAAAATAGAAGACAATACAAAGCATATAAATAAGAGCGCCCGAAATAATGGCGTGCCCGGGTTCTTTCTTTTTGAAATAGTGCCCCATGGCAATGCCGGCGCAAGCTGACATAAAAGCTACAATAAGTCCGTTAAAGGACCCGACAATAAAAACAACCGGAAGACTGACAACGCCCATCCATATCCCTAACTTCAATCCATGTCTAATCGTATACAGGATCATGGGCAGCGGCAGTGCAAATAAGAGAATTGTTCCAATCACGGGAACATAAACGACCAAAAGCGTAATGATCGCAAACAGACTGATTAAAATAGCACCTTCCATTAATGCTCTCGTTTGTTTCACTTAGTCACCTCGTATCATCCTGAACATACGAATAGAAAAGAGCAGCATAAACGACTGCTCTTCTTTCATCGCTGCAACATGCTTTGCACCGAATGTTTTTATATTATCTCTACATTTTACTTTTATATTTTAACATAAGTCCAAATCGCAAGTAAAATGACGCCAATGTTTCATGTGAAACATTGCAAATGAAAAGACATTCTTTGAAAAGAATGCCCATCACAATTAATGTTTATCATCCATAAAGCCAGAAGTTTCCTTGTTTTTCTTTTTCGTTTTTCTGACATACATGAAAATTAAGATCACCAGTAAAAGGGTTGTTGCTTGCAGAACGCCGCTGCTAAACAAGAAAAAGTTCTTTATCATCTCCCACATCGCGTTTCACCTCTTTTTGCATGTTCTCAACCCGTATCCTATATAAAATGAATTCCCTTTTTAAAAACTTCAAAACATCATGAACAACATTGAGCGTTGGGCATATGCTGATATGGAATCTGATTGATAAAGGAGAATTGTTACATGGATGAACGCAGAACATTGGCTTGGCATGAAACATTAGAAATGCATGAGCTGGTTGCTTTTCAATCAAATGGACTCATTAAACTGAAGAAAATGATAAGAGAAGTAAAAGACCCTCAGCTCAGACAGCTTTATAGTGTATCCATTCAGGCTGTTGAGCAAAATCTAAGAGAGCTTCTTCCATTCTTTCCGCAGGCGCCGCACAGAGAGGATGAGGAAGAAGAACGCGCAGATAACCCATTTTACAGCGGTGATCTTCTCGGGTTTGTCAAAACGTCTGTCCGCAGCTATGCCATCGCGATTACAGAAACAGCAACACCTCAATTAAGAAACGTACTGGTCAAGCAGCTGAATGCCGCCATCCAGTTGCATGCGCAAGTTTATCGATACATGTATCAGCATGGATACTATCCGTCTTACAACCTTTCTGAACTGTTAAAAAATGACGTCAGAAACGCCAACAGAGCCCTTTCAATGAAATAAAACAAGCAGCAAAGGAGTTCCCTTTGCTGCTATTTCTGCTGATCCTTCAGCAAGCCGTTCGAACGGTAAGATTCCAGCATCTCTCTGTTGGATTCTCCCCATTCTTTCATTTGCAAAACAATCGGTTCAAGCGTTCGCCCAAATTCCGTCAGAGAGTATTCAACCTTGGGCGGCACCTGATGGTAAACCTCACGATGTACGATGCCGTCCGCTTCCAGCTCCCGAAGCTGAAGGGTAAGCATTCTTTGAGTGATACTCGGGCAGATTCGACGAAACTCATTAAACCGTTTCTTGCCATCTATCATGTGATAAAGAAGAATTCCTTTCCACTTTCCGCCAATCACATCTAGTGTAAATTCAACTGGACAGCCTTCTTTGTTCGGGTATATATTCTTTTTTTCACTCATTCTTGACCCTCCAATAGTACCTTTTTTGATACTACATCACATTTTGCAACTAAGCTACCCAGTATTTTACACACCTTTTCTTTTCAGCTCAAAGAAAATGCTTCTTATTCACATCAATTTTTACGGGTTTGTATGATTACACCTGCAGCAAGACGTGTTAAACTATATAAAGATTACACTACTTAAAAAAGGATAAGGAGCTATCATGGAAAAGATACTTATTTTCGGACACCAAAACCCAGACACAGATACGATTTGTTCTGCGATTGCTTATGCTGATTTGAAAAACAAACTCGGCTTTAATGCCGAGCCTGTCCGTCTTGGACAAGTCAACGGCGAAACACAATTCGCACTTGACTATTTCAAACAAGAAAGCCCGCGTCTTGTTGAAACAGCTGCAAACGAAGTCAACGGCGTTATCTTGGTTGACCATAACGAACGCCAACAAAGCATCAAGGACATTGAAAATGTTCAGGTTCTAGAAGTGATCGACCACCATCGCATCGCTAACTTTGAAACAGCTGAGCCGCTTTACTATCGTGCTGAGCCTGTAGGCTGTACGGCTACAATCCTAAACAAAATGTACAAAGAAAATAACGTGAAAATCGAGAAAGAAATTGCCGGCCTTATGCTCTCTGCGATCATTTCTGACTCACTGTTATTCAAATCTCCAACTTGCACAGACCAAGACGTAGCGGCAGCAAAAGAGCTTGCGGAAATCGCTGGCGTAGATGCTGAAGAATACGGCTTGAACATGCTGAAAGCTGGCGCTGATTTAAGCAAAAAAACAGTGGAAGAGCTGATTTCTCTTGATGCGAAAGAATTTACACTCGGCAGCAAAAAAGTCGAAATCGCACAAGTGAACACAGTGGACATTGAAGATGTAAAAAAACGCCAAGATGAATTAGAAGCAGTGATTTCAAAGGTTGTGGCTGAGAAGAACCTTGACCTGTTCCTTCTTGTCATCACAGACATCTTAGAAAATGATTCACTTGCCCTTGCGATCGGTAACGAAGCAGCGAAAGTAGAAAAAGCGTTCAACGTTACATTAGAAAACAACACAGCCCTCTTAAAAGGCGTTGTTTCCCGTAAAAAACAAGTCGTTCCTGTCTTAACTGACGCAATGGCTGAATAATAAAAAAAGCATCCCGTCGCCGGGATGCTTCATATTACTGACAAAATCCTAAAACGGTTTATCGTTTTAGGATTTTGTCATCTTTTCAGCGTGATTGAAAACCCTTGAAGTCTAGGAAGGACGAGCATCGAAGTACAGCGAATGTTGGAATTCGTGAGCACCGAAGCGCAGGCCTGACAACGAATGCGAGGGTTTGTCGACAAGCTGAAGCATCCCTCCTTCGGGATGCTTTTTCTTATTCACCCAGCTTTTCAATCTGGCCCATCACGTCAGTAATTTGCTTTGCATTTTGGACAAGGTCTGACTGCTCCAATTCTTCAAGCGATACCTTGCCTTCCTCCACTTGTTTTAACACAGCTTCAGCACTTTTTTGCAAGGTTTCGTTATGCTCCTGAACGGTTTGATGAATCTCCGCCGCGGCATCAGGCGGTGTTAATTCATTAAAATCAGCGGCAGCCTGCTGAATCGACTCAAGCTGTGCTTCAAGTTTTTCTTTCGCTTCAGTGTCATTTACAGCTTGCTCAGCCAATTCAGGCGCATCCTCTGCAAATATCTTCACCTTCTCCACATAGCCGGCAGCTTCACTTGTATAATTCAATCCGTCATTCACCTGATCAAGCATGCCGCATCCGCCCGCACTCAAAAGCCCCACTCCGGCAAGAACAGTCAAAATGATTTTCATCGTCAGCCTCCTCATCGCTTCTTCTTCATTTTTTCTTTTAAGATCGGAATCAATTTCTCTTTTGCTAACGGCAGCCCTTTCCTCACCAATTCTCGCTTTAGCCACTTTTTCAGCTTAGACATCCTGACGCTCCTCTCCCTTTTTGATAAAAATGAAAAAAACTCCACCGATTTGGTGAAGTTCCGAAACAAAAAGACCTTCACCAAATCAGATTTGGCAAAGGTCTCGCTAACAATTAGATTGCCAGCAAAGCCGAGGACATCTTGCCCCGTAATGACGACTTTACTGTGAAAGCTACTCCCCTTTGGAGTGTTCATTTTTATTACTTTCATTCTAAAGCACCGGGCTTTTCCAGTCAAATTCCTGTTGTCCGTTTACGCAAAAGTACACTGTGGTATTTAAAATTTGAATGGTATTTCCATCAGGAGATCATGCTATGACAGAGGAGGTTTTCATCATGAGTCAAGAGCGCGTGAAACGGCCTGGACATACCAGATGGTACATATCTTCGTTACTCAGCGGCATTATTATTCTTAATTATTTTGACCGAGTGGCCATCTCTGTAGCGGCCCCTGCGATACAAGATTCATTTCATCTTACAGCAACCGAACTCGGCATCGTGTTTTCCATTTACACTTATTCCTATACACTGATGCAGCTGCCTGTCGGAAGTTTGCTGGACCGGTTTGGCGTGGCGTGGGTCACGAGGATTGGAATGACAATATGGAGCTTTTTAACGATCCTTCTTGCTTTTTTGCAAGGAAAATTGCTGTTATATTTGTTCCGATTTCTCATTGGGCTGACGAGCGCCTCTGCGTTCCCCGCCGCCTCCAAGGCTACCGCTCTATGGTTTCCTCCAAGTGAGCGAGGGTTGGCAAACTCACTGTTCGACTCGGCCGCCAAGTTTTCAAACGTGATCGGCGCTCCATTGGTTGCCTTTCTTGTTACGACATTTGACTGGCGTGTCGCTTTTTTGACGATTGGTTGCATCAATGTGTTGTTTACGATCTTTTTCTGGCAGTATTATGAGCAGCCTGAACGGCACAAACGCATTTCCAAAAGTGAGCTTAACTATATTCAAAGACACAATTCAATTACAACAGAGCAAATCCCTTACAAAACGGGTCCGCTTTTAAAAAAGCTTTTCTCCAACCGGAAAGTATGGGGCTTGATGATCGGATTTACAGGGTACGGCTATACATTCAACCTGCTGCTCACCTGGCTTCCGACTTTCTTTAAACACACATACGGAATGGATCTCATGTCGTCCGGTTTATTTACAGCCGTGCCATGGCTGATCTCAACCATTTCCGGAATTGTGGTCGGGGGCTGGCTCGTCGATTACTTTATTAAGAAAGGTTATTCTAACACCAAGGTGTACCGAACCGTGATCATTGTCGGAATGAGCTTCGGCTTTTTCTTTTTAGGCTCCATTCTGACGAACAATATCACCATCGCGATTATATGTATTTCAATCGGTCTTGCCGGTATTTCTGCAACCGCTCCAGTCGGCTGGTCCATCTCCGCAGAGCTGGCTCCGATCGGTTCCGTGTCCATGCTGAGCTCCATGGTGAACCTGGCAAACAACCTATTCGGAGGCATAATCGCCGCTTCACTCACAGGATATTTGTTTGATGTGACAGGTTCCTTTACGCTCAGCTTTCTGGTTGCCGGTTTTGTATTACTGCTCGGGCTGATTTTTTACGTGTTTGTGCTAGGGGATGTGAAAAGGATTAAGTTGGAGTAAAGAGTGCTTGTGTGCAAGCACTCTTTTCTTTGATCATAAAAAAAGAGCCGTCAGCTTCGAAACGGCTTCACAGGATTCTATTCATCAGACTATATCCCATTCTCTCCGGGTTAAAAAAACATCATTTTTATCCTGGACTCCAACCAAAGGTAAGGCCTCATAGTGAAAGAAGAAGGAGGAATCGGATTGTGAAATTAACTGTAAAAGAACTATCCCACATTGCGAACGTGACAATCAAAACGCTTTATCATTACCACAAAATCGGCTTGCTGTGGTCCCAAAAGAAATAAGCGAAGCCGGATATCGGCACTATGGTGCTGACGAACTAAAAAGACTGCAGGAAATCCTTTTTAACAAAGAATTAGATATTCCTTTATCAGAAATAAAAACATTATTGGATGAGGATGCTGAAAGAACTAGTACATGAGAAAAACAAAAAAAGCTGTTTGAAATGAAAATTGAAAAGTATCAGCGCCTCATTCAAACAGTTAACACGTCTTTAGAATACACGACAAAAGGTGAGAATATGGATCATAAGGTCATGTTTAAAGGCTTTGAAAGCGCTGAAGAATGGAAACAATCTTTAGCAGAACAAATCAGAACGGGCATCCGACAAGTAAAGAAGATTACGTAAAACAAACACGATTTTTTATGCAAGATCATGTACATAGAGGAATGTTAGAAGAGCAGCAAACAGGTTTATCTTATTGCTTGACCGTCGTTGCAGAACACCTGTAACGTGAGTCTATGTCACTCTATATAGGAAGACAGCATTCATGATGACGAGACTGCCCCGCCAACAATTGATACATTCTGCCGGTCAACGGCAAAATTCCGCCCGTTCCATTTCAATACGGTTTGAACATATCCCAATGAGTCGGCGTTATACCTCCCCGCTATCCGCTGATACGCCAGCAGTTCGTATACGCCGTCTCTGTCAAAATCAACCGGATACAGGCCAGACAAAGGATTGACCCATCCTTCTATCGGCATCTTCAATACCCCCTGCTGGGTATAAATCTCATTCAAATATTCCCTGCCCTTGTAAGTAAGATCGAGGATATATATTTCGTTTTGCTGATGACTGATGACACTCGCTTTATATTGATTTTGATACCTCACACTGTACTTCAATTCAGCATTCCACACATCCGAATTGAAAATCTGCCTGAACTGCCGGTTCATATAGGCAAACACATATGAATAGATAGCACCGCCGCTTCCACCGGTATCTATCACCACTGCCACATCATCAATCTTGCCGCCTGTCATATCCCCAAGAAAAAGAGACGGATTGTATCCCAAATTGTTTTGGAGCTGGATTCGCTGTTCCTGATGGGTTCTGCCGTTACGGATCACCAATGTGATATGTCTCCATAAAGGGCTGCCCGTCATTTGGCTGCCAGTGAGAAAGACTTCGTCAATTACGCCGTCTCCCGTTACATCCCCGCGGGCTGATACAATGATTGCGCGAGAGGAAACGGGCTGCCGAAATACGTATGGATGTGGAACTAGGCCTCTGTGCCTGCCTGCATTAAACCGATAAGGATACATTCTGATGTCATACAGATTCATTGGAGTCACCTTCCCTAATCAGCTGAATGAATTATTATATGCAGGAATGGCCCATCGAAGACATATCTGGACGCTAAACACCAATTAAATCCGTACCAAACATCAGTCATAACGCTTTATTCGGCATTTTCACACTTCTAGCCAAGTATCCCGACAGCCATAAGGCAACCATCAGCATGAAGGTGATCATACCGACGACGCCCAGCCAGTGAAAAGCAGACCAGAATAGCCCGCCGACTGTTCCGCAAATGCTTGAACCGGCGTAATAAAAGAACAAATACAGCGATGACGCCTGCGCTTTGTTGTGCAGGGCTCTCCTGCCCACCCAGCTGCTGGCGACTGAGTGCCCGCCGAAGAAGCCGAAGGTAAAGAGGGCAATCCCCAGAATTTTCACTGCTAATACACCGTTTATCGTTAATAAAGCACCCGTGATGACGATGAAAATATTCATCACCAGTATTTTCGGATAGCCGTATTGATCAACCATTCTTCCAATGAAAGACGAGCTGAAAATCCCTACAATCATCACAATAAAAATCCAGCTGACAAACGCTTTATTAAACGAATATGGCGGTCCCAACAGCACATACGCAATGTAGTTAAACAATGCAACATTGCTTCCGAGCAGCAAAAAACCAATGAGGAACAAGCTTAATAGTTTCCGGTCCTTCAAGTGGCTGATTAAAGACATTCCCAATTGCCCGAGCTCCAATTTTCTCGGCGTAAAATGCCTGGATGGAGGCAAATTCATAAAAAATATAATACTTGCGATCAAACTAATCACACCAATTGATCCCATCGCTACATGCCAAGTAAAGTACTCGCTCAGAAGCCCTGAAACGATCCTCCCAAAAACGGCACCGATTGCGTTTCCGCTGATATACAGCCCCATCGCCGACCCAAGGATTCCGGTTTCAATTTCTTCTCCGAGATAAGCCATCGCAATCGAAGGAAGACCGGCGAGCGCAATCCCCTGAATGGTTCTCAATACGAGCAGCGTATGGAAGTTCGGGCTGAAGGCCGACGCCAGACAAAGAACGGATGCGGCCAGCATGGATACAGCCATAATTGGCTTGCGCCCCCACACCTCGGACAATGAACCAAAGACTAGCATACTCGCAGCTAACAGCATTGTTGTAAGGGATAAAGAAAGACTCGCCGCCGTAGGCGTTACATGAAATTCCCGCGTGAATTCCTCCATAAGCGGCTGTACGCAATAAAGAATTGCGAATGTATTGAAACCCGCGGCAAAGAAAGCAAACGTAATTTTCCGAAAAACCGGTGTGCCTTTTTGAATGTATGTCATTGGGACTTTATCGGTCCCTCCATATGTTGTTGAGCACTGCCATTCATAACCAACCATCCTTTATTTCTAATGAATTCAAACATCCTCGAGTCTGTTTATACATTTATCTTAGCACCGTTGATATATGTTGTATAATGCATATAAAATATCCTTTTCATGCTTATATGTAATATAGGAGGGATGATGATTGGAATGGGAACAACTTGAATATTTTCAAACACTGGCCCAGATGCAGCACGTGACGAAAGCGGCAAAAAGCCTCTCCATCACACAACCTGCGCTTTCACGCTCAATCGCCAGACTGGAAAACCATTTAGGCGTCCCGCTATTCGACAGGCACGGACGATCCATTACCTTAAATCAATACGGACACATCTTTTTGCGGCGGGTTCAGGCAATGATGAAGGAGTACACCGAAGGAAAAGAAGAAATCCAAGCCTTATTAAAGCCAGACCAAGGTGAAGTGTCTCTCGGTTTTTTGCATACCTTAGGGACAACGCTCGTGCCCGATCTCATCGGCTCCTTCCAGCAGGAATATCCCAACATTGCCTTCCAGTTGAAGCAAAACCATTCTTATTGGCTGCTTGAACGATTAAAATCTGGAGATCTGGACCTCTGTCTCCTCGCTTCGATCAAGCCTGAAAAGCCAATCCAATGGATCAAACTGTGGAGTGAAGAGCTATTTGTATTTGTGCCAAACGATCACCCATTAGCCAATCGTGAAAGCATTACCCTGGATGAGATTGCCGGGGAGCGATTTATTTTATTAAAAAAAGGCTACGCGCTTCGGATGACAGTGGATGAGCTGTTTGAGAAAGCCGATATACAGCCCAACATTATGTTTGAAGGGGAAGAAGCAGCCACCGCGGCAGGTTTTGTGGCGGCCGGACTGGGCATATCCATTCTGCCCGACCTGAAAGGTTTAGACCAAAGCAAAATCACAAAAATCCGTGTCAGCTGGCCGGAATGTCAGCGTGTCATAGGAATCGCCTGGATTAAAGGCAGGTTTTTATCGCCGGTTGCTGAGACCTTTAAACAATATGTCATCAGTCATTTTTCTGAGTAAGGGGGGACCACATCATGAATGTGAAGAGAATAACGTCAGAACTTGATTTACATACAGCGTTCGAAATCAGAAAGACAATATTTGTAGAGGAACAAGGCTGTCCCATTTCCGATGAATTCGATGAGTTCGATACACTCCGTGAAGATTGCCGGCACATCCTCGTTTATCATGAGAATGAACCTGTTGGCACTGCACGTGTCCGTATCGTTGATCACGTGGGCAAACTGGAAAGAATCTGCATTTTGAGACCTTATCGCAAATGCGGGCTGGGCAAAGTGATCGTCGATGCGTTGGAACGTATTGTGAAAGAACAAGGCATTTCTTCATTCAAACTGTACGGCCAGACACAGGCGGCAGGCTTTTATGAAAAGCTCGGCTATCAGACAGTATCAGAAGAATTTATGCTGGACGGCATTCCGCATGTACTGATGACAAAACAAGACGGTTTCAGCCAATAAATTGTTCACAAATTTGTCACTTATGAGCATGAATGGTTCATTGGTATACTAATCACCTATTATTAAGAGAAGGACTGATTGTATGCCAGCGAATAAAAAAGAAGGTCTTATATTTGGCGTGATGATGTGTTTTGGAATGGTCTGTGTCATGTCGATTTACAATGCCATCATCAACGGAGCTATACATGATTTTTCATTGGTAACAGCTTTTGAAATGGTCATCGGTTTTATTGTCGCCCTGCTGTTAGATTTACTGTTAGTGGGTCCCCTTGCCAAAAAGATTGCATTCAGCATGCCGTTCGACAAGTCTAAGAAATTATATGTCATCCTTGCCATGTCGACGTGTATGGTGATCGGCATGGTGCTTTGTATGTCTGTGTTCGGTTTAGTGACAGCAGCTTTATCAAACGGACTTAACGGGGACAGCCTCTTCAGCGCTTACCTTATGATTGTATTGAAAAATTTCATCTTAGCTTATCCTTTGCAATTACTGATTATGGGTCCATTAGTTAGAGGGGTTTTTATGAAATTTGTAAAACCAAAGCTCACAGCTGCTGTTTAACTAGAAAAGGAGTGAGCGTTACACCCACTCCTTTTCAGCACATTCACCTCAGCTCTTGCCGTCAATATTTGTTACTTTCAGCACTTACTCAATCGTATGTTTTTTCTAACTTCAATTAGTCCCTATACCTTAACACGTAGCTTTTATACAATTCTTCGTTATAAACAATTTCTTCTCCATGTGAAGAGCAGATAAGCGTTGGTTTGATTTCATCTATGATTGCGCCGCTGTCGATGTTCTCATTCATATCAACACTGAATCTTCTGATAGGCGGGTGTAAATTTTTCTTACTTGTGATAAAAAGATCACCTGATAATAGAACATGATCGACTTCATGATGGTACACAACATGCCCCGGGGAATGTCCGGGTGTAAGATAGAATTGCAGCGGCAAGTGGGCAAGCGTCTGTTCCATCAGCGGCTGGACAATATGGGCTACCCCTGTGTGCTCCACTTCATTTTTGTTCGGATAAGGCGCTTCTCCATTGATATACACGAGTTCTTTTTGATGCGCATAAATCGGGATATCAAATCTCTCCAACCACTTTGGTGCCCCCTGAATATGGTCGCTGTGGCCATGGGTAAGCAAAATGGCTTTTGGATTGCCGATCGCTAATGCTGCCCTCATTTGAGCATCAGCAAAACGTTCTATTCCCGTATCAATGATATATACATCCTCACCATCTTTGATGAACCAAGTATGAACTGGGATATGAATAGGCACATCAAGTTCAAACTCACATTGAAAGACATGTTCTGATAACTGTCTCAAGTTCATGCAACCCACTCCCTTTGGGAATTTTTTGATATTATAACTGTAATACATCTTCGCTAATTATGTAATAACGCACATTTTTGTAACTTACATTGTGAGGTGACAAATATGGGAAACTGGTTAAATGGATTTGGTGCTTGCAGTGCAGAAGTAAAAAAGGCTTGTCCAGTGGAGATGACGCTGCATATTATCGGAGGGAAGTGGAAAGGAATCATCATCGACATCTTATCTCAGAAACCAGTCCGGTTTAATGAGCTGAAACGATTCATACCAGGCATTACACAAAGGATGCTGACGCTGCAGCTGAGAGAATTGGAAGCAGATGGTGTCGTGAAAAGAAAGAAATGTAGAGAACACTGTCCCCAAAAAGGTGGAGTATTCTTTGACAGAACTAGGTGAAAAGCTTTCTCCTATTATTGCATCCATGAGAATATGGGGAAATGAGTATATGAGTAAGAGATGAATAAAGAGAAGTTGTCGCTTAAGGAGAAATGACTTTATGCAGATGTTGATTTTCAAGTTTTAAAATTATAAAGTTACCTTATCTTCTTGGAGGTGATGATTGTGTATATAGGAAATGGACATTATTGTTACTCAAATTCAGCTGCTATGTTTCTTTTATCAATAGGTGAACATGTTTCTCCTCAAATGTTCGAAGTCTTAACTGGTGTAGGTTTGGGCGCCATGCTCGAAAACGGAAAAACGCTATTTTTAAGTATGAAAGATCCTGATGATGGTATTAACTGCGCATTCAATATACTTGGCATCGACGCAGATGAACATCAACAGGCTGATTGTTTGGAAGCTCCCTTTTCACTCTTGAAAAAACAAATGACACGCGCACCTGTTTTATTAGGCCCTTTAAATATGGGAGAACTCACATACCTGCCAAACCATAAACATTTAAATGGCGCTGACCATTATGTATTAGGCTATGCCATGGACAATCAATCTATTTATCTGCACGATCCAGCTGGATTCCCTTATGTTCCACTGACGCTCGAACAATTCAAAAAAGCTTGGAAAGCCGATGATATTCCCTATTGTAAAGGACATTTTAAATATTGGAGTTCCCCAAAAAAGACCCATTCGTTACATGATAACGAAATATACGAAAAGACGATTATGTACTTTAAGAAAACTTACCAAGAGTTTGAAAACTCAAATTTAGAGCTAATCGGTAAAGATGCAATCCTTCATTATGCACAGCAGCTGCGATATGGGCCCATTACACATGAAATGATCGATCATACCACATATTTTCTTTTTCAATTAAGTGCAAAAAGAGCGAATGATTTTGCGTTTTTTTTCAAAAACAAGGCCACAAACCTATCAAAACTCAAAATCATTCAAGCTGAAACACTCGGTTTATGTCATTACTTATCTGTAAACAAAGAATGGTCTCAGCTTTCGGAGAAACTGCAGACGCTTGCAGATATTGAGGATCGTTTTAGATCGGAACTATTCAAGACTGCCATTTGAGTGGGGGAAGCATATTCATGACTCATTATCTTGAAAATATCCCCATGCACCCGAAGAATCCGTTCTCACCGGCTCGACTTGTTGACCATTAATAATCCCTTTTGTTCCCCTTCTTCACATATTCCCAATCCCGCTCTATATTGTTCCTGACTCTGTGAATGAGTACAGAAATTGTTTCCTTTTCCTCAGAAGTAAAACCAGACAAGGCCACTTCCGTGGAATGCTCTCCTTCTCTTCTTAACAATGGATACACCTTGTTCCCTTTCTCAGTCGGGAACAGTTTTTTTATTTTTTTATTTTGTTCATCAGGCTGTTTTTGAATAAATCCCTGAATCTCCAACTTCTTAATGGCCCGCGCAGCCGTTGTTCGGTCCACTTTTATCATTTCTGCCAATTTTTCTTGAATAATTCCCGGGTTTTCGTATATACGTACGAGATAGAGATACTGCCCTCTTGTTAAGTCCAAATCTTTAAATTCAATATTGCTTATGGAATCCAACGCTCTTGCTATCATGCCGATCTCACGCAAAATGTCATTCATTCCTAAAAACCCCTCACGTATTTTTGTTGCATTTACAACAAAATTGTTTTAACCTTACTATTATAAGACCACATGCATGCTGTACAGTCCAGACTAATATCAGAAAAGGATTGATCAAATATGAATATAAAAAGAATAACTGCTGAAAATGACTTACAAGTTGCTTTAGATATTAGAAAAGCGGTTTTCATTGAAGAGCAACATGTATCTGAATCCGATGAGTTCGATCAATTTGATGCCCTCCAGGAACAATGCCAGCATGTCTTGGTATATCATAAGAATCAACCTGTCGGCACAGGCCGTGTGCGCATCGTTGATCAGACAGGTAAGCTGGAAAGAATCTGTATCCTAAAACCTTATCGGAAGTACGGATTGGGTAAAGTCATCATTGGAGAGCTAGAAAAAATCATGAAAGAAAAAGGAATAACTAAAATGAAGCTGCATGGACAAACACATGCAGAAGGTTTTTATAAAAAACTGGGCTATCAAACTGCTTCAGATGAATTTATGGAAGACGGCATCCCGCACATCTTGATGACAAAAGAAATATCGCGGAATATAACATGAAATATATTTATTACGGATTAGGCATTCTCATATTAAGTTTGGGCATTTCTTTAACGATACAATCAGGACTGGGCACATCCCCCTTCGATGCCCTTTTGGTTGGTCTTTCAGAAGAAGTTGGTCTTACCGTGGGAAGCTGGGAGGTCCTTATTTCTGTGATCCTCTTAATCTGTAACTCTATCTTAACGAGAAAAAAACCTATATTGCTGGGGTTAGTCACAGCATTCATTACTGGGATAGGCATTGACCTATGGTTGTTTGTTGTAAACTACACCATTTATCTAAACGCGTTGTTAAGCAAACTGATTTGTTTCGGATTTGGTTTGATGTTCATCGGTCTTGGAACAGCCATCTATCTTCATACGAAATTTGCATCAACGCCTATCGATCATTTAACACTCATCATCCGAGATCTCTCCAAAAGAACGATCTTATTTTCAAGAACATTGGTATATGCTCTTTTCTTAGTATTAGCTATTATATGTAAAGGCCCTATCGGCATCGGAACGCTTTTAACTGTTTGTTTAGGAGGAATGATCCTTCACTTTTTTATGCCTTTTGTTGAACGACGTTTTTTAAAAATGTAAATGAACTTGTTTGAAATTGCTAATAAAAAGAAATGAAGAGGTTAACCTTAGAAGACCTCTTCCTCTTGATATTTGGTATAGTAGTTAAAGTCAGTACTGATAAATAACCGTCGTAATCCAACATATCCAATAATCTCACCAAAGAGACTCCCATTTAACTCCTTTCATGATGAATTTCACCTTCATTCTTTTAGATTTACTCATTTTCGTGAAAATATTAAATGAAGTATTTATTTTTATTCTTGTGGTACAGTAAGAATGCAAAACAAGATGAAAGTAGGTGATCCCATGCCAAACAAAAGTAAACCCAATAGATTAATCGCTGAGAAGTCTCCATATTTACTTCAACACGCCCACAATCCTGTGGAGTGGTTCCCTTGGGGAGAAGAGGCCTTCGAAAAAGCAAAACGCGAAAACAAGCCGGTTCTGGTCAGCATCGGTTATTCAACATGTCATTGGTGCCATGTCATGGCCCACGAAAGCTTTGAGGATGAAGAAATTGCGCGTCTCCTCAATGAACGGTTTGTGGCGATTAAAGTCGACCGGGAAGAGCGGCCGGATGTGGACTCCGTTTATATGAGAATCTGCCAGCTGATGACCGGGCAGGGCGGCTGGCCGTTGAATGTGTTTATTACGCCTGATCAGAAGCCGTTTTACGCGGGTACATATTTTCCAAAGACGAGTAAATTCAATCGTCCCGGTTTCGTTGATGTGCTTGAGCATCTGTCTGAGACATTTGCGAACGATCGTGAGCATGTCGAGGATATTGCAGAGAACGCCGC
The DNA here is from genome assembly GCF_958411575.1 of uncultured Bacillus sp. Lineage (NCBI taxonomy): Bacteria > Bacillati > Bacillota > Bacilli > Caryophanales > Bacillaceae > Bacillus > uncultured Bacillus sp. The sequence continues at coordinate 734,829 of NZ_CATYRA010000001.1, forward strand.
TAAACATTTGCAGACCAAAACAGCCGCAAAATCAGGCGAAGGCCTTAGCAAATCAGCGATTCACCGGACATTCCAGCAGCTTGCCAACGGGTTTGATACGATCTACGGCGGCTTCGGGCAGGCGCCGAAATTCCCAATGCCTCATATGTTGATGTATTTGCTTCGTTATGATCACAATACGGGGCAGGAAAATGCTTTATACAACGTGACGAAAACGTTGGACAGCATGGCAAATGGCGGCATTTACGATCATATCGGCTATGGATTTGCCCGCTACTCGACCGATGACGAGTGGCTCGTTCCTCACTTTGAAAAAATGCTGTACGACAATGCGCTGCTGCTGACTGCTTATACAGAAGCCTATCAGGTTACACAAAACAGCCGGTATAAAGAGATTTGCGAGCAGATCATCACGTTCATACAACGGGAAATGACCCATGAGGATGGAAGCTTTTTCTCCGCTTTAGACGCGGACACAGAAGGAGAAGAAGGAAAGTACTACGTGTGGTCAAAGGAAGAGATTCTGAAAACGCTCGGAGACGATCTCGGAATGCTGTATTGCCAAGTGTATGACATCACTGAAGAAGGAAACTTTGAAGGCAAAAATATTCCGAACCTCATTCACACAATGCAGGAACAAATCAAAGCAGATGCCGGGTTAACCAAGGAAGAGCTCAGCCTCAAGCTTGAAAACGCAAGACAACAGCTCTTGAAGACTCGCGAAGAAAGAACCTATCCGCATGTCGATGATAAAGTGCTGACCTCATGGAACGCGCTGATGATCGCAGGTCTCGCCAAAGCGGCAAAGGTATACCAGGAACCGAAATATCTCAGCTTAGCGGAGGACGCCATCACATTTATAGAAAACCAACTCATCATCGATGGCCGTGTGATGGTCCGATATCGAGACGGCGAAGTGAAAAACAAAGGCTTTATCGACGATTATGCTTTTCTCCTATGGGCTTACCTGGATCTCTATGAAGCTTCATTTGATCTGTCTTATTTACAAAAAGCGAAGAAACTGACAGACGATATGATCGGCTTATTTTGGGATGAGGAGCATGGCGGATTTTATTTCACCGGACACGATGCAGAAGCCTTAATCGTCCGGGAAAAAGAAGTATACGACGGCGCCGTGCCTTCAGGAAACAGCGTGGCAGCCGTTCAGCTGCTGCGCCTCGGACAAGTCACAGGCGACTTATCACTCATTGAAAAAGCAGAAACGATGTTTTCTGTGTTCAAGCCGGATATCGAAGCGTATCCGAGCGGCCATGCTTTCTTTATGCAAAGCGTGTTAAAGCATGTGATGCCTAAAAAGGAAATCGTTATTTTTGGCAGCGCAGACGATCCAGCCAGAAAACAAATCACCACTGCACTTCAAAAAGCCTTTAAGCCCAACGACTCCATTTTGGTGGCAGAGCATCCTGATCAATGCAAAGACATAGCACCCTTTGCAGCAGACTACCGCATCATAGACGGCAAAACAACCGTGTATATTTGTGAAAACTTCGCTTGCCAGCAGCCGACAACAAATATCGAAGAAGCCATCCAAACGTTAATAAGCAGCAGGGATTAAGACCCTTGCTGCTTACTTTGTGATTTCTTATGGTACCATAAAGCGATTCCCGCAAAAACAAGATTGACCGCTATCGTAAATAAAGCCTCCCACATCGGGTTCCCCCGCGTAACCATAAATAAAGAAGGGATTCCTCCATACACACTGTTTTTTTCTGTGATAAACATACATAAAAACATATTATTCGCGGCATGGGCGCCAAGTGATATTTCAATACTGCCTGTTTTAATCGTGTAATAGGTCCACACAAAACCAAATGTTAAGTACTCAATTCCTGCCCAGACAGCGCCATTATTCATTTCTGGATTAGCAAAATGCAATACGCCAAACAAGCCCCCGACAATCAATGTCAAGATAAGTGGATTTTTTGTTAATCTCCCGAAAGCTTGAAGCAAAAATCCTCTGAAAAACAGTTCTTCTGCTGATGTTTGAAACGGAACCAAAATGAGGGCCGCCGCTAGCAGCCATATAAACCGTGAAGCATCAACATCTTGCATTGAATAGCTGTCAGGATGAATCGCAAAATCAATCAATTGTACGGCGATCATTAGCAGGAAATAAGCAATAAAGCCAAAGAATATTCTCCGCCAATTGATCTTTGCATTCGGCGTAATGACTGTTCGAAAAGGCCGTTTCAAAATAAAACGGACAGCCAGCCATACTCCTGGAATCGCAAATAAAAAAATGACATGAGACAAATAAAGATCGACCAAAGGATCACTCAGCACAGCTTCGTCTAAATCAAACGTGATATTGGGATTCACAATAACCGTGAATAGTATAGCGAAAAGGTAAGCAATATTCCCGAATACATATAAACCTACCATCACCAAAAAGGCGAAAAAATATCTCCACAACGTATTGTTTCCTTCTATAGGACGGATAAATGGATTCATACCTTCTATGTCTCTTCCTTTCAATGAGAATATTCCTATATATTTGCATAAATTGGTCTATGAATCTACTGTTTTGGAAATCTTTTAAGCAAAATTAAAATATAAAGGGTGAATTTAGTTCTTTCATCTAGTGATTTGAACTCTGTCGCCAATGAATCAAGATACTTATAATATTCACAAGAGGGGAGTTTTCAGTCTTTTCTAACTACTCAAAAGGGGGTTTTTTATGAATACGATCTTCAAACAGAGGAACACACATCCTTTCTCAAACGCAGCGAATCGTTTAGACCGCCTTCCGATTTCTCGCGTTCACTTCCAAGTATTAACCGCTCTCGGCATTGTTTATTTCTTTGATCTTGCAGATTTATTTACCCTCAGCAATGTAGCGCCGGCACTGATCGAGCATTGGGGCATCCCGCTTTCAACCATTGCCAATGTAACGGCGGCTTCGTTTTTAGGCATGTTTTTAGGCGCATCACTGGGTGGAAGGCTGTCCGATCGAATTGGCCGCAAAAAAGCCTTAAATCTATTTGTATTTGTTTTCTCAATTGCATCGCTATGCAATGCCACGGCATGGGACATCCCGTCTTTAATGACATTCCGTTTTCTTACCGGATTTGGTGTCGCAGCGGCCATGGTCATTACCAATAGCTATCTGGCAGAATTTTTTCCTTCCAGTGTCCGCGGGAAATATATTTCTTTCTGTGCCATGATTGGATTGATTGGCGTTCCGATCACCAATATTGTGTCTGCCTTTGTCATTCCGCTCGGTTCATGGGGATGGAGGCTTGTATTTGTATGGGGAGCCGTCGGCCTTATTTATTTTTTCTTTATCCGCCGTCTCGAAGAATCACCTCGCTGGCACGAAAATCGTGGTGAATTCGCGAAAGCCGACGCGATCCTCAACAGAATTGAGGCACAGGTTGAACAAGAGAAAGGCCCGCTTCCGGAAGCAGCTCAGCCCAAAGCAAGCAGAACTGTTCAGCAGCATGCAGGTTACGCAGGGCTATTGAAAGGGAGAAACCTTAAAATTACCATTGTGTTATCTGCTGTATGGATTTTTGAAACGTTTGGATTTTACGGATTTGCCTCATGGGTTCCAAGCCTGTTAAAAAGCAATGGAGTCTCCATGGAAAATACATTGTGGTATAACGTGTTGCACTCCGTTGGCGCTCCGCTTGGCGCATTGCTCGGTTCAATGATTTCTGAAACTTTTCAGAGAAAATGGATTTTAGCCGCCAGTGCATTTTTGACAGCTATCGCCGGCCTCTTATATGGCATGACTTTTATACCGATCATGATCATTGTGTTTGGTTTCATCGTGAATATCACAGAAAGGGTTTTCACCTCGAACTTATACGCTTATACGTCAGAACCTTATCCGACTGAATACCGCTCGTCTGGCAGCGGTTTAGCCTATGGCCTCGGCCGCTTTTCAAACATCTTTGGCTCATTGCTCGTCGGGTTTATCGCCGTTCAGCTCGGCTATGTCAGCGTCTTTTTATTTATCGGCGGATGCTGGCTCGCATGCTCCGTGCTGTTAATTTGCTTCGGCCCTAATACGAATGCGAAACAGATTTAAAAAGTCAGTGCGGATCTGCCGCACTGATCTCATTACAATTCCTTCAACATCCTCGCAGGGTTTCCGCCTACAACGGTATTAGCAGGTACATCCTTAGTCACAACAGACCCCGATGCGATCACCGCGTTATCGCCGATCATCACTCCCGGGTTAATCACTGCCCGGCCTCCGATCCAAACATGATCTCCAATTGTCACAGGCTTACCGAACTCCAGCCCGGACTTTCTTTCAATCGGATCAAGAGGATGACCGGCCGTGTAAATATGTACCCCTGGCGCAATCAAACAGTGATGTCCGATACGCACCTCACACACGTCTAAAATGACACAGTCAAAATTAACAAATGTATGGTCTCCAATATGAATGTGATAGCCATAATCACAGCGAAATGTCGGCAAAATCGTGACTTGATCACCAATCGAACCGAACAGCTCCTTCAAAAGCTCCGTCCGCACTGCATCATCTTCTGGCGTTTCGTTATATTGTCTAATCAGCTGTCTCGCATGTTTGCGTTCTAGCAGCAGTTGTTGATCTTCCGGATTGTATAATTCTCCGGCTGCCATTTTTTCTTTTTCTGTCTTCAGCATTCAAGTCACTCCAGATGTCAGATTGTAATCTCGATCAAATTTCCTTCATCATCTTCAATCACACTTTCATAGTAGCCGTCTCCAGTTGTCCGCGGGCCGTTTACTACTGCGAAACCATCCTTCTTCAATCGATCAGTCAGTTCATCAACCTTCTCCCGGCTTCCAACGGAAAAGGCAATATGGGCCCAGCCTGTCATCGTTTGTGAAGGCGGATCAGTCACATTTCCTTTTTTCATCATTTCCAGCCTTGCTCCGGAATCAAACGTAATAAAATAAGACTTAAAATCTTTTTTCTCATTGTGATATAGATCATTCGCTTTGCCGTTAAAATACGTTTCATAAAAAGCCTTCATCCGCTCTAAATCTTTGACCCAGATCGCTGTATGTTCAATTCGCATTTCTTCCTCCTCCTTCACCTTCAATGAAGTTATAAAGTATGAAATGCATTTCAGTTCAAGCTTTTTTCTCGAATTGATGCTGAATTTTGATATCAATGGGTTCATCCTGCAAAAATAGAAAAAATGCTGCGATGCCGAGCTGCTCAAGATTCAAATCTAGCGACGGAAAACCAAGAACACGGCTGATAGAAGAATTCCCCTCGCCAATGATTTCAACATCCCATCTATTCTTATGGGCAAATACATGAATTCCAGCTGCCACTTCATCACTATTTGCATAAATAGCAGTCGGAACCCGCTCGCTCGTATAAAAGTGCTCAGCTGCCCGCACACCGTCATTCATATCATTGCAACCAGACAGCATATGACGGTCTTCCAGCCTCCCGCAAACCGCTTTATAGGCCGCAGCTTTATCAGCCGTACTCGGGCTCTTGTCGGCTTCTCTGACGCACGTGAAAGCAATACTCTCATGCCCACGGCTCTTTAGATAGTGAAAACTTTCTGTATAAGCAGCTTTTCTGTCATTGTACGCACATGGGACATCAATATCTTCAGTGTCCTCACAAGCGATGATCGGCCCATATTCCTGATAAGCGATAATGCGGTTCCAGTCATTGGCGCGGGATGTAATGATGAGACCGTCTATTTTCTTCGTTCTTAATAGCTCTAGATATTTGATTTCAATAGCGGGGTTATAATTGGTGGGGAGGAGGGTCGTTGCATACTCTTGCTGAAAAGCCGCCTTAGTGATTCCGTTTACGATTTTATCAAAGCAGGGATGATCGCTATAAGGCAGGATCACACCCACCGTATGGGTTTTCCCGCGAATGAGATCGATTGCGGTTCGATTTGGTGTGTAATCTAATTCCTTTATGACTTGATGAACAAGCTTTCTCTTTTCTTCAGACACATATGGATGATGATTCAATACTCGTGAAACAGTCGAAACAGATACATTTGCCAGTCTTGCAATCTCTTTTATGTTTGCCATCTCTTTCTCCTTTTTCATATAAAAAAGCAGTAAGTGTAAAATCCTTACTGCTATCTCATCATATATTGATCATAAGTTCAACAGGACAATGGTCGGAACCCATGACGTCCGCTGATATACTGGCATCCTCAATCTGTTCCTCAAGCCTTTCGGAAACAACAAAATAATCGAGACGCCATCCGATATTCCTGTCCCGGGCCCCGGCACGATACGACCACCAGGAATAAGCGCCTTCAAGATCTGGATAGACGTGGCGGAATGAATCAACAAAACCGGCTTCTAATAAACGGGTGAATGCTCCTCTTTCTTGATCAGAAAACCCGGCGTTATTCCGGTTCGCCTTTGGATTTTTCAAATCGATCTCCTGATGAGCTACATTCAAATCGCCGCATAAAATGACCGGCTTTTTCTTATCCAATTCAAGAATATAAGATAATAAAGCCTCTTCCCATTGCATCCGATAATCGATTCGCTCCAATCCTCTTTTGGAATTAGGCGTGTAAACGGTCATCACAAACAAGTTTTCAAATTCTAGTGTAATCACTCTGCCTTCTTGATCATGCTCTTCTATTCCGATACCATACATGACACGCAGCGGCTCTTGTTTTGAAAAGACAGCCGTGCCGGAATATCCTTTTTTCACTGCATAATTCCAATACACATGATAGCCATCAGGCTGAAGATCAACCTGGCCGTCCTGTATCTTCGTTTCCTGAAGACATATAATATCTGCATCCTCTTCTTTCAGATAAGAGAGGAAATCCATCTTTCTCATGACAGCCCGCAGGCCGTTTACATTCCAAGAAATCAGTTTCATGTTTCATCCCCCTATAAAAAAGAGCAAGAACCCGAAGGCCCTTGCTCTTTACGTATCAGCTTACTCACCGCTTACGTACGGAAGTAAAGCCATTTGACGAGCGCGTTTAATCGCTGCAGTCAATTTACGTTGGTATTTAGCGTTTGTTCCAGTTACACGACGTGGTAAAATTTTACCGCGCTCAGAAACAAACTTTTTAAGAAGATCTACATCTTTGTAGTCGATGTGCGTGATACCGTTAGAAGTGAAATAACACACTTTACGGCGTTTCGCACGACCGCCTCTGCGTCCTCCTGCCATTGTCATTTCCCTCCTTTCTTTTTCATTTTAGGGGATAATCACATTAGAATGGAAGATCATCATCCGAGATGTCAATCGGTTTGCCGTCGTTGGCAAATGGGTCATCATTAAAGCTGTTCCCCTGATTGCGTCTCTGGTTGTTTTGATTTCCTCCAAATGGATTATCATTTTGGCCTCCGCCAAAGTACTGGCCTCCGCCGCTGTTTCCTTCGTTGTATCCACCTGAACCAGAACCGCCGCCGTTTTTCGGCTCAAGAAATTGAACACTTTCAGCTTGGACTTCAGTCACGAAGACACGCTGTCCTTGCTGGTTTTCATAGTTTCTTGTTTGTAAACGGCCATCTACGCCTGCAAGGCTTCCTTTTTTCAGGAAGTTTGCAACGTTTTCGGCTTGTCTTCTCCAAGTGACACAATTAATGAAATCGGCCTCACGTTCTCCGGACTGGTTCGTAAATGTACGATTCACAGCAAGAGTAAACGTAGCAACAGCCGCACCGTTTGGCGTATAACGAAGCTCTGGGTCTTTTGTCAGTCTTCCGACTAATACAACTCGGTTAAGCATAAGAAAGACCACCTTTTACCATTATATATTTCAAAATTGCTTATTCTTCTTCTTTAACAACAATGTGGCGAATGATATCGTCACTGATCTTAGCTAGACGGTCAAATTCTTGAACTGCCGCAGCATCAGCTTGAACGTTTACGATTTGGTAGAAACCGTCGCGGAAATCGTTGATTTCGTAAGCAAGACGACGTTTACCCCAATCCTTTGTTCCAGTGATCTCCGCACCGTTAGAAGTCAGAACGTTGCTGAAACGCTCGATAACTGCTTTTTTAGACTCTTCGTCAATGTTTGGGCGGATAATGTACATAACTTCGTACTTTCTCATCTGTTTGCACCTCCTTTTGGACTAAGCGGCCCGTAATGGGCAAGGAGCAATAATTCTATTACTCACAATTTTATATTATACCAAAGCTCTTGTCCCTTTACAACTGCATCCTATACATTAAATCGGAAATGAATAACATCTCCGTCTTTTACCACGTAGTCTTTTCCTTCAAGACGGACTTTTCCTGCTTCTTTCGCTCCTGCCATACCGCCGCCCGCAAGAAGATCCTCATAAGCAACAGTTTCAGCACGAATGAAGCCGCGCTCAAAGTCACTATGGATAATTCCTGCACACTCAGGGGCTTTCATGCCTTTTTTGAATGTCCAAGCTCTGACTTCCTGTTCTCCGGCTGTGAAGTATGTTGCAAGGCCTAGAAGGGAATAAGACGCTTTGATCAGCTGATCAAGACCTGATTCTTCAATGCCAAGCTCTTCAAGGAACATTTGCTTTTCATCGCCTTCAAGCTCAGCGATTTCGGATTCAATTTTCGCACACACAACGATAACTTCCGCATTTTCGCCGGCAGCGTACTCGCGAATCTTCGCTACATTTTCATTGCCGGACGGATCAGCTACTTCATCTTCACTAACGTTCGCAACGTACAAAATAGGCTTCGAAGTTAGTAAATGAAGCTGCTTCACAAGCTTTTGCTGCTCTTCAGTGAACTCAACAGAACGAGCAGGCTTTTCACTCTCAAACGCTTCTTTCAGTTTAGACAGAATCTCAAATTCAAATACAGCTTCTTTATCTTTTTGCTTCGCAAGTTTGCTGACGCGCGTAATCCGCTTTTCAACTGTTTCCATATCAGCAAGGATCAGCTCAAGGTTGATCGTTTCAATGTCATCAATCGGATCAACTTTTCCGGAAACGTGTGTAATGTTGTCATCAGAAAAAGCACGGACAACGTGACATATTGCGTCAACCTGGCGAATGTGAGAAAGGAATTTGTTACCGAGTCCTTCTCCTTTAGACGCGCCTTTTACGATCCCTGCAATATCAGTGAATTCAAAAGCGGTCGGCACAGTCTTCTTCGGGTTGACCAGCTCAGTCAGCTTTTGCAGACGATCATCAGGTACTTCTACAATTCCCACGTTCGGATCAATTGTACAGAACGGGTAGTTGGCTGATTCGGCACCGGCCTGTGTAATTGCGTTAAATAGCGTTGATTTCCCGACGTTTGGCAAACCAACAATTCCAGCTGTTAAAGCCATTCTTTCATCTCCTCTATATAAAACAGTCATTGTATAAACGTAATTTGAACCTAGAGCAATTATAAGGAGGTTCACTGGAAAAGACAAGCTGACAAAAAAGCATTTTCAGCCTGCCAATCCCTTTGGTTATGCTTTTTTCAAGCCTACTAAACAGTCAAAAAGCGTGCTTCCCATTCCATTATCAGAATTTGTATCATTTGTCAGTGCATTGACTGAACCTCCAAAAGCCGCCCACATGCCTTCATCTATATTAATCGTCTTCGGATGAGCCTGCTTCATCACTTTCACCTTGCCCGTCAAGCGCCCGCGGTCATTAAAGATGGCAACCTCGTCTCCGTCCTGAAGATTCTGCTCAGCCGCTATATCTGGAGAAATATCGACCTGAACGTGCTGAAGCTTTTCAATAAACGGCACATGCTGAGAATGATTAGAACGCTGCGGATGAATGGACAACAGCGTGTAAGGATACTTTCCAGCTAAATCCTCATTATGGAAAGCAGATTCTTCGGGCACATTTAATTGAAGTAAGCCGCTAAATCCTTTTTCCTCAGCCAACGACGAAGTAAATTCAAATTTTCCGCTCGGCGTCAAAAACTGATAGTCATCCCATGGCACTTGCTTGACCGGAAGAGGGAGATGGCCTTTTTCTTTCAATCGCTCAAGCGTCACATCCTCTGCTTCCAATGAAGAAAGCCCCATTTCCAAAAATTCTTCAGTGCTGTGTTCAAACAACTCGCCAAATCCAAGGCGTTTTGCAAGCTCTGACCAGATCCAGCTGTCCGACTTCGCTTCACCCTGCGGCTCCACAAGCTTTTTCCCATACTGAACGTAATGGTGATACATGCTGGAATAGTAGATATCCTCTTCTTCAAAAACAGTGGCTGTTGGCAAAACATAGTCACATAGCTTTGCCGTATCCGTCATGATAGAATCAATCGCCACTGTCATCGGAACCTTTTCAAACGCTTGTCTCACTTTATTTGTGTTTGGCACCTGGGTCATCGGGTTTCCACACGTCACGATAATCATCTCGATCGCTGGATCGGCAGCCGTCAGCACCTCTTCAGCCTGTGTCATCATTGAAAACGAACGTGATGTTGTTTTTAATTCCGGCAGCGTCAGCTTCGTTTTCGCAAAACTCTCACCAATTTGGACATTTCCGAAATTCGCACCGCCGCCTTTAATTCCGACATTTCCGCTTGCCGCAACGAGTGCATCAATCCAGCGAATCGTTCCGCCGCCGTTTTTATAGCGCTGCATACCAAGGCCCATAAAAGTAGACACCGGGCCATCAGCATACAAATTTGCCAGATACTCCAGCTGCTCCATAGAAGTTTCTGTTTTTACAATAAACTCTTCTAAAGAAGTGGTGTTTAAAAGCTCTTTCACATCATCAAAACCGACAGAGTGCTCAGAAATAAACGTCTCATTCGTTCTTCCTGTCTCAATCAGTACTTTCAAAACAGCTGCCGCAAGCCAGCCATCCATTCCTGGCTTTACAGAGATATAGCGGTCCGCAAGCTTGGCAGTTGGATTGAAGATCGGGTCAATCACAGTAATTGTGGCACCCTTTTTCTTCACCTGCTGCAAGTGATGGTATAAGTGCATATTCGTTCTGGATACATTTCTTCCCCACACAACAACATGTTTGCTATTGTAAATATCAAGCGGGCCATGCCCGTACGAACGGCCGAAATCCCAGCTTTGCGCCTCGATACCGGAGCCCCAGCATATGCTTCCGATGATTTCAGTCACGCCGCCATATCCATTAAAAAAACGCTGATCTAGCGCTTTTAACAAACCGTTATTCGCATAATCGTGGCTGTGCAAAACAGCAGTCGTCTCCGACGTTTCCTTGATCTCCCGAAGTTTGTCGGCAATTTCATCAAGTGCCTGATCCCAGGAAATCCGCACAAACTCGCCTTTTTGTTTTTTCAACGGATAGCGGAGCCGCTGAGGCGAATTTGTTTTTGTCTCAAGCATTCTGCCGCGGCCGCAGATTTTGCCTTCCGTAATCGGATGGTTCGGATCTCCGTCCACTTTTGTTACCTTTCCGTCTTCAACAGTCACCAAAAATCCGCAGCTGTCCCAGCAATTCAGCGGACATGCTGACTGATGCACTTTGCTCATCGCCGTCTTCTCCTTACCTTCTATATGAAAAAGCATGAGTGCCAGCCTTTTTACGAAGTAGGCTCCTCATGCTTGACAAGTACTTTTTTTAGTTTTCTTTCAAATTCTTTTCTCGGAATCATTACACTGTGAGAACATCCCTCACACTTAATTCGAATATCCATTCCCATGCGTATAATTTTCCAGCTGTTCGCTCCGCATGGATGCGGTTTTTTCATTTCTACGATATCATTCAGGCCAAAGTCTTTATCCGCCAAGACCCTTCACCTCTTTTCATAAACTGCTGTATCTATTGTACAAAAAAACTGATCATAAGAGCAATCAAGATATCCGAAAAGGAATAAATCCTATTATTTCCATTTACTTAAAATAGGATATAACAGCAGACAAACCAACAAATATAAATTCAGCATCCCGTAAATCGGATACAAGAACGCGATCAAATCAGAAAAACCGAAAGAAGTAAAAGGCACCATTAACACTAACAGAATCAACACAATCATCCATCTCGGCATATGGACAAACGCCATCAGCCGGCTGGACAGCCCCAGTAAACCAGCTACCGTCGTCGTGTAAATCGCAAGACACAGCACCGCCGTCATACATAAAAAAAGGAGATAAGGCGCCCCCTCCAAAACAGCAAACAACGGTATCTCAAACTGAGAAAGGGAGCCCGCCAGCTCCACTAACGTTTCATTATAAACAAAAGAGATCACGCCAAAAATAATTCCGCTTGCCACACTGGCGATTTTCGCTTCTCCGAGGCCTTTCATTTCTTTCCCAACGGAGGATAAAATCGCGACAACTGAAAGAATGTTTAAAGAGGCAAACGTAATGCTAGCAGGCCAGTTATACTGCCGAGTCAAATCAATCGTCCACGTATGATGATGGGTGCTCTGAAAGGAGATCAGCGCATACAGCAGCCCTGCTACTAAAACAGGTATTAAAAAACCATTTACTGATAATATTCCTTTCACATCCCAGAAAAACAAACACACTGTCACGATGCAAATCAGTGCGATTCCCCACCAGAAAGGAAGCTTGTACATTTGCAGGGTCACACCGCCTCCGGCAATCATCACCATAGTCGTTGAAAACAAATAAAAAACGATTAGGACATCATAAATTTTCGCCAGCCATGGTCCCATCAAATGTTCCAGAACCGGCAGAAAATGAGTGGATTGAACCTTAAAACTGATTTTCATCACAATATAAGACGAGAAAATGAACATGATTGTAAACAACACAATAGCAAGTCCGCTTTCCACTCCAAAAAACTGCCATATCTCCTGACCGCTCGCATATCCGGCCCCGATCAGGCTCCCTAATATGAGCAGCATCCACTTCATTCCGGCTCTCCACAACATCATCACCTCATAGCACAGAGTTCAGCTTGTTCCGTTATTGTTACTATATAAATAACGGAAAGCAAACATGCCATATTTTCATAGACATTGACCACAAGATGAAATTACCATACTAAATACACATAAAAAAACTGCAGTCTAAAACAGGATATTAATTTGTCCGTGTTCCCAGAATTCTAAACTTCGTCGGTATGTTTTGTAAACAGACCACAGCTTGAACATAATAGAGGCATTGGGGCACAATACTTATAATCAACCCTCTAACCACTCATATCAATCCTCTATTTTTGAAAATATCCGGTATCATTCACAAAGCATAAAAAATCATACTGCTGGATATACTGTAAACAACCTTACATAACTAGGCACACACCATAGCAATTTTGTTACCTACTATAACAAGGAAGTGAAACCTATGAATCGTAAAGGCGGGCTTTTTTCCTCTCAGGAACGAGCAAAGCAATATGTTTCACATACAGATGCAGCAGCAGCAAAACAAATCCAAACCATCCTATCTTCATCCTTACGTAAAGCTGCCGGCAAACCAATTGTCGTGGTTTGTATCGGAACAGACCGTTCAACCGGTGATTCATTAGGCCCGCTCGTAGGAATGAAACTCAAACAAATGCCACTCACCAGATTCAATGTCTATGGAACCTTATCTGATCCTGTCCATGCTGTGAACATGAAGGATAAAATCAATGACATTCAAAAGTTACATAAAAACCCATTTATTATAGCAGTCGATGCATGCTTAGGACGTGTCAAAAGTGTAGGATCGTTTCAAATCGGAGAAGGGCCATTAAAGCCTGGAGCTGGTGTGCAAAAGGACCTTCCTGAAGTGGGAGATCTTCATATTAACGGAATTGTGAATGTAAGTGGTTTTATGGAATACTTTGTATTGCAAAATACAAGGCTACACTTGGTCATGAATATGGCCAATGTTCTTGCTGAAGGATTGAGTTTAACAGATCGAACAGAGTGGAGGCAGGAACGCCTTAACCCACTGCAAAGGCTCACTGGACGAATATAAATAAAGAAACCATCTTCGCTTGAAAGATGGTTTCTTTATTTATGATTCTCGTTCAGACAAAAGTTCTAATATCCGGTCAAGATCTTCATTAGAGAAAAATTCGATTTCGATTTTACCTTTTTTCTTTTGTCTTTTAATATTAACCGTTGTTCCAAAATAATTTTGGAGATAAGATTCCCGTTCTTTTAGAACCGAGTCTTTCACAGGTTCTTTTTTCTTTGTTTCACGTGAAACATTCTCATTTAACTGCTGAATCAGCTGCTCAAGCTGGCGAACATTGAGCTGCTCCGCAATCACTTTTTGTACAAGCGGTTCTAGCTTATTTTTGTTTTTCAAGCCAAGAAGCGTGCGTCCATGTCCCATAGAAAGCGTACCATCAGCAATAAGCTGCTGAATGTTTTCTGGCAGTGTCAGCAATCTTAAATGATTCGCAATATGCGGTCTGCTTTTACCAAGACGTTTGGCAAGCTGTTCTTGGGTGAGATCTAAGTGTTGCAGCAAGGAGTCATAGGCCTGAGCCTCTTCAAGCGGCGATAAATCTTCACGCTGAAGGTTTTCCAATAAAGCAATTTCTCTCATTAATGCCTCTGATAATTCACGTACAATCGCCGGAACTGTGTCTAAACCCGCAAGCTTTGCCGCTCGAAACCGCCGTTCCCCCGCAACAATATCATAGCCTTTTAAAGATTTTCTGACGATAAGAGGCTGAAGAATGCCATGCTGCAGCACAGATTCTTTTAGTTCAGCTAATGCCTCGTCGTCAAAGTGTTTTCTTGGCTGATAAGGATTAGGGCGTAAATCGGCAACTTTAATTTCTTCAACTGTCTCTTCAGACAAATCGACCTGATTAAACAACGCATTAATCCCTTTTCCAAGGCCTTTAGCCATTCGCAGCCACTTCCTTTGCTAAATCTAAATATACTTCCGCACCTCTTGACCGCGGATCGTATAAAATGATGGGTTTTCCGTGACTCGGTGCCTCACTCAGACGGACATTGCGCGGAATAACCGTCTTATATACTTTATCTCTAAAATATTTTTTAACTTCTTCAATGACTTGAATGCCGAGATTCGTCCGGGCATCAAGCATTGTCAGCAATACACCTTCAATCATTAAATCAGTATTCAAATGCTTTTGCACAAGACGTACTGTATTTAATAACTGACTGAGCCCCTCCAGAGCGTAATATTCGCACTGTACAGGAATCACAACGGAATCTGAGGCAGTAAGCGCGTTAATCGTCAGCAGTCCCAATGACGGCGGACAATCAATGATAATATAATCATAATTCTGTTTTACTGCTTCAAGCGCCCTCTTCAGTCTCACTTCTCTTGAAATCGTCGGAACCAACTCGATTTCAGCACCGGCAAGCTGAATGGTTGCAGGAATCACGTCCAAGTTCTCTACTGTCGTTGCTTTAATAATATCTATTACATCTGCATCATCTACTAAAATATCGTACACACACTGCTCTACATCGGCTTTTTCAATCCCTAATCCGCTTGTCGCATTCCCCTGCGGATCAATATCTACCAGCAGAACCCTTTTCCCTATGTAAGCTAAGCATGCCCCAAGGTTGACAGACGTCGTTGTTTTTCCCACTCCGCCTTTTTGGTTCGTAATTGCTATGATTTTTCCCACGATGTCACCTACTTTCACATGAACATGTACTATCTTGCTTCTATTCTATCAAAAAAAGATTAAAGCGTTTCATTTTTTTCATCATTTTGTTCCGATTCAGGAGGGAAATAATTGAAAATTCAAGCTTGTCATATGCTTTCTCTTATAAATTCTGTAATTTCTATGTTTTTTTGTCTTAAAAAAGGAATTTCTTAAAGAAGAAAGAAGAAGTTACAGTGCAAGAACGTACAGGACGGTGAGAATATGGTTTATAAAACAAAGCGAGATATACCCGTTACGCTGATGATTGTGTTCCTTATTTTACTGATACAAGCAGATGCCATTGTTCCTTTTGTAGTGGGAAATATGAAGGTTTCAGGCTGGATTATTTTTACTCTGCTGACTCTTTTAAATGTGTTCATCATTTGGTGCTTTATTGATCTGAAATATGTATTGAGGGAACACCATCTGATCATTAAAGCCGGACTGATCAAACATCAAATTTCTTACGAAAAAATCGACAAAGGGGTTCAAAAAAAGAAGCTGTGGTCAGGTTTTCGTCTGATCGGCTCTCGTCATGCCATCACGATATATTATCAGGGAGGCTGGGGACATGCAGTGATTTCTCCGCAAAATACTGAAGAATTTATCTACAAGCTCGAAGAAAAGAATTCTAATATAACATTATTAACTAAAAGTAATTAATTCCCTTTTATCATAAACATAAAAGCTCTCCTTCTTTTCAGGAGAGCTTTTATTTTGGTATGCGAATCGTTAATTGAATATATTCTTCAAATTCTTCTTCTTCCGTATTCAATTTTACACCGCTGTCTTCAACCATTGATAGTGACTGGCGAATCGTGTTCATTGCAATTCTTGTATCTCTGCTGAACGCTTTGCGTCTAGGCTTTGGTTTTCTCTGGCCTTGCTCCAGCATTTTCACCACGCGGTCTTCCGTCTGCTTTACATTTAAACTTTTCTCAATAATCTCTGTGAGCAGTGTGACTTGGAGCTCTGGCTGTTTCAGCGGAATCAGCGCTCTGGCATGACGCTCAGTGATTTTCTTCTCCATAATCGCGTCTTGGACCGGCTGAGGCAGCTTTAATAACCGCAGCTTATTCGCAATTGTGGATTGCCCTTTTCCTAAACGCTGTGCGAGTGCTTCCTGTGTTAAGTCATGCAGCTCAAGAAGCCGAGCATAGGCATGCGCTTCCTCAATAGAAGACAGTTCTTCCCGCTGCAAGTTTTCAATTAACGCCACAGAAGCGGTTTCCGTGTCGGAAAAATCCTTAATAATAGCCGGAATCTTTTCCCACTCGAGCGATTGTACCGCTCTCCAGCGTCTTTCACCTGCAATGAGTTCGTATTGGCCTTCTTCTTCTGTATGCCTAACAACAATCGGCTGAATAATGCCGTGTGTATGAATGGTCATTGCTAACTCTTTGATTTTTTCATCTGAGAAAATGGTGCGTGGCTGAAAACGGTTGGGAACGATAGCATTTACCGGTATTTCCAGAATCTCTTCTTTGTTTGTCTCATGTTCAGCAATCTCCGGTTCCTGTTCCTTCTCACCAAGCCCGAAGAAACGAGAGAATGAATGCTTCATGTACCTACACCACCTTTAAAAACTGCCATTTTTATAATTCTATTTTCTCATGGTTTTTCCTGCTATACATCCATCAATTTTGATGAAAATATGATGGTATTGTCATATCAGGCTG
Organism: uncultured Bacillus sp.; assembly: GCF_958411575.1. NCBI lineage: Bacteria > Bacillati > Bacillota > Bacilli > Caryophanales > Bacillaceae > Bacillus > uncultured Bacillus sp. The sequence continues at coordinate 751,949 of NZ_CATYRA010000001.1, forward strand.
TCTAAATTACCCTTCAATTGGCGATTTATTAGGAGTTCCCGGTTTTCTTGGATACTTCTTAGGTGTATTTTTTGTCTTTCGTATCACCATAATGTTACGATCGCTTTCTTCAATAGGCAGCTTAAAGGAATGGATATTCTCAAGTTCTCCTCCAAGCGTCGTGATTGCTTTTTTGCCGGCATTCAGTTCTTCTTCAGCTGATGCGGCTTTTAAAGCAACAAATAAACCATTTTTCTTCACCAGAGGCAGGCAAAGTTCGCTCAAAACAGATAGTCTTGCAACTGCTCGCGCCGTCACAATATCATAGCTTTCCCGTACGTCTTTCCGCTGTCCGAATGTTTCAGCTCGGTCATGGCAGAATGTCGTATTCTCCAATTGCAAAGCTTCAGACAACTTTTCTAAAAACGTAATCCGTTTGTTTAGTGAATCCACGATTGTGACATGGAGGTGCGGAAAGCATATTTTAATCGGAAGACTCGGAAAACCCGCTCCCGCTCCGACATCACAAATTGTGTTCACTTGATTGAAGTCGACATAAAAAGCAGCTGTAATGGAATCATAAAAATGCTTAAGATACACTTCTTTTTTCTCTGTAATTGAAGTCAGATTGATTTTTTCGTTCCATTCAACCAGCATGTCGTAATACAGCTCAAATTGCTCCAGCTGGCGGGGAGAAAGGGTGATCCCTTTTTCCGCCAAACTAGAAGTGAATTCTTCAATATTCATGCCGTCATCCTTTCTACTCGGCTATCTTCGCAATGCGTCCCTGCTCTAAATACACCAATAGAATTGAAATGTCCGCCGGGTTTACACCAGAAATGCGGGAAGCTTGGGCAACAGACAAAGGACGCACATTTTTCAGCTTTTGGCGCGCCTCAGTCGCGATCCCTTTGATTGCATCGTAATCAATTCGATCCGGAATTTTTTTGTTTTCCATCTTCTTCAGTTTTTCCACTTGCTGAAGGGATTTTTCAATATATCCTTCATATTTCACTTGGATTTCTACTTGTTCTGCTACGTCTTGCGGAACCGGCACTTCTGGCGGCGCCAGTTTTGTGACTGTTTCATAGTTCATTTCAGGACGTTTCATCAAGTCTGTGCCGCGAACTCCATCTTTCAATTCGCTTCCGCCAAGAGAACGGATATATTCTTGATTTTCCGGAGACGGCTTGATAATCACAGAGTGCAGACGTTTTTTCTCCGCTTCTATCGCCGCTTTTTTCTTCTCAAAAGCTGCATATCGCTCATCAGAAATCAATCCAATGCGATGTCCGATTTCTGTCAGACGCAAATCAGCATTATCATGGCGAAGAAGCAATCTGTATTCAGCACGTGATGTCAAAAGACGGTATGGTTCATTGGTTCCTTTTGTTACAAGGTCATCAATCAAAACACCAATGTAGGCGTCAGAACGGCTTAGAATCACTTCTTCTTTTCCAAGCGCTTTTCGTCCTGCATTGATTCCCGCCATAATCCCTTGTCCCGCAGCTTCTTCATAACCGGATGTTCCGTTAATTTGGCCTGCAGTGTAAAGGTTTGTGATTTTTTTCGTTTCAAGTGTCGGCCATAGCTGTGTCGGTACGATCGCATCGTACTCGATTGCATAGCCGGCTCTCATCATTTGCACGTTTTCAAGCCCAGGAATCGTTGCAAGCATTCTTTGCTGCACGTCCTCTGGAAGACTAGTAGACAAACCTTGAACATAAACTTCCTGCGTATTTCTGCCTTCTGGCTCAAGGAAGATTTGGTGACGCGGTTTATCATTAAATCGGACAACTTTATCTTCAATGGACGGGCAATATCTTGGGCCCGTACCTTTGATCATACCGGAATACATCGGTGAACGGTGCAGGTTGCTGTCAATAATCTCATGTGTCTTAGGGCTTGTATATGTCAGCCAGCAAGGCAGCTGATCTGTAATATATTCCACTGTTTCATATGAGAAAGCGCGAGGCACATCGTCACCAGGCTGAATTTCCGTTTTGCTGTAATCAATCGAGTCGCTTTTGACGCGAGGCGGCGTACCTGTTTTAAAACGAACGAGGTCAAAGCCCAGTTCCTCCAAATGCTCAGAAAGCTTAATAGAAGGCTGCTGGTTATTCGGACCGCTTGAGTAAGACAGATCACCAAGAATGATTCGTCCTCTTAAATATGTCCCTGTCGTCATGACAACTGCTTTCGCACGATAATGCGCGCCGGTTTGTGTAATAACACCACGGCATTCGCCGTCTTCAACAATCAGCCGTTCCACAATTCCTTGCAGCATTGTTAAGTTTGGTTCTTTTTCAAGCGTATTTTTCATTTCGTGCTGGTATTGGAATTTGTCTGCTTGCGCACGCAATGCACGGACCGCAGGACCTTTTCCAGTATTCAGCATTCTCATTTGAATGTGCGTTTTATCGATGTTTCTGCCCATTTCTCCGCCGAGCGCGTCAATTTCGCGGACGACAATCCCTTTTGCGGGGCCGCCGACAGACGGATTACATGGCATAAATGCAACCATATCTAGGTTGATGGTTAAGACAAGTGTTTTGGCGCCTTGGCGTGCTGATGCGAGGGCTGCCTCAACCCCGGCATGCCCGGCGCCAATCACAATCACATCGTATTGGCCTGCTTCATACCCCATGATTCTAGTTCCTCCTTTTATTATTTTCCTAAACAGAATTGAGAAAAGAGCTGATCAATTAAGCTTTCGTGGACAGAATCTCCGATGATTTCACCCAAAAGCTCCCAGCATCTTGTAAGGTCGATTTGGACCATGTCGATCGGGACATCCTGTTCGATGCCGCTAAGCGCATCTTCAATGGCTCGTTTGGCTTGCTGTAAAATAGAGATATGACGTGTGTTGCTGACATAAGTCAGATCTCCGCTTTCAATGGCACCCGTGTAGAACAGCGATTGAATCGCTTCTTCCAGATCATTGATGCCTTCCTCTTTTAATAGAGATGTCGTGACAACAGGACGTCCATTGGCAAGCTCACGGACACGCTCACTGTCAATCTTCGCCTCAAGGTCAGTCTTATTCATAATCACGATAACGTCCATGCCCTCAACGGCTTCAAAAAGCTTCACGTCTTCTTCAGAAAGCTCTTCACTATAATTAAGCACAAGTAAAATCAGGTCCGCTTCCTTTAGAACCTGGCGAGAACGTTCAACACCGATTCGTTCAACAATATCCTCTGTTTCACGAATACCTGCTGTATCAACCAGACGAAGTGGAACGCCCCTTACATTAACGTATTCCTCAATTACATCCCGAGTCGTTCCGGGAATATCGGTTACAATGGCTTTTGCCTCATGTACGAGGCTGTTCAGAAGAGATGATTTTCCTACATTCGGCCGGCCGATAATGACAGTAGAAAGACCTTCTCGCAAGATTTTTCCTTGCTCAGATGTCCTCAGCAGCGCCTCAATTTCTTTTTTCACGGCGGTTGCCTTTTCAACCAAAAGCTGATGTGTCATTTCCTCTACATCATCGTACTCCGGATAATCTATATTCACCTCAACGTGAGCCAGCGTTTCTAAAATCTCACTGCGTAAACGGCGCACCAAAGCAGAAAGACGCCCTTCCATTTGATTCATGGCGACGTTCATTGCCCGGTCCGTTTTCGCTCTGATTAAGTCCATAACCGCTTCCGCCTGTGAAAGATCAATTCGGCCGTTTAAAAACGCGCGTTTCGTAAATTCTCCAGGCTCTGCCAGTCTCGCTCCCTCTCTCAATGCGAGCTGAAGCACTTGGTTCACAGTCACAATTCCCCCGTGACAGTTAATTTCGATGACATCTTCACGTGTAAAAGTTCTCGGTGCTTTTAACACTGATACCATTACTTCCTCAACGACACGATCCGAAGGTCTGTCTACGATATGACCATAATGAATCGTATGTGATTCGACCGAGCTGAGTGTTTTTCCCTTCGGTCCTTTATAAATTTTATCTGCGATTTGAATTGCTTCTGGTCCGCTCAACCGTACAATCGCAATCGCGCCTTCTCCCATCGGAGTGGAAATTGCTGCAATTGTATCCATGCTTTTCACCTCTCTTTACTTATACTTTCATCTATATAAAAAAATTTTTATTATGCCAAAACTAAAAGATAACATAGTTTGGTTCGAAGTGGAAGATGTGTTATCCACAGAATTAGGAATTCGCCTCCTATTACTTTAACTTATCCACATGTGAATAACAATTAATTTTATTTCCTGAACTTCCTTTTTATCAACAGGATACACCTAAAAAGAAAAAACTTAAACGGCAAAAGCTTGATATGACTAGGAAAAATAGATTTTTCTCATACAAAAAAACCGAAATCCCTTTTTTATCGGACTTCGGTTTTATGCTATCTTTTATGGGAAATAACGAGATGGCGATTTTCGCCTTCACCCATTGAATATGTTTTGATCTGGTGATTTGCATATCCAGAAAGTGTATCGTGAATAATTTTTCTTTCACTGGACGGCATAGGTTCAAGATGAACTGCTTTTTTCGTTTTCAGGACCTGGTCTGCAAGCCTGATGGCCAGCTGACTCAGTGTCTCTTTTCTTTTCAAACGATAGTTTTCTGCATCCACCGTCACATTTTTATATTGGCCTGGATAGCGATTAAGGACAAGCTGTGTCAAAGTTTCAAGGGCATTCAAGGTTTGTCCTCTTTTCCCAATCAACAATGCCGCTTTTTTACCTGTTATATGGAAACGCACTGCCTTTTTGCTTTCTTGAACAGTCACATCAGACTTCCCGGCAATCGCTTCGGCAATCGTTTGAAGATAAGACTTCGCTTGCTGAATCGGATCAATCTTTTCAACCAGCTTTACGACCGCCGGCTTTTTACCGAAAATACCGAGAAACCCTTTGTTTCCCTCTTCAATAACGGTAATTTCTACCTTATCCTTCGTTAATTCCAGCTCTTGCAATCCGGACTGTACTGCTTCGTCGACATTTCGCCCTGCAGCAGTCACATTCCTCACTTTTTCTTTCCTCCGGCTTTTTCCGGCTCAGGACTTTTTTTAATATCTGGTCCTTTAATGAGGAAAGTTTGTGCAATCATAAATAAGTTACCGACTACCCAATAAAGAGAAAGAGCCGCCGGGAAGTTGATCGCAAATACGATAATCATAATCGGCATAATCCAAAGCATCATCGCCATTTGCGGATTTTGCTGTGCATTGCCCGCCATCATCAGTTTTTGCTGAACAAATGTAGCGACACCGGCAACGATAGGAAGAATATAGTAAGGATCTTTTTCTCCTAAGTCAAACCATAAGAAACTATGCTCTGAAATCGCCTGTGTTCTCATGATCGCATGATAGAATCCAATTAAAATCGGCATCTGGATTAAAATCGGGAAACAACCCGCCAACGGATTGACACCATGCTTTTGGAATAAAGCCATTGTTTCCTGCTGAAGCTTTTGCTGTGTTTTTTGATCCTTTGAGCTGTATTTTTCTTTAAGCTTTTGCATTTCCGGCTGTAAAGCCTGCATCGCTTTCGAACTTCTCAGCTGCTTAATCATCAACGGTAAAATTAATAAACGAATTAAAATGGTAACAAGAATAATTGATAGTCCATAGTTATCTCCCGTCAATTTCGCTACATACGTAATGAGCTCAGACAATGGATATACTACGTACTTGTCCCAAAAATGCGGACTATCTGCAGTGATCGGCTCCTTCACACTCGAGCATCCAGCCAAAAGCATGAATACGCCAACCATACTTAATAGCAACCCTATTCTCCTTTTCAACAACATTTCCTCCTATAATTAATCTTTACACTCTTTTATTGCAAAGCATACTTGTATGTATTTTAGCATCTTTCAGATTTAAATGGTGTCTTTTTCTGATCAACCAGAAAGGAAGCGCTTTTAAAAGTTGTAAGAAAGCAGTGACAATGCCTACTTTGACGAAGATTTCTTATATAAAGAAGACTTCCTGAATAGATGCTGCAGACTTTTTTTCGTTTCCTCGTATGTCAGCTGGCTCGCCGGTTTTCTGGCAATAATGATGTAATCCTTTTCCTTCAGTTTCTCTTTCTCTTCAAGAAAAGCCTGCCGAATCAAACGTTTGATCCGATTTCGCATCACAGCGTTGCCAATTTTTTTGCTGACGGAAAGCCCGACGCGCAGCTCATCGTTTTCAGGCTGATCAAGCGTATATAAGACAAACTGGCGGTTCGCTACTGATGTCCCATGCTTAAACACTTTTTGAAAATCTTCATTTTTCTTTAAACGATTTCGCTTCTTCAAATGACTCACTCCGATACTGGCTGGCAGAAACTTTTAAAATTTATTATGAAAATGAGATGCATCAGAACCAGGGAACATGCCCCGGTTCATCATGCATCACATCTATCTTTTCCCATAAAGTGAAAAAAGACCACTGACATTATTCAGTGGCCTAAGCTGATAATACTTTTCTGCCTTTACGGCGACGGCGTGCTAAAACTAGACGACCGTTTTTTGAACTCATACGGCTTCTGAAGCCATGAACTTTACTGCGTTTACGGTTATTCGGTTGGAATGTTCTTTTCATTTATGACACCTCCCTCGAGGAATAGCTGTTAAAGACAGTCTTACTTATTATATTTGCGTTACCTATTCATTGTCAACTTCACTAGTGCTTTTATTTCTTGCAACCATAATAGGATACCACAACTTCCTAACTTTCGAAACCTTATTTTTTAGATTCCTTAATTTAACGAAAAAAAATCAGAAAAACTGCTCTAAAAATACGAATGTGGATATCTTTTTAGCTCTTTTTTAATATCCACAATGGTTATCGACAACATTTTCACATTACCAACCCCTGTGGACAAGATTTTTTCAACAGGTTGTCCGCTTTGTGGATAAGATTGTGACAACCATTGCAAGCTCTCGTTTAATTTGGTATTATATTTGTGTTTTAACTCTTGATTACTAATCTTACCTTTACTCTTTATCCACAAAGTGTGGATAAGTTGTGGATTGATTTCACACAGCTTGTGTAGAAGGTTGTCCACAAGTTGTGAAATTTGTCGAAAAGCTATTTATCTACTATATTATATGTTTTCAACATTTAATGTGTACGAATGGCAAGCGCCATTTGCTCTTTTTTTGTGTTCTATAACAGAGAAAGACACCATTTTCTATGAAAAGGAGGGACGTGCCGGAAGATGGAAAATATATTAGACCTGTGGAACCAAGCCCTTGCTCAAATCGAAAAAAAATTGAGCAAACCGAGTTTCGAGACTTGGATGAAATCAACCAAAGCGCACTCACTGCAGGGAGATACATTAACGATCACGGCTCCTAATGAATTTGCCAGAGACTGGCTGGAGTCCAGATACTTGCATCTGATTGCAGATACTATATATGAATTAACCGGGGAAGAATTGAGCATTAAGTTTGTCATTCCCCAAAATCAAGATGTTGAAGACTTTATGCCGAAACCGCAAGTCAAAAAAGCGGTCAAAGAAGATACATCTGATTTTCCTCAAAATATGCTCAATCCAAAATATACTTTTGATACTTTTGTCATCGGATCTGGAAACCGATTTGCACACGCTGCTTCCCTCGCAGTTGCGGAAGCACCCGCGAAAGCATACAACCCTTTATTTATCTATGGGGGCGTCGGCTTAGGAAAAACACACTTAATGCATGCGATCGGCCATTATGTTATAGATCATAATCCTTCTGCCAAAGTGGTTTATCTATCTTCTGAGAAATTTACAAACGAATTCATCAACTCTATCCGAGATAATAAAGCCGTCGACTTCCGCAATCGCTATCGAAATGTTGATGTGCTTTTGATAGATGATATTCAATTTTTAGCGGGGAAAGAACAGACCCAGGAAGAATTTTTCCATACATTTAACACATTGCACGAAGAAAGCAAACAAATCGTCATTTCAAGTGACAGACCTCCAAAAGAAATTCCGACACTTGAAGACAGATTGCGTTCACGTTTTGAGTGGGGCTTGATCACGGATATCACGCCGCCAGATTTGGAAACGAGAATTGCGATTTTAAGAAAAAAAGCCAAAGCGGAGGGCCTCGATATTCCGAACGAGGTTATGCTTTATATCGCAAATCAAATCGACAGCAATATTCGGGAACTTGAAGGAGCATTAATCAGAGTTGTTGCTTACTCATCTTTAATTAATAAAGATATTAATGCTGATCTGGCCGCTGAGGCGTTGAAAGATATTATTCCTTCTTCAAAACCGAAAGTCATTACGATAAAAGAAATTCAGAGGGTAGTAGGCCAGCAATTTAATATTAAACTCGAGGATTTCAAAGCAAAAAAACGGACAAAATCAGTAGCTTTCCCGCGACAAATCGCCATGTACTTATCAAGGGAAATGACTGATTCCTCTCTTCCTAAAATCGGTGAAGAGTTTGGAGGCCGTGACCACACGACCGTTATTCATGCGCATGAAAAAATTTCAAAACTGCTGGCAGAGGATGAACAGCTTCAGCAGCATGTAAAAGAAATTAAAGAACAGCTTAAATAGCAGGCCCGGGGATTAATCGGGGAAAGTGTGAATAACTTTTCAGAAGTCATACACAGTCTGTCCACATGTGGATAGGCTGTGTTTCCTGTCTTTTTCACAACTTATCCACAAATCCACAGGCCCTACTATTACTTCTACTATTTTTTAAAATATATATATTAATACATTATCCGTTAGGAGGATAAAAATGAAATTCACGATTCAAAAAGATCGTCTTGTTGAAAGTGTCCAAGATGTATTAAAAGCAGTTTCATCCAGAACTACGATTCCCATTCTGACTGGTATTAAAATCGTTGCATCAGATGATGGCGTATCCTTTACAGGAAGCGATTCAGATATTTCGATTGAATCCTTCATTCCAAAAGAAGAAGGAGATAAGGAGATCGTCACAATAGAACAGCCTGGAAGCATCGTTTTACAAGCCCGCTTCTTTAGTGAGATTGTAAAAAAACTGCCGATGGCAACTGTAGAAATCGAAGTGCAAAATCAGTATTTGACGATTATCCGCTCTGGCAAAGCTGAATTTAATCTAAACGGTCTGGATGCTGATGAGTATCCACACTTGCCGCAGATCGAAGAACATCACGCGATTCAAATTCCAACTGACTTGTTAAAAAATCTAATCAGACAAACAGTATTCGCGGTGTCCACCTCAGAAACACGCCCTATCTTGACAGGTGTAAACTGGAAAGTGGAGCAAAGTGAATTATTATGCACTGCGACGGATAGCCACCGTCTTGCTTTAAGAAAAGCAAAACTTGATATTCCAGAAGACAGATCTTATAACGTCGTGATTCCGGGAAAAAGCTTAACTGAACTCAGCAAGATTTTGGACGACAACCAGGAACTGGTAGATATCGTGATCACGGAAACCCAAGTTCTGTTTAAAGCGAAAAATGTTTTATTCTTCTCGCGGCTTCTGGACGGAAATTATCCGGATACAACCAGCCTGATTCCGCAAGAAAGCAAAACAGAAATCATTGTGAACACAAAAGAATTCCTTCAGGCAATTGATCGTGCATCTCTTTTAGCCAGAGAAGGACGCAACAACGTGGTGAAGCTGTCTGCAAAACCAGCTGAATCCATTGAGATTTCTTCCAACTCACCTGAAATCGGAAAAGTGGTCGAAGCGATTCTTGCTGATCAGATCGAAGGTGAGGAATTAAATATCTCATTTAGTCCAAAATATATGCTGGATGCACTAAAGGTACTTGAAGGAGCAGAAATACGAGTAAGCTTTACAGGTGCAATGAGACCTTTCTTAATTCGCACACCGAATGATGAAACGATTGTACAGCTTATCCTTCCTGTCAGAACCTATTAATCCGATACACTGCTGCCGACCCTTTCGGCAGCTTTTCTATTCGGTATCTGCTCCGACAAGTTTTCCCTTTCCCTAATTCGTTTTTTTTTAGTACAATTAGATATTAGTGATATTTGAAAGAGGTCGATATAATGGCAAATCCGATTTCAATTGATACAGAGATGATTACACTCGGACAATTCTTGAAATTAGCCGATGTCATTCAGTCAGGCGGTATGGCAAAGTGGTTTTTAAGCGAGCATGAAGTGCTTGTGAACAACGAGCCGGACAACCGCCGCGGCAGAAAGCTGTATGTTGGAGATGTGGTAGAGATTGAAGGATTTGGTTCATTTCAAGTCGTCAATTAAAGCGGGTGACACTGATTGTATATCCAGAACTTAGAACTGACATCTTACCGCAACTACGACCATGCTGAACTTCAATTTGAAAATAAAGTAAATGTGATCATCGGAGAAAACGCCCAGGGGAAAACAAATCTCATGGAGGCGATCTATGTCTTGTCCATGGCGAAATCGCACAGGACGTCAAATGACAAAGAACTTATACGGTGGGACAAAGACTATGCTAAAATAGAGGGAAGAGTGATGAAGCAAAACGGGGCGATTCCCATGCAGCTCGTCATCTCCAAAAAGGGTAAAAAGGGCAAGGTCAATCATATTGAACAGCAAAAGCTCAGCCAGTATGTCGGGGCCCTCAACACCATTATGTTCGCGCCGGAAGATTTAAATCTTGTAAAGGGAAGCCCTCAAGTGAGAAGGCGGTTTCTTGACATGGAAATCGGACAGGTTTCTCCTGTTTACCTGCATGACCTTTCTCTTTACCAGAAAATCCTCTCGCAGCGAAATCATTTTTTGAAGCAGCTGCAAACAAGAAAACAAACTGACAGAACGATGCTCGATGTTTTAACCGATCAGCTTGTAGAAGTTGCAGCAAAAGTCGTCGTAAAACGCCTGCAGTTTACAGCGCAGCTCGAAAAATGGGCTCAGCCTATCCATGCGGGCATCTCAAGAGGGCTTGAAGAGCTGACCCTGAAGTACCATACGGCTCTTGAGGTATCAGATCCTAAAGACTTGTCGAAAATAGGAGATAGCTATCAAGAAGCGTTTTCTAAATTAAGAGAAAAAGAAATTGAGCGCGGTATTACGCTGTCAGGGCCTCACCGTGACGATGTTCTTTTCTATGTGAACGGACGCGATGTGCAGACGTATGGTTCTCAAGGACAGCAGCGAACCACGGCATTGTCCCTTAAGCTGGCGGAGATTGACCTGATCCATGAAGAAATCGGAGAATACCCCATTTTACTATTGGATGATGTACTGAGTGAGCTGGATGATTATCGCCAGTCACACTTGCTTCATACGATCCAAGGCCGTGTACAAACGTTTGTCACAACGACAAGCGTTGATGGCATTGATCACGAAACCTTACGTCAAGCAGGAATGTTCCGTGTGCAAAACGGTGCGTTAGTGAAGTGAAGTGAAGAAATGAGGTGGGCAATTGTATATTCATTTAGGTGATGACTTTGTGGTTTCAACACGAGATATTGTCGGCATTTTTGACTTTAAAGCCAACATGTCGCCTATTGTTGAAGAATTTCTGAAAAAACAGAAACACAAGGTGGTGCCTTCCGTAAACGGCACACCCAAATCTATCGTAGTCACGGTTCAGAATATATATTACTCTCCCTTATCTTCCAGCACATTAAAAAAACGTGCGCAATTTATGTTTGAAATAGATTCTTAGAAATTTTTTATCACGAATATATCGTTTAGAAAAGTGTAGGTGAATGACGTGGCTATGGAACAGCAGCAAAACAGTTATGATGAAAATCAGATACAGGTACTAGAGGGATTGGAAGCTGTTCGTAAAAGACCAGGGATGTATATCGGTTCAACAAACAGCAAAGGCCTTCACCATCTGGTATGGGAAATTGTCGACAATAGTATTGACGAAGCCCTCGCCGGTTATTGTACGGATATCAATATCCAAATTGAGAAAGACAACAGCATCACGGTGATAGATAATGGTCGCGGTATTCCAGTCGGTATTCATGAAAAAATGGGCCGTCCTGCGGTAGAAGTTATTATGACGGTGCTTCATGCTGGAGGAAAATTTGACGGGAGCGGTTATAAAGTGTCTGGAGGACTGCACGGTGTAGGTGCGTCAGTCGTAAACGCGCTTTCAACTGAGCTTGTTGTGACGGTACACCGTGACGGTAAAATCCACCGTCAAACCTATAAACGTGGAGTTCCGGTTTCAGACCTTGAAATCATTGGCGAAACAGATCATACAGGAACGACGACACATTTTGTCCCTGATCCTGAGATTTTTACAGAAACAACTGTGTATGATTATGATCTGCTTGCTAACCGCGTGCGCGAATTAGCCTTTTTGACAAAAGGCGTAAACATCACGATTGAAGATAAACGTGAAGGACAAGAACGCAAAAATGAGTACCATTACGAAGGCGGAATTAAAAGTTATGTAGAGTATTTAAACCGTTCTAAAGAAGTTGTCCACGAAGAGCCAATTTACATTGAAGGTGAAAAGGACGGCATTACGGTTGAAGTGGCTTTACAATACAATGACAGCTACACAAGCAACATTTACTCATTTACAAATAACATTAACACGTATGAAGGTGGTACCCACGAAGCGGGCTTTAAAACTGGTCTGACTCGTGTTATCAACGATTACGCCAGAAAAAAAGGACTCATAAAAGAAAATGATCCAAACTTAAGCGGAGATGACGTAAGAGAAGGGCTGACCGCGATTATTTCAATCAAACACCCTGATCCGCAGTTCGAAGGCCAAACGAAAACAAAACTAGGCAACTCAGAGGCGCGGACGATCACAGATACGTTATTTTCTGCGGCGTTGGAAACATTTATGCTGGAAAATCCAGACGCGGCTAAAAAAATTGTCGATAAAGGTTTAATGGCGGCAAGAGCAAGAATGGCTGCGAAAAAAGCACGTGAATTAACACGCCGCAAGAGTGCTTTGGAAATTTCAAACCTTCCTGGTAAGTTAGCGGACTGCTCTTCAAAAGACCCGAGCATCTCCGAGTTGTATATCGTAGAGGGTGATTCTGCCGGAGGATCTGCTAAACAGGGACGCGACAGACATTTTCAAGCCATTTTGCCGCTTAGAGGTAAAATCCTGAACGTTGAAAAAGCAAGACTGGATAAAATCCTTTCAAATAACGAAGTTCGCTCTATGATTACAGCGCTCGGCACAGGTATCGGGGAAGATTTCAACCTGGAGAAAGCCCGTTACCACAAAGTTGTCATTATGACAGATGCCGACGTTGACGGCGCGCACATCAGAACACTGTTGTTAACGTTCTTTTACAGATATATGCGCCAAATTATCGAAAATGGCTACGTGTACATTGCGCAACCGCCGCTCTATAAAGTTCAACAGGGGAAACGTGTTGAATATGCATACAATGACAAGGAACTTGAAGATCTGTTAAAAACTCTGCCTCAAACGCCTAAGCCGGGATTGCAGCGTTATAAAGGTCTTGGTGAAATGAATGCCACCCAGCTATGGGAAACAACCATGGACCCTAGCTCTAGAACACTTCTTCAGGTAACTCTTGAAGATGCTATGGATGCGGATGAGACATTTGAAATGCTGATGGGCGACAAAGTAGAACCGCGCCGAAACTTTATAGAAGCGAATGCGAGATACGTTAAAAATCTTGACATCTAATCATAAAAAGCCTTATTTCCAATTCCAATTAGAAATAAGGCTTTTTTCTGAACAAGATCAGATGCAGTAATGCTTGCAATACCTATATATTCTAGCAATTTAATGTGTATAATCATAAGTTTATTGATATAATGGAGAATAGTGAAATCGTATTGAAGGTCATAATGGACAATCTACTCCCACATATTTCATGTGATACTTCAGGGAGGTTTTTTAATGAATGAACAAAACACACCACAAGTTCGTGAAATAAATATCAGTCAGGAAATGCGTACGTCCTTCTTGGATTATGCAATGAGCGTTATTGTGTCCCGTGCTCTTCCAGATGTTCGTGATGGTTTAAAGCCGGTTCATAGACGGATTTTGTATGCTATGAATGATTTGGGGATGACGAGTGACAAGGCTTATAAAAAATCCGCGCGTATCGTTGGAGAAGTTATCGGGAAATACCACCCACACGGTGATTCAGCGGTATATGAATCCATGGTCAGAATGGCGCAGGATTTCAACTATCGTTATATGCTCGTTGACGGTCACGGAAACTTCGGTTCTGTTGACGGAGACTCAGCGGCTGCCATGCGTTATACAGAAGCAAGAATGTCTAAGATCTCGATGGAAATTCTTCGAGATATCACAAAAGACACAATTGATTATCAGGATAACTATGATGGGTCAGAAAGAGAACCTGTTGTTATGCCTTCAAGGTTCCCGAATCTGCTCGTGAACGGTGCTGCCGGTATTGCGGTAGGTATGGCAACAAACATTCCTCCGCACCAGCTTGGGGAAATCATTGACGGTGTACTTGCTGTCAGTGAGAACCCGGACATTACAATCCCGGAGCTTATGGAATTCATTCCAGGGCCTGATTTCCCGACTGCGGGTCAAATCTTGGGACGAAGCGGTATACGGAAGGCATACGAATCTGGCCGAGGCTCAATTACGATTCGAGCAAAAGCTGAGATCGAACAAACGTCTTCAGGTAAAGAAAGAATTATCGTTACAGAGTTACCTTACCAAGTAAATAAGGCGAAATTAATCGAGAAAATTGCTGATCTCGTTAGAGACAAAAAGATAGAGGGCATCACAGATCTGCGTGATGAGTCAGATCGTACAGGTATGAGAATTGTCATTGAAATCAGACGCGATGCCAATGCAAATGTTATTCTAAACAACCTATACAAACAAACTGCGCTACAAACGTCTTTTGGTATCAACCTGCTTGCGCTTGTTGACGGTCAGCCGAAAGTTTTAAATCTAAAGCAGTGCCTAGAGCATTACCTTGACCATCAAAAAGTCGTAATCAGACGCCGTACGGCATATGAATTGCGTAAAGCGGAAGCGAGAGCTCATATCTTGGAAGGTTTGAGAATTGCTCTCGATCATCTCGATGCAGTTATTTCTCTTATCCGTAATTCTCAAACGGCTGAAATAGCTAGAACAGGTCTAATTGAACAATTCTCACTGACAGAGAAGCAAGCACAAGCGATCCTCGATATGAGGCTGCAGCGTTTAACAGGACTAGAACGTGAAAAGATCGAAGAAGAATATCTATCTCTTGTTAAATTAATTGCAGAGCTAAAAGACATTTTGGCAAATGAATATAAAGTGCTTGAGATCATCCGTGAAGAACTCACTGAAATCAAAGAGCGTTTCAACGATGAAAGACGCACGGAGATCGTCACTGCTGGACTAGAAACAATTGAAGATGAAGATCTTATCGAGAGAGAAAATATCGTCGTTACTCTGACACACAACGGATACATCAAACGTCTTCCTGCATCAACTTACCGCAGTCAAAAACGAGGCGGAAAAGGTGTACAGGGAATGGGAACAAACGAAGATGATTTCGTTGAACATTTGATTTCTACGTCAACTCATGACACGATTCTCTTCTTCTCGAACAAAGGAAAAGTGTATCGTGCAAAAGGGTATGAAATCCCTGAATACGGCAGAACAGCAAAAGGAATCCCGATTATTAACCTGCTGGAGGTAGAAAAGGGTGAATGGATTAACGCAATTATTCCAGTCACTGAATTCAATGCGGAGCTTTACCTTTTCTTCACAACAAAGCACGGGGTTTCAAAACGAACTTCGCTGTCTCAGTTCGCTAATATCCGCAACAATGGCCTAATCGCTCTTAGTCTTCGTGAGGATGATGAATTGATGGGTGTACGTCTGACTGACGGTACAAAACAAATGATCATCGGAACGAAAAATGGATTGCTGATCCGTTTCCCTGAAACAGATGTCCGGGAAATGGGAAGAACTGCGGCAGGCGTAAAAGGCATCACCCTGACCGATGACGACGTTGTCGTCGGCATGGAGATATTAGAGGAAGAATCACATGTCCTTATCGTAACTGAAAAAGGTTACGGAAAACGAACTCCGGCTGAAGAGTACAGAACCCAAAGCCGGGGCGGAAAAGGACTCAAAACAGCGAAAATCACCGAGAACAACGGCCAATTAGTAACAGTAAAAGCTACTAAAGGTGAAGAGGATCTAATGATTATTACGGCCAGCGGTGTACTCATTAGAATGGACATCAATGATATCTCAATCACCGGACGTGTCACTCAAGGTGTACGCCTCATCAGAATGGCGGAAGAAGAGCATGTTGCTACAGTAGCATTAGTAGAGAAAGACGAAGAAGATGAGAATGAAGAAACACAAGAAGAAGTGTGAGAAAAGCGCAGCTGAAATAGCTGCGCTTTTTTTATACCATAACCCTTTACAGTCAAAAGAATTATGGTATAATCATTTCTGTTGTCTTTTAAAAGACACAAACATGACTAGCAAAAACTTTTTTAAAAAAGTGTTGACCTAGTTAACTAAAAATGTTACTATTAAGTAGTCGCTTCGAGAGAAGCAAACAAAGTTCTTTGAAAACTAAACAAGACAAAACGTACCTGTTAATTCATTTTTTATAAAATCGCACAGCAATGTGCGTAGTCAGTCAAACTACTTTATCGGAGAGTTTGATCCTGGCTCAGGACG